>NZ_JAUEYN010000017.1:0-233479 GCF_032489675.1 Bradyrhizobium sp. SZCCHNR1043
ACTGGAGTTCAGACGTGTGCTCTTCCGATCTGGTTTGGCGCTTGGTTTTTGAGGCCCCGATCTTGTGATTGAATAGAGTTATTTATTGCCCATGTAGGACTTTGGTAGCAGTCGTCTTTTGCGTTGCATGGCCTAAGATGCGACATCAATTGCAGGTAGCTGTCGGCAGCAAAACAAAAGGCGAATGTGCTATGGTGTGAAATAACCTTCATCCGCCATGTGTTTCTGAAAACGTGAAATTGATTCCCGGTTTTCCGCGAAAACTCGCTCACCTTCTGGATGACTGGGCATGGCATGACTTAACAGAGCTATTGCCATGCTTCCGTTCTCGATGCAGGCGGCTATGCACCTTAAGACAGCGAGAGAGTCGCTGCCATGAATGTAAATCAGCGAGAACTGATGGCCTTCCGGATGAGGGTCTCCTTCACGCAAGTGATCAAGAATAGATCGTTTGTTTGGGTGAGCGCCGAACTCAATTGTCCAGTCGTAGCTCGATTTTAGAAGTTTACCCAAATTGGGATCCACCGACGTCAGTTTTTGGACGGCGCGGTTCACCGTGAATCTTGCCTTGACCGCTTGGGGTTCTTCCTCCCGCCGAACCCAAACGTCACCGTCCGACTGGTCGTCGCCAATCAAGAAAGCATACGAGGCGCTTTCGATGCAGCCTCGGACTACCATGAATGTTGGCGGCGATTGACCTCGTAGCGCCGTGCTAAGCGCAGCGAGATAGGACGCATGGGCGTTCATGCCCAGCAGGGCGATGGCCGGGTGAGAGCAGTAGGCTCGGCCGGTCACTAGGGTTCTGAAATGCTGGTCCAATTCACCGGCAAAAGCGAGCAAGCTCTTGTGCTCCACAAGGCTGTCACGCTCAGCGGCTTCTGCGGCCCTCAAATAGGCGTGGATGTCGGAAGAATCATTCATGTTTCGCCATTGCGCAGGTCTTGAAGCAGCGCGCCAATTTGACGTTACGACGTGCCGTCCATCTTTGTGCACCTAGTCAGGATGTTCTCGGGTGCCAGCCGTAGTCGAGGATACCATCCTTGCTGTGCAATACGAATCACCAACTTTCGAACTTATCTCGAAAGGCGACCTTGTCGCCCTTGTCTACAGGCTGGAAACGCGAGTCGGTGTTGCCGCCCGGCCGGTTAACACGGTTGGCAAGCTCAGCATCTTTTCGAAGCCGTGCACTCAGTGTAAAATGCGTTCGCCGGCCCGGTCAGCGCGAAGACAGCGACGGTAGCGATAAGACGTTTCAGCATTGCGGTCGTCGAAAACGAATCCACATCTTGGGGACACCCACACCGGGTTGCCGATTGACCCATCGCGCGGTGGCTAGCCCCCGCGGGCGGTCGTCGCCGGGTGGCAATTAGGTCTCTGGCGTGCCCAAGACCACCGCGCGCCTCAGCCCAAATGGCGATGTGAGCCGCAATACTCACTGCGATGTGCGGCCTTCCATTCAGCCGCATCAGTCCCATGGCGAGTCACGAAGTTGCGACATGGCTTTCCGGCCTTGGTCTGCGCAGCACATAGTGCATGACCTCCGTGGAAGACCCATTCGCGATAGTCGGACTTACTGAGCCCAAAGTGCTCAGCTGCAAAACCATCCGGATCGCGAACGTACCGGTCGACGTCGCCCGTATTGAGATAGATGGTCTCGCCGCCGCAGGGATGGGCGAGGCAAGCTAGGCGTTCGCTCTGCAGGTCCTGTGAATTCAACGGCTCACCAGCAAGATATCTGTCTTGGTTCGTATTCATAGTGTCGCCTCCGTTGGTCTGGAGAAGTGATTCGGCAGGATGACCGAGGAAGGAGTCAGCTGACAAGCGGGAGAACGAGAATTTCAACGTGTACAAGCTGCCGAGCGGTAGTTCATTGCTCCGGATGCTGCCGTCGATGGTGTCGCTCGCCGGAGGCACTCGCGTTCGGGACTGTCGCTGCGCGGCACCGCTATCACTGTCCCGAATGCGGGTGCCTTGTTGACCGGTCTCGCGACGGCACTCGGTCCCGGGTCCCTCCGCTGACGCGGCGGCCGCGATGCTGACCCTCCTGCGGGTGCCTTCTCTGTCTTCGCTCCGCTGGGGCCAGTTATTGTCAGCGTGAGGGCAGCCGGATCATCGATGAGCAAAGGTCGTACTGTCTCCAGTGGGGAGAGGATCGACGGAAAATTCGGGCCGTTACATCGGCGCGTCAGGTCCAATTTCTCTGAATATTCTAGGGCCCTATGAGCTTCGGAATCGGTCATTCATTTCAGGCATGGTAAAATACGAAAAGCGCGCGACGAATGTCGCGTAGCTCGCCGGCCGCGACACCAGCTTCGGAGCCGGCCGCCGCGCCGGCGCTGGCTCATCTGCTTGGCGCGCTCCTTGGCGACGGGAGACGCTCACCGCTCGCCTGGTCTGAGGCCGTTACCAGGCTTGAGAGAAAGAGATGCTCTGTCTCGAAGCGCGTGCCGTCTTCGGCCAAGCCCCGGAACGAAAAACAGACCACGGCGCTCTTCTCCTGATGCCAGTTGAGAAGAACGCCCCCCGAGCGTGGCGAAAGAGGAATCGGCGTGAGTTCAAACGTCAGCTCGCCAAAGGCGTCGATGCCGATGGTTGCCGAAGCCTCCACGGTGCCACCTTCGAGCGAGAGCGTGCCTGAAAATAACCCTCGGCTCGGCCAAAGGCGTGCCGCTCATAGCGTCTCCAATCCTGGATGGCGCGCCGCGCTACGTGCATGGAGCTGATCGACGAACGGGCCGAACGCTCCGCTTAGTTCCGATCGCGGACGCTCTATGAAGTCGTGCGCCTCGAACAGCTCGAGGCCCGCCACGCCTCTTGGGGTGGAAACGCAGTTCTTTTCAGCATAAGGGGCTCTCGAAGTATGAACATTGTCAATCATTGCCATAATCGGGCTCGTACTCTCGCTGGCGTGTTTCCGTTTCGATGTGGTCGACGTCCAGCCCAACCGCTTGGATCGCATCGCGATTATCGAGGTGCAGGCCGCAGGATGTGCACAGGAATTCTTCCGCGACATAAGAAACGTCGACCAACTCTTCGTAGGGATCGTCTCCGTTGTCATCTTCGGAGACCTCCTCATCAAATTTAACGCCGGCCAAAAAGGAGCGTGACTTGCATGCCGGACATTCCGCCTCCCAGATGTGATCTGCTAGCAGCCTGAAGCTCGGCCGGATATTCCAGACGTCGACAGCAGCGGCACGGGCATGGGCTGCGTCGCGTTGCTTCTTCGCCAACGCGTTGAAGGCCTCGGCAGCCGTCTCGACCCGGATTGCAGCCGCTTGTTTTGTTGCATGCGTGTATTCTGCCAGCAGTGCCTTCGGGACCTTGGCTTTGTCGACGCCGAGCCAGGACTCGATCGAGCTTCCGCACCCCTCAAGAATGATTTCCACCGTGTGCCAATAACGGCCCTCCCACGACGAAGCGACAACGCCTTCGAAGGGAGCCTCACCGGAATGAAGCTCCGCGTTCCGCCTCTCGCTCATGTTGATGCAGAAGTTTTTCGTCTTCTCATTAAACCGCTTCGAAACGTGCGCAAGGCGTTCGAACAGGGTCTTGGCGGTAATGGTCTTGATGTCCGGGCTGACATTCATGCCTGCCGCAGCGAACAACGAGACATAGCTGTTCGGGTCGGCCACTAGGCACGGGTGGATGTTTGCGAGCGCCGCCTTGCCGACCAGTTCAAGGGCGAGGGAGGCCCAAAGCTGGTATTCGCCCATGGTCCCTGCTGCCTTGGCTGCCAGCGCCCGCCCGATATACGCCTGCGACTTTCCCATCAGAGCGTCTGCCGAGAGGGCCGCCACGATGGCGGGGGTCTTTGGATCCTGAGTTTTCATTGGACGCTCACTCTCAGGAGTCTCCTGTCCTGCGAGGCTTCTGCAGGCCCGTGCCCGCGTCCATGCAAGACATTCCAATTATCAATCACGAGAACATCACCTGTACGCCAGGAAACAAGGGTCGGTCCGGCATCCCGCGCGCGCTTGGCCATGAGATGGAATACCGTACCGCTCTCCATCCCCTGCGGCACCATGCAGCCCGCGTCATAGCGGATGAACGGCCGGGATCTGCCGCAGATTGTTGAATAGAAGGACTGCCTGCCGTTGCGGACGAGAAAAGGAGCGGCTTCAAGACGGGCACGCTCCGAGGCGCTGATCCGGAGGTCCCGGTATCGTGTCAACGTTGTTGGGACTGGAGAACTGCCTGGCGATGTGCACACGAGAATGACAAACCGGGGCGGTTCCAGCCGATATGCGCCGTCGGTATGCATCGGGAGTGGACCTAGCCCATGGATCACGCTGAGGGAGCGTGCCTTCGCGGCCATCTGCTTCCGTGGCGATAGCGTCTCGATCGTTCGTCCGGCTCTTCCCCCAATCGGATGGCCCAGCAGTCTCGCAACGGCCCCCGCCGCTGTATCGAGACAGCAACCCAGGTCTCCCACCGTGGTCTTGAGCCAGCCGTCTCGCAGCGCGCGGGCGCGAACGGCAGAGCCATCCGAAAGTAGCATTTCTGGCGCTCATGTCGGCTGCATTTCCGTAACTTACACAACCTAAAGCCGAGTCGTCGAGAGCTGCTCCGACGTGGAGAGCAAGGATTGTGGCAATTGGGCTGACTTCCAAATCAACCTCGGCGGCCGCTTTGCAACGTGCGCCATGCAGTAATCCGTCGCTCCCGCGTACGCTGGATGTTGGGATTGAGATCGGGATGTTGGCGGTGAATCTCGTCCAGCGCAACGATCGCCCGTACCCCGGCGCGGGCCTTGAGAACAAGTTCGATCTCGGCGTCCCGACAGTACGCCAGGGTATCAGGCCGGGCTGGCTCTTTGTCACGACTGAGTCACCAGAAGCTGTGGGTTCTGCTCCGTTTCATAGGAGCGGTCTTCCCATGCAGGCCAGGGTTGTGGCATGCTTGAGTTGGCTCTCGGCAGGAGCCCGCCGCCCGTCATAGCGAAGCCGTTGAGGCGCTGCCCTTATCGATCGCTCCCGTCATGTCTTGTCGGGCTCGAGAGGTGGTTGACGGGCGACGCTTCGTTTAGAGCCGGGAGACCTGACATGTCGAACAATCATGTTCGTCCATCCTCAATCTCTGGCATCAAGCAGCTTGCCAAGCGCCTCAAGAAACTGGAGGGCGTTTCGCATATTGTTGCCTTGCATAAGGCCTCGATGGCTGCTGGGTTCGAGAACTACAGGCATGCCCAGCGAGCGCTTGGTGAAAAGCGCGCCACAGCCCAGCGCGCATTCGCTCTCTACATCTCCGTCCTCTGGCGAGATCGAACGACCAGTTCCACGGGCTGCGAGATTCTTAAGATGTGGCTTGGCAAGCCGCTCGATGCGCTGGTGAAGCCCCCGCAATACAAGAACGGGCTAGCCGCGATGCGGCGCGAAGGTCCGGATCATCTTGCGGATCTCTACACCGAACCGTCGCAGGAGGCTGCGCGTGAAGCCGCCTGCAAGATTGCAAGGAAGATCCAGTTTATGGAAGCGACCGGGCTTGTTCCTTCAGGTGCAAATCGCTCCTTCCCCAAGGGATCCTTCCAAAATCGGATGCCTGGGTCTGACCATGATGCTGGTTGGTACGATCCGGTCGCGAAAGGCTTCATCCGTACCAGCGAGCCGTACTCCCGTGGTGGTGTGACGCCAGAGCAGCACGAATGGGCGGCCCGGCATGGCTGGGCTGTTGTCAAGGCACCGTGGAAGGGCATGTATCGGCCCGACGATGGCACGTCGCTCTTTCTTTTGGCTGACGTGTCGAAGGGATACTCGCTGGAGCCGCTGATCTCGCGATTGGCAGATGCTCCCCCTCCGATCGTGATTTCTGACTGGCAGGGAGAGTCAAGGCCGACGGCGCCCGCGTTCGTCAGTCCGGGCCGCATGGCGGAGATCGCGGCAAAAGCTCGCGAGGTCAAGACTCTCGGTAACCGGGCGCGACCAATAAACTCTACCGAGTACAATAGCCTTCTTTCGGGGACGCGGCGTTGGCCGAAGGCCCGAATGCCGATTGAACAACACAAGGCGGTTGGAAGGCTTCTGAAGTCCGTGCTGATCGGAACGAGAGGCCGTGCGGGCGTTTACCGCAGGATCGAGGCAATGCGTTGCGAGCTCGATAGTAGGGCCGAGCATGAGTACGGCCGTGACGAGCTTTCCGATGAGGTGTTCTTTGATCTATATTATCACGAGCTCCCGGAGAGCGATCCGCTCGCTGCAGTGCCAGGGAGTTTGCATCGGCATATTGCGAGTCTTGGCGAGATCAAAGCGATTCTTGCTCGACATTATCCTGAGTGCCCGCAGTTAAGGAAACTCCTGAAAACAGCGGATCAGGCTATCGCATCGCTTCTAACGTGGAAGGTAGCTCCTGCTGCCGGCGACGAACCTAAGCCTCGACAGTCTGTGCGACCGGCGATGTAGCTGAGGAGGCGGCCTGAGCAGCAACGAACGTGCTGGTAGCAACCCACCTGGATTAGCCCGACTGGTCGAAGGCCAGTCGGGTCCTCACCGCGTAGACATCCGTCGCAACGCAAGAACAATCAAGATTGTATGGGCCGATCTGGTCGGCACGGACCCAAAAAGGTGTTCTCAGCGTTGGCCAAAGACTTCATCGTTTTAGCTGCAATCCGTTCGGTCGACGGCTTCCATCCCTGAAGCATCGAATGAGGCGCGTTGGGTTAGCCACATACAATACGTTTGGACGCAAATTTACGAAGAGGAAGAGTGCAGGCCGGGTTGGCCGTGACGGGTTGGAAGCGGCGAGAGAGTTCCGCCGCGCCCGTCGCGGAGATCCGCGATGCAGGGACGGAGAGTTGGTGCTCGCGCTGGCGATGACCGGGCGAGCCTCTATGAGGAGATCACGAGCAAGATCATCGGCGAACTGGAGTCCGGCCGCGTGCGCTGGGTGCAGCCTTGGGGAACGCGAGCGGCGAAGGCTCAGCTTGCCTTGCCGAGAAATGCCTCGACGGGTCGGCCGTATTCCGGGATCAACGTCCTGATCCTCTGGGGCGCAGTGATCGAGCGGGGCTTTGCCCGCCAGAGCTGGCTGACGTTCCGGCAGACTTTGTCCCTGGGTGGGCATGTCCGCAAAGGCGAGCGCGGCGTCACGGTCGTCTATGCCGATCGCTTCGTGCCAACGGATGAACGGCAGCGTGCCCGCGAGGCCGGCGAAGAGGCACAGGCGATTCCGTTTCTGAAGCGCTTCACCGTCTTCAACACCGACCAGTGCGAGGCTCTGCCAGCGGACATCGCGAGCGCGGTGCCGCCACCGCCGCCGACGACGATCGAGCCAGTGGTGGAGACGTTGATTGCGAACAGTGGTGTCGACTTCCGGATTGGCGGCGATCGGGCCTTCTACGCGCCTGTCGAAGATTTCGTGCAGGTGCCACCGCCTGCCGCTTTCTTCGAGCCGATCAACTGGCACCGCACGGCCTTGCATGAGCTCGCCCATGCGAGTGGTCACCCTGCGCGGCTGAACCGCGATCTGTCGGGCCGGTTCGGCAGCGGCAAATACGCCTTTGAAGAATTGATCGCGGAGATCGCCGCGGCCTTCAGCTGCGCCGCGCTTGGCATCGTGCCGACCGTGCGCCACGCCGACTATATCGGCTTCTGGCTCGACGTCCTACGCGAGGATAATCGCGCCATCATCAGGGCGGCGAGCCAAGCGAGCCGCGTGGCCGACTACCTCCTCGGCTTTGCACCTGACCCGGCTGGCTTCGCCGAGGTGATCGGATCGCGCCGTCGCCTGAGCATCGTGCTCCGCGAGCAGAGGAGAGGAAGAGGGCGAGAGGTGCTTTGCGACGGGTGAAGGCTTGAGAGAGAGGCTCCAGGCCCCCCGTCGTGGAGAACCCAGACATGACCAAGGCTGTCCAGAAGATCAATCTGTCGCCGTCCCGCGACATTCCCTTCAATAAGCTGGTGCTGAGCCAGTCCAATGTGCGCCGGATCAAGGGCGGCGTTTCGATCGAACAGCTGGCGGAGAGCATCGCCGAGCGGACGCTGTTGCAAAGCCTGAATGTGCGGGCTGTCCTCGATGGCGAAGGCAAAGAGACGGGCATGTTCGAGGTCCCGGCGGGAGGCCGCCGCTACCGGGCGCTGGAGCTTCTGGTCAAGCAGAAGCGGATGGCGAAGACGCAAGCTGTGCCCTGCGTGGTCCGCGATCAAGGCTCGGCTCTGGACGACTCGCTCGCCGAGAACGACCAGCGTGTCGGTCTGCATCCCCTCGATCAGTTCCGTGCGTTTCAGGCGCTGCGCGACAGTGGCATGGGCGAGGAGGAGATCGCGGCGCGGCATTTCGTGACGGTTGCGGTCGTCAAGCAGCGCTTGCGGCTGGCTGCCGTCTCGCCAGCGCTGCTTGATGTCTACGCCGCCGACGGCATGACGCTCGAGCAGTTGATGGCGTTTACGGTGACGGCGGATCATGCGCGCCAGCAGGACGTCTGGGACAAGGTCAGCCGCTCCGGTTGCGATGCGCCCTACCAGATCCGCCGCCAGCTCACGGAGCAGACGGTGCGGGCGTCCGACCGCAGGGCGCAGTTCGTCGGACTTGCCGCTTACGAGGTCGCCGGCGGGGTGGTGCTGCGGGACCTGTTCGAGGCCGATGACGGTGGCTGGCTGCAGGACGTCGCTCTGCTCGATCGGCTCGTGGCTGAGAAGGTGCAGTCGGAAGCGGAGCGGATCGGTGCCGAAGGCTGGAAGTGGATCGCAGCCGCCGTCGATTTCCCGTTCGGACATACGCATGGCCTGCGCGAGCTTCACGGAGACCCGGCCGAACTCACCGCCGACGAGCAGGCGGTTATCGAAGCCTTGCGGAGCGAGCAGGCCAAGCTCGAGGCGGACTATGGCCAGGCCGACGAGTTGCCTGAGGACGTCGATCGGCGTCTCGGTGAGATCGAGGCTGCGCTGCAGTCGTTCGACGATCGGCCAATGATCTACGATGCCGCCGAGATGGCGCGGGCCGGCGCGTTCGTCAGCATCGACTCCGAGGGCAGCCTCCGTGTCGTCCGTGGCTTCGTCCGTCCAGAGGATGAGGTCGCGGCGACCAGCGACGAGCCGAATGTCGAAGCTGGTGCCGACGGCGATCACGGGACCGGCGTTCCTGACGTGGCGGGCAGGGTACCGGTGCCGACGATCGTCATCGGTCACGGCGAGCAGGATGGGTCTGATGAGGACGGGGAGGATGTCGAACGCCCCTTGCCAGACCGGTTGATCAGCGAGCTCTCAGCCTATCGCACGCTCGCCCTTCGCGATGCGCTTGGCCAGGAGCCCTCTATCGCGTTCCAGGCGGTGTTGCACAGCTTCGTGCTGGCGACATTCTATCCGTTCGGTTCGACGCTCAATTGTCTGGAGATCTCGCTGCGTACGCCGAGCTTTCCGGCGCAGCCGCCCGGCTTGCAGGACAGCGCTCCGGCCAAGGCGATCGCCGCCCGTCACGCATCCTGGAAGGCGAAACTGCCTGCCAGCGACAAGGACCTCTGGGCAGCGTTGAAGGCGATGGACGGGACAGCCCAGGCCGAGCTCTTCGCCCATTGCGCCTCACAGGCCGTGAACGCGATCTTTGAACCGGCCAACCGGGTGCATCAGGGCCGCCTGTCAGCGCACGGTGTCCGCGGCCGCCTCGAACAGGCTGACCGTCTGTCGCGCGCCGTCGGGCTCGATATGGTCAGCGCCGGCTGGAAGCCCACCGTGGACAATTACCTCGGGCGCGTCACCAAGCACCGCATATTGCAGACGGTGCGCGAAGCGAAGGGCGAGGCTTCGGTTCAGCTCATCGCGCATCTGAAGAGGCCGGACATGGCACGCGAAGCCGAACGGCTGCTCGAAGGCAGCCGCTGGTTGCCGGAGCCGCTGCGTGGCGCCGATGCGGATCTGGCACCGGCGGTCGAAGGCGCCGATGCCGACAGCCTGCCGGCGTTCCTCAGCGAGGATGAGGAGGCGACGGAAGGCGCAGACGAAGTCGAGGAGATCGTTGCCGCGGAATGACCCTCGCCGGGGAAGGATCGCCTCGGGCCCGGAGAAATCGTCGATGGAAGCCCGGCCAGCTAGGCCGGGCTTTTTTCATTGAGGTCACCGTCTCCTCGAGCGGGTCGAGAGTGAGAGAGGCGGAGCAGGGCGGGTGAGGCCGCTGGGGCAGAGAGAGCATTCGGCGGCGCTCTTCCGCATCCCGCTCTCCTCCGAGGTTCCTCGACATGATCACCGAGACGAGCTGCCCTACGGCATCCTTCGCGCTCCTTGCGCGCGGCAAGGCCGTCCTTCGTGCAGCTGAGTTGCTGCTACCAATCCTCGCCCGCGGCGAGCGCATCGATGCAAGGTGCCTGCGCCTGACTATGCAGACCGCATTTGGCGCCAGTGACGCCGACGGAAGCTGGGATTGGAAGACGGCGTACGAGGCCTGCGAGGTCGCCGCTGTTCTGTTCCTGGCCAAGTACGGTCCGGCGATGATCAAGGTGAGCCATGGCTTGCCCTCAGCCATGCTGCCGATGGTCGCAAAGATTGCAGCCCTTCTGCCGAGCCATACCAGGCGCTCACTGGAGAGCCAGAGTTTTCAGCAGTTCTCGACGCCGTTGCCGCTGGCGCTCGCCGTGGCCGCGGCGGCGCAAGTGACATCGGCGGATCGCGTGCTCGAACCCTCAGCGGGGACGGGGAGCCTGGCTGTCTTCGCGGAGCTCGCCGACGGCTCGCTCCTGCTCAATGAGCTCGCTGCAAGCCGCGCTGCCTTGCTCGATTTGGTGTTTCCGGCCCTGAGCGTGACGCGTTTCGATGCTGCGCAGATCGATGATCATCTCGATGCCGCTCTTGTCCCAAGCGTCGTCTTGATGAATCCGCCGTTCTCGGCGACCGCGAATGTGGATCGCCCTCTGGCCGATACGACGTTGCGCCATGTTTCTTCGGCGCTCGCAAGGCTCGGAGATGGCGGACGGCTGGTTGCCATCACGTCCGCCGGTTTTGCGCCGGACAATCCGACCTGGACGGACGCCTTCGTATGTCTGCAGGAGCGAGGCCGCCTCGTGTTCTCTGCTGCGATCGATGGCGACGTCTATGCGCGGCAGGGGACGACGACGACCACACGGCTGCTCGTGATCGACAAGCAGCCGGCGCCGGATCCTCGTGTCTTTCCGCAGTCGGCCGGGATGGCGCCCGACGTGAGGACCTTGCTTGGTTGGATCACGGCGCTCGTGCCGCCGCGGCTGCCCATGTCGGGCCGCTTTGTTGCGCATGTGGACGCAAGTGCCGATCGGCGTCCCAGAGACCGGCGCGTATTGGCCTCTCCCTGCTCCTCTCCATCGCCCATGTCGTTCGAGCCTGCGGGCTGTGAGCTCGCTTACGAGCTGGTGGATGATGTGCCCGCGGAGGGACCCCGCCTGACTGACGCGCTGTACGAGGCGTATCAGCTGCAGTCGATCCGAATCCAGGGAGCACAGCCGCATCCGACGAAGCTCGTGCAATCCGCAGCTATGGCCTCCGTCGCGCCACCCAAGCCGTCTTATCGGCCGCATCTGCTGCCTGCGCTCATGGCCGATGGCGTCCTGTCTGACGCGCAGCTCGAAAGCATCATCTATGCCGGCGAGGCGCATGCTGGCTTTCTGGCGGGTGTCTGGACTGTCGACGAGACCTTCGATCAGGTTTGTGCGGCCAACGAGGATGCCGAGGGCGCGGTGCGCTTCCGGCGCGGCTGGTTCCTCGGCGATGGCACGGGCGCCGGGAAAGGCCGCCAGGTCGCGGGCATCCTGCTCGACAATTGGCTGAAGGGCCGGCGCCGGGCGATCTGGGTCAGCAAGTCCGACAAGCTGATCGAGGACGCCCAGCGCGACTGGGCGGCGCTCGGCATGGAGCGGTTGCTGGTCACGCCGCTGTCGCGCTTCCGCCAGGGCACGCCGATCCGGCTCGATCAAGCCATCCTTTTTACGACCTACGCCACGCTACGGACCGACGAGAAGGCCGAGAAGCTTTCGCGCGTCCGCCAGATCGTCGACTGGGT
This sequence comes from Bradyrhizobium sp. SZCCHNR1043, assembly GCF_032489675.1. NCBI lineage: Bacteria > Pseudomonadati > Pseudomonadota > Alphaproteobacteria > Hyphomicrobiales > Nitrobacteraceae > Bradyrhizobium > Bradyrhizobium sp. SZCCHNR1043. The sequence goes on from NZ_JAUEYN010000017.1 coordinate 11,953, forward strand.
AGGACGGGATTTCGATGGCGTGATCATCTTCGACGAGAGCCATGCGATGCAGAACGCCGCGGGCAACAAGGGCGATCGGGGCGAGCAGGCGGCCTCACAGCAGGGACGCGCCGGCCTGAGATTGCAGCACGCGCTGCCCAATGCCCGCGTCGTCTATGTCTCGGCCACGGGCGCGACCACCGTCCATAATCTGGCCTATGCCCAGCGGCTCGGATTGTGGGGCGGCGTGGACTTCCCGTTTGCGACGCGCGCGGATTTCGTTGCGGCGATCGAGGAGGGCGGCGTCGCAGCCATGGAGGTGATGGCCAGGGATCTCAAGGCGCTCGGGCTTTATGCGGCACGGTCGCTGTCCTTCGAGGGCATCGAATACGAACTGCTCGAGCACCGGCTGACGGACGAGCAGGTCAGGATCTACGACGCCTATGCCGAGGCGTTCGCGGTCATTCACAACAATCTTGAGGCTGCGATGCGCGCGGCCAACATCACCGGCGCAACCGGCACGCTGAATGCCCAAGCCAAGTCGGCGGCGCGCTCGGCCTTCGAATCCGCCAAGCAGCGTTTCTTCGGACATCTCCTGACCTCGATGAAGACGCCAACGCTGATCAACGCGATCAAGCGTGATCTCGAAGCTGGCCATGCCGCAGTCATCCAGATCGTCTCGACCGGCGAAGCCCTGATGGAGCGCCGCCTGGCTGAGATCCCGACCGAGGAATGGGGCGACGTCCAGGTCGACATCACGCCCCGCGAATATGTCTTGGACTACCTCGCCCATTCCTTCCCGGTGCAGCTCTACGAGCCGTTCACCGACGGCGAGGGTAATCTGTTGTCGCGGCCAGTCTATCGCGACGGCCAACCGGTCGAGAGCCGCGAGGCGGTCGCGCGCCGCGACCAGATGATCGAGCATCTTGCCTCGCTTGCTCCGGTGCCCGGTGCGCTCGATCAGATCGTCCAGCGGTTCAGCACCGATGTGGTCGCTGAGGTGACGGGGCGATCGCGAAGGATCGTCCGAATCCGGGATCGGCTTGCTGTCGAGACGAGAGCGGCCTCTGCAAACCTCGCGGAGGCCGCCGCGTTCATGGATGACCAGAAGCGCATCCTCGTGTTCTCGGATGCCGGCGGCACCGGGCGCAGCTACCACGCCGAGCTCTCGGCCAAGAACAAGCGGCTGCGGGTGCACTATCTGCTGGAGCCGGGCTGGAAGGCGGATGCCGCGATCCAGGGGCTTGGGCGGACCAATCGCACCAACCAGGCACAGCCGCCGCTGTTTCGCCCGATCGCCACCGACGTGAAAGCCGAGAAGCGATTCCTCTCGACGATCGCGCGTCGGCTCGACACGCTAGGGGCCATCACCCGCGGCCAACGCCAGACCGGCGGGCAGGGGCTCTTCCGGCCCGAGGACAATCTCGAAAGTCCGCACGCCCGCGATGCCCTGCACCAGCTCTATGGGCTTCTGGTTCGTGGCCAGGTCGGGAGCTGCTCGCTGCAACGGTTCGAGCAGGCGACGGGATTGAAGCTGACGGACGACAACGGCTTGCGGGATGAGCTGCCGCCGATCACGACATTCCTGAACCGGCTGCTGGCGCTGACGATCGAGCTGCAGAACATCCTGTTCACGGTGTTTGAGCAACTGCTGGCAGCGCGGATCGAGGGGGCCATCGCATCGGGGACCTACGATGCTGGCCTGGAGACGCTGCGAGCCGAGAGCTTCGTCGTCAATGAGCGGCGCATGATCTACAGCCATCCGGCAACGGGCGCCGAGACCCATCTCGTCACCATCTCCCAGCGGGACCGCAATCGGCCAATGCCGCTGAACGAGGCCTTGGAACGGCTGCTGCAACGCCGCGCCGTTCCGCTGCGCAATGTGCGCTCGGGTCGAGCGGCGATCCAGGTTCCGGCGCCGAGCTGGCTGCTCGACGATGGCGAGATCGAGCCACGCGTCCATTTGATCGGACCGAAGGGACGCCGCACTCTGCCGCTTGCCAAACTCGCCGAGCTCGATTGGGTGGAGGCCGATCGCGAGCAGTTCAAGGCCGGCTGGAGCGCGGAGCTCGCATCGATCCCAGAGTTCACGACCAGCACGATCTACCTCGTCACCGGGCTCCTGCTGCCGATCTGGAAGCGCCTCCCGCAGGAGTCGACGCGGGTCTATCGCCTCCAGACCGATGCAGACGAGCGGATCATCGGCCGGAAGGTCCCGCTCAGTTGGGTCACGGCAATGTCGGCGGAGAGACCGGCGCTCGCAGCTGAAGACGCGTTCGCGGCACTGCTGCGCGACGGCTATGTGCTCGATCTCGCTGAAGGCGTGCAGCTGCGGCGAGCCCGCGTCATGGGTGTCGATCGGATCGAGCTATCGGGCTTCTCTGATGGTTTGAGGGATTGTCTCAGGGCCTATGGGCTGTTCGGCGAGATCATCTGCTGGAAGCTGCGGATGTTCGTGCCCACCGATGCCGGCGGCGCAGCGATACTCGCCAAGGTCTTGGAGCGCTTTCCGATTGCGCAAGTCCGCGGGCGGGAGCGACCGTGATGGCAGGCGACGTGTCAGAACTGGCGCGCCGCCTCGCGCGTGAGGCCGAGGCGGTGTGCCGTCACTATCTCTCCAACGGCAGGCGGGAGGGGCGCTATTGGCTGGTGGGCGATATCAACAACACGCCCGGCCGCTCGCTGTTCGTGCGGCTGCATGCCTCGTCGAAGGGACCTGCCGGCAAATGGACCGATGCCGCGACCGGCGAGCATGGTGATCTGCTCGACGTTATCGGGACAACATGCGCGCTTCGCAGCTTCCGCGACATTGCCGAGGAAGCGCGGCGATTCCTGAAGCTGCCTCGCTGGCAGCGTGAACCTCCGATCGATGCCAAGCCACTTCGGCGTTCGCGCGACCCGGTCAGGGCGGCTCGCCGACTCTTTGCAATGTCTCAGATGCTGACGGGGACGCTCGGCGAGACCTATCTGGGCAATCGAGGCATCGATCCGCCTGCCAACGCTGCAGCACTCCGGTTCCATCCGCAATGCTTCTATCGCCCGGATGACACCACAACGATCGAGACTTGGCCGGCCCTGATTGCCGCCGTGACCGATCTCGATGACTGCATCACCGGTGTCCATCGCACCTGGCTCGATCCTGACGGCTTTGATGATCGACGGCTCGGCAAGGCGCCGATCGAGACGCCGCGGCGGGCGATGGGCGACCTGCTTGGACACGCCGTTCGTTTCGGGATTGCTGATGACGTCATGGCGGCTGGTGAGGGCATCGAGACCACGCTGTCGTTGCGGACGGTGCTGCCATCACTTCCGGTAGCCGCCGCGCTCTCCGCCAACCATCTCGCCACTCTGTTCTGGCCGGCAACGCTGCGCCGTCTCTATGTCGCTGTCGATGCTGACGCCGCCGGGACAACTGCGGCAAAGGCATTGACGGTACGAGCGCTCGACGCTGGCATAGAGGCGATCGCCTTGTGTCCTCGCCTTGAGGATTTCAACGAAGATCTGCGCGCGTTCGGGAAAGCCCAGCTCCGGGACATGCTGCGCCATCAGTTGTTGCCTGAGGACGTCGCGCGCTTCCTGGACGTGATCTCGGCCTAAACGTCGGTCCAGCGTCGGGGTTGTCGCTCTGCGCCCGCGGCTCGTGGGCGGGCGAGTGGATCTCGTCTGAGCCTTTGAGAGCCGCGCCGGGGCCTTCTTCAGAGGCGATCGGACGGCAGGCGGTCCGGTCCGGCAATGGCGGTGCGCGGCTATTTTCCGCCGGCCCGCGTACGGGCCTTTGCATCGCGAAGCAAAATAGCCGCGCACTGCCATCCTCCGCTGTCGCTCCGGCCCGCTGCTCGAAGGGATCAGCGGGTTCTGGTCCGGTCCGCCCGCCGTCTTGGAGATCGCTATGGAAGGCCGCGATCGGCGCGGTCAGAGATCACAGACGAGATCCTCATGTCCGACCACCACGACGAGATGCGTGAGCCGCACAACACCCGGTCGACGACCGACGACGCTTTGGCCGAACTCCAACTGTACGGCTACCGGCCCTTCGACGACGAGCCTGATCCGCGGCCGCTGCCGGAGGGCAGGGCCATCACTGGTGCGGTCGCTGACATCTTCGACGCCCTGGTGGCGACGCTCTGCGACACCCGCCTCGAGCCCGAGCTCAAGGAGCTCTTGTGGTCGACAGTCAACCTGTTTCACCGTGCGACGATGCGCATCGAGCGCGAACTCGACTGCAATGAGCAGGCGCAGCGGACCAGCCAGCGCGAGCAGAACGGCTCGGAGGTCCGCTCCGTCGAGCTCGAGCGGCTGACGTCGGAGGGGCTGTCGCTGGTCGAGCGCCGCAACGTCATGGAGCTGTTCCGTGATCTCGCAGCAGAGGCCTTCGAATTGCATACGCGATCGCCCTGGCGCCCGCGATCGGGCTCGCAGGTCAACCACCGCACGCTGACGGCCGCCATGATCGATTCCCGCGACTTCCTCGCCGCCAAGCGACGCGCCGAGACCGAGGTCATGCTGCCGCAGGGGCCGAAGATCGTACTCACAGGCGGACCGGACTTCAACGACGTCGCACTCGTCTGGGACCGGCTCAACAAGGTTCACGCCAAGCATCCCGACATGGTCCTCCTGCATGGTGGCTCGCCAAAAGGCGCCGAGCTGATCGCCTCCAAATGGGCCGCGAACCGGAAGGTGCCGCAGATCGCCTTCAAGCCCGACTGGACGAGGCACAACAAGGCCGCCCCCTTCAAGCGCAACGACGCCTTGCTGGAGACGCTCCCGATCGGCGTCATGGTCTTCCCCGGTTCGGGGATCCAGGGCAACCTCGCCGACAAGGCCCGTCGCCTCGGCATTCCCGTCTGGACCTTCGGGAAAGGCGGCGCGTGAGCGCCGTAAACTTCTCGACGTTCTGCCGATCTCACAACGCCTCGGACGCTGCTCCAACGTCGGCACGACTCTCCGCAACTTTGTCCAAATCACGATGCATATTGTTCGGATCGCGCCGCGGTGGTGGTGGAAGGCGCATCCCGTCATAGCTTTGCACGGAGGCCACCCCCATGCCCGCGATTACTCTCATCCTTGGACTGGTCAGCGTCGGACTGTTGTGCCGCGCACTTTTTAAGCTCGCCGTTCACACTCTTCCGTTCTTCGTTGCGGTCAGCACCGGCATGGCGGTCCTGAGTGCAGGCGTCGGGATTGCCGGGGCATTTCTGGCGGGGCTCACCGCGGCGGCTCTCACCCTGACCGTCGGCCGGATTCTGTTCGCAACGTCGCGATCCCCGCTGATGCGCGCCTCCGTGGCAGCAGCTTTTCTCGTCCCGGCAGTAATGGCCGGCCGTCACACGGCACTAGGTGTTGTCTTCCTTGCTGAGCCATCGCCGCTCTGGCGTGAGATCATCGGTTGGTTTGGTGCGTTCCTGGCGGGCGGATGCGCTCTGCACCAGTTGTACAGTCACGATCTCGCCCGCCCGTTGCAGTCCGATCAGGGCGGCGATCGGTCTCTCCACTCCTCGCGGCTGTGAACCTGGACTGGGCAGTCCAACCGCCTGGGCCTCGAAGGGTCGACGACGTTGTTCGCAAGCACGAATGTGCTCAGCTGAGCGAAGGCTGGCCGCCTCGAACTCGAGCTTGCGACCCACCGCAGAACGATCTTACCAGCGCAAAGCATTGGCTGACTGGCTTACGGCAGGTTCGCTGACACGGGATTGAGATCGGCACGCGCTTTTCTTGTCGGCGGTTTCTGATCGTACGCCTGGCTCGTCCGCCGTCTTGTGCGGCCGCGGCTCACCATGTCTCTCCTGGAAGCTGATCGGGGCGGCGACGCACCTTGCCTCGTGATGGCTTGATCTGGCCGAAGACCGGCTACGCCTCGATCGCCTGAGCGCAACGCCGCCGGCCAACTTTCTTCCCCTGGGCGGAGCCGCCCATTCCTCGCGGGACAAGAAAGTTGTCCGGCGCCGTCCTCCGCTGCCGCTCCGGCCCTGCGGGTGCGCCGTCGATCGCCGTTCGCCCGAGATGCGCCATCGAGGCCGCGGTGGTCGCGGCCCGAAACAGCCAAGGAGAGACAACATGGCTTCCATCGGTTCCTTCAAGAAGGTCGGCGACGATTTCCAAGGCGAGATCATCACCCTGAGCCTCAAGGCCAAGGGCGTGCGCATCATCCCCGAGACCAACCGTTCCAGCGAGAACGCGCCCAGCCACCGCGTCTACGCAGGCCGGGTCGAGATCGGCGCCGCCTGGGCGCGCCGCTCCGAGGAGGGACGCGACTATCTCTCGCTCAAGCTCGACGACCCTTCGTTCAACGCCCCGATCTACGCCAACCTGTTCGACGACGAGGGCGGCGAAGGCTACACGCTCCTCTGGTCGCGGCCGCGCAAGACGGCGGAGTGAGTCCACAGAGGGCTCCGCCCGGATGACCCGGGCGGAGCCAAGGTCGGACTCTGGCTGTTGCTGGTGTGATCTCGGACCACGCCTTTCCACCCGGGGGCCTCGCGCCGAGCAGCGTCAAGTGTGAAGCTTGACAGGCTTACGCCAATGTCGGCGGCTTCGGCTCGTGTGCCTGCTCCGCCGGAGGTGGATGCTCGATTTCCCGCCTCGTACGATCAATGAGATGCAGAGTCGTCGTTTCACCGAGCTCTTCGGCGTATACAGACGCTGCTTCGAGGTGAAACAGCATCATCTTGCGCGAGGCTCCCAGTCGATCGGTCATATCGAAAACGAACAGCAGCGCCGGCGAGTGTGCAATTACATAGGCTATGGTTGAAGGGATTGTTCTTGGCGGAGGCTTTTTAAGCGGGAGCTTAGCCGGCGAGACTCGACTGGCATGATCTCGATCTAATGTTCGGTTCGCAGGGTTTGTAAGGAGCATCTTGGTAAAGGAGTTGATGCCACGAACCAGATCGGAGTGAATGACTGCGCTTGGCAATGTGCGGCTCATGTAACGTTCTGCGCACCGGCACGGTATCCAAGATCTTTAGCAAGTGGAGCAGATGCTAATTGATCTGCTCGCTTCTCGCATGCAGTCGGCCCGGGTCGCTGTGAATGGCCTCCCGGCGGCAACCGCGACACCAGTAGAGTTCACCACATTCGGTGTGAACAATCTTGAAGCGGTCCGGAACGGATTCCGCACGGTATTCGTATGTCGATCCACCAGGTTGAAATAGCTGCAAAAGCCCGGAGTTTCTACAGTTTGGGCATGTCAGCAGCTCAGTCCAACGCGTACCCGTCGACATTGCGAAGCTCCTCAAGCATGACCGAGAAGAAGAACGCAGCTCATCAGCGCCGTCTGGTCAAAATTGCTCAATTGGGCTGCGATATTGCATCAGGCTGCTGCTATGTCTTCCTTTGCCGGACCGCGCGCGACGATCTTGAGGACATCATCTGCAAGTGCACGCTGGAGCGCTTTGGCTTCATTCCATGGTGCGCGCAGCCAAACCTCTCGCTCTTCATCCGTCGTCAGGATGACCGGCATCGCCTTCGGATGGATGGGAGTAACAATGGCGTTCGGCTCGGTTGTCAGGAAGCCGTAGACCAAGTGCGGGCCCGGGATCGGCTTGGACTTTGTTCCGCGTTCGCCCTGGAATTCAGTCCAGATGCCGGCGAAGCAGGTCAGCGGGCGATCGTCAGACGAGGCGAACCAGACCACATCCTTCTTCTTGGTCTCTGGGTTCGGTTCTGGCGCGTATTCCGCAAAGCTGTTGAAGGGCACCAGGCATCGGTTCTCGGGCTTCAGCCAGCCCCGCCAATGCGGAGACGAGGTGTTGCGGATGTTCGTCACGGGTGGCCCGCCGGTCCGTGGAGGCGGCGGCATCCCCCAGCGCATCATCAGCATCTCGCGGTCTTCTTCGTTGCCGCGAATGACGGGTGCCGGGTAGTCTGGGAAGACACCGGGCATCGGAGGAAGATTACCTTCATATCGGCGGACGACCCGAAACAGTGCCGCGATTGCGGCCTGGTTAGTGGTGATGCTGTAGAGGTTGCACATTCTAAGGCTCAGTCCGCTCCAGCGCTCGTCATTGCGAGGTGTCCATATGTGTTGAGTAGATGTGGTCCTCGGTCGTCCTGAGTTCTATCTCCGCACCGCAGAAGCACCGGGATCTGCCGGACGTATTCTGGGTTGGGAGGCGGCAGCCGGCATCCCACATCGAGTATTTCCAGGCCGTGAACGCTTGATGTCGACGCCACTCATCGAAGTCTCCCGGAGATCGACGTGCAACGAACGCGCTCCACGCGCTCTCAAATGCCGAGCGCGCCTCTGCAAACGATGCCGCCGTCCCGACACTTTGCTCGCCGGGATGACTGCCCGGATAAAAGCCGCAGAACCACTGCCAAGCCGGTGATCCGATCGATCCCTTGTTCTTGGCAATCGTACCGGCTTGGATGTCGCCGAAGTAGATGCACCAGGTCTCTTCTGGCGCCTTGGGGTCGCGGCGGCGGGTGAGGGCGGTCATCCCTTATTGATTCCAGCCTGTGGGCTGGAAAGGAAGCCGCTATGGCTAGGGTGAACGTCGCCTTGCTCCCCCAGTCCTTGTCCCTCGGGGAAACCGGGGGCGATGCCGCCAAAAACTGTGACGATCGATGACAGCGCCAAACTTTGAGCAAGCTTTGACATTACCGGTTTGGAATGCGGCGTGCTTTCTTCTTTTGATCGCCCGAGAGAGGCGGCGGCTTCAACAGGTCCGCCGGCTCGACCCCGAGACCACCAGCAAGAGCAGCGAGCACGTCGATGGAAACCGCATTGCGGCTTCGTTCGATCATGCTGATATAGGTCCGGTCGATCTCCGCGCGATGCGCAAGCTCCTCCTGCGACACACCTTTCGTTCGGCGCAGGTGCTTCAGATTGGTCGCCAGGATGTCTCGGATATTCATCTCCAAGACAGCACAGGCTTGTCGAGTATTTCACCACGGAGTATTTTCTACAATGAAGCCCCAAGCGATTGAGTCCGTTGGCTAATGGCGCCCAGCGCCGGGAAAGCGTAAGGCTCCCGCCGCGCCTCTGCTCCCCCGAAATGAACGTCGCGTTTGCCCTTTTCAGGTTTGTGAACGATGTCCTTTCCACCGCTCGATCCCGATGTCGCGGACCACGCTCCGAGCGATCCCGTCCTCACGCCCTATGACGAGGAACACATCGTGACGTATCTCCGCATGCTCGATGCGGAGGCGGATGGCGCTGATTGGAAAGAGGTCGCCCAGATCGTTCTCCATATCGATCCGATCAGGGAACCCGAGCGGGCCCGGCGCGCATTCGACAGCCATCTGGCGCGCGCGAAGTGGATGTCGGAGGAGGGTTACAACCACTTGCTACGTGGTCCTCACGAGACCTGACGTTGTGCAACCACTGCGGAACCCGATCGTTTCAAGCAATCGTGTAGTTGGTGGAGCGCGCAGCCTGCATCAAAGTACCGACGCGCTAAAAGAATCAGCACCGCAATCAGAAATGGCGCCATCATTCGGATATTCCGTGGCAGTCCTAACCTGATGAGGACAGCACGATGTCGGAATTCGATTGGCGCGCACCCAAGGCCTACGCGAACATGCATCGCGCGGACCGTCCAGGCATGGCCTGGGAGTGTGTCCGCCGGTCTCCGAACTATCGGGCGCAGTATTCAGCGACGGTCCGTGCTGATCGTGATGATGCAGCAACGTTTCGGAGGCGCTGGGGGTTGATATTTCGCACCTGATCCCGACGTCTCCTTCGATGCGCAGATCGTCTTCTGGGCGCCCGAACGCTCGTCGACGGTGCTCGCGCTGGCCGAGCTCGACAAGCGCTTTCCCGTCGTCACCCCGACGTTGAAGCTTCCGCCGTTGGCGCCATACCAGCTCCGCCTGGCGGCGGATGGCTGGCACGTGGTCGTCCGCCTCGGCGGAGTTCAGCATCGTCTGTGGCTGCAAACGAAGCCGCTGACAACTGCGTCGTACACCGTGCTGCTGCCTTACGACCGTGAGTTCAAGGTGCGGCACGAGGCGGCCGACCGTCTCTGGCGTGCGCTCAAAGGACGCCCGCTTGGTCCAACGTCTGACGGCTGGACAGAGCAACGACGCGCGCGCCTCGTGCTGACCCTGCGCGCGCTCGACGCCTGGCAGCAGGGCAACAACTATCGCGCCATCGCCGACGCTCTGTTCGGGGCTGGGCGCATCTCGGCGCGCAGCTGGAAAACGCACGATCTGCGCAGTCGCACCCGACGACTCGTTCAATCCGGATTGTCGCTGATTCGCGGCGGCTATCTCCAGCTGCTGCGTCCGCGGCGCAAGGACGAATAGGATCGCGGAGGGGGGGGGGCCGAACATGACCCCCCTCGTCTTCGGCATCCTCCTTCGCGGTCCTACGCCTCCATCATGGCCGCCGACACGCAACGTCGCTCGATCGTTGCGCGAGGCTCTCCTGGAGGTGCAAAATGCCCGATCCCGTCGCCGGCCTGCCGCCGCGCTTTCTCCGAACGCCCGAAGCTGCGCGCTATCTCGGCCTGTCCGGCCGCACGCTTGAGAAGCACAGGACTTATGGCACCGGTCCGACCTATCGCAAGATCGGCGGTCGCGTCGTCTACGCGCTCGAAGACCTCAAGGCTTGGGCCGACCGCGGCACCAAGACCTCGACTGCCGATCCGGGGCAGGGCACCGTGCTGCCGGCCAAGAGGCACTCAGGCCTCGTGCGATACGCCGGCTACGAACCCCCTGCGCAACGCTCGAGGGGGGCTTAGCAATGCGCGGCAGCTGGCGCGCCGAGCGCGAACAGCTCGAGCTGTTTCGTGCGCTGCCGGGCGACCTCGCGCCTCGCGACGCGCAGGATCTGATGGCCTATCCGTTCTTCTCGCTTGCCAAGAGCAGGCGCGTCGTTCCGATCGATTTTCGTGCGGGCGCGATCACGATCCGCGTCGAGGCGGTCCCGGAGCACGGGATGGCGACGATCTGGGATGCGGACGTGCTGATATGGGCGGCGTCGCAGATCGTCGAAGCGCGCGATGCGGGTCTGAAGACCTCGCGTCTGATGGCGGCGACGCCGCACGAGATCCTGACCTTCGTCGGACGCGGGACCGGCGCGCGCGATTACGATCGTCTCAAGGCGGGGCTTGACCGCCTGCAGGCGACGACCGTGCTGACGTCGATCCGCCAGCTCACGGAACGCCGGCGGCATCGTTTCTCCTGGATCAACGAATGGCGGGAGATGGCCGATGCCCATGGCAAGCCCTCCGGTCTGCAGCTGATCCTGCCAGACTGGTTCTATTCGGGCGTTCTCGACAACGCGCTCGTCCTCACGATCGACCGTGCGTATTTCGATCTGAGGGGTGGACTTGAGCGCTGGCTTTATCGGCTGGTTCGCAAGCATGGCGGGCGCCAACAGGGCGGCTGGAGCTTCGACGTCGCGCATCTGCACGCCAAGTCGGGCAGCCTGTCGCCGCTGAAGCATTTTGCCTACGACCTGCGTGACATCGTCCGCCGTCAAACGCTGCCCGGCTACCGGCTCGCCATCGAGCCCGGATTGCGAGACCGGGAACGGCTCTCCTTTGCTCCCGTTCCGGAAGACCCGTTCGCCGCGCGTCTGCGCAAGCGCGGCATCAGCACCGCCTCTGGGGAAAACCTGTGAATCAGCTCGTGCTATCGGGGACCAGAACCCTCGTGCTATCGGGGACCGGATCCTCGTGCTATCGGGGACCGAAATCGGTCAAAACCGACGGCAGCTCAATTGCTTGGCCGGCCCTTAACTTTACTAACAAGGAATCCTTCGGATTCCTTCTAACGGACAGCGCATTTTGCACGCCTGGTGATGACCGCGGCGCGCAGCCTTTGCGCGGCGCCCTCAAGCTTGATCGGGACCTGAACCCTAGGCGCGGCTACACGGTCCTGCCGGCCGTCCGGGATTGGGCAGATCAGTCCATCTGCTCTCGCCGGAGGGCGGCATGAGCGACCTCACACAGGTGGAGTTGCTCTGGCTCGAGAAGCGGATCGAGAACTGGATTCGGTTCGGCCATGCGGTCGAAGAAACCATCATCGACAAGCGTCGGCGCGTTCTGTCGTTCGCGCCTGGCGGCATCTTCGCGTTCGTGCGGTGGGCATCGAACGACTTCGGAACCGTCGTCTCGCGCATCGAGATCGTCAGGGCGGTCGCACCGGGACAGGCATACACCACCGTGCCGTTCGTCCGCCCCGGCGGCGAGATCCTGTTGCGACTTGCCGGTTGGTCCAGAGTCGAAGCCGTGTTGCAGCGGATCGACAGGGTGGAGGTGCTCGGTATCGATCCAGCCGAGGCCGCGCCTGACTACTGGCAGCACGTTCACAACCGCCTGTCCGCTCACGACGTGCCGCGCGACTACACGCGCGGACGGCATCAGGCGTGGCTGCACCGGCGGAGGTTTGCGCGATGACGACAGTCGCTGTGCTCCGTCTTGCGCTCATCGGCGTGGCTGCCATCGCCATGTCGGCCGTGCCGCAGTCGTCGACCGTCCGCTTTGTCTGGAACCTCTCTGCAAGCGTCCCGACGGGCCTCTACCGGCTGCGCCCCAGCGGCGATCGCTCCATTGGCGAGATCGTCGCGGTGCAGCCGCCGCAGCCGATCGCCGATTTCCTGGCGAGCAGAGGCTACCTGCCGCGCGGCGTACCGATGATGAAGCATGTCGCGGCACTGCCCGGGCAGGTCGTCTGCAGGCACGGGCTCGCGATCCTCATCGACGCGATCGAGGTGGGGCAGGCGCAAGAGCGTGATAGCCGGGGGCGGCCACTGCCGATGTGGCAGGGCTGCCGAACGCTCAGCAAAGATGAAGCTTTTCTGATGAACACGCGCTCGGCGATCTCCCTCGATGGGCGATATTTCGGCGTGCTGCCGATGTCCGCCATCGTCGGTCACGCCGTGCCGCTGTGGGTGAGTGGGGAGGAGTGACGATGCACGACGGTCGCCGGCCCTTCGATGCTCGTTCGATCGCTCAGACCGCCGCTGGCTCGATCGTCGCGGCCACTTCTCGCGTCGTCGCTACGCGCGTCCGGAGTCACGGGCAGAGCATCATCATCGCTGCAGTCCTCGCATGGTCAGTTGTCTTCGGCGCGACAGCACAAGCCTCGCCGTCGGCCTCCCGTCTGCACGTCGTGAGCACGTCCTCTGTTGAGGCATTTGCAGGTTCTGTGAGCGAAGCTGCGCATCGGTTCGATATTCCCGAGCGCTGGATCTACGCCGTCATTCGCATCGAAAGCGGCGGTGATCGGCGGGCTCGCTCGTCGAAGGGCGCCATCGGCCTGATGCAGATCATGCCGGAGACCTGGCGCGATTTGCGCGCCCGCTACGGCCTCGGGGCCGATCCCTTCGATCCTCACGACAACGTTCTGGCGGGCGCTGCCTATCTTCGCGAGCTGCACGACCGGTATGGATCGCCCGGGTTCCTCGCAGCCTACAATGCGGGTCCAGGGCGGTATGAACGTCATCTGGCAACGGGCCGGCCGCTGCCGGACGAGACCCGAGCCTACGTCGCGAAGCTTTCGTCGGCCGTGGCCGGTGTGCAAGCCCAACGCCCGATCAATACCTTCCGAGCGGCGGTTGTCTCGCTTGTGAACTTGTTCGTCCCGCGCGGTTCGCAACGCATGGCCGGCGATCAGAGTGCAACCGGCAAGCACTCGAACAGATCATTGCGTGTCGCTCGCCGCGGCGATCTCTCGTCTCTCCTGCCGCAGCCGCATTCGTTGTTTGCTCGGCACGCCGGCGGAAATCTCTGGCGATGAGCGAACGCACCCTTCTTCGCGGCCTGTCGTAGATCATCGCATGTTGGAGAGGAATCAGGTGAAGGCCGGAAAGCTCAACCAGGGATGGCGAGATAAAAGCGCCGACGGCCGTCGGGCGCATGTGGTTGGTTGGATTCGTATTTCAGGCGTGATCCAGATCAGGCCGGCTGGCGGTTCACGGCGAAAGTATCGGCAAATCAATCAAGCGAGAGCCGTCGGCCAAGCTGGCCTGTCGCCGAGGTCGACATGAGCCGGGACGAGAGCGACTTCCGCGTTCGTCCCGGTCGCATCAGGAACGGCGGCCGTGGCCCAGCCAAGCCGAAGAGCTTTGTTGGCCAGGTCATGCGCGCCGCTCGGAAGGCCGGCCATACCGGCAAGGGCTTTGGCCGGGAGGGACGAAGGGCCGGTGCGCGGTTCGGGCGTGGACGGTCTGCTGCGCTGGCATTGTCGCTACGCTCGCCGACGCGCCGGGTCGTGATGAAGGCGCGCGTGGTCCGGCATCGCGGGACAAAGTTCCGGTCTGCGCCGCTTGCCAAACACATCAGCTATCTCAAACGCGACGGCGTCACGCGTAACGGCGCCGATGCCACAATGTTCGATGCGCGATCGGACCAGGCCGATGAGCGGGCGTTCGCTACCAGCGTCGAGAACGACCGCCATCATTTCCGCTTCATTGTCTCGCTGGAGGATGCCGCGGACATGCAGGATCTGCGTACCTTCACCCGCGAGCTGATGCGCGATGCCGAGCGCGATCTCGGGACACGGCTGGAGTGGATCGCGGTCGACCATTGGAACACGGACAATCCGCACGTCCATGTTCTCGTGCGCGGCCGGGGCGATGACGGCCAGGATCTCGTCATCAGCCGCGACTATATCAGCCGCGGATTTCGCGAGCGGGCAGCGGAGCGTGTCGGTCTTGAGCTCGGTCCGCGCAGCGAGCACGAGATCAAGTCGGCCCTGGAACGTGAGGTCGATGCCGAGCACTGGACCGGGCTCGACCGTGCGCTTCGCGCTGTGGCCGATGAGGGAGCTGGCGTCGCGGATCTTCGCCAAGTGGCCCGCGGCGAAGATCCGGAGCTGCGAAGGCTGATGACGGGCAGGGCGGCCCGGTTGGAACGTCTTGGTCTGGCCGAGCAGATCGCGCCGGGGCGTTGGACGCTGAAGCCGGGTCTGGAGGAGACGTTGCGCGATCTTGCGCTCCGCGGCGATATCATCAAAACCATGCACCGGGCTATCGGCGGCTTCGGCCGGGAGCCCGACGTCAAAGGCTTTGCGCTGCATGGCGATCAGCCGGCCGATCCGGTGCTCGGCCGCCTCGTGGCGCGTGGTCTCCACGACGAGCTCAAGGGCTCGGCCTATGCCATCGTCGACGGCGTCGATGGCCGAACCCATCATCTCAAATTCGCCGATCTCGAGCTGACCGGCGATGCTCAATTGGGAGCGATCGTCGAGGCGCGGGTCTACGACGATGCCCAGGGTCGTAAGCGGCTATCGCTGGCGACACGATCGGACCTCGCCCTCGACGCCCAGGTGAGGGCGGATGGTGCGACATGGCTCGATCGTCAGTTGCTCGCGCGCGAGCCTGTTGCCGTCGGCGGAGGATTTGGAGCGGACGTCCGGGCCGCCATGGAACGCCGGATCGATCATCTGGCCGCTGAGGGTCTCGCTCGTCGGCAAGGGCAGCGGGTCGTGTTCGCGCGCGATCTGCTCACCTCCCTGCGCCAGCGCGAGCTGAATGCCGCCGCATCCAGGCTTTCGGCCGAGACGGCGCTGGCCTACCGGCCGATCGGCGAAGGCGATCCGATCGCGGGCATCTACCGTCAACGTGTGACCTTGGCGTCCGGTCGCTTCGCCATGATCGACGACGGGCTCGGCTTTCAGCTCGTGCCTTGGCGTCCGGTACTTGAACAGCAGCTCGGGCGCGAGGTGCGCGGGATCGCCATCAGCGGAGGGGCAGTGAGCTGGAGCTTTGGACGCAAGCTCGGCCTCGGCCTCTGATCGCCCCTGGGACATCGAAATAGCCTGGGGCTGACCACCAGGGAGGCTTAGACACCCCGGTTATTCCGCGAGATTCTGCGCAAGACTACGACGAGCATCGTTGCGGCATTGCCTCGCTTGTATCTCGTCGGTTCCTTCGTCTCACAAGCGCGGATATGCAATGGGGACGATCGCGATGCCGTATGTCGATGCCGGCGGGGTCAAGCTCTATGTCGAGGAAACCGGCCAGGGCCGTCCGATCATCTTTGCTCACGAGTTCGGCTCCGACTTGCGAAGCTGGGATCTCCAGGTCAGTCACTTCGCGAAAAGCCACCGCTGCATCGTCTATAACGCGAGGGGCTACCCGCCCAGCGATGTTCCAGAGGATGCCGCGCTGTACGGCTGGGGGCATGCCGTCGGCGATATAGATGCGGTGATGCGCGGACTTGGGCTCGACCGAGCTCATCTGGTCGGGGCCAGCATGGGCGCCTATGCCGCCTTGCAGTTCGGATTGCGATACCCGGGACGGGCCAGCGCCATCGTTGCCGCAGCCGCGGGATCCGGCTGTTCGCCGGGGCAGCGCGAGCAATGGCTGAAACAGACATCGACGCTGGCGCGGTCGTTCATCGATCGCGGCCTGGATGTGACGGCGGACAGGATCGCGCACAGTCCCACGCGCATTCAGCTCAAGCACAAGAATCCCAGGGCATGGCGGGAGTTCGCGGACCGGCTCGGGCGGTTGTCCGTACAGGGACTGTCGACAACCATGGTCCGCTATCAGATGTTGCGTCCGTCGCTGCACGACTTCAGGGACAGCTTGGCGACAATGGCGATCCCGGTGTTGCTCGCTGTTGGTGACGAAGACACGCCCTGTCTCGACACCAATTTGATGCTGAAGGCATGTCTGCCCGAGGCCGGCCTTTGGATCTGTCCGAACACGGGTCACACCATCAATCTGGAAGAGCCGGCCGCCTTCAATGCGCAAGTCGAAGAGTTCTTCGATGCTGTCGAACGCGGCTGCTGGCGTCACGGCTATTCCACATCCAAACAGCGTCCCCGGAATCTCGACGCCGAGCAGGCTGGTCCCGCAGTCCCTGTGGCGCAGCGCCGATAGCGCAGAGCCGTCGACCGGCTCGCGGGCAGCGTGCGGACGTAGCTGCCCATCCTTTGATTCAGTTTGTTGCGCAGGCGTGACGCGATGAAATCCAGGATCGGCGTTTATCTCTCCCAGGACGTCGCAGCACGCTTGGCAGTCGCCGTCGCGGTTCAACGCCCGGGCCAGTCGAGGTCCGCGCTCGTGGAAGCCGCGCTTGATCGCTATCTGGGCCCCGACGAAGACGACGGAGAGTCCGTGCGCGATCGTATCGGCCTCATGAACCGGCAGCTGGAGCAGCTGGCGGCTGATGTCAGGCTCGTCAGCGAGGCTGTTGCGCTCCAGGCGCGTTTTCAGTTTGCCATGGCTCCACGCCTCCCGGCTGCTGCCTTGCACGAAGCCTGCCAACGGGGGGCCGAACGCTTCGACGAATTTGCGGCGCAGGTCTCCACCCGCGTTCATCAGGGTCGCTCTTTGATCCGGGAGACGCTGGACCGGCTCAGCGCTGCGGTCCAGAGCCCGCCGGAAGATGATTCCGAGGAGACGGCGCGCTCGCAAACCAGCGCGGGATCCACTGCCGCTGATCGCGATGTCACGGCTTCGGTAGACGATTTGCAGGCTAATGCGATGCCGCGCCGGGCGGGCACAGGCCAAATGTCCATGTGGCAGCTGATCGTTAGAGTGTTCCTGCCGTTCGTTGGTGCCTACTACCTGTCGTTTCTGTTCCGAACCATCAATGCGACGATAGCAGGCTCGCTCGCAGCCGAATTCGGCCTCAGCGCCGGCCATCTCGGTCTGTTGACGTCGGTCTACTTCCTGACCTTCGCTGTAGCCCAGATCCCGATTGGCATACTCCTGGATCGATATGGTCCACGGCTCGTTCAGAGTGCGGTGCTGTTGGCCGCGGCCGTTGGCGCGGCGCTGTTTGCAATCTCGGACCACTTCCTGCTGCTGCTTGCCGGCCGCGCTCTGATCGGCCTCGGCGTCGCCGCCGCAATGACGTCCGGTCTGAAGGCACTGTTGCTCTGGTTTCCGGGCGAGCGGGTGCCGTTGCTCAACGGCCTCATGATCATGATGGCAGCATCGGGAGCGGTCACCGCCACGCTGCCGGCGGACTGGCTGGTCGCCTCGATCGGCTGGCGTGGATTGTTCAATCTTCTCGCGCTCGGATCCCTTGGCTGCTCGCTGCTGATCTTTGTGATCGTGCCCAAGGTCGTGCCGGTCTCGCCATCTGCTTCAGGTGCGGCCAAGATCGGCCTGAAGACCATTTACGCCGACCCCCGCTTCTGGCGGCTGGCGCCGCTTTCGGCCACCTGCATCGGGACGGCCTGGTCGCTCCAGGGGCTCTGGGCTGCTTCGTGGTTCAGCGATGTCGAGAGCCTCGGCCGACCAGCCTTGCTGCAGAACCTTTTGATGATGGCGATTGCCTTGAGCCTTGGCGCGCTCGTGCTTGGCGTCGTCGCCGATCGATTGCGTCGGCGCGGCATCGGGCCTGGTCAGTTACTGTCGTCCGTTGCGATCCTGTTCATCGCCGCGCAATTGGCGCTGATCGTGCGCCTGCCGCTGCCATCGTGCATCTCTTGGGTGTTCATTGCGTCCGTCGGTGCGGCGACCGTGCTGAGCTACGCCGTCTTGGCAGAATACTTTCCGAAGGAGGTCGCTGGACGAGCCAATGCGGCGCTCAACGTGTTCCACATCGGAGGCGCGTTCGCTTTGCAATGCCTGACGGGATTGGTGGTTCAGCTCTGGCCGGCGGTCGGCGGTCACTATCCAGCAATCGCGTACCAGGCAGCTTTCGGCGTGAACGTCGCTCTACAGATCGCGGCTGCGATCTGGTTCACGCTTCCGTCCCGGGCAAGTGTCCAGAGCGGGGAGAATTACCAAGAGCTCACCGCCAAGCGTTCGGAGTTGCTTGCGCGCGGCCTTCTAAGAGTCTGATCTGCCCGTCATGCCCGGCACGAGAATCCTCTGGGGGCAGATCACAGCGGTCGTCGCGATCGTGCTTGTCACGATGTGGGCCGCAACACAGTGGACGGCGTGGCGGCTAGGGTATCAACCGCAGCTTGGGCCGCCGTGGTTCGAGCTGGCGCGGGGCATGCCTGTCTATCTCCCGCCTGCGTTCCTCTGGTGGTGGTTCGCGTATGATGCCTATGCGCCCGAGGTGTTTGCCGAGGGAGGACTGATTGCGGCGTTCGGCGGTGTGGCGTCGATCGCGGTTGCGTTCGGCATGTCGGTGTGGCGGGCGCGCGAGCCCGCCGATGTCTTCACTTATGGGTCTGCGCGATGGGCGACGCTGAAGGAGATCTCTGCGGCCGGGTTGCTAGGAGCGGACGGCGTGGTGCTGGGACGGCACGCGGATCGCTATCTTCGTCATGACGGTCCGGAGCATGTGCTGTGCTTTGCGCCGACCCGCTCGGGCAAGGGCGTTGGCTTGGTGGTGCCGACCTTGCTGACGTGGTCGGGCAGTTGCATCGTTCACGATATCAAGGGCGAGAATTGGCAGCTGACGGCGGGCTTTCGCGCGCGGCATGGCCGGGTGCTGCTGTTCGATCCGACCAATGCGCGATCGGCAGCTTGCAATCCGCTGCTCGAGGTGAGGCGAGGGGAGTGGGAGGTCCGCGACGTCCAGAACGTCGCCGACGTCCTGGTCGATCCCGAAGGCTCGCTGGAGCGGCGCAATCATTGGGAGAAGACGAGCCACGCGCTGCTTGTCGGGGCCATCCTCCACGTGCTCTACGCAGAGCCGGACAAGACTCTGGCGGGGGTCGCCAACTTCCTCTCCGATCCGAGGCGGCCGATCGATGTCACCCTGCGCGCGATGATGACATCAGCGCATCTGGGGGACGCCGGGCCGCATCCCGTGATCGCATCCGCTGCCCGTGAGCTTCTGAATAAGAGCGAGAACGAACGCTCAGGCGTGCTCTCGACTGCGATGTCGTTTCTCGGATTGTACCGTGATCCTGTCGTGGCGCAGGTGACGCGCCGTTGCGACTGGCGGATCCGTGATCTCGTCGCAGGCGAGCGGCCGACCACGCTCTATCTCGTGGTCCCGCCCTCCGACATCAGCCGGACCAAGCCGCTGGTGCGGCTGATCCTCAACCAGATCGGCCGCCGCCTCACTGAGGATCTGCAGGCCCGCGAGCGACGCCACCGGCTGCTTCTGATGCTCGACGAATTCCCGGCACTCGGCCGGCTCGATTTCTTCGAGTCCGCGCTCGCGTTCATGGCCGGCTACGGGCTGAAGAGCTTTCTGATCGCGCAATCGCTCAATCAGATCGAGAAGGCCTACGGGGCCAACAACGCGATCCTCGATAACTGTCATGTGCGGGTGTCGTTTGCGACCAATGACGAGCGTACCGCCAAGCGTGTGTCGGACGCGCTGGGGACCGCGACCGAGATGCGGGCGATGAAGAATTATGCGGGCCATCGACTGAGCCCCTGGCTCGGACATCTCATGGTCTCACGCCAGGAGACGGCGCGTCCTTTGCTCACGCCGGGAGAGGTGATGCAGCTGCCCGGTGATGATGAGCTGGTGCTGGTCTCCGGTGTTCCGCCGATCCGCGGCAAGAAGGCCCGGTATTTCGCAGATCCGCGGCTGGTCGATCGGGGGTTGCCACCTCCCGATCCGGTTTTGACGGACCAAGACGACGGCATGTTGGCGGACGACTGGAGCAGGCTGCCGCCGATCGCTCGGACGATCGCAGCAAGAGAGCAGGGGAGGCCGCCTGCGCTGAGTGCAGCCGGTGACGCCGCGAATGCCGGGGTCCGGAGGGAGCCGGAGCTTGCCGAGCAGGAGGAGATCGTGCCGGAGCAAGCGCGGCCTGCGCAGGAGTTCAACTTTGAAGACCGAGACGTGGATGCTGAGACGGTGCGCAACAGCGTGCTCCGTGACCAGCTTCGTGGCTTGCCGCGACAGGCGGCGCTGGACCCGGACGATGGCCTTGGTCTGTAAAGGAGGCTCATGATGCGCACCAAGCACACCTTTCGGCTGCCCCCAGACCTCGCAGGTCAGCTCGCTGATTACGCCAGCCGCAAGCGTGTGCCGCAGGCGCTCGTCGTCGAGACCGCGCTGACGTCCTATCTGTCGCCTGACAATGCCGAGCGGATGGAGGCAGCGCTAGGGCGGCGTCTCGACCGGCTGAGCCGGCAGGTGGAGCGGCTCGAGCGTCACGTGACGATCGCCAACGAGGCGCTCGCGCTGTTCGTGCGGTTCTGGCTGACCGTGACCCCGCCGCTGCCGGATACGGCTCAAACGGCCGCGCAGGCCAAAGGCCGCGAGCGCTATGAGGGTTTCGTCGAGGCTCTTGGACGGCGGTTAGCCAAAGGGCAGACACTTGCCGCCGAGATATCTCAGGATGTCGCGGCCAGAGAGACGCAATCCGACGAGTCCAGCCGCTCGTCCTGACCCCATTTCGCCATTCGTTTCTCTTTCTACGCCAGAACGCGATGTCCTTAGTGAGCGCATTGCGGAGCTCTGCCGGTTGCCGCTTCTGATCATCGCTGTGGACGACGCGCGAGGCGCCGTCGCCGGTCACGGGGGTGATCATGGCGGTTCATTCATGGCGAACGGAGGCGAGCTCGCGCGGCGCGCGAATGTTGCGCACGGCGCTGGGGCCTGCCATCGCAGACTGGCTCGATGATCCCGCCGTCATCGAGGTGATGCTCAACCCGGATGGCCGGCTCTGGGTCGATCGTCTCGCTTCGGGTCTGACTGCAACGGGTGAGACGCTCTCGCCCGCCGACGGCGAACGCATTGTGCGTCTGGTCGCGCATCATGTCGGCAGCGAGGTTCATGCCGGAGCGCCGCGTGTCTCGGCCGAGCTGCCGGAGACCGGCGAACGTTTCGAAGGTCTGCTGCCGCCGGTCGTGACCGCGCCGGTGTTTGCCATTCGCAAGCCCGCGGTCGCCGTGTTCACGCTCGCGGATTACGTCGCAGCCGCCATCATTACGGAAGAGCAGGCCAAGCAGTTGCGAACAGCGGTGGCCGCGCGCAGCAACATCCTCGTCGCAGGGGGCACCTCGACTGGCAAGACCACGCTGACGAATGCGCTGCTGGCGGAAGTTGCAGGAACGAAAGATCGCGTGGTGCTGATCGAGGATACGCGGGAGCTGCAATGCGCAGCGCCCAATCTCGTGTCGCTTCGGACCAAGGACCGTGTTGCCAGCCTGACGGACCTCGTGCGGTCCGCGTTGCGGCTACGGCCCGATCGCATCCCGATCGGCGAAGTCAGGGGCCCCGAGGCGCTGGATCTCCTCAAGGCTTGGGGGACCGGTCATCCTGGCGGGATCGGCACCATCCATGCGGGCTCCGCGATCGGCGCGCTCAGGCGCCTGGAGCAACTGATCCAGGAAGCCGTGGTCACCGTGCCGCGTGCTCTGATCGCCGAGACCATCCAGCTGATCGCCGTGCTCGCCGGCCGCGGCGCCGACCGGCGCCTGGTCGAGCTCGCCCGCGTCGATGGACTGAATGCCCGCGGCGACTATCAGCTCACCCAGCTCGCACCCGCGTCAGGAGAACAGCCATGAAGCAACGCTCTGGTTCTTCGGCTCTTTGGGCGGTGGCGTCCGCGGCTGTGACGCTCGCCAGCTTTACGACAAGCCCGGCCTGCGCCGCCGGCTCCAACATGCCATGGGAGCAGCCGCTCAATCAGATCCTGCTCTCGGTCCAGGGGCCGGTGGCAAAGATTCTGGCGGTGATCATCATCATCAGCACGGGCCTGACGCTCGCTTTCGGCGATACGTCGGGAGGATTCCGCCGGCTGATCCAGATCGTCTTCGGGCTCTCGATCGCCTTTGCGGCCTCGAGTTTCTTCCTGGCGTTCTTCTCGTTCGGTGGCGGAGCAGTGATCTGATGGAGGCTCCGCTCTATGCCGATCAGCCGTTTCCCGGCTTTGCGATCGCCGTGCGCCGCTCGTTGACCGAGCCGATCCTGCTCGGCGGTGCGCCGCGCGCCATCGCCATTCTCAACGGCACGCTCGCTGCGGCGCTTGGCTTGGGGCTGCGGCTCTGGATCGCGGGGCTTCTGTTCTGGGCGATCGGGCACGGCGTGGCGGTGTGGGCCGCCAAACGCGATCCGGACTTCGTCGAGGTCGTGCGCCGGCACCTGCGCATTCCCGGTCATCTCAATGTGTGAGGAGCAAGCCATGATGAACTTGCGCGAATATCGCAACAGCAATGCGCGCCTGTCCGATTATCTGCCGTGGGCCGCTCTGGTCGATCATGGCATCGTCCTCAATAAGGATGGCTCGCTACAGCGGAGCGCCCGATTTCGGGGGCCGGATCTGGACTCGGCGGTGCCGGCCGAGCTCGTGGCGGTCGCGGGTCGGCTCAACAATGCGCTCCGCAGGTTGGGCTCTGGCTGGGCGCTATTCGTCGAGGCCTTCAGGTATCCGTCTCAGCTCTATCCCGCGAGCCAATTCCCTGATCCCGCCTCCGCGCTGGTGGAGGCCGAGCGCCGGGCGCAGTTCCAGGCGCAAGGCGCGCATTTCGAGTCGAACTATTTCCTGACCTTCGTATATCTGCCGCCGTCCGAAGATGCCTCGCGCGCCGAGCGCTGGCTGTATGAGGGACGCGCGCAAGGCGAGGGGAGTGATGCCCACGAGATCCTGCGTGGTTTCGCCGACCGCACGGATCGCATCCTGCAACTGCTCGATGGCTTCATGCCAGAGTGCCGGTGGCTCGACGACGAGGAGACGCTGACCTATCTGCATGCGACCATCTCGACCAAGCTGCAGCGCGTCCGCGTCCCCGAAATCCCGGTCCATCTCGATGCGCTGTTGGCCGATCAACCTCTGACCGGAGGCCTCGAGCCACGGCTGGGCGACGCTCACCTGCGGGTACTGACGATCGTCGGCTTCCCGACCGCCACGACGCCCGGCATTCTCGACGAGCTCAACGCGCTGGCGTTTCCCTATCGCTGGTCGACCCGGGCGATCATGATCGACAAGAGCGACGCGACCAGGCTGCTGACCAGGATCCGGCGGCAGTGGTTCGCCAAGCGCAAGTCGATTGCCGCTCTCCTCAAGGAGGTCGTGACCAACGAGGCCGCTGCCCTGGTCGACACCGATGCCCACAACAAGGCGCTCGACGCAGATGCGGCACTTCAGGATCTCGGCTCGGATCTGATCGGGGAGGCCTTGGTCACCGCGACCATCACGGTCTGGGATGAGGATCCGCGCATTGCTGATGAACGATTGCGGCTCGCCGAGAAGGTGATCCAGGGCCGCGACTTCACCTGCATGCTCGAGACGGTCAATGCGGTCGAGGCCTGGCTGGGGTCGTTGCCCGGGCACGTCTACGCCAATGTGCGCCAGCCGCCGGTCTCGACCCTGAACATGGCCCATATGATCCCGCTGTCGGCGGTCTGGGCCGGCCCGCAGCGCGATCAGCATCTCGGTGCGCCGCCGCTGTTCGTGGCGCGCACCGAGGGCTCGACGCCGTTCAGGTTCTCGCTGCATGTCGGAGACGTCGGGCATACGCTCGTGGTCGGCCCGACCGGTGCTGGCAAGTCGGTGCTGCTGGCGTTGATGGCGATGCAGTTCCGCCGTTATCCTGGCTCCCAGGTGTTCGCCTTCGATTTCGGGGGCTCGATCCGCGCGGCCGCGCTCGCCATGGGCGGTGACTGGCATGATCTCGGTGGTGCCTTGTCGGACGAGGCATCGGAAGCCGTCGCGCTGCAGCCGCTTGCCGCCATTGACGATGTGACAGAGCGCGGCTGGGCAGCCGACTGGATCGCGGCGATGCTCTCGCGCGAGCAGATCAGCATCACGCCCGAGGTGAGGGATCATCTGTGGTCGGCGCTGACCTCGCTGGCGTCGGCGCCCGTGTCTGAGCGGACACTGACGGGCCTGTCGATCCTGCTGCAGTCCAATGCGCTGAAGCGGGCGCTACAACCCTCTTGCCTCGGTGGCGGCCCTTATGGCCGGCTGCTCGATGCCGACGCAGAGCGGCTCGGTGGTGCGTCCGTGCAGGCGTTCGAGACCGAAGGTCTGATCGGCACGGCGGCAGCGCCTGCCGTGCTCTCCTATCTTTTCCACCGCATCGAAGGCCAGCTCGACGGCCGCCCGACGCTCCTGATCGTCGACGAAGGCTGGCTCGCGCTCGACGACGACGGCTTTGCCGGCCAGCTCCGGGAATGGCTGAAGACGCTGCGCAAGAAGAACGCGTCCGTCGTGTTCGCCACGCAGTCGCTGTCCGATATCGATGGATCAAAGATCGCACCCGCCATCATCGAGAGCTGCCCGACCCGGTTGTTGCTGCCGAACGAGCGCGCGCTCGAGCCGCAGATCACTGCTGTCTATCGACGGTTCGGGCTGAACGACCGCCAGATCGAGATCCTGGTCCGCGCCACGCCGAAGCGGGACTATTACTGTCAGTCGCGGCGCGGCAACCGGCTGTTCGAGCTCGGTCTCGGTGAGGTCGCGCTGGCGCTGATCGCGGCGTCTTCCAAGACTGACCAGGCCGACATGACGCGTGTGCTCGCCGAGCACGGACAGGATGGTTTCCTTGCCGGCTGGCTCACCCATCGCGGCGTGTCCTGGGCGATCGACCTCATTCCCCATCTGAATGGCCGGGAGGTCCGCGTATGACGGATCTTCGTCGTCTCTCCCGCGGCGCTGCGGCGGCGATCGTCATCTGGGCGGCGTCGACCTCCATGTCGTCGGCGCAACTGGTCGTGTTCGATGCGAACAATTATGCCCAGAACGTCCTGACCGCCGCGCGCGAGCTGCAGCAGATCAACAATCAAATCATCTCGCTGCAGAATCAGGCGCAGATGCTAATCAACCAGGCGAAGAACCTTGCGAGCCTGCCGTATTCGTCGCTGGCGCAGCTGCAGCAGTCGATCCAGCGCACTCAGCAGCTGCTCAAGGAGGCCCAGCGCCTCGCCTATGATGTGCAGCAGATCGACAAGGCGTTCGCGACCACCTATGCGCCGGCGAGCAGCAGCCAATCGAGTCAGGCGCTGATAAGCAATGCGCAGGCGCGCTGGCAGACTTCAGTGGCGGCGCTGCAGGATGCCTTGAGGGTGCAGGCCGGCGTCGTTGGCAATCTCGACACGGTCAAGACCCAGTCGTCGGCGCTGGTCGCGGCCAGCCAAGGCGCGAGCGGGGCTCTGCAGGTCACCCAGGCCGGCAACCAGATCCTTGCGCTGCAGGCTCAGCAATTGGCCGATCTCACCGCGAGCGTGGCCGCGCAGGGCCGGGCCGCGATGTTGGACGCCGCGCAGCGCGCCGCCGCTCAGGATCAGGGGCGCGAGCAGCTCAAGCGCTTCCTGACGCCGGGTCAAGGCTACCAGCCCTCCAACGTACAGATGTTCCATTGATGCAGAGAAATCATATCAAATGGCCAAGGCTGATCGCTGTGGCAGTTGCCACGCTCGCTATTCTTTCCGCCTGCACGATCCCGCTGCGGAGTGGGCAGGATGCGGAGACGCGGCAGCCGGCTCCAAAGTCCAATGCGCTGGAGATGAGTCTCACGCGCTGCCGCGCCGTTCGACCAGAGCAGGCTGAAGCGTTCGCCGATTGCCGCGGGATGTGGTCGGAGGGCCGCCGCCGCTTCTTCGGTCGTGTCTTGCCGGCCACACCGAGCAGTGGCTCGCCTTCGCCGGCGCCCGGATCTGTGGAGCGGACACGATGACCGGGACAGGAATCATCGATCAGTTTCTGGAGACGTTCACCCGCACCATCGACTCCGGCTTCGGTCTCGTCAGCGGCGATGTCGGCACGCTGGCGAGAACGCTTGCTGCGATCGATCTCACCCTCGCTGCCTTATTCTGGGTCTGGGGCCGCGACGACGATGTCATCGCACGCCTTGTGAAGAAAACCTTGTTCGTCGGCGTTTTCGCCTATTTGATCGGCAACTGGAACAGCCTCGCCCGGATCGTCTTCGAGAGCTTTGCCGGACTCGGTCTGAAGGCGTCGGGCTCCGCGCTGTCGGTCGCCGACTTCCTGCGTCCGGGTAAGATCGCGCAGGTCGGCCTCGATGCCGGACGACCGATGCTGCAGGCCACCGCCAATCTCATGGGCTATGTGAGCTTCTTCGAGAACTTCGTCCAGATCGCGGTTTTGCTGTTTGCCTGGATCGTGGTGCTGCTCGCCTTCTTCATCCTGGCAATCCAGCTCTTCGTCACCCTGATCGAGTTCAAGCTGACGACGCTTGCCGGCTTTGTCCTCATTCCGTTCGGACTGTTCGGCAAGACGGCCTTTGCCGCGGAGCGCGTGCTCGGCAATGTCATGTCCTCCGGCATCAAGGTCCTGGTGCTCGCCGTGATCGTTGGCATCGGCTCGACCCAGTTCTCGCAGCTGATCTCGCCCGGCAACGGTGATCCGCCGACCATCGAAAGCGCAATGACGCTCGTGCTCGGCGCACTGGCGTTGCTCGGCCTCGGCATTTTCGGTCCTGGCATCGCAAACGGACTCGTCTCCGGCGGACCGCAGCTCGGCGCCGCATCGGCAGCAGGCGCGGGGCTCGCTGCCGGCGGTCTCGCTGTTGCCGGCGCCGGGCTCATCGCTGGCAGTGCCGGTCTTGCCAGTGCGGCGGCGACCGGTAGCGGTCGAGGCGCGTCAGCGCTGGGCGGCGGAGTTGTCCGAGCGCTGCGTGGTGGCGGAGAGCCATCCCCGTCGGAGGCTTCCGCCGCCAGTCCATTGCGACAGGCCGCTGCGGCCAACGCGGGCGGCCCTTCGTCCGCAGCTTCGGCGGATCGCGGGGGTTCCGCATCGGGCTCGCCGCGATGGGCCGAGCAGCTGAAGGCAGGGCGGACCATCGGTCAGGGCACCTCGGCGGCGACGCAGGCCGTGCGCGGCGCCGGACAAGGCGGGCAGGGCAGCTCCGTCGATCTCTCGGAGGACAAACCATGACGATGTTCAAACGTCCCGCTGTCCATTATGGCCGCACGCCGCAACCGATCACGCCGTATCAGAAGGCGGCGCAGGTTTGGGATGAGCGCATCGGCTCGGCGCGTGTGCAAGCCAGGAATTGGCGGCTGATGGCGTTCGGGTGCCTGATGCTGGCGAGTGGCTTGGCCGCGGGCCTCGTTTGGCAATCGGCACGGGGCAGTGTGACTCCCTGGGTGGTGGAGGTCGGTCATCTCGGCGACGTCCAGCGGGTGGCCCCCGCGATTGCCGAGTATCAACCGACCGATCCGCAGATCGCCTTTCATCTCGCGCGCTTCGTCGAGGACGTGAGAAGCCTCCCCGCCGATCCCATCGTCCTGCGCCAGAGCTGGCTGCGCGCCTATGACTTCACGAGCGATCGCGGGGCGGCAGCTCTCAATGACTACGCCCGGACGAATGATCCCTTCGCGAGGCTCGGCAAAGCCCAGGTCTCGGTGGAGGTCTCCAGCGTCATCCGGGCCTCGTCCGAGAGTTTTCGCGTGGCCTGGACAGAGCGGCACTATGACAATGGCGCGCTGAGTGCGACCGAACGCTGGACCGCCATTCTCACCATCGTGCTCGCGATGCCTGACGATGCCGACCGGCTGCGCAAGAACCCTCTCGGCGTCTATGTCCACGCCATCAGCTGGTCGAAGGAGCTGTCGCAATGAACGGCCGCATCCTCACCGCGACGGCGCTTTCGCTCTTGCTAAGCGGCTGCGTCACGGCGAAGCCGCCGGAGATCCGCTATGACGCCGAGGTGCCACCGTTGTCGGCGGCGCCTGTCACCGTTGATGACAGGCCGCGGGCACTCCATGTGCCGCCGCCATGGAAGGTGACGTTTGGTGGCAAGGCTGGCGCGAAGGAGGAGGGCGATCCTGTCGATCGGATCGAAGCGGCCAACGGTGCGGCCCGCGTCGAGCCGCGCAAGCGGGGCTATTACAACGCGGCGCAGATCTATGCTTATAGTCCAGGAGCGATCTATCAGGTCTACGCAGCACCGGGGCAAATTACCGATATCGCGCTCGAGCCAGGTGAACAGCTCACGGGATCAGGCCCGGTCGCGGCCGGCGACACCGTGCGGTGGGTGGTCGGCGACACCGAGAGCGGGGCGGGCGATACGCGTCGCGTGCACATTCTGGTCAAGCCGACACGCGCTGGCATCGAGACCAATCTCGTCGTCAACACCGACCGCCGCACCTATCTGATCGAGCTCCGCGCTCGCGAGAAGCCTTATATGCCGGCCGTGGCCTGGTACTATCCAGAGTTGCATGCGGTGCAGGCGGCGCTTGTGGCTCTGAAACCCGTCCTGCCAGATCCCGCGCAGCGCCGCTTCCGCTATCGCATGGAAGGCGATGATCCGCCGTGGCGACCGGTCGCCGTCTATGACGACGGGCGAAAGGTGTATGTCGAGTTTTCTCTGGGCATCGCTCAAGGCGAGATGCCGCCGTTGTTCTTGACCGGTGCCGAGGGCAAGCCGGAAATCGTCAACTATCGAGCTTATGGCAACGTCTTGATCGTGGACCGGCTGTTCGCGGCAGCCGAGCTGCGCCTGGGCGGCGACCCGCAGCAGACCGTGCGGATCGTTCGCACCGACGGACAGGTTCGGCCATGAGTGCGGAGGACAAAGGCACGAGCGCACGGCCGAACGATCCGGAGCCGGCTGCCGATCCTGCGGCGCCCTTCCGCCTCGGCGGTGAGCCGCCACGGATCACTCGGTTGTCGCGCAAGATTCTGGCCAGCGGCAGCGCCGTGGCGCTCGCGCTGATCGCAGGCGCAGTTCTGTGGGCGCTGCAAAGCCCTGGCGCGCGTAAGCCGGCGGCCCAACCCGAGCTCGCCAGTTCGGGGCATCGCGAGGTCGCGGACGGCGTCTCCAGCCTGCCGCGTGACTACACGCAGGTTGCCAAAGACGTCCCGGTGCTCGGGCCGCCCTTGCCCGGCGATCTCGGACGGCCAATCCTTGCCTCCCAAGGGCAAACACCTGGTTCAAGTCAAGACCAGGATCAGCAGCGCCGCGAACAGGAGCAGGAGGCCGCGCGCGTCAGCCGGTTGTTTGCGACGGCCACGACGACGGCAACGCAGCCCTCGCCAAATGTGGCTCTGGGCGCCGGGCTTGGAGGGATGCCGCCGGCCACGGACGATGCCTTCGCGCAGAACGGCCAGGACCGCAAGCTCGCCTTCGTGAATGGGCCGGTGGATCGCCGCACCACGAGCCCTGATCGCATCACGCGGCCGGCGTCTCCTTACGTCGTGCAGGCGGGCACGGTCATTCCGGGCGCCTTGATCACGGGAATCCGCTCAGATCTGCCAGGACAAGTTACGGCCCAAGTGACAGAGAATGTGTTCGATACGCCGACAGGGCGGTTGCTGCTCATTCCTCAAGGAGCCCGGCTGATCGGAGCCTATGACAGCCAGGTGGCGATCGGCCAGTCGCGGGTGCTTCTGGTCTGGACGCGGCTGATCCTGCCGAATGGCCGTTCGATCGTCCTGGAGCGGCAGCAGGGCGCGGATTCCGGTGGCTATTCGGGTCTTGACGACGAGGTCGACAATCATTGGAAGCAGCTGATCGGGTCCGCCCTGCTGTCGACGTTACTCTCCGTTGGCAGCGAGGTGAACGCGGGAGGCAATGGCAATGCCAACAATGCCGCAATCATTCAGGCGCTGCGGCAAGGCTTCGGCAACGCGACGAGCCAGACAGGGCAGCAGCTCGTGCGGCAGCAGATGAACATCCAGCCGACCTTGACGATCCGGCCGGGATTTCCGGTGCGGGTGATGGTCAACCATGATCTTGTGCTCGAGCCGTATCGAGGGTGAGCAATGGCAAAACTCAGGATTACAACGTTGCCGGATGACAAGCCCGTTAAGGTCTCCGTCGAGCTGCCTGCCGCGGTGCACCGAGATCTCCTGGCTTATTCGGAGCTGGTGTCGCATCAATCGGGGCAGCCGGCCAGTGATCTGGGAAAACTCGTGACCGCGATGGTCGCGCGCTTCATGGCGACAGACCGGGCCTTCGCGAAACTGCGGAAAAATCGCGAATAACATGACAAGCGAGGATCAGGCCATCATGATCCGTCGTCTGCCGAGGAACGGGCCACTAATGGAGACGCATCTTGGTCATCCAAGTTACGGAGGAGCGCCACACGCCGCAACGTCGTCCAAAAGCATCTCTCATGACAATGCTCGCGACGCGCTCAAGCATGAGATGTGGGTGGCCTTCTAGCCAATTCCATGCCGTTTGAACGGTTACCAGGGCGATTTGCTGGTCGGATTTGGCGCTCAAAAGAAGCTTGACGACACGCATTGCGAAGTCAGGTCGAGCCGCGCCGGCGCGCGGCGCCAGGTTTTGCGGTGGTCGCCTCATAAGTCCAGTCATTGGCCAGTCAAACCGCCAGAGCCACTGAAGAGAGTTCGTCGCACATCAGTGGCATGCAAGAAACAACGCAAGACTCAGTCATGACAATCAACGAATCAGCAGGACGATCGGCTGCATTTTCACAGATCGCATCGACTATCGCCTTTACCCTGCTGGTAGACGACATCGGCTTGGTTGAAGCGTCATTTTTTCGGACGTGTGGAATGCGTGGCGGTCCACCGGCCAGACCGAGCTTGAGGCGGCCCATGACCATGTCCGGTCGCGCTATGGAGGGCGTTTTAGTTCACCCGACCGATATCGACGCTGGGAGCGTGAACAGGAAGGTGGTGCCGCGGGGTTGGTTAGCCATCGCCCACAGTCTGCCGCCGTAAGATTCGACAATAGAGCGGCAGATGGACAGGCCGAGTCCGAATCCGCCCGACTTGGTCGTATAGAAAGCCTCGAAAACCTGCTCGGGCTCGGCCACCTGCAGCCCAGGCCCGGTGTCGCACACCGTCACGATGACACCGGCGCCCTCTACTGCAGTGCGGATCAGGACTTCCCTGGGATCGTCTTCGACGCTGCCGATGGCCTCAACGGCATTGAGTATCAAGTTGAGCATCACTTGCTGCAACTGGATCCGATCGGTTGTGACAAGAGGGAGCTGCTCGGCAAAGCGGGCCTCGACCAGTGCCCTATGGCGGTTCGTCTCGCTGCGGGTCAGCTCGATGACTTCCCGCACGACCGTATTAACGTTGACCTGCGTCACACGGGGCGGCGCCTTCCGCACCATGTCGTGGATTCGATTTACAATGTCGTTAGCGCGCGCCGCGTCTTTCACGATGGCGGTGAAGGCTTTGCGGACCTCCTTTATGTCGGGAGGTGCACGGTCGAGCCAACGCATGCCGGCTTGGGCGTTGCCGATCGTCGCGGTGAGCGGTTGGCGCACCTCATGGGCGATCGAGGCGGTGAGGTGGCCCATCGTCGAGATACGATTGGCGCGCGCCAGGTCGGTCTGCGCTTCACGGTAGCGACGGTCGCTTTCGATCGCCTCGGCCTCTGCGCGCTTGTATTCGCTAAGGTCGAGCACAAAGGCCGTGCCCTGCTCCTGGTTACCCTCAAGCAACGCAACGCCCATTAGCACCGGAACTCGCGTCCCACCCTTATGCAAGAACTCCTTCTCGAAGGGTGGGGTGGTGCCGATCCTTCGGAGCTCTGGTACCCACAACTCCTGATCGCGCGTGAGCCATTCGGAAGGCGTGATGTCGGTCCAGCGCAGCGAACCGGAGGCGAGATCGGTGCGATCACGCCCGACGATGCGTAGAAACTCATTGTTGGCATCGAGGATCCGGCCTTCGAAATCCCAAAAGAAGACGCCGATGATGTTGGCGTCCACCAGGCTTCTGATCCGCGCCTCACGTTGTTCGAGGTCGCGATAGAGCTGCGTGTTCTCCAGCGAGATCGCGGCCTGCGAGGCGATCAGCTTTAGGACCGCAATCCGCGCGGCCACGAAGGCCCGCGGCGCGAGGTTGTTCTCCAGATACAGCGCGCCGATGAGCTTACCCTGATTGATCAAGGGCACGCACAGCGCCGAGCGCAGCCTGTGCTCGCGGACATAGGCGTCCCCGGCGAAGGGAGCCTCCAGCGCAGCGTCGCTCAGGATAACGGCGTCATGGGTACGCAGGACATATTGAAGCACCGACTGCGGCAGCGCGGCGGGGTCGACGGACTCGTCCGGCAGGTCCACGCGGATGACGGGGCCGGCGACCGCCGCCCGCGCCGCGATTCGCGGCTCGGCGGCGCGGGCGAGGATGAGCAGGCCGCGCTCGGCACCGGCCTGCTCGAGCGCGGTTCGCATCAGCGTGTCGAGGAGTTTCTCTAGCACCATTTCGCCGGCGATCGACTGCAACACCTTCATCACGGTGGCGAGGTCGAGGTGCTCGACCGGTGTCCCGATCGTGTTGGAGGAGGCGGAAGCGGTTTCAAGGGGGCGAAAATGCGGATTGGTCTCGTCGAGTTGGCGCACCTTGCCGTCTGCTCCCCAGAGGGCGTAGCAGCGACGAGCATTGCGCAGGTAGAGATCGGCGATCTCCTCATATCCCCGCGCGCGATAGAATCGGGCGGCAAGCTCGTATGCGAGACCCTCGTAATGGGGAAATCCGTTGACCCGTGCGGAGCGGACGGCCACCTCGTAAAAGCGCATCGCATCGGTATCGTGGCCGTCCAGGCGGGCGATCTCGGCGCGGAGAAGGGCGTGTTTGTCGGCGAAGGTCGACGGACAGCTTTCCGCCCACGTTGCCAAACGACCGCAATGGCCAAGGAGACGTGCGCGCCTGACATCGGCTCCCACGTCCGGCAGCTCTGGTTCTAGGCACGCCAAGGTCAATCCCGCGTAGAGCTCATAGTCGAGCAGCTGGATGTGCCCCGGAGAGGCCCACAGTAGAGGCGCAGCGCGCTCGAAGCAGTCATGCGCGACCGCTAGGTCGCCCGCCAGAAATCTGGCCTGCCCCTTGATAATCCAGTACCAGCAGATCATGATCGTCGCGCGGTCGGATGTCAGCGAGCGTTCGTATTCGCTCTCGTCGAAATCTCCGGCGCCGAAGCTCCCAAAGCTCTCTGTGAGGCCGCGCATCGTGAGCATGAAGCGCCGCTGCGCGGTGATCACATCCACCACGTCACGGTAGCCGGCACGCCGAGCGAAGGCGAGGCTGCGCTCTGATTCCGTCCAAACCTCCTCCAGCCGGTCCCCGCGGAGCAGGAGATTGGAGACGATGTGGTTGCAACAATAACAGGCCACGGGGATGTCGCCGGACTTCACGCCGCTCTCGAAAGCCGCCCTTATCGCCTCCACGGCGGTGGAGACCGGCTGGGTCCAGAGGCTTACGAGTTCGAGTGCCCAGAGAGCCATCGCCTCGTTCGCTGCCAGGCCGTGCCGAGCGACCAGCGCGCGCGCCAACTGCGCGAAGCGATAACCCTCCTCGT
Source organism: Bradyrhizobium sp. SZCCHNR1043 (assembly GCF_032489675.1). Taxonomy (NCBI): domain Bacteria; kingdom Pseudomonadati; phylum Pseudomonadota; class Alphaproteobacteria; order Hyphomicrobiales; family Nitrobacteraceae; genus Bradyrhizobium; species Bradyrhizobium sp. SZCCHNR1043. The sequence continues at coordinate 45,893 of NZ_JAUEYN010000017.1, forward strand.
AGCGCCCATAGACGTGCCCGAGCATGATGCCGAACGCCGCGAAGCCTGGCGCGGAGGCTCCCGTCACGCCGTGATCCAGTGCGAGCACCACCATGTGACAGAGCTGGAGTACCGAGAGTGTCGAATCGGTCCACATGGCCGGGCCGCACATCGTCGCTAGTATCGTCATCGCCGCTTCCGCGTTCGGATCCGTCAGCCTCGGCAACGAGACCAGCGACTCGATCCGACGGCCGTCGAGCTTGTGCAGGACCTGCGCATAGGCCGCGTCCATCTCCGCGCGCGGGGGATGGGGCGAGAGCTCGATGTCAAACAGACGAAGGCACTCTATGGCAGTGTCGATCGCCTCCACATGTTCCGACCTCATCACCTGAAGGTCGATCCTGATGCGATATGCGGCCGCCTTGTCGATCTTTGATCCAGCCTGAGTTAGCAACTCGGCGATACGCCGCTCGGCCTCGTCGAAGTCACCGCTCAGATATTCGCATTCGGCCCGTTCCAGCCACAGGGTGGAAGCGAGCTCTCGTCGAAACTTCCATGCCTCGTCCCCGAGCAGCGCCATGCCAAAACGCAGATAGGCGCAGGCCGAGACATAGGCAGTCGACGTCTTGGCGCGCCGGGCGGCGATCAAATTCAGCTCAGCAAGCCGTGCCCGCTCGTCGTCTTCCTCGATCAATGCCGAGCCACGATTCAACTGGTTCACGATCTCGAATATCGTCTCCTGCCGCTGTTCCGGCGTCGTCCGGTCGACTAGGAGGCGGCCTATCCTAAGATGGATTGGCGCCCTCGCATTTTCCGGTATCAGCGAGTAACTGGCTTCATATATCCGGTCATGGACAAAGGCGTAGGCGTCTTTGCGCCGTTCCACAAGTTCGAGCCGAACCGCTTCCCACAGATCCGCCTCGACCTGGGCTCGGGACACGCCGAAGGCGGTCGCGAGTAGGGACAGGTCGGCCACGTTGCCGACGCAAGCCAGATTCTGCACCGCTCGCCGTGTCTTCTCCGGCAGACGGGCGAGCTTGCCGATCATGAGGTGCACGATGTTATCAGTGAAGCCCTTGGCGGTAATACGGCTGAAGTCCCATGACCACCGGCCGGTCACGTGGTCGACATACAGCATTCCCTCGTCGGCGAGCGCGGAGATAAACTGAATCGCGAAGAATGGGTTGCCGCCGGTCTTGTCCAATACCAGTTGGGCTAGGGGGGCGACTGCGATCGGTGCACAGTGCAGCGTGTCGGCGATCAACTGCGCAATGTGTTCCCGCCCCAGCGGCGCGAGCGTGATCTCCTGCACCTTCACGCCGGTCGCCTTGATGATGAAGAGCTTGCGCACCAGTGGGTGAGCGGTGTCGACCTCGTTGTCGCGATAGGCGCCGATCAGGATCAAGTGGCGAAGATCCGATCGGGTCAGCACGTCCTCGATCAGGTCGAGGGTCGCGGCGTCGAGCCACTGAAGGTCGTCTAGGAAAAGTGCCAACGGGTGCTCGGGGCGTGCGAAAACACCGATGAAGTTCCTGAACACCCGCTGGAATCTCGCCTGCGCCTGCTGCGGCGGCATTTCCGGCACGTCGGGCTGATCGCCGATGATAAGCCGGAGGTCGGGCACGAGATCCACCATCAGTTGGCCGTTCTGCTCGAACGCCTCAAGGAAGGAGCGGCGCCAGCGGGCCAGTTCCGCATCAGTCTTGCCAAGCAGTGGTCGCACTAGTCCCTGCAAAGCCTGCGCCAGGGTCGAGTAGGGGATGTCGCGCTTGTACTGATCGAATTTGCCGGCCGCGAACAAGCCCCGTGGCGGCACCAGTAGCTTGTGCAACTCGTTGATGACCGAAGACTTGCCGATGCCAGAATAGCCCGAGACCAGCACCAACTCCGGCTCGCCACAGCCGACCACGCGGTCGAAGGCTAACATCAGGGCCTCGACCTCTCGGTCCCGGCCGTAAAGGCGCTCGGGGATGAGCAGGCGGTCCGGTGTGTCTTCACGGGCGAGCGGGAAATCGCGGATATGGCCCCCGGCTTCCCATTCGTGGAGGCAGCGCCGAAGGTCGCGCTCGACGCCGCTGGCGGTCTGATAGCGCTCCTCCGCGATCTTGGCGAGCAGCTTTAAAATGATCGCGGAGATCGCGCTGGGAAGGCTCTCGAGCCGCTCGATTGGCGGCGTCGGCTTGCGGGCGATGTGGCAGTGGACCCATTCCATGGGGTCATGGGCGAAGAAGGGAAGCGAACCGGTTGCCATCTGGTAGAGCGTCACGCCGAGCGCGTAGAGATCGCTGCGGGAATCGATCGAACGGTTCATGCGCCCTGTCTGCTCAGGCGCCATGTAGGGAAGCGTGCCGGCGATGGTCTCGGGCGGCTCGGGAAACTGCCGTTCGCGTGGCAGCCGCGAGGTTATGCCGAAGCCAGTGAGTCTCACCTGCCCGGACGGAATATCGACGACGATGTTCGCGGGCTTGAGATCCTTGTGGACGAGGCCGCGCCGATGGATCACACCGACTGCCGCGCAGATTGCTATGGCGATGCGCAGCATGATGCCGACCTCGATCGGCTCGCCCAGCAACTGGCTGAGCGGCTCGCCGTTAAAATCCTCGAGCAGCAGCAGAGTCTTGTTGCCGTCTCGTTCCAACGCAAGTGGCACGAGGACGGGCGCATCTTTCAATACATCGCGCAAGCCATATTCATGAGCGAAGCGATCGAGGAGTGCTGGCGGCGCTCGATCATCTGCGGCACGTACCACCAGCACAGGCCTCTGCCTGCGCTCGTCCCCGTTTAGCTGCCCACGGGAAAATACCCTTTCTCCATCCTCCCAAAGCGGTTGCAACTCACCGCCCTGCTGCGTCGAGGATCCCAAAAAAGGGACGGACTGGCTCAACTTATCATACTCCCCGGCCACCGGCCAGCGACGTCTGGCGCCGAGCCGCCGGCCGTGAGAGCTGCGTCCTGCGCCATCGACGGAACCGCACCTTCTGACTGCGGAGGTTGCAATAGAGCACCGGAAAGCTCGCTTTCGGTACTTAGCGCTTGTTAAAATTTGTAAACTTGCAGACGTACTGTACGTTATCTCGTCTGAGAAGTTAACGCAAACTCACATCGAGTAGATCATATTTGAGATAAGTAACCTCGCAGGAGCGACATTCCGCTTCATTGACTCCGCCCTGGGCCGATCTAGTGACGTTGTCCATCAACGAGCTTGCATCCTAACCCGATGTGCAGTCATGACTTGCGCCAAACGCTGATCTCCGCTTGTTAAAATGCGCGGCTCGCGCGGAGCACCAGGGCGAGTTCGTCTTCGCGTGAGATATTATTCTGCCAATCTGCCGAGCAAAATACGTTTGGCCTGGCGGTCGGGGCTGGACTTCACAAGGCCATTTCCAGGACCGCGATCCTTCTGCCTGTAGCCGAAGGAAATATCGCAAGTCAATGGGGCTTCCGGGAAAGTCGCCGACAAGATCACTGGTGACGATCACGGTTCCATCCACCTTTTCGATCTTTATCAGCTCGCCAGAGGCTGGATATCCCGGTTGAGCCATGGGTTTGTGACGCCATCTCCATGGTTATGGTGATGCATGGCGTCCCACAATGTTTGCATCGACCCGTCGTGAAAGTAAGGCCTGTGAAAAGGACGTTCCGCAGGTTGGGCGTCTTAAAGACGGCAATTTCTCTCTGCCTATTCGTGACGAGAAAACGCCCCAAGATCGACATCTCGCCCTCGATCGCCGCTATGTCGAGATCCAACTGCTGGCCCTGCACCAGTTCACGCTTCGCCTGCTGTGCCAGAGGGCCAACGTGATGCTGGAGAATCCAATCCCGATGTGATGGAACTTATTGTCGGAGAGAAACGTGACGTCCCGCTCATTCTCCGTCGGTGCATAGCAGAGATTGCAGCGCGCCTTGGTATTGATCAGATCCCAGCCGCGCTCGGCCGCGTCACTGATGGCGTTCGCATCTCCAGCGACGAAATTATCGAACGGTGAATCGAAGGAAATCAGCGCGCGTCCGTAGCTCGCTATCGCGCGCAGCATTTCCTTCTCGTTTACCTCGCGGCCAGAGCCGTCCATGAATTGCGCTTGGTAGTCCTTGTCGCCGGCGATCCTGGATGCAGCATCGGCGACGCTGGATGAGCCCTGTTCGAACGGGTTGGTGATCGAGAGGGCAGCCTGCTGCTCCAGCGTATGAACACGGCCTTCCCGGAGCTGGGTCGTGTAATAGAGCGCGTTGAGCGCCGTCGGGGCGTTGCGTTGACCGACGCGGCCGTAAATACCAACAGACTTCGAACGCCCATCAATGAAAGCGCGTGCCGGATCGTGACTGTGGCGCAAGGCACGATCCCGCCGCCCAAGAGCCGGCTGTCAAAGAACGGCTTCTGCCCCCGCTTCATCACTACAACCTGTTCGTGTTCATGGAAGTGAACCGACCCTGGCGCAAAGTCAAGGTCACCGAGCGCCGCGCCGCCACCGACTTCGCCAGTGCATACGCGAACTCGTCGACGTGCACTATCCCAGGGCCGGTCGCATTCGCGTCGTGCTCGACAATCTGTCAACCCATACGGCCGGCGCGCTCTATCAGGCGTTCCCGGCCGACCAGGCGCGTCGCTTGCTGCGACGCCTGGAATTCCATCACACCCCGAAGCATGCCAGCTGGCTCAACATGGTCGAGATCGGCGCTCTCGAGCAGCAATGTCTCGATCGTCGCATCGACAGCTACGCCAAGCTCGTCCAAGAGACCCCGGCGTGGGAGAGACGTCGAAACACCCAGCGCGCCCAAATCAATTGGATGTTCACCACCGAACAGGCGCGCACCAAATTAGGCCGTGCCTATCCCAAAAAACCGGCAAAACCGGCGAAAAACGAAAGAGTCAAAACCTCTGTGTCGAGGTACTGGTCCTATCGCTTCGCGAAGCCTCACCGCCGACGCAAGGCGGCCGTCACTAGGGCTTACGGTACTTCCAAAGACCGCAAATCTTTACCTGAATTAACTCGTCTGCGCCACCCGGCAGCCTAAAGTGCGTGCGTGCGAGAAGTTGCGGCCTTCATCGATAAAGCGCCTACAGAAGCGGACTGACATCACTTGCACTCTACGCAAAGGTCTTTCGTATCGGCCTATGAACGAGAGCCTCCTTTGCTCGGCGACCTGCCACGCGCTGCTGGGTATAGCGAATTGTTAGCGAGGGACAAGGTTGGTTTGGTGCGTCCACACACTGAAGAGGGAAGTCATGACTATCCATGTTCTGTTTGTTGTAACCAACGCAGCGGTGATCGGTCCGCACAATCGTAAAACAGGCTTCTTTTTCGCCGAGGTCGCGCATCCGTTCGATGTTCTTGACAAGGCAGGTATCGCCATCGAGTTCGCTTCCTTGAGAGGCGGATGGACACCATATGATGCCTACGACGAGAAAGATCGCGCGGAGAAGGTCTTCTTTGAAAGCAAGGCTTTTCGCCGCTTGAACCGCAGTCGCAAACTTGCGGACGTGGATGCTGCAGATTTTGATGCCATCTTCGTGCCAGGCGGTCTTGGACCAATGGTCGATATCCAGCGTAACCCTGTCGTTCAAAATACAGTTGTGCGCGCCTGGAGTACGGGAAAGTTTGTGACTGCCGTTTGTCACGGTCCGTGCGCGCTTCTCGGGGTCGACCTCGGCGATGGCAAGCCGTTCGTGAAAGGCAAAAAGCTCACCTCTTTCTCGAAGAAGGAAGAGTACGACTACGCGCGCAAAGACGTTCCCTACGAATTGGAAGATGCACTGCGTGCAGAGGGCGCCGAATATACGTCTGTAGCAAACTGGGAACCTCACGTCGTCGTCGATGGACGTCTGATCACTGGCCAGAATCCGGCGTCGGCCGGGCTACTTGCTGAGGAGCTTCTGGCTGCACTTAGAAAATAATTGATTAGGCGGCCGAGCAACGCTGGGCAAAAGTCACTTTCCCACGGGCCAGCGAGGACATACCGTCAAAATTACTGCTATCTTATTCGCTTGTCCGGGCAAGAGCGATTTGCGTACGCTAAAATAGCAGTCGTACGGCCTTGAGAGTTTTACCGAGACGGCACAGCGAGCGAAGCTTATCGAGCCTCGCAGCATTATCAAGCCTATTTGGCCAAGGTTTCGGTATTTGCCGAGCGTATGTCGATAACGGCGGAGGCGGTAGACGGAAGATGACTGGGTAATCGTCATCTTGGTTACGTGTTCCGCGTCCGATCCACGAATATCATCTTGAGAGAGCACCGCGACTGAACTGCTGCGAGCATCATGTCGACCTTGTGGCTTCAAAAAATAAAATAAGCCCGCTGCTGTGCCGGGCCGAGCAGTCCGGAGGTGCCGTTGGCTTCATCAGCGATCACTTTCGCCCTCCCAGAGCGCGCGGACTGGCGCAAAACTCTCATCGCGGAGCTCGACGAATATGTTGAGGAGAGATACGAAATCGGCATCATAATCCTTGATCGTCTGTCGAGGAGCGACTATTCCGCGACCGCAGGGTGGTGTTGCCCGTCTTGCAAAGCCGCTCGGCGATGTCGTCCGTAACCGTGAAGATTTCCGACGCCTGATCGTCCAGCAATAGGTGATAGCCGCGAAAGCGCGGCCCGGTCATATACCAATGATAGTTCCTGGTCTTGCAATGGCGGCAAAGATGTCCGTCAGGATCGTGTTGAAACGTGCTGTGCCACGCTAGCGAGTGTAACGCGCACCTCTTCGCTCGTTATCCTTCGCGCCGCGATCTCGATGGAGGCAATTGTCGACATCAAGTCGTTCGCAAACCGATGGGTTGGCTTTTCGAGAACGATAACTCCTCGTACGCTGTCCGGGATCGATCCGCCGACTGTCTAAACCGTCCCTCTCCAAAGGATCTTGCTGCGTGCTCGATGATGGCTCAGCACCCTTTACATTCCTTTACTGGATCTCAGGTCGATTACACCCGATTATTGCCAACAGACCCGACGTGTACCTACTGGAGGAGCCGCCATGCGACTTTCTTGCGCGACCGTCATCGCATTGACCATTGCAAGCGCGCATCCAGCGTTTGGGCAGTCCACGACATCGGCATTTGGACCGGCCGAAACGCCCGTTCGTCGCTGCATTTCGCCGACGCCCTTCGGCAGCGTGGACGCTTCAACGGTTCATTACCGCACGGCCGTGATCAGCGGCGTGAACGTGTTCTATCGCGAAGCCGGGCCAGTAGATGGACCCGTCGTGCTCCTTCTGCACGGCTTTCCGACATCCTCACACATGTTCCGCAACCTGATCCCGAATCTGGCCCACCGATACCGTGTCATCGCGCCGGATTACCCGGGCTTCGGGCAAAGCGATTCGCCGGATCGCAGCCGATTTTCCTATTCGTTTGCCAACTATGCCGAGATGATCGACGCGTTGCTAAACCAACTCGGAGCGAAGCGCTACGCCATGTACGTCATGGATTATGGCGCACCGGTCGGCTATCGCCTCGCCATCAAGCATCCAGCGCGTGTGACTGCCCTCATCATCCAGAACGGCAACGCCTACGAAGAGGGACTGCGGGAGGCCTGGGACCCCATCAAGGCGTATTGGAAGGAAGGGACGGAGGAGCGGAGGAATGCGATTTCGTCCCTCGTCTCTCTCTCCGCGACGAAATTCCTGTACACCGATGGTGTCCGCGATCCGACGCGCATCAGTCCTGATAACTGGCTCCACGACCAAGCGCTACTGGATCGTCCGGGCAACAAAGACATTCAGCTCGATCTGTTCTACGACCACCGGACCAACGTCCCGCTTTACGCTGCGTTCCAGGCCTTTTTCCGCGAATGGAAGCCGCCCGCTCTAATTGTCTGGGGGAAGAACGACAAGGTCTTCGCTGAAGTCGGCGCACACGCCTATCTGCGCGACTTGCCCGACGCCGAGTTGCACCTCCTCGACACCGGTCACTTCGCGCTCGAGGACCAACTCGACGTGATGGCGCCGCTGATCAACGATTTTCTCGACCGAATGAATGAACGACGCTGACGCATGCTTTCGCACGAACCAGACCATGGCCTACTTAGCTCAAGGAAGAATGAGTTATGTCCAAGGGAAAAATACAGATCCTGGTGTCGACAGCGACCCGGATCGACGTGCGCATAGGCACGAGTCGGACCGGTCCAACCGGCCATTACTTTAATGAACTGGTCGTGCCACCAGCCACGGTGGACATTGAGGGGTGTTCAGGGTCGTGTTTGCAACTCCAACTGGGCGCCAGCCCACCAGCGACGATGCGCCCGACTCGGCCATGTATTTCGTTAATACCACGAACGCGTATCAGCGCGCGAAGGCTCATCAACGGCGGGAATCCTGGTCTGATTATCTTTTCGCAAAATTGATCAACTCTGTGCGCAATGGCACCGTCGTTCCGTTATGACGGCCAGATCGTCGATCCAATCCAACATTCCAAACGCCGTCCTCACAACACGAGAGGAATCCCATGAACGATCGGGCATCTTTGTTGGCCTTCTCCGCTCTCGCATTAACATCGACCTCCTCGGTAGCCCAGCAACAGAAAACGACATCCGTCGTACTCGTGCATGGCGCGTTCGTCGATGGCTCAGGCTGGCAAGCGGTATACGATCTCCTCAGCAACGTCGGATACGAGGTACTGGTGGTCCAGAATCCGACTATCACGCTCGAGGGTGATGTCGCCGCCACGGAAGCCGTGATCGCAGCAGCCAAATACCCTGTCACGCTGGTTGGCCACTCGTATGGCGGCATGGTGATCACCCAGGCCGGCACCAATCCGAAGGTCAAGAGCCTGGCTTACGTCGCGGCGTTTGCGCCGGATGCTGGCGAATCTGCCGCATCGCTGAATGAATGGCCAGCAGAGCCCGGTGAGGCGAAGGCGCCCCTGCTGCCGCCGCAGGACGGGTACCTGCTGGTTGATCCCGTGAAGTTCCCGGCTTCCTTCGCCGCTGATTCCCCTGAGGCACTCACCAAATTCATGGCGGTCGCGCAGGTGCCATGGGGACTGAAGGCCGTCGAAGCCAAGATCACGAAAGTTGGCTGGAAGGCAAAGCCGAGCTCCTTCCTGATCCCGTCTCAGGACCGCATGATAACGCCGAGTTCACAAAGGAAGATGGCCCAGCGAAGCGGTGCGCGCACGGAAGAGATCAAGAGCAGCCACGCGGTCATGTTGTCTCATCCGCGCGAGGTCGCCGCGTTCATCGAGTCTGCCGATCGATGATCGACGCGATCAACTCACTCGAAACGGGGTACACTGGTTCGTGGAGGTCACGCGATGATTATAGCCGTAAAGGATCGCCGCAGTCCTGACCGCGCGTCCCAAAAAGGTGCAAGGACTCTGGTTGTTGCTCGACGAGATGGCTGCCCAATGCAGGGCGGAGCCAGGCAATATGCGCTGAGACGCGCCCCGTGATAGGCGAGGCTGAGGCTCTCCTCGACCAGCGCATTGATGTCAGCGGAGCGGCGCTCGCCTGTGCGGTCGCGCGGGTGCAGCAGCGTACTTTTGACGGTGAAGTCGGCTCGCCCACCATGCTAGACAGTTCCCGAGATTGTCCTTGAGAACAATCAATTCGTCGGCCTTCGAACGGATTATCTTCTGCGACGATGATCGGCTTCAAGAGATCATTAAAATCGTCCGTCAGTTCAACGGCCAACGCCGTAAAGTTGTTGACGAAATTGAGCGTATTTTGATTTGGTGGGCGACGCCCGCGGTGAGCTGACCAGGAGAAGCAAGATGGTCGGTCGAGAAGGCATTGTCGGGTACGCTGGAATATTCAGCTCGGGGACCGTCTTGCCCACTCGCTCGCGCGCAAGTCATCCCGACGGCCAACAACAAGCCAAAAGAACGCACCTTGATCGGATGCAGCATTGTCAGCCCTCCACATCCCCGCCAAGAAATCGGGCACTCAGCCAGCGCTTCGGGGGCGCCGAAGCTGTTCGAGAGCTTGTTGGAAAGTCTGCTTCACGGGGGCGAGCGCCTGGACGAACTCAAGCTGCTCGCCTTCCGGCCCTTTGCAGTAGATCGGCGACCAGCCATTCGATTTGCCTCAAGCAATCTTGTTGGCATCGGCGCTCGGGGGCGCGGCCTTGCGCTGATCTTCCGTTTGCACCGAAACAACGCGGTTCGCTTTGACCAGAGTCATGCCGCCGCGGGCCCATAGGGCCTCGAGATCGTTGATGAAAGTTGAAAAATTCACATCATCGTGGATGTAGTAGCAGATATGCATGGGTCGTGGGTAAGCGGGGCTCATATGGTCGCGTGGCTCCGCCCAGCTGTTTCCGCGTCCCATCGGCTGGTCCGCTTTGCGATGCTGAAAGAGCTCGATCACAAAAATGTCGAACTGAACGAAGCGGAGGTCCAGCCGCTGCGTGCCGCCCGTTAAGTCGGGCAGGCCGATCGAACGTGGATCGACCTTGAGCTCTCGCACTACGATGTCCTGGTCGGTAATAAGCGTGTTATGGATCGGGAGGCCGTGAAGATCGCCATCCCGCATGACCTCGTTGCCGCCGAGAACCTGGGTATAAGCCTCGAAGGCCCGGTCCATATTCTGGACCGTAGGTCCGTTCCTTAGCAAGGAAAGCGATGAACAGGGCGGCGCCCCTAGCAAACAGCTTGACCACGATGCGGACCCGAGCCAATCGAGCCGATTGGCCTGATCGAGCCCCGCATAGAGCACCTACAATGAAGAGCCGAACAACAGCGCAGCTGAACGTCACGCCGCCGAGGCGTGAACTTGATCGATTTGCCGCCACCTGTTTCCACGCCAAAGAGTGCCATGACGGACTTCTTGGCGATTGAGGGAGGCGGCGCTGTGTGAACATCGGATCTGGGTTGTCATGAACCAACTCACGGCTCGGGACTTGATTCACGCGTCCGTTATGGCGGCAGCCTGCGCTGGCGCCTACCTACTGACGACTGAATTGCTCGGCGGCTTTATCGATCGGAGCGATACCCTCCTTGGTGGAGTGGGCCGCTGTCGCAACACTGTTCGTCCTCCGCGAGACGCGCCAGGGGAGCCTTTCATCCGGAATTTCGCGGTTGGCCGCGACTTTCGTGAGCTTCGTTCTATGCTTCATCTACATTGCCCTGTCTCCTGTCAATGCGGCGGGCATAGGCCTCGTGATCGGCCTAGGCGCCATTGTGATGATGGTGCTGGGACGGCACGAGGATATGGTGACGATCGGGATCACGACGACGGTTGTGCTGGTCGTCGCTGCCATCGATCCGAAGCATGCGCTGGCGCAGCCATCGCTCCGTCTGCTCGACACCGTGGTTGGGATCAGGGTCGGCACGCTGGCGAAAGGGCCGTGGCCCAAGCTGACATCGTCCCGGCTTCCGACGACGCGTCCCATTCGAAAGAGAGGCAGGCCGGCGCATGACAGACGCCGACCGGATGGGCGCCCTGCCGATCGCAAGAAGCGCGTGGTGCGCACGCTCCTACCGGAAAAGGAAGTGCCGATACTCATCGTCGACACCTGTGACGGTTATCCCGAAGCAAGCCACCCACGCGATCAGCGCTTAGTGCGGTCGGCACGATTTATCCACGCCCAGCGCTTTTACATCTTTAAACTCGCTTTATCGCGACCAGACGCTTCTACTGGTCGCATAACCGCGGCCGGACTGGAAGATATGACCGTCAGAGCGAACGTTTCAACGCAAGACGAACTGCAAGCGATGCTCCCGACGATCGATCTCGTATACCGCATCCACTCTCGCTATGACGTGTGCACAGCGGTGCGCGGCCGCAAGTTTATAGCTACGTGACCGAGCAAAGTTATCGATGATCTCGTATCGACAAAACCAAGACCTCCCACCAAATGAAGGAATGCAGCAATGAAGTCGTATAAAGGCGTTTTGAGCCTGAGCCTCCTAACAGCTATGGTCGCGATCAGCCAACAAGTCTTGGCTGCCGAACCAAAAGCCAAGACCGCCGTCCTTGTGCATGGTGCGTTCGCGGACGGGTCGAGCTGGGAGAAAGTCATTCCTTATCTCGAGAAGGCCGGGCTTAAGGTCATTGCAGTCCAGAACCCGCTGGACTCGCTAGACAACGACGTCGCCGCGACCAAGCGGGCCATCCGGAATGCCGAAGGTCCTGTCGTCCTCGTCGCCCATTCCTGGGGTGGTGCCGTCATAACTGAAGCGGGAAATGACGAAAAGGTCAAATCGCTCGTGTATGTGGCGGCATACGCGCCCGATAAGGGTGAATCGGTGAAAAGCGCCACCTCGAAATATCCGGATCCCGAGAGCCTCAAGGCCTTCGTCAAGGATCCGGACGGTTATCTCAAGATCAGCGATGAAGGCATCAGGAAGTATTTCGCGGCCGACCTTCCGCCCAAGGAACAGGCTGTCGTAGCGGCGACGCAGGGACCCTTCCACATCAGGACACTCACCGCTCCGATGAGCCAGGCTGCCTGGCGGGAGAAGCCGACCTTCATGGTCGTCGCAACGAGGGATGCGATCATTCCGCCGCAAATGGAGCGCGACCAGGTGAAGGCGGCCAAGGCCACGGCAGTCGAGGTGCCCTCGAGCCACGTCGCGATGCTGGCCTTCCCGAAAGAAGTCTCCGAGCTGATCATCAAGGCGGCGGAGTAGCGCTGCCGCAGGCGATATTGCCGACCGCCACATTGGTCGGCATGTCCTGAAACAACGGTCAACAGGAAGGAGTCATTATGGCCATAAAGACGATCGTTCTTATGCATGGAGCTTTTGCCGACTGTTCTTTCTGGGCAAAGGTCATTCCGCAGCTCACGAAACGTAGATTGAAAGCAATCGCCGTTCAAAACTGTTCCGCTAGCTGGTGGACGATGTTACGGCTGCCCACCGGGTGATTGGGATACAAAAAGGTCTGGTTCTCCGGGTCGGTCAAGGCTAGGGCGGCGCCGTCGATGCGGAATCGGATGTTGGTATGCGGGCTGGAATTATTTTCGTCTCCTGACATTCATGCGGCGAGCCGCGGCGGAATGTGAAGAAAAGTGACGATCGGGGCGGTCCGAGGGAGGAGCTCCGGCGGCTTGCGCCCCGACCTACGCATGGCGCGCCGCTATCCGTATGGCATTTAGCATTGGAAAGACGTGGGCTTATCGGCCAGACCTTTTGAAAGCCAAAGTCGTCAGGCATTCCGAACTTGTAGCGAGGGTAGAACCACACCAGACGGAGCTCAACTTAATCGGCGTAACGGTGCGTAGAATCTCGTGGGGCGTGAATTTATCCGGTGTGAGACGCCGGCATAATACGCACTTTTTGTCGATCGGCAGCGGCGAGTCGGCGGCCACAAGCTCTCGCTTTCCCAGCTCAAGCCAAAATTCGGCGGAAATTTTGGGTCCTGAGGGCTGCATGATCTTCGAGGATGCGTCCCGGTTTGCTGGCCCCGGGAATGCCGGCGGCTGAAGCCGGGTGCGCCAGCGAGAAGTGCAGCGCCGCTGCCTTGATCGGTATGTCATATTCTGCGCAGAGTGCGGAGATCTGCTCGACCTTGACGGCAATTGCTGGTGGCACAGCCCCGTATTCAGATTGACGCCGGCCTGTGAGTACGCCGGAGCTGTAGGGGCCCCCGATGGAGGGCAATCTCGTGATCGAGCAGCGTATACCGGTCTGCGAGCAAGGTGGCGTCCGGATCCGCTTCGCTAAGAGCAAGCAGAAGTTTCACAGGCTCGACCTTATTGACGCCGAGGCCCCAGCTCTTAATCACACCCTCGTCGCGCAGTTTCGACAAAGCGCGGAAAGCCGCCGTTCGAGCGGTTTCAAATAATGCGAGCCAGCGATCACCATAGAAGTCCTGGGCGATGTCGTGCACCCACACGAAGTCGATATGGTCGATCTTCATGCGTTTGAGGCTGTCCTCGATCGATTTCATGGTGCCATCGGCCGAATAGTCGGGGACGATCTTGTTGGGCCGACCATGTTTGAAGATCTTGCCCTTCTCGCCATGGTCACGGCCACTCGGATCTTCGACCTCGTCGAGTATCAACCGGCCAACCTTTGAGCTGAGAACGTAATCGCTGCGAGGACGTCCGAGCAGTAGTATGCAGAGGATTCAGGCACTCAGCGCGCGTTCGATGAAGCCGAGCAACTTTTCGACGTCGATGGGTTTTCGGAGAAAGCCGATCGCGCCTCCGGAAAGCGCTTTCTTCTCGAGGTCTGGTTCGGTGCGTGCCGTTATCATGATGAGAGGAAGAGAGCGTTCGAGCTTTTGAAGGCATTCCTGCAACTCGAAGCCGCTCATTCCAGGCATATGAATATCAGTGATCGCGCAAGTGAAGCGTTCGAAATCAACTGATGCGAGAAAATCTTCGGCAGATGCGAAGGCGAAAGCGTCGTATCCAAGGGATCGGGTTAGAGAGACCAGCATCTCCCGTACGGCGAGGTCATCATCAACAATGGAGATCATTTCTGTCGCCGCCTGCGAAGTTGGATGGTCCTAGTCGACCTCAGCGCGTCTTATCCTTGAGGGCATCTGCCATGCGAACTAGTTCCGCAAGGGAATGGGCTTGCATTTTGCGCATCACTGCACCGCGATGCATCTTGACCGTGATCTCGCTGAGGCCGAGGTCGCCGGCGACCTGCTTGTTCAGCTTGCCGGACGTCACCAGCATCATCACTTCGCGCTCGCGCAAGGAGAGCGCCGCGAACCGTTCGGCGGCGGCCATCGCAAAGTCTTCGGTCGAGCGCCGCACAAGATCGCGATTGATCGCCATCGTGACCGCATCGATCATGTCTTGGTCTCGGAATGGCTTCGGCAGGAAGTCGACGGCACCGGCCTTCATTCCTCTGACGCTCATCGGGATATCGCCGTGTCCGGTCATCAACACCACGGGCAATCTCACCCCGATTTCTTGGAGCTGCTCTTGGAAATCCAGGCCGTTGATTCCTGGAAGGCGAATGTCCAGAACGATGCAGCCGGGTCCTTCCGGTGGGCTCTCCTTCAGGAACTCCTGCGTGGTGCCGTAGCTACGGACATTGAACCAAACCGACCGCAGCAAGCTATCGAGCATCAGGCGCACCGAGTCATCGTCATCGATGACGTGTACGGTAGGTGTTTCGTTCGCTTGAGCCATTTGCGCGGGCCACACATCAACGGGTTACACTCGATATCATAAGTTGCGCCGGCTCGCATTAAACTAAGGTGCTGGAACGACAGCAAGAGGCATATACCAAGGTGTGGGTCGGAGAGACCCTTGCGATGTTGGCCTTCGACAGACTGGCCATCACACTGCAGGCGTACGCCTAGTGTTCTGACGCTCTGCTCGAAGAAGCAAGGAGAAACTTCGATGAACACGCCTCTCAGGGTGCTTGCCTCGGACCAAGCCGGGGTCGTTCACATCAAACAGGAGGGACTTAATCTTGGGCCGGCGACGGCAGCTAGGCAGTTCATCGGTTTCGATCCGCTTTCTGCTGATGGAGCTCCCATTTTTGATCCCGAACTGATCGCGGAGGAGTGCTACGAATTCGCGGGCTTTCGACTGCTTCCGAAACGGCGGGCTCTCGTGCGTGGGGCAGACCGCATCGCAATTGGAGGGCGGGCGCTCGACTTGCTTTGTTTGCTGGTAGCCCGAGCCGGCAACGTGGTGGGCTTCGCTGACCTGATGCGCCTAGTCTGGCCCAATGTGACGGTCGAGGAAGCAAATGTGCGCGTGCAGATTAACATCCTCAGAAAGATCCTGTCCCAATGGGAGGAGGCGAACTGCGCCATCAATACGGTACCGAACCGGGGTTATTGCTTCGTCCTGCCCGTGCGCCATCATCCGGGTGGGGAAGGATCGACCGGCTCAAGGGCCCAACCAAGTCCAACGCTGCCCATCCTGGTCGGCAAAATCGTGGGGCGGGATGATGCGATCAGGATCATCGAAGATGCATTGGAGGAAAGCCGCCTGGTCACAATCACCGGTCCTGGCGGGATCGGCAAGACGACAGTTGCGATCGCGACGGTCAAGCGGTACGCGGAGAATTTTCGGGGCTTGGTCCGGTTTATCGATTTGTCGAACGTCAACGACGGCTCAGCAGCAATTCGGGTCATCGCTGAAGCGTTGCATCTAATGACGGAACGAGATTTCATGGACGGGCTCTGCGCACGCGTTGGATCCGATGATGCCCTTTTGGTGCTCGACACTTGCGAGCATATCGTGGAGGACATCGCCGTGCTGGCTGAGACACTGCTGGGTCGATGCCCTGGCCTGAGGTTGCTTGTAACCAGCCGAGAGACGCTGCGTGCCGCGGGAGAATGGATCCACAGCCTGCCCTCGTTGATGTTTCCGGGGGAGGGACAGGAGATCGACGAGAGACACCTGAACAACTACTCGGCGGTGTCCTTGTTCATCGAGCGTGTTAGGTCGACGACAAGATTTCAACCGTGCCGGAGGGATCTACCGAAAATAGCTGAAATTTGTCGGAGGCTGGACGGCATACCTCTCGCGCTCGAGCTCGCCGCGGCCCGGGTTGCGGAACTAGGACTCCGCGAAATTGCTTCCCGCCTCGACAATCGCTTCTCCATTCTGACAAAGGGGCGCCGGACCGCTCTGCCCAGGCATCGTACCCTCGCCGCAGCCTTCGATTGGAGTTATGGCCTGTTGTCGGACCAAGAGCAGCGGATGCTGGTGCACCTCACGGCTCTTCGCGGCTCTTTTACGGCCGAACGTGCCATTGCAAGCTGTGGCGGGAGCGCAGGCCAGCTCCCCGCGGAGGTATTTTACAGCCTTCTGGACAAATCGTTTCTCGCGGTGGAAAGGGCAGGTGATGCGCCAATGTTCCGCCTGCTTGAGACGACGAGAGCCTACGCGGCGAACGTCGCACATTCGCTGTAACGTTCAGGCCGCTGGTCAAACGCGGCAGACCTGCATGTGCGGTGCGGCTTCGCGACTTTCGTTGGGCTGCGGCGACTTAGCATCGTGGAGGTTGGAGACAGGTCACGATCTGAGCTCGAAGCCGGCTGCCTGGCCCCGCTGGGTGGGTTTTGCGTCCCGGATCCGCGCCGCGGCCCGATGTTCAAGCTGAGTCAGACCCGAGGAACGTCCGAGACGCTGCGGGCCGATTGGGTAGCACTGCCTGCGGAGGCGGACGCCCGGGTCGAGGAGACCATCGCGCTGGGCGAGGCGCGCAGCGCCACTACTCTAGGCTCCGCGGGGAGAAGGGTGACAGCGTCCTCGCCTGATTCTTCGCGACTGGCCGGCATTCCATTGCTAGGCCCATTTCCTCCGACAATAGGGGCCTTGGAACCGAGAGTCGGTCAGGTGGAAGTATCCGGTCAGGCCCAAACTCGCGTTTGAGGGCGCGCGCTGCGCCTGGCTTCGTGTGGCATTTGTTTCAGATCGTCAGGGTACGAACCGCGGTATCGGACCGAACTGCGGCGTCGGCCCGTCGAGGTCTATGAATACCTCGTCGCGATAACACCAGCCCCAGCCTTCCGGCGGGTCGTAGCCTTCGATGATGGGGTGCCCGGTGAGCTCAAAATGCTTGGTGGCGTGCTCGGAGAGGGCGGCGCCACGACCCTGATCTCGATCCCCGGTAACGGATCGCCTGGCGGGTTTCACTGAGACGGCCGGACGCCCCTGGCCTCCGGGCGCGGCGGCCCCGGCCGAAGGCGGAGCCGCTGCGTGAGCTCAGACCGAAGAACGGCGTCTCCGGACGCGCCTCCCGCACCGGCCCAACGCCACCGCCCGGATGCGACGGACGCCGTGAAAGTTGATTTTACCTCTCTTTACTTGCTCGCTGAAGAGTCGCTGGCAATGTGAACGCGAAGAGCCACAGAAAGCGGCGCGACATATGGCGGAAGAGAGAGCGATCGCAGTAGCTGCACCCAATCTCTTCCAAACGGTCAATCCAGCGACTGGCGAGAAGGGAGCTGCCTATCCGGGGCATACCGGGGACCAGGCGTTGTCGATTGCGACCGATGCTCATCGCGCACAAGTCGCATGGCGCCGAGCGAGCTTCAAGGAGCGCGCTCCCTTGATGAAAATGGCCGCGGAGGTCATTCGCGACAATCGCACGCGCTATGCCAAGCTGATGACGGAGGAGATGGGCAAACCGGTCACCGACGGCCTTGCCGAGCTCGAGAAATGTGCGTCCTGCTGCGCCTATTTCGCCGAGTCCGCGGAAGGGTTCCTCAAACCGAAGCCTCTCGATATGAGCGCTGGCTATGCCGGCCCGGGCGCGCCGCCTAAAGCGTTCGCGACTTTCAATCCGCTTGGCGTCATCCTTGCGGTGATGCCGTGGAATTTTCCGTTCTGGCAGGTTATCCGGTTCGCCGCGCCGCATCTGATGGCCGGCAACGGTGGTGTCTTGAAGCACGCCTCCAACGTGCCGGGCTGCGCCTTGGCGCTGGAGGAGATATTCAAGCTAGCAGGATTTCCCGCTGACTTGTTCCGGACCGTGCTGCTGTCTTCGAAGGACTTGCGGCCGCTGATCGAAGATCCGCACATCGCCGCAGTAACGTTGACCGGCAGTGTTGCTGCAGGGAAGTCGGTTGCAGCGATCGCGGGCGGCGTCATGAAGAAAGGCGTCTATGAACTCGGCGGCTCGGACGGTTATATCGTGCTCGACGATGCCGATCCGGTCGCCGCCGCCAGGATCTGTGCGCGCGGTCGCATGGTGAATGGGGGCCAGAGCTGTATTGCGGCCAAGCGCTTTGTTGTGGTCGAGAGCGTCAAGCAGGCTTTTGAGCGCGCCCTGGTCGAGGAGATGAAACGCTTCGAGATGGGAGATCCCAACGATCCCAATACCCTTCTTGGACCGATGGAAAGCGTGCATTCGCGGGACCAGATCGCAAGCCAGGTCCGGCAAAGCGTCAAAAACGGCGCCCAAGTGCTGTTGGGCGGCGACGTCCCGAAGCGCGCCGGCGCGTGGTTCCCGGCAACGATCCTGACGAACGTTTTGCCGGGCCAGGCGGCCCATGATGAGGAGCTGTTCGGCCCAGTCGCCGCGGTCATATCCGCAAAGGGCGAGCGAGATGCGATTCGTATCGTGAATGCGAGCGAGTTCGGATTGGGATCCGCGATCATAACCGCCGACACGGCCCGGGGCGAGCGCATCGCGGCCGAGGAGTTGGACGCGGGAGCGGCCTTCGTCAATCAGAACGTTCGGTCCGACCCCAGGCTGCCGTTCGGCGGCGTGAAGAACAGCGGCTACGGCAGGGAAGTGTCGGAGTTCGGCATTCGGGAGTTCTGCAACATCAAGACGGTGTTCGTCGAGAAGCTGTAGGCCAGACGGGGACACGCGTGAGAATCTTCATTGTCGGCATTTCCGGAGAGACCGGATTCAGACTGGCGAGCCTGCTCAAACGGCGCGGCGATGAGGTCGACGGCCTGTATCGCCGGGTCGACCAAGGTGAACAGCTGCGCTCGATCAGGGTTGCCGGCACGCATGGCGATCTCGTCCGAATGGATCAGACGAAGCTGGCGCACCATTTTTCCGGGAGTGACGTCATCGTGTTCTCGGCCGGCGCGGGCGATGCCGACAGCGAGGCCATGATCGATACGGTCGACGGCGACGGCGTGACCAAATCGATCGCCGCCGCCAGGCGGGCTGGAGTCGAGCGCTTCGTCCTGGTCTCGGTGTTTCCCGAAGCCGGTCGCCGGGAAGGATGGGCCGAAAGCTTCGAGCACTACATCGCGGACAAGAATCGTGCCGACGTGGAATTGTCGCGAATCGAGCTGGACTGGGTCATCATACGGCCGTCCTCGCTCAACAATGAGCCCGGCGTCGGCGCTGTCGGCCTGGGGCCCGCCGAGTTCCACACCAACATCAGTCGTGACCACGTAGCGGCAACCATGGCGCAAGCGATACATACGCCGGCCTTGCGGCGCAAGATCCTGGAGTTGACGGCGGGGGCGACGCCCATCGAAACCGCCGTCGCCGTGCAGGCCGCCAGCTGAGTGAGATCGGCGCTTTGCGTCCCTTGCGATCAAGGGTCGCAACGATTTATATCAAAAAAGAGAATGATATGACCGACTACCGTATCGAAAGCGACAGCCTTGGCCATGTCAAGGTTGCGTCGGACAAGCTCTGGGGCGCGCAGACCCAACGCTCGCTCGAACATTTCAGCATCGGACACGATCTGATCCCGCGCGAAATGATCACCGCTTACGCGACCCTGAAAAGGGCCGCGGCGGTCGCCAATCATGCCGGCGGACGGCTGGACGACAGACCCCATGAACTGATCGTGCAGAGTTGCGATGAAATCTTGGCCGGGCGATATCACGACATGTTTCCGCTACACGTTTGGATGACCGGCAGCGGTACGCAGTTCAACATGAACGTCAACGAGGTGGTCTCGAACCGCTGCTGTCAGCTCACCGGTACGCCGCTCGGAAGCCACGCTCCGGTTCACCCCAACGACCACGTCAACATGGCGCAGTCGTCGAACGATTCCTTTCCTTCAGCGATGTGCATCGCAGCGGCCGTCAACGTGAAGCAGCGGCTCGCTCCGGCGGTTGCGCAATTGCGCGACGCGATTGCAACCAAGGCAGCGGAATGGGATGACATCGTCAAGATCGGCCGCACCCACATGCAGGACGCGACGCCGCTGACGTTGGGCCAGGAATGGTCAGGTTACGCCGGGATGCTGTCGGACGATCTGGAACGGCTTGAGGACGCGCTAAAAGGCGTCTACCGTCTCGCCCTCGGCGGGACCGCGGTGGGCACCGGCATCAACTCGGCGCCGGGCTTTGCCGAGGCAGCGGCAGCGGAGATCGCTAGGTTCACGGGCCTGCCCTTCGTCACCGCCCCGAACAAGTTCGCCGTTCAGGGGGCGCACGATGCGCTGGTGCAGCTCTCCGGAACGATGCGGACGCTCGCGGTGTCGCTTTACAAGATCGCCAACGATATCCGCCTGATGTCGTGCGGTCCTCGAGCCGGCTTCGCCGAGCTCAAAATCCCCGAGAATGAACCCGGCTCTTCGATCATGCCGGGCAAGGTCAATCCGACACAGTGCGAGGCGCTCGCCATGATCGCCGTTCAGGTAATGGGCAACGACGTCGCCGTAGGCTTCGGCGGCGGTGGCGGTTACCTCGAGATGAACGTGTACAAGCCTCTGATGATCCACAACATCACGCACTCGATCACGATCATGACCGACGGCTGCACCAATTTCCGCAGGTTTCTGGTCGAGGGCACCAAGCCGAACCTGAAGAGGATCAAGGAGTTCGTCGAGCGCTCGCTGATGTTGGTGACCGCGCTCTCGCCTGTCGTAGGCTATGACAAGGCATCCAGGATCGCCCATTTCGCCATGGACAACGATCTTACGCTCAAGGAGGCTACGCTGAAACTCGGCTTCGTCGACGAAGCGGAGTTTGATCGTGTCGTCGATCCCGCAAAGATGGTGAAACCCTATGTCGCGCCGGCTCCGGGACGATCCGCCGCAGGGTGAACCTACGGAAGAGAGCACCGAGTACGTGCCGCTGACCTGCGAGCGGCGGGCGAGGCTGGTACTCGCGTTCGCAGAGGTGCTCTACGTAAGCGGTCAGTCTACGGAACAGACCATTGCTGCGGCGTCGCGGCTTGCGCGTGCGCTCGGTTTGAGCGCGACCCTCATCCCTCGGTGGGGCGAGCTAACTCTCTCCGCAGTCGAGGATACCCGCACATTCCTGTACCAAGCCTCGGCGAACCCTACGAGCGTCGAGATGGACCGGGTGGCCTCCGTCATCCGTGCCATCTGCGACGTGGAGGCGGGACGTCTAGGGCCCCATACCGCCGCCACTACAATAGATGCGATCGCGCGATTGCGTCCCTCGCCGACGTGGCTCTTCATGCTCGCCGCCGGGGCCGGCAGCTTGGCGCTAGCCGTCATCTTCGGCGTCCAACATGTTGCCGCCGCGGGCTTGATCTTCGTCGGCGGTTGCCTCGGCGCCTTGCTGCGGCGAGGCTTGGCGCGTTTGAGCGAAAATCTATTTCTGCAACCGTTTTGCGCGGCGCTGCTGGCCGGTCTGATCGGTGGATTGGCGATCCGCTATCAGGTGAGTTCGTCGCTGCGCCTGGTCGCGGTCTGCCCCTGCATGGTGCTGGTGCCGGGTCCGCATTTCCTGAACGGAATGATCGACTTGGCTCGCGGGCGGTTGTCGCTCGGCGCGTCGCGCCTGCTTTATGCGATCCTGGTCGTTGCGGCGATCTCGGCGGGATTGTTGCTCGGGCTGGCCTGCTTCGGCGCTTCGTTGCCGATCGAACCGCCTGGTCGCATCGCGTCGTTGTGGAGAGACGTCGTCGCAGCCGGCGTGGCAGTCGCAGCCTACTGCGTGTTCTTCTCAGCGCCGTTCCGCATGCTGCCGTGGCCGGTCGGGGTCGGCATGGTCGCCCACGCGTCGCGATGGGTCGCGATCACGCAGTTCGGAGCCGGCGCCGCGACCGGCGCGTTGGTTGCGGCCTTGGTCGTCGGTCTGACGCTGACGCCGGTCGCACGACGCGACAACATGCCATTTGCCGCCATCGGATTCGCCGCCGTCGTGTCGATGATTCCTGGAGTCTATCTGTTCAGGATGGCAGCGGGGCTGCTGCAGGTCACCACCCAAGCTCAGGTGACGCAGGATCTTATTGCGGCGATCCTGGTCGACGGCGCCAACGCCGCGATGATCACCCTCGCATTGAGTTTCGGTCTGATCGTGCCGAAACTTATCGTCGACGCCTGTGAGAAGCATGCCGGAGCGAGCGGAGTGCTGCGCGCGGGCTCGCCACCGCGCATTGGGCGCCGCTGACCGGTTGGGCGCATTTACATATATATCCTGGTTTTACTCGGCTCCAGCGCCTCTATTGCCCTCACGACCTCGGTTAGATCGATAGATCGCCATGATCAGTTCTGTCGCGGCAGACATGTCCAGCAAAGAAAAGGAAACGCAGCTATGAAACCCTACAAAATTGCTTTGGGCTTGGCTCTCCTGAGCGGAATGACTGCGATTTGGCAGCCGGTCTCGGCTGCCGCGCTCAAGGCCAAGACCGCAGTCCTTCTCCACGGTGCGTTCGCCGACGGGTCGAGCTGGGAGAAAGTTATCCCCCATCTCAAAAGGCGGGGCTCAAGGTAGTCGCAGCTCAGAATCCGCTCGACTCTCTGGACAACGACGTCGCTGCGACCAAACGGGCGATTCGGAACGCGGAAGTCCTCGTCGTGCTCGTCGGCCATTCTTGGGCCGGTGCCGTCATCACCGAGGCGGAAAACGACGACAAGGTCAAATCACTGGTCTATCTGGCGGCCTACGCGCCGGACAAGGGCGAGTCAGTGAAGAGCGCGACTTCGAAATATCCGGATCCCGAGAGCCTGAAAACCTTCGTCAAGGAGCCGGACGGATACCTCACGATCAGCGAGTAAGGCATCAGGAAATATTTCGCGGCCGACCTTCCGCCCAAGGAGCAGTCCGTCGTAGCCGTGACGCAGGGACCATTCCACATCAGAGCGCTCGGCGCGACGATCAGCGAGGCAGCATGGCGGGAGAAGCCGACCTTCATGGCCGTTGCGACCAAGGACGCCATCATCCCGCCGCAAATGGAGAAGGACCAGGTGAAAGCCGCTAATGCTACCGCGATCGAGATGCCCTCGCGCCATGTCGCGATGCTGGCATTCCCGAAAGAGGTCTCCGAGCTGATCATCAAGGCGGCGGAGTAGCAGCGCTGCCGCAAGCGATGTTGCCGACCGCCACACTGGTCGGCATGTCTTGAAACAGCCTCAACAGAAAGTAGTCATCGTGGCCATAAAGACCATCGTTCTTGTGTATGGCGCTTTCGCGGACGGTTCTTGTTGGACAAAAGTCATTCCGCTGCTCACGAAGCGTGGTTTGAAAGCGATCGCCGTTCAAAATCCGCTCGGCTCGCTGGCGGATGATGTTACGGCTACCCACCGGGTCATTGGGATGCAGGAAGGTCCGGTTCTCCTCGTCGGTCACTCTTGGGGGGCGCTGTCATTACAGAGGCCGGCAACCATCCTCAGGTGAAGGGTCTTGTTTATATCTCGGCCGGAGCGCCGGACAGCGGTCAGTCGTTCGCCGACTGGAAGGACTACACGCCGGCGCCCGCGGCGACCGAAATCAAGCCATATGGCGAGGGATACGTCGCATTGACCCTCGAGGGGGGTCCGCAAGCACTTTGTGCAGGACATCCCGTCGGATGAAGCCGATATCGTGTAGGCGGCCCAGGGCCCGCTTGCAGTCAAGTGTTTCGGCGACAAGATCACGGCTGCGACATGGCGCTCTAAACCAACTGGTACATCGTAGCCGCGCAGGATCAGACTATTCCTTCCGGTGTTGAGCGCGATTCCGCAAAGCGAAGGGGCGCCCAGACGCTGGTGCTGGAATCTCGCATGTGCCGATGCTCTCTCGACCCGATGTCGTTGCCGAGTTCATCGCCAAAGCGTCGTCGTCGCTCTAGACCGAGACGTGTCGGTCGGCGTGCCGCGGGACCAAATCAAGCCGCCTTCAGGCGGCTTTTCGTTTGGGTTCTCCGAGATTGACTACGAATATCCGTTTGTACGGAGATGTCGTGTGGCGGCACAAATCAACCTGCGGATTTGACCATCAAAGCCGCGCAATAACGGCGCGTGCTCTTCGGGGGGTGCCTAATCAATCTACACCCCGATTGCTGCCAGCATCAGGCAGTTCTTGAGGCTTCGAAGAGAAACCAAGCTCGCCGCTCTGCCTGGTCAGTCCAGCCGTCCAGCAGTCCCGAAGTACCGTTGTCCCTGGCTTCATCGACGAGCACTTTCGCCTCCCGAAACGCACGAACCAGCGCGAAATTGTCTTCGCGGAGTTCGGCGAGCATGTCGGCTGCCGGTACGAATTCGGCGTCATTGTCCTTGATCGTCTGCCGGCGAGCGATGTCTCCAATCGACCGCAGGGTGGTATTTCCCGTCTTGCGAAGCCGCTCGGCGATGTCGTCGACGACCGAGAAGATTTCCGTCGCCTGCTCGTCAAGCAACAGATGATAGTCGCGAAAGTGCGGGCCGGCCATGTGCCAATGAAAATTCTTGGTTTTGAAGTAGAGCGCGAGCATGTCCGCCAGGATTGTGTTGAGCGCGTCGGCGGCTGAGGTAGTGTTTCGCAGTGCCAGGGCTGATGCGGAATCGGATGTTGGTATCCGGGCTGGAATCATTGTCGTCTCCAAACGTTCACGCGGCGAGCCGCGACGGAATGTGAGAAAAATGACGATCGGGGCGCCCCAGGGGGAGGAGCTCGGGCGGCTTGCGCCCCGACCTACGCATGGCGCGCCGCCATCCGCAGGGCATTTGGCTTTGAAAGGACGCGCGCTTGGGGGGCCGGACTTTCTGAAAGCCAAAGTCGTCAAGATTTCTGAACTGATGGCGAGGGTAGAACCACAAATCCTCAGCATCAATTAAATCGGTGTGACATCGTGTAAAACTTGCATGCCGCCGGATTTACAGGTGTGGAGCGCAGCCGCCGACGTCGAGGCTTATCGATTGATCGGCAGAGGCGCGTCCGCAGAAACCAGGCCTCTCTTTCGAAGTTCACGCCAGAATTCGGCAGGGACTCTGGTCTTCAGCGCCGCGTGGTCTTCGAAGATACGCCCGGGCTTGCTGGCCCCGGGGATGACCGCGGCCGACGCCGGGTGCGCCAAAGAGAAGTGGAGCGCCGCCGCTTTGATGGGTATGTCGTATTCCGCGCAGAGCGCGGAGATTTTCTCGACCTTGTTCGCGATCGCAGGCGGCACCGCACCGTATTCGAAGTGACGGCCGCCAGCGAGCACGCCGGAGCTGTAGGGACCACCGATCACGATGTCGACCTTCCTGCGCTGCGCCGTGGGCATCAGCCGCTGCAGCGCCAGCTCGTGGTCGAGAAGAGTGTAGCGGCCGGCCAGCAGGGTGGCATCCGGCTCAGCCTCGGCGAGCCCGAGCAGGAGCTCCACAGGCTCCACCTTGTTCACGCCAAGACCCCAGCCCTTGATAACGCCTTCGTCGCGCAGCCTGGAAAGAGCCCGGAAGGCGCCCGTTCGGGCGGTTTCAAACATCGCAAGCCATCCGTCGCCGTAGAAATCCTGGGCGATATCGTGAACCCAGACGAAATCCATATGACCGATATTCATGCGCCCGAGGCTGTCCTCGATTGACCTTATCGTGCCGTCGTACGAGTAATCGGGAACGACCTTGTTGAGACGGCCGTGTTTAAAAATGTCGCCCTTTTCGCCGTAATCCCGCTCGCTCGGATCTTCGACCTCGTCTAGGATCAGCCGCCCGACCTTCGAGCTGAGGACGTAGTCGCTGCGGGGTCGTTTGGAGAGCGCTTTGCCGAGGCGGATCTCCGCCAGTCCCGCTCCGTAGAATGGTGCGGTATCGAAGAAGCGGGTGCCTGCGTCCCAGGCTGCATCCACTGTCGCGAGCGCCTCATCCTCCGGAATGGCCCGATACATGTTGCCGAGCGGAGCGGTGCCGAATCCTAGCGGCCCCGCCTGAAGTGCTTCCCTGATTCGCATATGAACCTCCGGTGTTGATGGTGCCGGCGCGACACCGTCTTGGCGCCGAGCCAATTTGCAAACGCGGTTCATCGACTGTATGTCGCCGAGCCCCTACAGGCGAATAGCGATTTGTAAATCGAGAAAAATCGATCGCCGAAAAATACGGGCTCCGAGTCGGAAAGGCGAATTTTCTGCGCGGCGCCTTCGCTGCCGACGTTTTACATCTCTTTACGGGCGCCTGTTGCCGCTCCCGATTATGTGTGACCACGGCAATGGTGCTCGACTTGAGCTGCTGCGGCAAATTCAAGAACGAACGGTAAGGGCGATACCATGAGCAAGACGAAGGTGCTTGTCGTCGGATCCAATGCGACCCAGATCGAAGTCCAGGGCGGCAAATGGGGGCCGACCGGAAACTATCTGAACGAGAACGTCGTTCCGAGCATGGCCCTGCAGGGTGCCAGTTATGATATTCAGCTCGCCACACCGGACGGCACCAAACCTCACATGGACAAGGCCTCGGACTCCGGCGCGCATTTCGGCGGCGATGCTGCCGCTTATGCCCGCGCCAGGGCGTTCTGGATGAATGATGCTGCGATGAACCAGATTCAGCCCCCTGGGTGCCGTGATCGAGAAGGGACGGGACGGCTAGGCGGGCGTCTTCGTGCCGGGCGACCAGGCGCCGGTGGTCGACCTGATGCAGGACTCCCAGATGGGCGAGGTACTTCGACATTTCCACGATTGTTCGAAACCGACGGCGCTTCTCGGCCATGATCCGATTGCGCTCGTCTCGGCGATGTCGCGTCCGGTAGAACTTCGCGCAGCCCTGATGGAAGGTGACAATATAGACGCGTAGGAGCTGGCCCGAGGCTGGCCCTACGCCGGATACCTGATGACGATCTTTTCCGCTTCCGAGGAGACATGGGTGGAAAAGGAAATCCTGCACGGCAAGATGTATTTCACGATGCCCCAGGCGCCAAGCGCAGCGGGAGGTGACGTGATTATGACGAACGTCGATTTCGAGCCGCACGTGATCGTCGATCGTGAACTCATCACCGGCCAGAATCTGCGCTCCGATCATGGGGTCGGTGAGGTGCTGGTCAAGGCGCTCGACAAGGCAACGGCCCGGCACAGGTCCGGCGTAGCCGCATCCGCCTGACTGAACGGCGGATTGCCGCCGCGAGACAAGGCCGGCCGACAGGAGGGATCAGTGGCCTCTAACATGAAAACGACGGCGCTATTGAAGGCTAAGCCTGGCAGGGCGAGCGAACTGATCGCTCTGCTGCGGGCGCTGGCGAACCATAGCCGGTCGGAGCCGGGCAATCTTCGATGGGATCTCTGGCAGGATCAGAGCGACAAGACCACTTTCATCATCGACGAGCTCTACAAGGATGCTGCTTCGGTAGAGGCCCATCGGGCAACTCCCCACTATCGGGAGTATGCATCAAGAGTCGACGAGCTCGCGACGAGAACCGCCGTCACGTCGCATCCTTTGGACGTGGTCTCATAAGGCGACAAAGCCCGGCGCGTCTTTATCGCGCCGAACTCGCCTCAGAAAACGGCAGGAGCTCACATGGCAATCACGCTGAACATCAACGGTCAGGACAGGTCCTTCGAAGCGGCACCCGAAATGCCCCTGCTGTGGGTGTTGCGCGACATACTCGGCATCACGGGTACTAAATTCGGATGCGGCATGGCGCAATGCGGCGCCTGCACGGTGCATGTCGACGGAAAGCCGGTGCGCTCTTGCGTGCTGCCCGTCGGTAATGTTCAAGGCCGAACGATAACCACCATCGAGGGCATCGGCTCAACGCTTATAGGTGCCAAGGTCCAGAAGGCCTGGCTCGACCTTGAGGTGGTGCAGTGCGGCTACTGTCAGTCCGGCCAGATCATGTCGGCGGCGGCGCTCCTGCTGTCGACGCCGGATCCGGACGATTCCGATATCGACGCTGCCATGGCCGGCAACATCTGTCGCTGCGGCACTTATGTGCGCATCCGTGCCGCCATCAAGCAGGCGGCGGCCGCTCAGAAGGCTTAGGTGACCTCATGACCGGATCCATCGAACTGTCTGACATCTCGCGTCGTCACGTTCTTGGTGGCGCATTGGCTTCGGCCTTCGTCTTCGCCTTCCATCTCCCGGTCCGGGCCGCCGGGCCCGTGCAGAAGGGGCCGGACGGCGCAGCGTTCGCCCCGAACGCCTATATCCGGATCGACGGGACAGGTCAGGTGACGCTGATCATGCCGCAAGTCGAAATGGGTCAAGGCATATACACGGCCGTTGCCACAATCCTTGCGGAGGAACTCGATGCGAACCTGTCCCAGGTCGCATTGGAGCATGCTCCTCCGGACGAGAAGCTCTATACCAATCCTTTGCTCGGGCTCCAAGCGACAGGCGGATCGACCTCGGTCCGCGCGTTCTGGACGCCTCTCCGGAAAGCCGGCGCCGCCACACGGGCCATTCTTGTCAGGGCAGCCGCCGACCAGTGGCACGTCGCACCGGAGAGCTGCAGCACGATCAACGGAGCGGTCGTTCACAAGGAAAGCGGTCGACAAATGGGTTATGGCGACCTCCTGGATGCCGCGAAAAAGATTGCGGTCCCCGGCGACGTTGCGCTCAAGGACCCCAAGGACTTCGTCCTGATCGGCAAGCCACTGAAGCGCCTCGATACCACGGACAAGGTCAATGGCAAGACGATCTACGGCATCGACACCATGATGCCCGGCTTGAAATTCGCGACCTTGGCGCAGTGCCCGGTCTTCGGCGGCAAGGTGGTGAACGTCGAGGACGAGGGCGCGAGGAAGATCGCTGGTGTACAGCAAATCATTGCGTTGGACGACCTCGTCGCCGTCGTCGGAGATCATATGTGGGCCGCCAAACGAGGGCTCGAAGCTCTGGACATCACATGGGACGAAGGCACGAACGCCAACGTCAGCTCCAAGGACATATGGGAGCATCTCCGTGCAGCGAGCGAGGGTGAGGGCGTCGTCGCAAAATCCGTCGGAGACGTCACCAACGTGCTCTATTTCGGCGAGACGTACGATGCCTCGTACGAAATGCCGTTCCTTGCGCACGCGACGATGGAGCCTCTCAACTGCACGGTCCACGTCACGCCGACGTCGTGCGATATCTGGGTGGGAACGCAGATCATTGCCCGAGCCCGGTCCGTGGCGGCGAAAGCGACCGGACTTCCGGAAGAGATGGTAACGATCCACCAGCATCTGCTCGGCGGCGGATTCGGGCGCAGGCTCGAAGTTGACATGATCGCCGCCGCGGTGCGGATCGGCGGCGAGGTCGATGGACCCGTCAAGATCGTGTGGACCCGCGAAGAGGACGTGCAACACGACATCTACCGTCCCGTCTACCGCGACAGCATTTCAGCGCGAATGTCCGGTGAAAAAGTCATCGCGCTGAAGTACCGCGTCGCCGGTTCGTCGGTGATTGCGCGCTTCCTGCCGCCGGCCTTCAATCAGGGCATTGACATCGATGCCGTCGACAGCGCGGTCGATACGCCCTACGACATTCCAAATGTTCAGGTGGAGTACGTCCGCGTTGAACCAGCCGCCGTGCCGACCGGCTTTTGGCGTGGGGTGGGGCCGAACAACAACGTGTTCGCGATCGAATGCTTCATGGACGAATTGGCGCGGAAGGCGAATAAGGACCCGGTCGCGTTCCGGCGCGACATGCTCGGGAAGACGCCGCGAATCCGACACGTGCTGGATCTCGCGGCGGAAAAGTCACTCTGGGGCCAGCCTTTGCCGCCGCGCGTCGGCCGCGGCGTCAGCGTACAACCGACCTTCAACACGTCGATCGCGACCGTCGTCGAGGCCGAAGTGGATACCGGCGGGGACGTCTACATTCGCCGGGTGACCCTCGCAGTGGATTGCGGCCTCGCCGTCAATCCGGACACGGTTGTTGCGCAGGTCGAGGGGGGCATGATCTTCGGCCTGACCGCCGCTCTGTATGGCGAAATCACTCTGGAGAAGGGCAGGGTCCAGCAGTCGAATTTCCATGACTATCGAATGCTCCGCATCGACCAGGCCCCGAAAATCGACGTCCACCTGGTAAAAAGCGGAGAGGCGCCGGGCGGGATCGGTGAGGCCGCTGTCGTCGGAGGGCCTCCCGCGCTGCGTAACGCGATCTATGCGGCGACGGGTGTCGCATTGCGCCGTCTTCCGATCGACCGGGCTTTGATCGCGGAGAAGAAATCATGGTTGTAAAAGCCGGACTCTTGAAATGGGCAGCCGGCGTTGCCGTTGTGGGCGCCGTCGTTGCGCTCGGCGCCGTCCGGTACGTACGCGGGCCCGGTCCGCTGGCCTTCAGCGGCGGCAAGAACGTCCTAGTGGTCGACTATGAGCACGGCGATCCGACGGGCGTTCCTGCCGAGTTGAGGCAGGCCAGCCTCATAGAGCGCGGCAAATATCTCACTGAGGCAGCGGATTGCGTGGTCTGTCATACTGCGCCGGGCGGCAAGAAATATGCGGGCGGCTTCGCGTTCAAGCTTCCGTTCGGCACCATGTACTCGACCAACATCACGCCGGATCCGGAGACGGGCATCGGCAAGTACACCGATCAGGAGTTCCTCGACGCGATGCATCGCGGCGTACGCCGCGACGGCGCGCGACTTTACCCGGCCATGCCGTACACGTCTTACACTCTGGTCACGGACGCAGACGCGCTTGCGATCAAGGCCTATCTCTTCAGCCTGCCGTCGGTGCGCTCGGTGCCGCCGGAGAACACGTTGCTGTTTCCGTTCAACCAGCGTTGGGCCATGTCTTTCTGGTCGTTGGTGTTCAATCGCGACGAGCGCTTCCGGTCCGACGTGTCGCAGACCCTGAAATGGAATCGGGGCGCCTACGTGGCCGAAGCGCTGGCCCATTGCGGCGAATGCCACACGCCGCGCAACATCGGGTTTGCGCTCGATAACCGGAAGAAGTTCGCCGGGGCGCCGGTGGCAGGCTGGCAGGCCACGGATATATCTTCCGACAAGTCAACCGGCCTCGGCGGCTGGAGCGACGACGAAATCGCTTGCTATCTCAGTGTCGGACACGTCTCCGGACGCGGCACCGCATCGGGTCCGATGGGCGAGGCCGTCGATCACTCTTTCAGCAAGATGGCCAAAGCCGACATCGAGGCGGTGGTCACGTTCCTGCGGAGCGTCCCGCCGGCGACCTCGTCGAGTCCCTCGCCGAAGCCCGTACCCGCTCCGGCATCTCACAAGGATGGCGTCACCGCGAGCCTCCTCGGCAAGAAGATCTTCGAAGGCGCCTGCGCGAGCTGCCACGGTTGGAGTGGCGAGAGCGCAGTCTCGAAGTTCGCGACGTTAACCGGGAGTGCCGCCGTCAACGACCCGAACGCTACGAACGTGGCTCAGATCGTTATCAGCGGAACAAAGCGCCTGACTCCCGACGATGGCGCACTCTCGATGCCGTCATTCGGGCGTGCGTTCTCGGACGGTGAGATCGCCGCGGTGGCCAACTACGTGACCGGCCGCTTCGGCGCGAAGGGTTCGTCGCTGACCGCAAGGGACATTGCCGAGTTGCGGGCGCAGAATTAGGGACCGCCTGCCGTGGGCGGCCGGCGAAGACCGGCGTAAGCCATCGAAGCTGCTCCAGCATGTGAGGTCTGTCATGCCGCGCTCATACGACTGCCTGACGCTTCGAGATGCGAAGCAAATGCTGTCGGCTGCCGAAGCCGAGAGCCTTGGTACTCCACACAACGTGGCCGGCGTTGATGCTGTTGGCCATCTCCTGGCATTCACGCGCCAGGACGGCGCGCTGAGCGGAAGCATCGATCTTGCGATCAACAAGGCCGTCACGGCGCGGCTTTTCGACAAGCCGACGTCCGAACTGGCGCATCTTACCCAGCCGGGAAAGCCGCCGTTCGGCATCCAGGCGAGCAACGCCGGCAAGGTCGTTATCTCCGGCGGAGGCATTCCGGCCGTCCTCGATGGTCGTATATCCGGAGAAGTGCAAGAAAGGGAGCCATCTTCTCCTCAAGTAGCACGGCATCTATGTTCAGCCGATCATTACCCGACCGTCCCCCCGCGGCACGGAAAGGCTCTGCATCACGCCCAGCCCCTGTCATCATGACGGGCTGATCGACGCGCTCGCCGGCGCCATGGTCGACGTCTGGGAACGGCTCGGGTTGCCGCTGCGGCATCATACGGTTGCGGCCGAGTGAAAATCGGTCCCTTTGTCGTCGGCGGAAGGGGCCTCCGGACGACGAATAACGACAGCTTGCCTGGGTTAGCAGCTCGCGGCCTAGGCGCCACATTCCGCCGACGCCGTGGTTTCAAAGCGCGGTTTTGTCCGTCCCCGATTGCTTCCAACCGACTCACGATGTGACCCGCGGGTCAGCGGGCGCGGTGAAGCTAAAGATAGCCCCCCGCGGCGTGTTGGGGCTCGCCCATAACCGGCCGTTGTGGGATTCGATGATTGAGCGGCAGATAGACAGCCCGAGTTCGAGGCCGTCCGGCTTTGCGGTGTAGAATGCCTCGAACAAGCGCTCGAGAGCTCCCGGTGCGAAACCGGGCCCGGTATCCCGCACTTCGAAGCAAACCCGTGCGGACTCCTTTCGGGTGCTGATCAGCAGTTTGCGGTCGTTTTCGCCGACGTCGCGCATCGCTTCGATGGCGTTGATCGTCAAATTGAGAATGACTTGTTGCAGTTGGACCCGATCTGCTCGGATTACCGGCAAGCCGTCCGCGAGTTGAGTGCGAACGTGTACCCCGTTCCTCGCGGCCTCGGCGCGGGTAAGCGCTACGTCTCAAGCACCGCGCTGTTGAACTCCATCTCTGCCTTCTGGGGAGGAGCCTCTTTGAAGAGGGCCCGAACGCGGTCGATGACATCGGCGGCTCGCCTGCCGGCACTGACGATGGAAACCAGAACCTGCTGTGCTTCCTGCAGACTCGGCGGCTGTGCTTTGAGCCAATTAGATCCCGCCTGTGCGCCGGCGATGGCCGCGGCGATCGCCAAAATGATGGAAGATCGCGTCGTTCGTCGCGATCCGCGCGAGCGTGGTGCGGGCAATGTGCTCGGCGACTACTTCCTTCCGCAATAGGCCAAGCCTCACCTCGCGGTCGAATGTCTCAAGATAGCGATGCTCGTGCAGGTGCTCGACGGCGCTCCGCACCTCGTACATCTCGCCCATGGGATCGTAATGGCGCGGGCCGATAAAAAGCTCCGTGCGGCTCTTGAATTGCTTCAATGCCTTGCCCGGCTCCGGCCATGCTTTACCGGTTTTTCTCTCGTGTCCCCACCTTCCGTGCTGTGCGTGTGCAGGCGGGTGATGCCCCTCCCGTTCAAAAGCATCGATCCGTGCGCTCCATTGCCCTGTCTTCGGTTGGGCGTGTCGAACACAGGCTGGCGCGCGCTACGACAATTTTGTCGCCACGCTTGGCCGGCGTCTGAGCGAGGGGCCGAAGCTCCGGCAGGAGATCCCGAGGACTCCCGAGAGCCATGAAGCGGGGCCGAGCTGCCAACTGGACGCCAACTCTGGCTCGATGAACCTAAACCGCTGAATCCGATCAACATGGTGAGCGCTATTGAATTACG
Organism: Bradyrhizobium sp. SZCCHNR1043; assembly: GCF_032489675.1. NCBI lineage: Bacteria > Pseudomonadati > Pseudomonadota > Alphaproteobacteria > Hyphomicrobiales > Nitrobacteraceae > Bradyrhizobium > Bradyrhizobium sp. SZCCHNR1043. Next base: position 79,762 of record NZ_JAUEYN010000017.1, read on the forward strand.
ATCATAATTTTATATTATGATCGTAATGCCATCGGCCCGGGCATGCGCCGCGCTCCGGCAATGCCGCGCCACAGCTTTTGAGAGGGAACATGACCGGCACGACAGTTCGCAAGGCGATTGTAACCGGGGCTTCGACCGGGATCGGGGCGGTTTATGCGCGTAAGCTTGCCGAACGCGGATACGACCTGATTACTGTCGCTCGCAATGCCGAACGGCTCGAAGCCGTTGCCGGCCGGATCAGGAAGGAAAGCGGTCGGACAGTCGAAATCGTCGTGGCTGATCTTTCGAAGCGGGAGGCGGTCCTGAAGCTGGCCGAGCGTATCGGCGCCGATCCTGCGATCGCGTTTCTGGTCAATAATGCCGGCCTTTCGACGCCCGGCGGGATGTTGCAAGGCAGCCTGGCGGATGCCGAGGAACTGATTGCCGTCAACGTCACGGCGCCGACCCTGCTTTCCATCGCCGCCGCCAAGGCGTTTGCAGAGCACGGCGGCGGCACCGTCGTCAACATCAGCTCGGTCACCGCTTTCGTGCCGGAGATGTTCGACGGCGCCTATAGCGGATCGAAGAACTACCTGATCAACCTCACGATCTCCCTCGCGGGCAAGACCCAGGGATCGGGCGTGCGGTTCCAGGCCGTTCTGCCCGGTCCCACCGACACCGAGATGTGGGCGCGGGGCGGCGTGCCGGAGAGTGTGATTCCCCGCTCGATGATCATGAATCCGGAAGACCTCGTCGAAGCGGCGCTTGTCGGCCTCGACCGCGGCGAGGTCCTGACGCTGCCGACTGTCGCCGATGAAGCGGTGTGGGGCACCTATGAGGCGGCCCGCCAGGGTCTCAGGACCTCTCTCGCCGCCGGGCAACCTGCACCCCGGTATCGCCATGACTGAAGCCGTCGCATCAGTGTCGGACACCGGGGGCGGGTCGCGCGATGCCTTGCGCTCCGCCGTCGAGCATCGTCGGAACGCGGCCAAGCTACGGGCCCGCGAGGCGATGCTGCATGGCCCCATCTTCAAGACGATGATGCGGCTGGCGCTGCCGACCATCGGCGTTCTCGTTGCGCAGACGCTCGTGAACGTCGCCGAGACCTTCTACGTCTCGCGCCTCGGCACCGAGGCGCTGATCGGCGTCGCCCTGGTGTTTCCAATTTGGATGCTCATGACGATGATGTCCGCCGGCGGGATCGGCGGCGGCGTCGCCGCGGCCGTGGCGCGGGCCGTCGGCGCCAGGCGACATGAGGATGCGAATGCGCTCGTACTCCATGCGCTCGTGATCGCCATCGCTTTCGGCCTGCTGTTCTCGGCTCTCGCCCTGGCCCTCGGCGGCCCGCTTTATGGGGCGTTGGGCGGCACGGGCGAGGCCCTGCATTCGGCGCTCACCTACTCGAACTTCATCTTCCTCTCAGCGGTGCCCATCTGGATCGTCAATCTTCTGTCCGCGGCGCTTCGCGGCATCGGCAACGTGCGCGTGCCGGCGCTGGTGACCTTCGTCGGCGCGGCCGTGCTCGTCCCCCTCTCGCCGGCCTTCATCTTCGGTATCGGTCCGATCCCCGGCTTCGGCGTCGCCGGTGCGGGCATCGCCGTCACCCTCTATTACGGTGCGGCGACACTCGCCCTGCTGCTCTACATGGCGAGCGGCCGCTCCGGCCTGCGCCTGTCGCTCGGCCGTCTGCGCTCGTCCCTGTTCGGCGACATCCTCAAGGTCGGCCTGCTCGCCGCCTTGAACACCGTGCAACTGAACCTGATGGTCATGCTCGTCACGGCGGCCGTCGGCCGCTTCGGCGTCGATGCCATCGGCGGCTACGGCACCGCCTCGCGGCTCGACTACGTACTCGTCCCCATCATGTTCGGCCTGGGAACGGCGATCCTGACCATGGTGGGCACCAATATCGGTGCCGGAGACGTCGCCAGGGCCAAGAAGATCGCCTGGTTCGGCACCGGCATCACCATAGCCTTCACCGAGACGGTGGGGCTGCTGGTGGCGCTCGCTCCGTGGCTCTGGATCGGCCTCTTCTCCCATGACGGTGCCGTCCTGGAGACGGGCTCGCTTTATTTCCGGATCGTGGCACCTTTTTACGCCGCGAATGGCGTCATCTTCGCGCTCGGCTTCGCGGCACAGGGCAGCGGCCGCATGGGGTGGATCTTCCTCGCCGGTGCCGTCCGACTGTTGGTCGCGGCGGGCGGCGGATGGCTCGCGGTCGCCGTCTTCGGATTTTCCGAGGCAGCCCTTTTCGCGCTTGTCGCGTCCGCCCTGGTCGCCGCCGCCGCCCTCTGCGTCGCCGCAGCGCTCTCCGGCACCATATGGCCTGCAGCGGACTCCGGCTCGAAGGTGCGGACATCATGAGCGCCGTGCAGGAGAACCTCGCCACTTGGCGGATCGGCGAGACGACGGTCACGCGGATCGAAGAGCTGTTGGGTCCTGCGTTCCGGCCGCAGGAATTGCTCGCGGCCTGGGACCCTCACGTGCTGGACGAGCACATGCATTGGATGGCGCCGAACTACTATGTACCGGCTACCGACCAGTTCGTCATGTCCGTGCATTCCTGGCTGATCCGGACACCGCACCATAACATCCTCGTCGATACCTGCTGCGGCAACGCCAAGCAGCGGCCGGGCTCGCCGCATTTCCATGGGCTCGACACGCGGTACCTGGACCGGCTCCGTGCCGCCGGCGTACCACCGGAGGACATCGACTACGTCCTCTGCACCCATTTGCACGTCGACCATGTCGGGTGGAATACGCGGCTGCTGGACGGCCGCTGGGTCCCGACCTTTCCGAACGCCAAGTACGTTTTTTCCCGCGAAGAGCTGGATTTCTGGGATCCCGCCAGGAATCCGCATCTTCCGGAAGAGCCACGCGACGTCTTCACCGATTCCGTGCTGCCGGTGATCGCGGCGAAGCAGGAGCGCGTCGTCGCCATGACCGACCAGCTCGGCGACAACCTGCTGATCGAGCCGGCGCCGGGCCATTCACCGGGGCAGATCATCCTCCGCCTTCTGCACGGGCAGGAGGAGGGACTGTTCAGCGGCGATGTGCTGCACAATCCGATCCAGGTCTATCAACCGGGCTGGAGCAGCCGGTTCTGCCTCGACGCAGAGACGGCCGTACAATCGCGCCTGCGCGTGCTCGCCCATTGCGCCGAACACGACAGCCTCCTGTTCCCGGCGCATTTCGGCATCCCCCATGCCGGACGTATCCGCAGCCATGCATCCGGCTTCTCTTTCGCGCCGGAGACCGCTGCTCTGACGCAACGGGTGGCGACATGACACAGGACATCCCGGCGGCGCTCCCACTCGGCGTCAAACAGCGCGCGGTGCGCGCCAACGGCCTCGACTTTCCGATCTTAGAGGTTGGGGCTGGTCCGCTCGTGCTCTGTATGCACGGATTAGCTGATCATGCCCGGAGCTGGACTCCGGTGCTCCAGCAACTGGCGGACGCCGGATTCTGGGCCGTGGCACCCGCGATGCGCGGTTACTGGCCCGAAGCCGCTGCGCCTGACGGCTCGTATCGTGCGGCCGCGACAGGCGCGGACGTCATCGCGCTGATCGCCGCCCTGGGACGCGACCAAGCGGACCTCATCGGGCACGACCTCGGCGCCCGCGCGGTTTGTGCAGCCGCCAGCTTGGAACCCGCCCGGGTTCGCAGGCTGGTCGGGCTCGCCGTGCCATATGGGCCACAGCTCGGAGCTGCCTTCGTTGCGAACGGCGATCAGCAGCGGCGAGGCTGGTATATGTTCTATTTCCAGACGCGGCTCGCCGAGACGGCCGTGCCGATCGACGACTACGCCTTCATCGATCGGCTCTGTTGCGAATGGTCCCCCGGCTACAGCCTGCCGCCGGCCGAGCGCGTGGCATTGAACGCAATGCTCGGCGCACCCGGTGTGCTCTCGCAAACGCTCTCCTATTACCGGCAGCTCTTCGCTCCGTCGCCGGAGGATCCCGCCGCGCGCTCGCTTGAGGCGCGGGCGAGCAGGCCCATTGAGGTTCCGGGGTTGTACCTGCATGGCGCAGAGGATGGCTGCATGTCCGCGGATTTGAGTGAAGGCAAGGAAGCCGTCTTCACAAAGGGACTGCGACGCATCGTTCTACCGAAGGTCGGACACTTCCTTCATCTGGAACAGCCTGAAGAGGTCGGGCGCCTGATCTTGGACTTTCTCAAAACCTGACACGGCAAAGCGCGCCATTCCCACCTGAATGGCCGCTGATTCCGCGAGGAGCCACCAGACATGGTCAATACCGCAAACCCCGGCCCCATCGATGCTTCGACGGAAGCAGAGCTTGCTTCGCTTGGCGTGGCTGGTGCCGCCGAGGCGATCCGAAACGGCGACTTGACCGCCGAGGCCTATGCCACCGCCCTTCTGCAACGAGCCCGGCTGCACGGGGATCTGAACGCCTTCGTCACCATCGACGAGGCCGGCGTCCTTGCCGCCGCACGCCAGGCCGATGCCGCCCGCGCGGCAGGAGCTGCGTCGCCGCTCCTTGGCGTTCCGCTCGGGATCAAGGACAGCTATCTGACCAAGGGCATTCCGACGAGCCTTGGGATCAAGCCTCTCGCGGGCTTCGTGCCGCAAGAGGATGCCGAGGCGGTGCGCGCCGTCAAGGAGGCCGGCGCACTGGTGTTCGGCAAGAACAACCTCGTCGAGATGTCGTTCGGGCTCACGGGCCACAACGCGCCCTACGGGCAGGTGAGGAATCCGGTCGACCGAGATCGCGTATCAGGCGGCTCGTCCAGTGGCTCCGCCGCGGCCGTCGCGGCCGGGCTCGTGCCGGCATCGCTCGGCGGCGATACGATCGGGTCGATCCGCGTCCCTGCATCTCTGTGTGGTGTCGTCGGTTTCAAACCAACGACGGGGCGTTGGCCACGCGGCGGCGCCGCGCCGGTATCGCACACGCTCGATACCACGGGCGTGCTCGCCCGCAGCGTCGAGGATTGCGCGCTCATGGACGCCGTGGTGACTGGTGCGGCACCGACGCAGTTCGACGCGCGCGAAGCCGGCCTGACGGGCGTCCGGCTCGCCTATGCGCCACGGCAGTTTCTCGATCTCGTCGAGCCGGATGTTGATGCGCGCTTCCGCGAAGCGCTGACTTGGCTCAGCGATGTCGGCGCCGAAATCGTCGAGATGGACCTCGGCGAGGATTTCGGCGCCCTGTCGCAATCGGCGACCTGGAGCATCTTCTTTCACGAGACGGTGGGCGCCGTGTCCGGCTTTCTCCTCGAGCATGGCGTCCCCATCACCTTCGAGGGGGTGATCGAAAGTCTCAAGCCCGAGTTGCAGGGCGCTTGGCGCTACATGGTCTTGCCGGACGGCGGCGGCGCGACCTCGGTCGATACCTACCAGACCGCACTTGCCGTAAAGCGGACGGAAGCACAGCGCCGTCTCAATGCGATCTTCTCAGACCATGGGGCTCAGGCATTGCTGCAACCGACGACGCCTGCGACCGCGCCACGGATCGACCAGCAGACCAAATTCATGATTAGAGAGCGAGAAGTGAGCGACCTCGTGCTCGCGAACAATACGCTTGTAGCGAGCCTGTGCGGCCTGCCAGGCATCAGTATGCCGGCGGGCCTGTCTCAGGCCGGCCTGCCGATCGGTCTGGAGCTCGATGGACCGTCCTACGGCGACCGGGCGCTGCTCGATCTCGCGCGCCGGGTCGAGACCGTCCTAGCCCGCCAGCTTGCTTGAAGGGAGGCAGAGGCAAAAACATGCGTTTTGCGAAGGGACACAAGGAGGAGACGCACCGCCACATTCTCGGCGTTGCGTCGAAGCGGTTCCGCCAAGATGGCATCTCCGCGGCCGGGATCGCCGGGATCATGAGCGATGCGGGCCTGACCAACGGTGCCTTCTATCTCCACTTCAAATCAAAGGACGACCTCGTTCGCGAAGCAATGTCTGCCGCGATCGGCGAGCAGCAACATCGCGTCGAGGAAAGCATCGAAGCCGGTAGTGATCTCGAGGGCGTTCTTCGAAGCTATCTTTGCCGGGCTCACCTCGAAAATCCGGCGCGCGGCTGCCCGTCCGCGGCTTTGCTGCCGGAAGTCGCGCGCCTACCGGCAGCAACCCGGCAAGCGTATGAAGAGGGGATCGCTCGCTATCTTCGGGTCTTGACGCCGCTGATCCCGGTTGCCGATGCCGAAGTCGCGCATCAGCGCGCCACGGCAATCTTCGCGCTCATGGTCGGGACGCTCCAGTATGCACGTGCCGTGGCGGATCCAGCGGCGGCGGACCGGATCCTGGAAAGCGGCGTCCAAGCGGCGCTGGCGCTGGCGCGAGTGCCAACTGCCTGAAGGCGGGCAGCTCGCGAATTGCGGTAGCGCGTCACACGTCTGGCTGTTTCCATGGGGAGCGAGGCGGACGTGAGCCTCGATGCGCGGTTCTCATAGATCATCGAGCATCATCCTCGCCGTGAACCGCACCGGCGCAGCCAAGCCGAATCGTATGCTCAAACAGGCCTCGTCCGGAAATTCCGTTTTCGCGTGAGCAAGTATTTTTGCTCTGCTGTTCGCCACCCTCCTACGCCACCTGAATACTTGTTGAACCGCCCTAATCATCCCCGTCGCCAATCGCGCGTCGCGATTGGTCAACGATGGGGACGATCGTGGCGGCTGCTCCGCTCCATTCCGAGGCCCTCTCACGCGGCGCGCGTATGCTGCGTACCGCGCTCGGCCCGGCCATCGCCGCCTTCCTCGAAGACCCCTCGATCGTCGAGGTGATGCTCAATCCCGACGGCCGGCTCTGGATCGATCGGCTATCCGGTGGCCTCGAAGATAGCGGTCGCACTCTGTCGCCTGCCGACGGCGAGCGAATCGTGCGCTTGGTCGCGCATCATGTCGGCGCCGAGGTCCACGCGGAGCGCCCACGCGTCTCGGCCGAGCTGCCCGAGACGGGGGAGCGGTTCGAGGGGCTGCTGCCGCCCGTCGTCACAGCGCCAGCGTTCGCCATCCGCAAGCCCGCCGTCGCCGTCTTCACCCTCGACGATTACTTCGCCGCCGGCACCATGACTGCCGGACAGGCGGCGTCGTGCGCGCGGCCGTCGCGTCGCGCAAGAACATCCTCGTCGCCGGCGGCACCGGCACCGGCAAGACCATGCTCACCAACGCGCTGCTCGCCTAGATCGCCGGCACCAGCGACCGCGTGGTGCTGATCCGGATAGTCGGCGGCCGCGACGATCAGCGAGGAGACTTGGGAAACCAGTCCAGTGAAGCTCTCCGCAAAGTTTTCTTTCAGGTCGCGGAGGGCCGTCATTAGTCGCCGATATCCCTCCGGCATCGTCACCCGGATAAGCAAGCGGTCCGACACCTCGATCAGCCAGCCGCCCTCCTGCATCTCTAGATAGATAGTCCGACAACGCAGCCTCCGGCTCGAGCAGCAGGACCAGCAATAGAAAGCCCGCTAGACGAAAAGCACGCATCAAGGTCCGCCAGACGAAGTTTCAACCTGGAGATTTGTCCGACATCTGGCATCACCGCACCAAGACGAGGTGTCCCTGCTGCCACACCTTCCCATAGGTGATGTCCACTCAGAGATTGGGCGGTGAGCCAAGCTCACAATGGTGGACGATCCCGGGTATTACAGCGGGTATTTGGCCCAATTTTAAGGACAAAAAACACAATTATCCCAGCAATATAAGATCTTAGATATGGAGGACACTCTCTCCGCCAGCCGGCCATCCCAGCCATTCCGTTCAGTTGCGAGAAGATGAAATCGCTGCGGGCTGTCAACCCTTCGGCCTCTTCCGCGCGAGCGTGCGCGGGGGCACGCCGTATCGACGGCGGAAGAGGCGGCTAAAATGCGAGGGGTCGTTGAAGCCCCAGCGCAGGGCGATGTCGGTGATGCTCTCGGTTCGGCGCGCGGCTTCGAGGTCGCGGCGGCAGCGGTCGAGGCGGCGCTGGCGGATGCATTCCGAGGGCGTGGTGCCGTGCTCGGCGAACAGCAATTGTACGGAGCGGACGGATAGTCCGAAGTGGGCGGCGATCTCGGCGCTGTCGAGACCGGGGTCGTGCAGCTGTGCGTCGATGTAGCTCATGATGTGCGCGAACTGCGTGGATGCGCGTCGCGGTGCAGCGTCGCGGCGCATCAGGCGCGCAGCGCTGGCGACGATCTCGAGCCCGGTATCGACAGCGGCATGGGCCTCGCTGTCGTCCATCTCGGCCAGCGTGCCGGCGAAGCCCTTGAAGTAACCGGACACGGCGGCGCCGAAGCCGTGTCGGCCGGGCAGATGCAGGCGGCCGCGTCCGATCAGGTCGGGGTGAAAATTCCGGATCACCGCTTCGGGGCAGGCGATCATCATCTTGCGCAGCGGACTGAGCGTGGCGAAGGCGAGCGTCTCGCGCGTGTTCCAGACGATCACGTCGCCGGGTTCGAACAGCACCGTGCCGGTGGAGTCCTCGCCGCGCTCCCGGCCTTCGATCACGATCATCACGACCACCAGACCGGCATCGGAGGCGCGGCGCGTCCCGGCGCAGCCCTGCGCGACCTGCGCTTCGATCACGAGAGCATCGCCTAGCCGCCTCAACTGCTGACGGAGCGAGATGGCGTCGTGAATGGTCCAGCCGAGCAGTGGGTCGAGGGACGTCGTGGGCGCGGCCAGCGAGGCAAACCCTTGCACGTTCGGCATCTGCAACGCTTTCCCTCGGCCGCCCGGGGCCCTCGCTTGCGGCGGCTGCGTCCGCCCACGTTTCGCTGTCGTCCGGGTTCGCCGTCGCTGCCGTCCGGGACGTCGGTGCCGCGCTTGGCTTAGAGCCTAGGCCGAGACCGCCGTGCAGACAAGGCGGAGAGGCGAGAGCACAGGGAGGTTGCAATGGTCGGTTCGGATCTGCGGGCTGGGTTCGAGAAGGTGGCCTTCAAGGCCGACGATGGTACGGTGCTGCGCGGCTGGCACGTGCCGCCGCAGGGGGACGCGCCGACAGCGCCCATCGTCGTGCTTCATCACGGCTTCAGCGGGCTCAAGGAAAGCTATCTCGATAAATATGCGGCCGCGTTCAGCGCGGCCGGTCTCGGCGCGCTGGTCTATGATCCCCGCAATTTCGGCGAGAGCGAAGGACGCGTCCGGCAGGAGATCGACCCGATGCAGCAGCTGGCCGACTACCGCGATGCCATCACCTTCGCGATGACCCTGCCGCGCGTCGATCCCAGAAGGATCGGCGCTTGGGGCTCCAGCTATGGCGGCGGTGTCGCCATCCAGGCGGCGGCGATCGATCAGCGCATCCGCTGCGTGGCAGTGCAGGTCTCGTTCCTCAGCGGCGGCGCGATCTGGAGCCACATTCCGGCGGAGACAAAGGCGCAGCTGTCGCAGCTGTTCGTCGGCGAGCGATTGGCCCGTGCCGCGGGCGAGCCGCCGGTGACCATGCAGGTGGTGGCGCAGGATCCGGCGACGACGCCGTGCATCCTCGGGACGTCGGACGCCTACGACTGGTGCATGGAGGCTGCGAAGATCTCGCCGCTGTGGCGCAACGAGGTTACCGTGCGCAGCCTGGAGCTCACCTTCAGCTTCGAGCCGGCCGCCTTCTTACATCGCATCGCGCCGCGGCCGCTGATGTGGATCGCGGCCGAGGGCGACATGCTGATGCCGATCGAGGCGTCCCGGGAGGCGTTCGCACGCGCCGGCGAGCCAAAGCAGTTTGTCAGTCTGCCTTGCGGGCATTTCGCGCCCTATGTCCAGCACTTCGAACAATCATCCTCGGCTGCGCGTGACTGGTTCCTATCGCACCTCCTGTAGGCGCGCGAAGCTCGAGCTCCGAAGGTAGGGTAGGGCGATCGCAGATGAGGCAACAAGCTGTGGCGAGCGATCGTTTCGCGGCCACCCTTCGCGACGGCCGCCTACGGCGGCCTCTCGGGATGAGGGTCTTTTCGCGGCCAAATCCAAACCGTCATGGTGAGGAGGGCCGCTCTGCATCGCCTTGAGACCCATGGGGGCTGACGATCGGCTGCTCCCGTGCGGCGCTGCTCATGCTGCTCCTGCTCCGGGGCCGGCGGCCCGTGCGTGCAGTTGCCGGCACCTGGCACGAGCACCCCGCCGGTGGCGGGGCGGCAATTCCCAAACAGCGGGGCTGATTCGGCGCGAATGGTCTAGAATTATAATTGCAACGCGCGTCGCGCGTCACCTCCGTGCAGTGCCCCCGCCCGAAATGCCCCCCGTCATCGCCGACCCCTCCCTCCTGCGCGTCCTGATCGTGCTCGCCATCACCCAGCTCATCGCCTGGGGCACGCTCAGCCTGCCGGCGGTGATCGGCCGGGCCATGGCGGTGGATCTGGAGATGGATCTGACGGCGATCTTCGCCAGCACCTCGGTGCTGTACATGTCGATGGGGCTGTGCTCGCCGCTGCTGGCGCGGCCGTTCGTCAAGCATGGCGGGCGGCGGGTGATGATCGCGGGCACCCTGCTGGCCGCGCCGGGCTATGCGCTGCTGTCAGCCGCGCAGGGCGCTCTCTCTTATTATGCCGCATGGCTGCTGCTCGGCGTGGCCGGCAGCGCCACGCTCTCGACCGCCTCCTACATCGTGCTCAACGAGATCGCCGGCCTGCGCGCGCGCAGCGCCATCGGCGCGCTGATGCTGGTCACGGGGCTGTCGAGCAGCATCTTCTGGCCGGTCACCTCGACCCTCTCGGCGCATATCGGCTGGCGCAGCACCTGTCTCGTCTACGCCGGCCTGCTGCTGCTGGTCTCGCTGCCGCTGTTCGTGTTCCTGCTGCCGCGGCGCGTCCATGATCATCTGCCGCCGTCATCATCGGATGCGGCGGCGTCCGTCCCCGCAGCGACGCCGTCGCGCGGCACGTTCTATCTGCTGGTCGGCGCCTCCGGCCTCAACGCCTTCGTCGCGTTCGGGATGGGGGCCGTGCTGATCGAGCTCCTGAAGGCCGAAGGCCTGTCGGCGGCCGAAGCGGTCGGCTTTGGCTCGATGCTGGGGGTGATCCAGATCAGCGCCCGCGCCATCGATTTTCTCGGCGGCGGCCGCTGGGACGGCATCACCACCGCGATCGTCGCCGGCCTGGCGCTGCCGGTGGCGATGCTGCTGCTGATGTTGAGCGACGGCTCGCATGCCGCGATCGGCGCCTTCATCTTGATCTACGGCCTCGGCAGCGGCGCGCTCGCCGTGGCGCGGGCCACCATGCCGCTGGTGTTCTACGACAAGGCGGCCTTCGCCAAGGCGTCCGCCCAGATCGGACTGCCGCTCAACCTGTTGTCGGCGGTGTCGGCGCCCATCCTCGTCGAGCTCTTGACCCGCTACGGCAGCAACGCGCCGCTGGCGCTGAGCCTGGCATGCTCATGCGCGGCCGTGGTCATCCTGTTGCTGCTGCGGCAGCGCCGTCCGATGCGCGCGGCGGTCTCGTCCTGAGACGTCCGACCGAGTCGCCCGTCGGGGCGGACCTGCGCCCGCCGGAAGCGCCGGGACATGCCGCATTCGCCCTGCGCCGAAACACGAAGTTCATTCGCCGTCTCAACGACATCGCCGCAGCCGCGCCCGCCTGCGCAAATTTTGTTCTTTCGTTTTATCGGAATTCGTGCTTCTCTATCGCTGTCCCGCCTCATCGACGAGGGGCGCTGCGCATCGTCAGGAGCGTTGGGGTGGGATGTGATGGACGGGCAGGCGCCGACTGACGAGCGGCGCCGGCACGGACGGTCAAGTCGCATGGTCCTGGCATCCCGATGCTGATGCCTGCGTGGCGTGCCTTTGGCGCGTTGTCGCAAACGGGGGCAAGAACGCCGGTCCCCGGGGAGAGTGCGAAGCAGCCGTAACACCATTGCGCAGGGAAGGCCGGGCGGTGGATTCAATTGGTCGTCGCAACACTCGATGAGGAGGTTGCGATGGGCATTCGAAAGAAACGGTCAACGCGGGGCAAGCTGGGATCATTGGGGCGCCCACCAGTTGCGGGGCGTGCGGAACAGCAGAAATTTTGGCGTGGGATTGCCGCTGGATTGAACAGCGAGAATGCTGCGCTGGCTGCTGGATTATCGGATGCTGTCGGCCCCCGATTATTTCGAAAAGCGGGCGGCGTGGCACCGGCAATGTTCCGACCTTCAGCGAAGCCGCTCTCCGGACGGCACCTCTCCTTTTCTGAGCGCGAAGAGATTGCGCTGCTGAATGCGCAGCGCCATTCTGTACGAGAGATAGCACGGCGCCTCAATCGGTCTCCCTCGACCATCTCCCGTGAACTCGATCGCAATGCAGCCACGCACGGCGGCAAGATGGCCTATCGGGCGACGGCCGCCCAGTGGCATGCAGATCGATCGGCCCGGCGTCCTAAGCCGAGCAAGCTTGCAAGCAACGCCGCCTTGCGCGCTTATGTTGAAGAGCGGCTTGCAGGGTTTGTCGCGCCTCCAGGCGGCGTTCGGCGGAAGGCCGGTCGTGCGGGCTCTAGCCAGGATCAGGGGTGGACGAAAGCGTGGAGTCCCGAGCAGATTGCCCGGCGCTTGCCGATCGACTTCCCGGATGACGAGGCGATGCGCATCAGCCACGAAGCCATTTACCAGGCGCTTTTTGTTCAGGGCCGAGGAGCGCTGAAACGCGAGTTGTCGTCCTGTTTGCGAACGGGACGTGCGCTGCGCGTGCCCCGAGCGCGTACGCGGAAGCGCAGCAAAGGCTTCATATCGCCGGAGATCATGATCAGTGAGCGTCCGGCCGAAGTCGCGGATCGAGCTGTGCCGGGACATTGGGAAGGAGATCTGATCGTCGGCTCCGCCAGCTCGGCAATCGGCACGCTGGTCGAACGCAGCACGCGGTTTACAATGCTCCTGCACCTTCCACGGTTGCCGGGGTTTGACGACGGCCCACGTACGAAGGATGGGCCTGCGCTCTCCGGACACGGAGCTGAAGCGGTACGCGATGCGATCACGCGCACCATCGTCACCTTGCCCAAAGAACTCCGCCGCTCGCTAACCTGGGATCAGGGGACCGAAATGGCTCAACACAGTGACCTCAAGATCGATACAGACCTTCAGATCTACTTCTGCGATCCAAGAAGCCCCTGGCAACGTGGCACGAACGAGAACACGAATGGCCTGCTGCGGCAGTACTTCCCGAAAGGTACCGATCTGAGCGTCTACGATGCTGACGAGATCGCCGCCGTGGCCGCAGCGCTCAATTCCCGACCGAGAAAGACGCTAGGATGGAAAACTCCAGCAGAGGCGCTTGACGAGCTGCTGTCACGAATGAAAACACTGGGTGTTGCGACCACCGCTTGAGCCCGCCGGTGATCTCGGCTGAACCTTGTATGGGGAGTAAGTTGTCAAGAGGGGCGTCGTTTGTTGGGGGCGGTCTTTGGCGCCAAGGAGAGGCGCGGTCAAGGCTGGCCGAAGGCCACCGCCGGAGGCGGCGCGTCAGCGGCCTTGAGCGCGACGAGCTTGGCGCCATCATGGCGCGCCCGCAACGCGCGGTGTCGCGATGGCAGGCCGGACGTGATGCGAGGATTGGGCCGTGAACGACAATGCGGAACGACCGCATCACCTTGTATCCGGTCGGGCGCGAGGCCCGGTACCCTGATCTTTCATGCACGGGGGAAGGTAAGGCCCAGTCAAGACGGGACCCCTCTGTGAGAGCGGGAGGTTTATGCCCCCGGTTCAGCACGGTCACGCGTCGGTCCTGGCTCACGTCGGCTGTCATGGCGCGCGCAGCCGTTTACGAAGTTGGACGCAGCACGGCGCCTTCGGGAACAACGCCGGTCACCAGATAGCGCCACAGCGCCACCATCAGCTTGCGTGCCAGAGCGACAATGGCAATTCGCCGGATGCGTCCCTTGATGTCGCGCACCCGCTCGCGGAACCAGCGTGTCAGTGCGCTGTCCGGCTGATGAACGGTCCATAGCCACGCCAGCTCGACCGCGAGCTCACGGGCGCGCCGGTTGCCGGCTTTGCTGATGCCCTGCTCACGGCTGCGCTCGCCACTGTCATAGGGCGTGCCGGTGAGACCAAAGTAGCTGCCGACCTGACGACGGTTGTCGAAGTCGCGATAGAACACCTCGTTGACCAACTTCTGGCCGCCGACCGGGCCGATGCTCCTGAGATCCATGAGCTGCATGATCCTGGCTTCCGGCGAGCCGGGCCGAGCGGCGCACAGCTCGGCTTTGCTTTTGGCCTCGAGCTCCTTGAGCTGCCGTGCCACCAGGCACAGTCGCTCGTGTTCGCGCACGATCTCTTCCTTGAGCCGCACCGGCAGTGGACGACCGTCGCCAGTGCGCAGGCTGGCAAGGCTTTCCAGGAACGAGCGATCGAGCGGGTGGACGTCGCGAATGCCCTGGCCGTGCAGCAGTCCCTTGATGCGGTTGCTGTGAGCCGTGCACTCCTGGATCAGGCGATCACGTTCACGGGTACGGCGCTTGCGATCCTCATCCTCGACGCTTGGCACGTGGACGATGCTGCAGACCCGAGGCTCGCCCCGCAAATGGGCGAGGAACGCCCGCATCAGCTTCTCCAGATCGATCCGGTCGGTCTTGGCGCGCCGGGCACGACGGTTCACCTCGATGCTGGAAGGGTCGACCTCATGATTGACGATGCCTTGTCCGCTCAGCCATCGGTGCAGCCAGTGGCCATCCAAGCCTGCTTCGTAGCATGACAGGATGCGCACCGGCCGGCCGCCCCCGGCAGCCGCAGCCTTCTTGCGCATGTCCGCAAGCCGGGCCGCCAAGGCGGCCAAGTCACCGCCGCCGATCGTGTACCGGCTCAGTTTCTGCGAGCCAGGAAGCAGCACGCCGAGCTTCCATTTCGCTTTGCTCAGTTCAAACGCGAGGTAAACCGTGGCATGCTCCGCCGCGGCGGGTGTGTCAGTGCGATCGAGCTTGATCATCTTGATCCTCCGAGGGCCGGATGGTTCGGAAATCCAATCCTAACCCTTCTTGACCACCCGCCGCCCCATAGGATCTGTGGTTCCTGCCCCGTGCATTCCTTTCCGCACGGGGGCCGCAGGAATCAGCCGATGCCTGGTCTTCCCTGCGCCCTCGATGACGTGAGGGCTTCGCTGCACAAAGCTCGGGCGCCTGACGCGTCGCGACAACGCAACTCCGTGGGGACTCGACACCCAATCGGGTGGAACTGGTGCGAACCGGCCCTTTCAATTATCGCATGTTAATTCGAGCGATCGTCGCGCAATGCCGCGCTGGTTGTTCTCTGGCATAAGTTCGCGTGAACGGACGTTTCCAGTCCAAAGACTAATTAGTTCGCCAGTGTTCGGGCGGCACGGATAGCAAACCATTAATGTAGGGTTGGTATCGTGCATACAGTCCACGCAACGAGAACCAGAAAATGCGACACCTGACTGTCTATCAGCGTCTCGCGGCGATCATCGCCGTGATGTCGATCGCACTGTTCGCCGTCTCCGCCATGCAGATCCTGATGCTGCGCGGAACCGTTCTCGAGGAGCGGCAGACCATGGTCCGCAACCTCGTCGAGTCCGCCGTCAAGGTGCTGAGCTATTATGACGCCGCGGCGACCGCCGGCAAGGTCGCGCCGGAGCAGGCGCGGCAGCAGGCCTACGCCGCGATCGGCGCAATGCGCTGGGGCCAGTACAACGACTATCTCGGCGTCTACGGAACCGGATCGTCGGATGCGGGCGTGACCTACGTCCATGCCAACCCGAAATACATCAACGTCAACCGCTGGGACTTCAAGGATTCCACCGGCAAGCTCCTGATCCAGGACATCGTGCGCACGGCGCGCGCCGGCGGCGGCTTCGTCGAGTACAAGGTGCCGCGCGCCGGGGGGACGACCGAGCTGCCGAAGATGTCCTACGTCGGCGCCTATGGCAGCGGCGACAAGATGCTGGCGATCCAGGCCGGCGTGTATGTCGACGACATCGACGCAGTCGTCTATCAGCGTGCGATGTGGGCCGGCTTCGGCGCGCTTGCCGGTCTGCTGGTCGCCGCGGTCGTCGCCTTCTGGCTCGGACGCAGCGTCGTCGTTCCGCTCGACCGCACCTGCGTCGTGATGGACGAGCTGACCAAGGGCAATCTGGGCATCGAGGTGCCGTTCACCGATCGCAGGAACGAGATCGGCCGCATGGCGCGCAGCCTGCAGATCTTCAAGGACCATCTCGCCGAGAGCGAGCGCCTCCGGGCCGAGCAGGAGCAGTCCAAGCAGCAGGCCGCCGAGGAGCGCCGCACGGTGCTGGTGCGGATCGCCGACGAGTTCGAGCGCTCGATCGGCGGCGTGATCCAGACCACCGCGACCGCCGCCGGCGAGCTGCAGACCTCCGCGCAATCGATGTCGAGCATCGTCGCCGGCACCACCGACCAGAGCGCGAAGGTGGCCGCGGCCGCCGAGCAGACCGCCAAGAACGTGCAGACGGTGTCGGCCTCCGCCGAGCAGTTGTCGTCATCGATCCAGGAGATCGCCAAGCAGGTCACGCAGTCGTCGTCGATCGCCCAGAACGCGGTCGGGCAGGCGACGCGGACGGAGGCGATGGTCGACAGGCTGGTCCACGCGTCGCAGAAGATCGGCGAGGTGATGGCGCTGATCCAGACCATCGCGGGGCAGACAAACCTGCTGGCGCTGAACGCCACCATCGAATCGGCGCGTGCCGGCGAGGCCGGCAAGGGCTTCGCGGTCGTCGCCAACGAGGTCAAGGCGCTGTCGGCGCAGACCGCCAAGGCGACCGAGGAGATCACCAGCCAGATCGAAGCCATCCGCGACGCCACCGGCTCGACGGTCAACGCAATCCGCGAGATCGGCGCGACCATCGGGCAGATGAACGAGATCACCGACGCGATCGCAGCCGCGGTCGAGGAGCAGGGCGCTGCGACCAAGGAAATCGCCCGCAGCGTGCAGCAGGCGGCGCAGGGCACGCAGGGGGTCATGCAGCACATTGTCGGCGTGCGCGAGGCGTCCGGCCAGGTCGGCGCCGCAGCGGCACAGGTGTTGAGTGCGGCCTCGCAGCTCGGCAGCCAGTCGGATCAGCTCAAGACCCAGACCGGGCGATTCCTCGGCAACGTCCGCGCGGCGTGATGTCGGCGGCGGATGGTGACAGCTCACCCTCCGCCGATCTCCACGAGACGGTCGAGCAGCGCGGCCTGCGCCGGATTGATCCGGACCCTCGCCTCGGCGAGGTCGAACCAGGCGGCGCGGTCCACCTCGGGAAAGCGCTGGATACGGCCGCTGCGCGGCGGCCATTCGAGCTCGAACGCGTTGCTGGTGATGCAGCCGGCATCGAGGTCGGTCTCGGCGGCGAACGCCTCGACCACCTTGCCGCCGCGCTGCTTGATCTCGCCGAGCGGCAGCAGCGACGCCGTCAGCGTCGTGCCGAGCTCCTCGGCAAATTCGCGCCGCGCCACCGCCTCGGCCGCCTCGCCGGCGCCGAACTCGCCCTTCGGGATCGACCAGGCGCCGAGATCCTTGTTGCGCCAGAACGGGCCGCCGGGATGCACCAGGAGTACTTCCAATCCGTTGGAGGTCCTGCGAAAGGCGAGCACGCCCGCGCTGCGTGCCGGCATCGCCTCATGCCTCGCCGGTGCGCTGGATGAGGTCGCGCTCCCAGCCGAACACCGAACGGCCGTCGAGCTCTGGCGAGGCGGCGCGCTCGGTCGCGATGTAGGCATCGAGCGAGGGGCCGGTCGCGATGCGCTCCAGCCGGCGGGCCTGGTCGTCGAGCCGCTTCAGCGCCGACAGCGCCTCGTCGCGGCCGAGCTTGGCGTTGCCGACGGCCGATTTGAGCACGCGGATGGTCTCGTCATAGACCTTGATCGGCACCGGATAGGGATGCCGGTCCTTGCCGCCATGCGCCAGCGAGAACCGTGCCGGGTCGCTGAATCGATACGGCGCGCCATGCACGACCTCGGCGACCATGGCGAGCGAGCGCACGGTGCGGGCGCCGACGCCCGGCGTCAGCAGAAGGTCGGGGAAGTCGACCGGGCCGCGCTCGGCGGCAGCCGCGAGCGTGCCGTGCAGCCGGCGGGCGAACACGTCCTTCGGCCTGACGTCGTGATGCGCGGGCATGACAAGATGCGGCAGCAGGCCCTGGGTGGGCTCCGGCGTGCTCAGCCGTTCGAACTCCGTGACGACGCGGTCGGGGCCGAGATCGGTGAGCAGTTCGAGCTGGGCGTGGCGCGACGGCGCGGCGCGCTTGTCGGTGAGGTTGACGATCTCGCCCTGGACGGGACCATCGATGGCGCTGTGCGGCGCGTCGACGAAGCTCGCAAGCTGCTGCGAATGCCAGTGATAGCGCCGGGCCTGTCGGGCGTCGCCATTCATGCCCTGCTGCACCACGGTCCATTTGCCGTCGGCGGTGACGAAGAAGCCGTGCAGATAGAGGTCGAAGCCGTCCTGCACCGCGGCGCTGTCGACCTTGGCGACGAGCTTGCTGGTCCGGACCAGCTCCTCGCCGTCGAGGCCGAGCCGGTCGCTGAGCAGGCGCAACTCGTCGGGCGTCTTGCGCGAATGCTCGCCGCGGCCACCGCAGACGAAGATGCCGAGCTCGCCGGACAGCGGCTTCAGCCCGCGCTTCAGCGCGCCGATCACGCTGGTGGTGATGCCGGAGGAATGCCAGTCCATGCCCATGACGGCGCCGAACGATTGGAACCAGAACGGATGCGACATCCGCGCGAGGAATTCGTCGCGGCCGTAATGATGCACGATCGCCTGGGTGATGATGGCGCCGAGCGAGGTCATGCGCGTGCCGAGCCAGGCCGGGACGCGCCCGGAATGGAGTGGAAGATCGGCGCTGCCGGTGCGTCGGGCCATCGGAACCTTGCAGAGGAGGTGTGTCGCGCCAATCTAACAGATGGCGCGCCGATGTGCGATCGCTCCGATGGGACGCGGGCTGTGGCGCTATCCGGTTTGCCCGAGATGGCCGATCCAGTTCCTGAACAGCGTTTGCGCGGCGCTTTCTGCGGCGAGATCGGGCCGCAACGTCAATCCCGGGAGCTCGGCCGCCAGCGTCGGGTCGCGCCTTTCCTTGGCCCGCCGCTCGAACGCGTTGAGCACCGCCTCGGTCTCGGCGCTGAAATAGGATTTCGGCAGCCGCGGATAGTCGTCGCGCTGGCCGGCGAGAAAACGCGCGATGTCGCGCATGTATTCGCGCTGCAGGGAGAGCGCGTCATACTCGGGATGGCCCTGGAAGAACACGAATCGGCTCGGCGTCGAGCGCGCGAAGATGTCGACGCCGACCTCCTCCGACCGCGTCAGGATGTCGTAGCCGCGCTCTGCCAGCAGCGGCTCGTTGACGGCGTTGAGGCGGGAGTGCGGCACCTTGAGCGGCAAATGGATGCCGTGCGTGAGCCAGTCGTCCTGGACCTTCACGCAGTCGAAGACGCCGGAGCATTTGCTCGCAAGCCGCTGCCGCTCGATGTCGTCCAGGTGCAGCACGGCCGCGTGGGCCGCGAGACACGACCAGATCGTCGAGCGCGTGTTGGTTCTGGCCCAGTCGATCACGGAGGTGAGGTCCGACCAATAGGGCTCGTCGGGCAATGTCGCGGCGACAGGCTCGGCGCCGGTCACGATCAGGCCGTCGATGCCGAGCCGATCGAGCGACCCGATGTCCGCGTAGGACTGGGCGACGTGGCTCCTGGCCGCTTGCGAGCGCAAGATGGAGGGCAGCGAGAAGCAGTGCAGGCGGATGCGGACGTGCCGCGGCGCGCACTGCTGCAGCAGGCGGGCGATCTGGAGATCGGTCGCCTTCAGGGCGCTGTCCGGCATGTTGTTGACGAGGCCGATCGAAAGCTCGATCGGGCGCCCTCCGCGGTCGTCGAACTCGGCGGGCGCGAGGGCAGGGCTCGCGATCCTGCGATGTCGGTCGAACAGCAGGGTCATCGGCTGATCGCTCTACTCCGCCGCATCCAACTGACGCGTGCGAGGGCAGGCCTGGGCGAGCGCCTGGTCGAGATCCTCGATGATGTCGCTGACATGCTCGATGCCGATCGACAGCCGGATCGTCTCGGGGAGGACGCCCGCCTTGCGCTGGTCGTCCGGCGGCATCTGCCGATGCGTGGTCGATGCGGGATGGCAGGCCAGCGACTTCGCATCGCCGATATTGACCAGCCGCGTGACGAGCTTCAGGGCGTCGTAGAACACCTTGCCTGCCTCCATGCCGCCCTTGATCCCGAACGTGAACAGCGACGACGCCCGGCCGTCGAGATATTTTTGGACCAGAGGGTAGTAGCGGCTGTCGGCGAAGCCGGCGTAGTTGACCCATTCTACGCGCGGATCGTTGCGCAGGAATTCGGCGACCTTGCGCGCATTCTCGACGTGGCGCTCCATGCGCAACGCGACCGTCTCGATGCCCTGCAGCAGCAGGAAGGCATTGAACGGCGACAGCACCGCACCCATGGTCCGCTGATAGACGCTGCGCGCGCGCTGGATGTAGGCGCTGCGGCCGAAATGATCGGTGTAGACCATCCCGTGATAGGACGCGTCGGGCTGGGTGAAGGCGGGAAAACGGTCGGCATGATCCTTCCAGGGGAAGTTGCCGCTGTCGACCAGCATGCCGCCCAGCGTCGTGCCATGACCGCCGAGAAACTTGGTCAGCGAATGCACCGCGATGTCGGCGCCGTAATCGAACGGCCGCAGCAGGATCGGTGTTGCGACGGTGTTGTCGACGATCAGCGGCACGCCGTTGCGATGCGCAACCTTCGCCAGCGCCTCGATGTCGCAGACATTGCCGGCGGGATTGCCGATCGTCTCGGCGAACACGGCCTTGGTGTTTTCGTCGATGAGACGCTCGATGGCATCGGGCGCATCGCTCTCGGCAAAGCGCCCAGTGATGCCCTGGCGCGGCAGGATGTGCCCGAGCAGCGTGTGCGTGGTGCCATAGAGCTGCGGCACCGAGACGATGTTGCCGCCGCTGTCGGCCAGATTGACGAATGCGAAGTGAAGCGCGGCCTGCCCGGTGCCGACGGCGAGCGCGCCGACGCCGCCCTCAAGCTCGGTGACGCGCTTCTCGAGCACCGCCGTGGTCGGATTGGAGATACGGCTGTAGCGGTAGCCCTCGGCTTCGAGATTGAACAGCGCGGCGCCGTGATCGGCGCTGTCGAAGGCGTAGGCGGCGGTCTGATAGATCGGAACCGCGACGGCCTTGGTGGTCGCCTCCGGTTCATAGCCGGCGTGGATTGCAATCGTCTCATTGCGCATCGGCGATCTCCACTCCCGCATCCGTCCACAATGCAGGTTGCACGTATTCCGCGAGGGGGTCGTTGTAGGAGCGCAGGCGTAAAGCGGGCAATAATTCGCGACAAGAACGACGAAATAACCCTAACGATGTGTGGCCGATAAGCTTCGAATTAGCGTGCGGTTGGGACCGGGAGGAGGGACCGAATTTGCTGTCCGACCAGATCCAGTGCTGCTTTGGCCTGCGGCAGGATCGCACCGAGCGCGTGAAAATTGTGGACCATGCCGTTGTGACAGACATGCGCGACCGTGACACCAGCTTCCGCGAGCCGTGCGGCATAGGCATTGCCCTCGTCACGCATCGGGTCGAATTCCGCGGTGTGGATCACGGCGGGGGGAAGCCCAGCCAGCGTCTCACGGCACAACGGCGATATCAGTGGATTGGCGACATCGACCTCGCCAACCAGATAGTCGGCGAGGTCGGCCTGCCAGGTCGCCCTGTCGATCAGGTGGCCGGTCCCGAACAGCTCGCGCGACGGCCAGAAATTGGAGAAATCGAGCACCGGACAGATCAGGCACTGCAGCGCGATCCTAAGATCGGTGCTGCCGACGGCCTGCTGACAAACGGCGGCGGCGAGCGTGGCGCCCGCGGAATCGCCGCCGATCACAATCCGACCGCCGTCGATGCCGAGCGCGGCCGCGCGATCGATGGCGAAGTGAACCGCAGCGATCGCATCCTCGATCGCTGCGGGGAACTTGTGCTCAGGCGCGAGGCGGTAGTCGATCGAGAGCAGCCGGCAGCCGGAAGCGGCGGCAAGCGCGGCGGCGACCTTGTCGTGCGTGTCGATGCTGCCTGCCACGAGACCGCCGCCGTGAAAGTAGACGAAGCCGGGGAAGGGCGCCCCAGTATCATCCGGGCCTGCTGCAGGCGTATACAGGCGATAACGAAGCAGCCCAGAGGGCCCGGAGAAATTGCCGTCCCGCGTGATGACGGCGCCGCAGTCGTTGCGCGCGAATTGCATCAGCTTGGCGAGCGACTGCTGCCGCTGCGCGGGGCCCGGACGCTCCTGGCTTTCCGGCACAGCGGCAGCCACCATCGAAAGCAGGCGCTGGGCGCGAGGGTCGAGCGGCATGACAGCTCCAATTAACCAAGGCATCGAGCATTGTGCCCATCAGCAGTGAATCGATCGTGAGCAGCAGGTCGCGACGGGGAAATCCTTAAAATGTTCACGCCAGAAGTGCAGACACGATCGATGCCGAACGGGAGCGCCGCATGACCCACATCGTCAAGCCTGTCAGCTACTCGCAGACCTGGACCTTCTTCGACGGCGAATGGCGCGAGGGCAATGCGCCGATCATGGGCGTCCGGACCCACGCGACATGGCTCGCGTCGACCGTGTTCGACGGCGCACGCGCATTCGAAGGCGTGACGCCAGATCTCGATCGCCACTGCGCGCGCGTGAATCAGTCCGCGATCAATTTCCGGCTCAAGCCGGTGGTGGACGTCGAGACCTGGATGGGGTTGGCGCGGGAGGGGATCGCGCGGTTCGGAGCGAGAGCCGAGCTCTACATCCGCCCGATGTACTGGGCGCAGCATGGCGCCGGCGGCGGTGTCCTGTTCGATCCCGAGACCACCAATTGGTGCCTTTGCATCTATGAGGCGCCGATGCCGCAGCCGACGGGCAACGCCATCACGCTGTCGCCGTTCCGGCGGCCGACCGCCGAATGCGCGCCGGTCGATGCCAAGGCGGCCTGCCTCTATCCGAACAATTCGCGCGCGCTGATCGAGGCGGCCTCGCGCGGCTTCAACAATTGCCTGATGCTCGATCTGCTCGGCAACGTCGCCGAGTTCGGCAATGCCAACGTGTTCATGGTCAAGGACGGCGTGGTGTTCACGCCGGTGCCGAACGGCACGTTTCTCAACGGGATCACCCGCCAGCGCGTGGCCGAGCTGCTGCGAGCCGACGGCGTCAGCGTGGTCGAGACCACGCTGCGCTATGCGGACTTCCTGGCCGCCGACGAGATCTTCTCGTCGGGCAACTTCGCCAAGGTCGCGCCGGTGATCCGCATCGACGAGCGGACGCTGCCGAGCGGTCCGGTGTTCAACCGTGCGCGCAGGCTGTACTGGGACTATGCGCACCAGGTCAGGGTAGCCGCCTGAGCTAGGGGCCGTACAGCGGCAGCTCGGTGTCGCTGAGATCGCCGAGGCGCGGCGGCTGCGGTCCCTTGATGTACTTCCGGCCGCGCCGCTCGGTGTAGATGCCGACGAGACCGTCAATCGGCCCGTTAGCGTCGATGATGACAGAAACGGCGGCGCGACGCAGCAGCAGGCGGCCGACGGTACCGGCGCAGGAAACGTAGTCGGAGATGCTGCGGCAGTAGATCAGCTGCATCGCAGGCAACGCAAAGCGTCCCTGCCGGATGCGGACCTTCTGCAGCACCAGCGGAACGGGGCCCGCCGTCGATCGCACCACCACGCTGAGGCAGCCATAGCGCGCATGGCGCATCAGCAATTCGGCCTCATCCGACGGAACGCCATCCACGGTGCGGGCGTCTGCCCTGACCTTCTCAACCGGCGAACTGAGGCCAGCCAGCGACAGCGCGGGCATCGAAAAGAACAGGCCGCTGCAATAGGCGCGAAATCCTTGCGCCTCAATGATCGGCCAGGTCTGCCTTGCGGCGCTGATGTTGACGTAAGTGACCTCCGGCCGACGCTGTGCGATTCTCGTCAGCATCGTCGCGTAGTTGCGAAAGGCAGGTTCGACATACCAGCTCGACAGATTGCACCAGATCTGCGGCTCCGCAGGCGTGCCGCGATCGCTATGGATGACGAGCAGGACGCCGGCCGCATTGCCGTCTTGCTCGAGCAGATAGCCGTAGCGTGGATAGCCGTCGGGCGTCGGGCGCGCGGCTTGCCGCTGCAGGCCGCTCGACCAATAGCCGCGGGGCCGCCGGGGGAAGCCGCGTGTCAAGAGATCGGTGATCGCGTCCAGATCGGAGTCTCCGATCTCGCGGCACCGGATCGGCGGCTTGGGCGCGCCCATGAGATGTTCTGCCGATCCCTCGACGGCGGCTTCGTGGCGTCAGCCGACGGTGCTTGCCTGGCGCTCGAACTGCAGCGCTTCCCGTACGCGCGACGGCCAGCGCGTCGGATCGATGCCGTGGGTGTGGAATAGCGCGACCGCGAGGCGATCCATGCCGAAAGCCACGCAACCGGTGTGCGCCGGTGCACCATCGGCGTCGATGATGCCCCAGGTGGTGCCGAAATGCTCGCGGTGATAGTTGAAGCTCATGCAGGCGGTCGGCTGCTCTTCCGAGCGCAGAGGCACTAGCAGCTCGAATTTCAACGCCTGCTGCTTCTGGCTGACCGCCTTCATCTGGCCGACGCGGCCGAAGAACGGGTCGCTGGCGTGATCGACCCGGAACGACAGGCCGAGATCGCGGGCAATCGCCTGCGCCTTCACCATCCAGCGGTCACGGAATGCCGAGACGTCGTCGGGCGTGCCGATGCAGACATATTCGCGCATCCGGAACGACTGCAGGCGGTCGAGATAACGCGACGGCTCGCGGCGGAAGCAATCGGCCGCGACGTCGAAGCGCAGGCCGCCGACCGGCAGGGCGCCGCGGCTCGCCGCGATCGGATAGACCGGATAGCAGGCCGCGGGCGACAGCACGAGGTCGGCTGGTGACAATGAGGTGGTCCAGTCGCCGCCCTTGTCGAACCGTGCCACGGCTTCATGGATGTCCCGCTCGGTGCCGTGCAGGCCGCAGACGCAGCCGAGCAGGTTGGGGAAACTCTTGAGATAGCCCGACTTTTCGAGCTGGGCGCGGCTCATGACCGGCGGAAAGCGCATGACCTCCGTGCCGGGCTCGCGATGTCGCGTGATGAGCGTCGTGAGCCGCTCCACCACGCCTTCATACAGCGCGGTCCGCGCATAGACGCCATCTGCGCCCATGCGATGGAACAGGGCGCCGGTCAAATGATCGAGCGCGTCGGCCGGCTGGGGCGCAATCTCGGGCGACTGCGGAAGAACGGGAATCGTCATTGTGCAAATCCTGAGTGGAGGCAATGGCTGCGATCGGCGTGATCATTCATGGAGCGAGGTCGGTACCGTGCTCATCAAGTTGGCCGTGGCAATGCTTGTGAGAATACGGTCGTTGTTGATCATGATCGGCGCCGACAGAACGTCTCGGAGGTGGCGGCCGATCGAGAACTCGCCGTCGTTGCGATAACCCGAGAGGCCGCAGGCGCGCATGGCGTGCATCACGGTCTCGACGGCAAGTTCCGAGGCCTGCACCTTCAACAGCGTGATCGAGGATTGGAAGTCGAGCGAGCTCAGCGCCCGCTCGTCATATTCGTGGGCGACGAAGGCATCCATGTTGGTGACGATCATTGCGCGCAGCCGGGCCAGCGCCATCTTCGCCGCGGTGTAATGCGCAGCTGCCGGCGGCATCTGTCCGCCGGCGCCGCGTGCGGCCTTGCGCAGGAAGCGCTGGGCGCGCTCCACGGCAGCCGCAGCGATGCCGGCCCAGGCCGACGACCAGCACAGATGTGCGAACGGTGTCATCGTCTGGCCGTGGATGCGACCATAGGATTCGGTGAACATGCGGTCGGAGGGACAGCTCACCTCGAGCGCGAATCCGGTCGAGCAGGTGCCGCGCATGCCCAGCGTTTCCCAGCCAAGGGTGCGCGAAATTGTGTAGTCATCCCTGGTCAGCGCCAGCAGCACCTGATCGGAGGCGGCGGCGCCGTCGGTGCGCCGGGCAATCGTGACGAGGCCATCGGCTTCCGCGCCATAGGAGATCACCGTGGCGTCGCGCTTCAGCGTGATACGGTCACCCTCGTGGCCGACCGCCGCAGCGCTGGCGCGGATATTGCCGCCGTTCTGGCCTTCGGTGGTGGAGGAGGCCATCAGCAGCTGCTCGGCGGCGATCCGGCGCATCAGCGATTCCATATAGGGATTGCCGCGGCCGTGACGAACCAGGCAGGCGACCTTGGTTTGGTGCATAGCGAAGATCATGGCGCTGGAGGCGCAGGCGCGGCCGAGCTCATAGCAGACGTCGGCAATGTCGTGGATCGAGGCGCCGAAGCCACCGAACTCGACGGGTATCTGCATCCCGAGCAGCTTGTGCTCGCGTGCCGCATCGATCGCGGCCTTCGGGAAGCGGCCGTCACGGTCGACCTCTTCGGCTTCCGCCGCGGCCTGCGTCGCAACAGCGGCGGTCCGCTGGACGAATAAGGAGCTGCGATCGAGCAGGAGGCTGTCGCCGTCGTCGGGGATCGGGTTGCGAAGCGCGGTTCCCTGGAGAGTCATGGTCGATCGATACTCCGGATCTTGTCTCTTTGAGAGAGCGGCACGCGCATCCGCAGTAGCAGGCCGATGCGCTGCGCCTTCTTTGGGCTGCAACGCAGGGTATGGATTTGATTCAAATGCGTCGACGAAATTCAGGGTAAACGCCGCGCAATCGACGGGTGGGGGTTAATTTCCGGTTGGTTCGATCCGAGAATTTTGGACCAAGCCGTTAGCGTTAAGACGAGTTCAGACTGGAATGGGGATGCGGCGTAACTCTTTCGACGCCGAATTGCGTTATCTCCCCTGCGCGTGCGTCGATCAGATCCGACGCGCCGGAACAAGTCGCGAGTGAAGAGGACCCCATGCCGAGTTTCGATGTCGATGTCAGTCGCAGGATCGTGGCGCTCGTGCGTGATATCCTCGCGCAGAATTCTACGGCCGCCGACGTGGCGGCGGATGCCAAGCTCGTCGATGTCGGGCTGACCTCGATGGACATGGTCAACCTGATGCTGGCGATCGAGGCGGAGTTCGATTTCACCATTCCGCAGGAGCTGATCACGCCGGAGAACTTCCAGTCGGTCGCAACGCTGGAGCGGCTGGTGAGCGGTCAGTTGGCGGCAGCGAAGGCCGCCTGACCCAGTTGCCATGCCCCGCGGATCACCGCGTCGCTGTTTTCAATTCGCCGCAAAGCTGGCATTCTCGTCTCCGCTGGAGATGGGGACGTCATGACGAAGGCTGTGCTTGGCATTATCGGCGGCTCGGGCATCTATGATCTGCCGGGATTGGAAGATGCGCGCGAAGAGGTGATCGCGAGTCCCTGGGGTGAGCCGTCGGCGCCGGTACGCCGGGGGACGATCGCGGGCCTGCCGATCGTGTTCCTTCCGCGCCATGACAAGGGACACCGACTGTCCCCGTCCGACATCAATTACCGCGCCAATATCGACGTGCTGAAGCGTGCGGGCGTCACCGACCTGGTGTCGCTGTCGGCCTGCGGCTCGTTCAAGGAAGAGCTCCCGCCGGGCACCTTCGTGCTGGTCGATCAGTTCGTCGATCGCACCTACAAGCGCGAGAGCTCGTTCTTCGGCAGGGGGTGTGTCGCCCACGTCTCGATGGCGCATCCGGTTTCACCGCGGTTGCGGATTCATCTCGCGGCTGCGGCCGAGGCCGAGGGCATCGCGATCGCGCGCGGCGGCACCTATGTCTGCATGGAGGGGCCGCAATTCTCGACCTATGCCGAAAGCATGACCTACAAGGCGTCAGGCTATTCGGTCATCGGCATGACCAACATGCCGGAGGCGAAGCTCGCCCGCGAGGCCGAGATCTGCTACGCGACGGTCGCGATGGTGACCGACTTCGACTGCTGGCATCCGGATCACGACGCCGTCACCGTGCAGGATATCATTCGCGTGCTCACCACCAACGCCGACAGGGCGAAATCGCTGGTGGCGCGGCTCGCCCGGGAGTTTCCGCGCGAGCATGAACCGTGCCCGATCGGCTCCGACCGAGCGCTCGACACCGCCTTGATCACTGCGCCGGAGGCGCGCGATCCCGAGCTTCTGAAGAAGCTCGATGCGGTCGCAGGCCGTATCTTGCGTGGTTGAGGGGGGATCGAACATGAAGGTGGACGGCAGGCATTATCGCAGCATCTGGCTCGACTCCGACGGCTGGTCGGTCTGCGCGATCGATCAACGCCGATTGCCGCACGAGTTCGTGGTGGCGAAGATCACGACATGCGAGGAGGCGGCGGACGCGATCCGCGGCATGCTGGTCCGCGGTGCGCCGCTGATCGGCGCCACCGCCGCGTTCGGCATGGCGCTGGCGATGCGCGACGACCGCTCCGATCCTGGCATCGACCGCGCCTACGAGATGCTGATCGCGACGCGGCCGACGGCGATCAACCTGAAATGGGCGCTCGACACGATGAGCACGATGCTGCGCCGGCTGGCACCGTCGGAGCGGCGCGATGCGGCCTATTCGCGCGCCGTCGACATTGCCGGCGAGGACGTCACGATCAACCAGGGCATCGCCGCGCATGGCTTCGCGCTGATCGAGGCGGCCGCGGCGCGCAAGAAGCCGGGCGAAGTCGTGAACGTGCTGACCCACTGCAATGCCGGCTGGCTTGCGACCGTCGATTGGGGCACGGCGACCGCGCCGATCTATCTTGCGCACGATCGCGGCATTCCGATCCATGTCTGGGTCGACGAGACACGGCCGCGCAATCAAGGCGCCTCGCTGACCGCCTGGGAGCTCGGGCATCACGGCGTGGCGCATACCGTCATCCCGGATAACACCGGCGGCCATCTCATGCAGCATGGGATGGTCGATCTCGCCATCGTCGGCACCGACCGCGTCGCCGCCAATGGCGACGTCTGCAACAAGATCGGCACCTATCTCAAGGCACTGGCCGCGCACGACAATGGCGTGCCGTTCTATGTCGCGCTGCCGTCGCCGACGATCGACTTCGCCGTCGCCGAAGGACGGCAGATCCCGATCGAGCAGCGCAGCGCGCAGGAGGTCACTGAGATGACGGGTCGCACCGCCGACGGTCGCATCGAGACCGTGCGCATCGTTCCGCCGGGCTCGCCGGTTGCGAACTACGGCTTCGACGTCACCCCGGCACGGCTGGTGACGGGGTTGATCACGGAGCGCGGCGTGCTGCAGGCTGACGGAGCGGCGCTGGCGGCCGCATTTCCCGAGCGGGCGAACCAAACGAACTATTGAGATCCTCGTCATTGCGAGCGCAGCTACGTGTCCGCCGAAGCCCAAAGGACGAAGGCGGAAGCAATCCAGAATCCCGCGAAGCCCCCGGCTCGCTTCGGCGCAGGAGCGCCTCGCAATGACGATCAGCGCAGGCGCAGTCCCGTCGCGGCTTCCAGCTCCGCAATCGCCTGCGATGCGCTGACAACCTTGATCGTCGTCATGCCCATCTCGCGCGCCGGCTTCAGGTTGACGCCGAGATCGTCGAGGTAGACGCAGTCCGCGGGGCTGACGCCGAGCGTCTCGGTCATCATCCGGTAGATCCGGGGATCGGGCTTGCGCAGCCCGATCTTGGCCGATTCGATCACGTGATCGAACAGCACCATCACCTCCGCGACGTACAACGAGCGGCCGCCCTGGCTGCCGATTGCGTTCGCCGGCAGATTGTTGGTGATGCAGCCGGTCTTGCATTCCGTCTTGATGCGGCGGAGCGCCTCGACCATGCCGGGCCGGAGATCGCCGGCGAGCAGCGGCAGCACCTCGCGCCCGCTGACCGCTGCGCCGCCGAGCGCCAGCGACTCCTCCGCAAACAGCCGGTCGAAAGTGTCGAGGTCGATCTCGGCGCGCTCGAATTTCGCCCAGGCATTCTCGAGATGGTTGGCAGCATTGGTGTTGCGGATGATGTCGACGGGATAGCCGCGCTCCTTCTCGAACCGCGCGAAGGCCTCGAACGGCGATGTCGTCATCACGCCACCGAAATCAAAGATCACCGCCTCGACCATGTCAGTCCCATCCTCGTTCGATCCCCGGATGATCGCTAGCATGGGACGCCGCACTTGGCGATATCGGTCGCAGCCGCTATTGCTGCCGCGATGAAGCTATCTCACGCAATCACTGCAGCCGCCGCTCTGCTGGCACCATCGCCAACCCTTGCCATGGTCGGCAATGCGCCCGCGCTGAATGATGGCATCGGGCGCTCCGTGGTCACGATCGTCGGCTCGCGCGGCAATTTTTGCAGCGGCGCACTGATTGCCCCGAAGCTCGTGTTGACCGCCGGACATTGCGTGCAGCCGGGGCTCGATTACCGCATCGTGGAATACGATCGTGACCGCAAGCCGGTTCTCAAGACGGTCCGGCGGGTGGCGGTGCATCCGAGCTTCAGCGTGCAGGCCATCCTGGCGCATCGCGCCACCGCCGATGTCGCGCTGCTGGAATTGGAGGCGCCCGCGGAGGCGCGCGTGCCGGCGGCGCTTGGCGTGCCGCAGCCGCCGCTTGCCGCCGGCAATGCGTTCACGGTCGCAGGGATCGGTGTCGCTGTCCCAGGCGACGGAAAGAGCGGCGGCATGGTGCGCGGGGCGGCGTTGGTTGCGACGGGCAAACCGGGCACGCTGCAGATCCGGCTCGTCGATCCGGCGACGCAAGGCGTGCGGCCCGGATTGGGCGGCTGCACCGGCGACTCCGGCGGGCCTGCTTTCGAGACGCAGCCGCAAGGTCAGGTGCTGATCGGCGTCATCTCATGGTCGACCGGACCGAATCTCGGCGACGGCTGCGGCGGCATGACCGGCGTCACGCCGCTCACGCTGTATCGCGACTGGGTCGCACAGACCGCGCGGCAATGGGGCATGCCGCTCAGCGGAAATTGAGATCGTTCAGGGCTGGGTTGCGGCTCGCGGTCGCGGGTTGACCATCGTCGTGATCGGGTTCAGCCTGTCGCGCGAGGAAACAACATCAAGACCAAAGCCCAGGGACTCCCATGAACGTCATCGCGCCCATCCGGGAGGCCGCGTCCTCGCACGCGACCGAACATTTCGACGTGCTGATCGTCGGCGCCGGCATCTCCGGTGTCGGCAGCGCCTATCAGTTGACCAAGCAGATGCCCGACAAGCGCTTCGTGATCCTGGAGAGCCAGGACAGCTTTGGCGGCACCTGGCGGACGCACCGCTATCCCGGTATCCGCTCCGACAGCGACCTGCATACGTTCGGCTACAGCTTCAAGCCATGGGTCGGGCCGCCGATCGCGACCGCGGAAGAGATCCTCAACTACATGGGCGACGTGATCGAGGAGAACGACCTTGGCCGCCACATTCGCTATGGCCACCTCATCCTGTCCGCGAGTTGGTCGAGCGCGACCAGTCTCTGGACGGTCCAAGCGGTGAAGGGCAGGGATCACGAGCCCGTCACCTTTACAACGAATTTTCTCTGGATGTGCCAGGGCTACTACCGACACTCCAAGGGCTACACGCCTGAGTGGCCGGACATGGTGAAGTTCAAGGGCCGCATCGTCCATCCGCAGCTGTGGCCCGAGGATCTCGATCTCACGGGCAAGCAGGTCGTGGTGATCGGCTCCGGTGCGACGGCCGCGACCATCCTGCCGTCGATCGCCGGCCAATGCGCGCATGTGACGATGCTGCAGCGGTCGCCGACCTACTTCCGCGTCGGCCGCAATGCGATCGAGCTGGCCGAGGAGCTGCGGAGACTGCAGGTGAAGGAGGAATGGATCCATGAGATCGTCAGGCGCAAGATCCTGTTCGAACAGGATTGGTTCACCAAGCGCTGCCTGACCGAGCCCGACCAGGTGAAGAAGGAGCTGATCGGCCAGATCAGCGCCATCCTCGGACCCGACTATACGGCCAAGCACTTCACGCCGAGCTACCGCCCGTGGCGGCAGCGTATCGCCTTCGTGCCGGATGCCGACCTGTTCGAGGGCATCAAGAGCGGCAAGGCCTCGGTTGTGACCGACGAGATCGAGCGGTTCACCGAGACAGGCATCAAGCTGAAGTCCGGCGACGAGCTCAAGGCCGACATCATCATCACCGCGACCGGCTTCGATCTCTGCGTGCTCGGCGACATCGCGTTTACGATCGACGGCAAGCCGCTCGACTTCGCTGACACCGTGACCTATCGCGGCATGATGTTCACCGGCGTGCCGAACCTGGCCTGGGTGTTCGGCTATTTCCGCGCCAGTTGGACGTTGCGCACGGACCTCGTCGCGGATTTCGTGTGCCGCCTGCTCGCGCACATGAAAGAAAAAGGTGTGAGCAAGGTCGTGCCGGCGCTGCGCCCGGAGGATCACAACATGCCGCTGCTGCCATGGATCGACCCGGAGAACTTCAACCCCGGCTACATGATGCGCAACATGCATCTGCTGCCTAAGCGCGGCGACAAGCCGGAGTGGCAGCACAGCCAGGACTACTGGAGCGAGAAGGATCAGATCCCGGCGATCGATCTGGATGATCCGGCGTTCGTGTACGGGTGAGGCGATGACTTTCTGAGTCTCGCTGGAGCCTCAAATACGGTGTCGTCCCCGCGAACGCGGGGACCCATGACCACCGGCGGGTACTGGTCGGCGAAAGGGTCAACGCGTAGCCTGCCTCAAGACACATCACGCGGTATGGGTCCCGGGTCGGCGCCCGTCGACGCTCCGCGTCGCCGAGCTTGCCCGGGACGACAGTCTTGTAGGGACGCGCGATTCGGCTCGCCTCAATTCTCCCGCCGCGCCACACCGGTCGCGACAGCCGCGGCGGCGGTGCGGTTCTCGACGCCGAGCTTGGCGTAGATCTGCTCGAGATGCTTGTCGACCGTGCGCGGACTCAGTCCCAGGATCTGCGCGATGTCGCGGTTGGTCTTGCCCTTGGAGAGCCAGGACAGCACCTCGCCCTCGCGCGTGGTGAGACCAAACGCGCTGGAGAACTGCTTGGGCAGCTCACCGGAGGACTCCTTGGCGAGCCGCAGCAGGAATTCGTTCGACCCGGCTCCACCCATGTAGTAGAGGCGCAATTCGGGATGATCGGGAATCGAAGCGGCGGCCTTGGCGCCGCCTTTGCCGTTCTGCGCCTGATCCAGCCACAGCCGCAGCGCTTCCGGCAGCACGAGCTCCTCCGCCGTGCCAAAACTGTCCGACAACAGCTTCTGGGCCTGCGGCGTCGCCCACATCAGCCGTCCCTCGCGGTTGACGGCGAGCAGGAAGCGACCGGAGACGTCGAGCGCGGCGCGCGCGCTCTGCGTCATCCGGGCGTTGGCGAGATGCACGCGGATGCGCGCCAGCATCTCCGAGACGGCGATCGGCTTGGTGACGTAGTCGACGCCGCCGGCCTCCAGTCCCTGCACGATGTGCTCGGTGTCGGCGAGCCCGGTCATGAAGATCACGGGGACGTTGGAGAGGCCTGTCTCGCGCTTGAGCTTGCGGCAGGTCTCGAAGCCGTCCATGCCGGGCATGACCGCATCGAGCAGGATGATGTCCGGCGTGATCTGGTCGATAATGCGCATGGCCGCGGCGCCATCGAGCGCAACCATGACGGTCATGCCGGCCCCATCCAGCGCGTCCGTCAGCAGCCGAAGCGTCTCCGGCGAGTCGTCGACGACCAGAGCGACGTCGCGCTTCTTGCTGTCAATGCTCATAGGCGTGCAAGGTCTTCAGAGTTGCCATGTACTGATCGAGATCGAAGCGGTCGATGAGCGTGCGCATCTGGGCGACGAAGTCGGCATGCTCGGGATGCGCGTTGCGGATCTCGTCGAGCTTGAGCTGAATGGCCCTGATGTAGCCGATCTGGCCGAGGCTCATCAGCTCTTCGACATATTTGAGCGGCGGCCGGGATCCTGTGTCCGGCCGCCAGCGTGGCGGGGCCACGGGCGTGTCGGTCTGGTAGCTCCATTCGAGCTTCAGCAACTGACGTATTGCCTCCAGCAGCCTTGGGATGTCGATCGGCTTCATCAGGTAGCTGTCGTGAAAGGGTTGCGCCAACGGCCGCCCATGAGCTTCGAGCGCGCTCGCAGATGTCATCAGGATCCGGGCCTGGTGATGACCGCTGTTGCGCAAGGTCTCGGCCACTGTCCAGCCGTCCATGCCGGGCATCGAGATGTCCAGAATGAACAGATCCGGCTGGCAGTGTTGTGCGAGCGCGAGGCAGGCGGGACCGTCGGGCGCGCTCAGCAGGATGAAGCCGAGCGGCGTCAGTACTTCGCGCAGGAGGTCGCGATGCACAGGATCATCGTCAGTGATGAGGATCGTCCTGCGCGGCCCGAGATAGCCGGCCACCGGTGCCTTCACCGGCGCATGCCGCGTCGGGTTTGTCACCTCGGACAGCAGGATCTTGACCTTGAAGGTGCTGCCGGCGCCGACGCTGCTCTCGACCTTGATGTCGCCGCCCATGACACCGGCGAGCAGACGGCTGATCGTCAGGCCCAGTCCCGTGCCGGTCTGCGGCTGCGCGGCCCCGAGCGCGCCACGCTCGAACGGCGCGAAGATTCGCTCCAGATCGTCAGGCTGGATGCCGGGACCCGTGTCGACCACCTCGAACTCGGCCACCGGGCTCCGATAGTGCACGACGAACTGGACGCTGCCTTCCCCGGTGAATTTGATGGCATTCGACAGCAGGTTGATCAGGATCTGGCGCAGCCGCTTCTCGTCGGCATAGACGACCAGCGGCAGGACCGCCGGCCGCTTGAATACGAAGTCGACGCCCTTCGCCGCGGCCTGCAATCGGAACATGCCCACGAGCTGATCCAGGAATTCGCTGAGACGGACCTCGTCGCGCGACAGATACAGCCGCCCGGCTTCGATCTTGGAGATATCGAGAATTCCGTCGATCAGGCCGGACAGATGATCGGCGCTGCGGCGGACGACGCGAACCTGGTCCCGCGGCTTCGGTGCGAGGCTCGTGTCCTGCTCGAGCAGTTGCGCATAGCCGGAGATCGCGTTCAGCGGCGAGCGCAGCTCATGGCTGAGGCCGACCACATAGCGGCTCTTGGCGAGATTGGCTGATTCCGCAACTTCCTTGGCGCGCTGCAACTCTGCATCGGTGCGCTTGTGCGCCTCGATCTCCTGAATCAACAGCTGGGTCTGCCGCCGCGTCTCGTCTTCGGCCGCACGGCGGCTCTGCTGGGCCAGCACGAACAGCCACGTCACGACACCGATGATGATGGAGAGGGCGAAGAACACCTTCCACAGCACATCGGAGATGATGCCCTTGAAGCCCGGCAGCGCCGCCGACGTCTCCAGATAGATCATGCCGAGCGTCAGCGCGACGAGCCCGGCCGATGTCAGAAATACACCGACATAATGACCGAGCTGCGAGTTGAACTTGGCCAGCAACGACTCTGGCAGCATGCCGCTGAGCGCCGCTGCGACCTGAGCATGGGCCCGCGCGTGCGGCTTGCACAGATCGTGGCAGCGCGCATCGAGCGAGCAGCACAGCGAGCAGATCGGACCGGCATAGGCCGGGCAGGAGGCGGTATCCTCCGGTTCGAAGTGATGCTCACAGATGCAGCATTGGATCTGCTCGATGTTCTGCCAGCTCCGCTTTGGCTTGCGCGCCAGATAGTATTTGCCGTCGGTCAGATAGGCGATCGCAGGCGCGGTGACGAGCGCGACGCCGAGCGCGACGAAGGTCGACAGCGCCTTTCCGGTCGGCCCGAACAGGCCATAGAAGGCGCTGATCGAGACGATCGTCGCGATCGTCATCGCGCCGACCCCGACCGGGTTGATGTCGTAGAGATGGGCGCGCTTGAACTCCATCTGCGGCGGGCGCAGGCCCAGCGGCTTGTTGATCACGAGGTCGGCCACCAGCGCGCCCACCCAGGAGATCGCGATGTTGGAGTACAGCGCCAGCGTCTGCTCCAGCGCCTTGTAGACGCCGATCTCCATCAGCAGCAGCGCGACGACGACGTTGAACACGAGCCAAACCACGCGGCCGGGGTGGCTGTGCGTCAGGCGCGAGAAGAAGTTCGACCAGGCGATCGAGCCGGCATAGGCGTTGGTGACGTTGATCTTGATCTGGGAGACGATCACGAAGGTGCCGGTCAACGCAAGCGCCAAATCCGGCCGGGCCAACACGTAGCGGAACGCCTCCAGATACATGTGCGCCGGTTCGGCGGCGTGGTCGGCGGAGACGCCGTGGCTCAGCGCGAAGAAGGCGAGGAACGAGCCTGCCAGCAGCTTCAGTGCCCCGAGCACGATCCAGCCGGGGCCAGCCGACAACAACGCGATCCACCACGACCGTTTGGACGTGCGGCGGTCACGCGGCAGGAAGCGCAGGAAGTCGACCTGCTCGCCGATTTGGGCGACCAGCGAGAACACGACCGCCGCGGCGGTCCCGAACAGCGCCAGATCGAGATGGCCCATGGGATCGCCGTGCTCGCCGGGAAACTGCTGCCATTCGACGAAGGAGTGCGGGCTGGCATAGGCGATCGCGGCAAAGGGGAGGATGTGCAGCACGACCCATAGCGGCTGTGTCCACAGCTGGAAGCGACTGATCAGGGTGATGCCGTAGGTGACGAGCGGGATGATGACGACGGCGCTGATGAGATAGCCGATCGGCCGGGGAATGCCGAAGCACATCTCCAGCGCCGAAGCCAGGATGACCGCCTCGATGGCGAAGAAGATGAAGGTGAACGACGCGTAGATCAGCGAGGTGATGGTCGAGCCGATATAGCCGAAGCCGGCGCCGCGGGTCAGCAGGTCGATGTCGATGCCGCATTTGGCCGCATGGTAGGCAATCGGCAGGCCGCAGCAGAAGATGATCACACTGGCGACCAGGATCGCGGCGGTCGCGTTGGTGACGCCATAGTTCAAGGTGATGGTGCCGCCGATCGCCTCAAGTGCGAGGAACGAGATCGCGCCCAACGCCGTGTTGGCGACGCGGGCGGCGGACCAGCGCCGCGCGCTCTTGGCCGTAAAACGGAGCGCATAGTCCTCCAACGTCTGGTTGGCGACCCATTGGTTGTATTGGCGCCTGACGCGGTCGATCCGCTGCCGCCCTGCCACTCTCGAACTCCTCACGCGAAGCGGATCGCCCGCACGCTTTGTCCTGCCGCTCGCAAGACCTACGCAGAGCCTACGTCGCGCTTTTGCGGTGCAGTATACGCAATCTTGCGTATCCGTGCGTTGCACAAAGCGCGCCATCCTTCGTCCGACCCAACGCGTGTCCTCGAACCAATGAATGGGGTGCTCATGTCAGACGAAACCAAAAAGGGCCTGAAGTCGCCACTTCGGCGCCAATTGCTGATGGGAATGGCCGCGATCCCGGCGCTCGCCATGATGCCGCGGCCGTCCTTCGGCGCCGGCCCTGCAACCTCTGCAGTCAACACCACCGGCCTTGCAGTCACGGATAGCGAAGTCACCGTCGGCATTCTGCATTCGGTCACCGGCACGATGGCGATCTCGGAGACCGGCTCGGTGCAGGCCGAGAAGCTCGCCATCGAGCAGATCAATGCCGCCGGCGGCGTGCTCGGCCGCAAAATCAAGTATATCCAGGAGGACGGCGCTTCCGACTGGCCGACCTTCGCCGAGAAGGCCAAGAAGCTGCTGGTCAACGACAAATGCGCCGCCGTCATGGGCTGCTGGACCTCGGCCTCGCGCAAAGCGGTGCTGCCGGTGTTCGAGCAGTACAACGGCATGCTGTATTACCCGACCTTCTACGAAGGCCTCGAACAGTCGAAGAACGTCATCTATACCGGCCAGGAGGCCACGCAGCAGATCATCGCCGGCCTCGACTGGGTCAACAAGACCAAGGGCGCGAAGACCTTCTACCTGCTCGGCTCCGACTACATCTGGCCACGCACCTCGAACAAGATCGCGCGCAAGCACATCGAGGGCCATCTGCAGGGCGCCAAGGTCGTCGGTGAGGAATACTTCCCGCTCGGCCACACTCAGTTCAACTCGGTCATCAACAAGATCAAGCTGACCAAGCCGGATGTGATCTACGCGATCATCGTCGGCGGCTCGAACGTCGCGTTCTACAAGCAGCTCAAGGCCGCCGGCATCGACATGTCGAAGCAGACGCTGCTCACCATCTCCGTGACCGAGGACGAGATCGACGGCATCGGCGGTGAGAACATCGCGGGCGCGTATGCCTGCATGAAATATTTCCAGTCGCTCGACAATCCGAACAACAAGGCCTTCGTCGCCGATTTCAAGAAGATGTGGGGCGAGAAGACCGTCATTGGCGACGTGACGCAAGCCGCTTATCTCGGTCCGTGGCTGTGGAAGCTGACGGTGGAAAAGGCCGGCAGCTTCGACATCGACAAGGTCGCCGCCGCCTCGCCTGGCATCGAGTTCAAGGGCGCGCCGGAAGGCTACGTGCGGATCCACGAGAACCACCATCTCTGGTCCAAGACCCGCGTCGGCCGCGCCAAGGCGGACGGTCAGTACGAGCTGATCTACGAGACCGCCGACCTGGTCGAGCCAGATCCGTTCCCGAAGGGCTACCAGTAAGCTGATCTGTCGCGTCTCATAGCAACAGGCGAATGAGATCGCTGACGCTGCTGCGCGGGAAGTGCGCTCCCTCCCCCCCTTGTGGGGAAGGGATGGGGGAGGGGGGTACCCCACCCACAGCTCGTCGTGGAGGCCCCCCTCCCTAGCCCTCCCCCACAAGGGGGGAGGGAACGATCTTGGCTGCGGACACGCTGTGCCGGCGCCGATCCATTTTGCAGCAGGGCATCACGAGAGGACGGATCATGTTCGGTGACTATTCCATCGGCGACCTCGGGGCCATCTTCGCGATGCAGGGCTTCGCGGGCCTCATCCTGTTTTCGGTCTACGTGCTGATGGCGCTGGGGCTCGCCATCATCTTCGGCCAGATGGGCGTCATCAACATGGCGCATGGCGAGTTCATGATCCTCGGCGCTTACGTCACCTGGATGACGTCGAACGCCTTCCAGCATTTCCTCCCCTCGCTGTTTCCCGGCTACTTCTTCGTCGCGATGATATTCGCCTTCATCGCCTCCGGATCGCTCGGCATGCTGGTCGAATGGGCGATGATACGCCGACTCTACAAGCGGCCGCTCGATACACTGCTCGCGACCTGGGGCCTCAGCCTCATCCTGCAGCAGGCCTACCGCTCGGTGTTCGGCGCCCGCGAGGTCGGCGTCGAGCTCCCCGAGTGGATGATGGGCTCCTGGCAGGCGACCGACGCCATCCAGATCCCGATCAACGGCATGTTTGTGATGTGCCTGACCATCCTGATCACGCTCGTGGTGGCCTACGTCCTGTTCCTGTCGCGCTGGGGCAAGCAGGTTCGCGCCGTGGTGCAGAACCGCGTGATGGCCGGCGCCGTCGGCATCAACACCGAGAAGGTCGACCGCTACACCTTCGGCCTCGGCTGCGGCATTGCCGGCGTCGCGGGCTCGGCCTTCACCATGATCGGCTCGACGGGTCCGACGGCCGGACAGCTCTACATCGTCGACACCTTCCTGGTCGTCGTGTTCGGCGGCGCCGCCAGCCTGATCGGCACCATCGCCTCCGCCTTCACCATCTCCCAGGCGCAGTCGACCATGGAGTTCTTCATGTCCGGCTCGATGGCCAAGGTGCTCACGCTGCTTGCGATCGTCGCCATCCTGATGATGCGGCCGCAGGGCCTGTTCGCCCTCAAGGTCCGCAAGTGAGCCAGCTCCGACAGCCCAACAAGAAAGCACGGTCATGATCATCAACTCGCGCTTTTTCAACAGATCAGAACTCATCGGCTTCGTCTCGCTGCTGCTCCTGCTCGTCGTCATCCTGCCCTTGGCGCTCGATGTGTTCCGCCTGAACCTGGTCGCGAAATATCTGACCTACGCCTTCGTTGCGATCGGCCTGGTGCTGTGCTGGGGCTATGGCGGCATCCTGAGCCTCGGCCAGGGCGTGTTCTTCGGCCTCGGCGGCTACTGCATGGCGATGTTCCTGAAGCTGGAGGCCTCTAGCGTCGCCAACACCAAGATCCAGTCGACGCCGGGCATCCCCGACTTCATGGATTGGAATCAGCTGACGCAGCTGCCGTTCTTCTGGAAGCCATTCCAGAGCTTCCCGTTCGCGCTGGCGGCGATCATCCTGGTGCCTGCGATCTTCGCCTTCATCATCGGTGCCGCGATGTTCAAGCGGCGCGTCGGCGGCGTCTACTTCGCGATCATCACCCAGGCGATCGCGGCCATCCTGACCATCCTGATCGTGGGACAGCAGGGCTATACCGGCGGCATCAATGGCATCACCGATCTGCGCACCCTGCACGGCTGGGACATCCGCACCGATCACGCCAAACTCATCCTCTACTTCGTCGAAGTGTTCCTGCTGTTCGTCGCCATCCTGGTGGCGCAGTTCATCCGCCTGACCAAGCTCGGCCGCATTCTAGTGGCGATGCGTGAGCAGGAGGATCGGGTCCGCTTCTCCGGCTACAGCGTCGCCAACTTCAAGATCTTTGCCTTCTGCGCTGCCGCAGTGTTCGCCGCGGTCGGCGGTGCCCTGTTCACCTTGGAAGTCGGATTCATGTCGCCGTCCTTCGTCGGCATCGTGCCGTCGATCGAAATGGTGATCTACACCGCGGTCGGCGGCCGGCTGTCGATCTTCGGTGCGGTCTACGGCACGATCCTGGTCAACTTCGCCAAGACCAGCCTGTCGGAAACCTTCCCGCAGCTCTGGCTGTTCGGCCTCGGCGCGCTCTTCATTGCGGTGGTCCTTGCCTTCCCGAACGGGCTGGCCGGGATCTGGGGCGATCACGTGCAGCCGCGCATCGATCGCCTGCTGGCGTCCCGCACCAAGAAATCCGGCAATGGCGGGCTCGTCGCCAACGGCGCCCCCGCAGAGTGAGGAGACAGCGATGCTCATCGGTCACCAGCCCAAGGACTTCCTGCTCGCGGTCGAAGCGCTCACGGTCTCCTTCGACGGCTTCAAGGCGGTCAACGATCTCTCCTTCTATGTCGAGGAGAACGAGATCCGCGTGATCATCGGCCCGAACGGCGCAGGCAAGACCACGGTGCTCGACCTGATCTGCGGCAAGACCAAAGCGACCTCGGGCTCGATCCAGTTCCGCGGCAAGGAGCTGACGAAGCTGCGCGAGAACGAGATCGTCAAGGCGGGTGTGGGCCGCAAGTTCCAGACGCCGTCGGTGTTCGAGGATCTCAGCGTGTTCGAGAATCTCGAGATCTCGTTTCCGCGCGGCCGCACCGTGTTCGGCTCGCTGACCTTCCAGCGCGACGCGGTCGTCAAGGACCGCGTCGAGGAGGTCGCCGAGATGATCTTCCTCAAGGACCGTCTCAAGACCTCGGCCGCCGAGCTCAGCCACGGCCAGAAGCAGTGGCTCGAGATCGGCATGCTGCTGATCCAGAACCCGGACCTGCTGATGCTCGACGAGCCCGTGGCCGGCATGAGCGTCAGCGAGCGCGCCAAGACCGCCGAGTTGCTCAACCGCATCATCAAGGACCGCTCGGTGCTGGTCATCGAGCACGACATGAAGTTCGTCGAGGACATCGCCCACAAGGTCACGGTGCTGCACCAGGGGCAGATCCTGTCCGAGGGCACGATGGAGCGGGTCAAGAACGATCCCAAGGTCGTCGAAGTCTATCTGGGGCATTGAGCGATGATCGCAATTCTGTTCGCCTCGAATGACGCTGCGTTCCCCTCCCCCTTGTGGGGAGGGGTTAGGGGAGGGGGCCCACGGTGGCAGTCTCGCTTGGGGCCACCCCCCTCCCCAACCCTCCCCCACAAGGGGGGAGGGAGCACACTGCCGATGTTGCTGCAGCCTCATCCAAGTTCATCACTTTGCAGGAGCCATTGATGCTCGCAATCTCCGATCTCCATGTCGCCTACGGTCAGAGCGAGGTGCTGCATGGCCTGAACGTCAAGGTCGCGCCCAACGAGATCGTGGCGATCATGGGCCGCAACGGCATGGGCAAGACCACGCTGATGAAGTCGCTGATGGGCATCCTGCCGTCCAAGAGCGGCTCCATCGACATGAACGGCACCGAGCTGTCCGGCCTGAAGAGCT
This sequence comes from Bradyrhizobium sp. SZCCHNR1043, assembly GCF_032489675.1. Lineage (NCBI taxonomy): Bacteria > Pseudomonadati > Pseudomonadota > Alphaproteobacteria > Hyphomicrobiales > Nitrobacteraceae > Bradyrhizobium > Bradyrhizobium sp. SZCCHNR1043. Next base: position 121,504 of record NZ_JAUEYN010000017.1, read on the forward strand.
ATGAGCGCGTCGCCAAGGGTCTCGCCTACGTGCCGCAGGGCCGCATGATCTTCTCCACCATGACGGTGAAGGAGAACATCGAGACCGGCCTCGTCGTCTCCGGCGAGTCCGAGGTGCCCGCCGACATCTACGAGCTGTTTCCGGTGCTGCTGGAGATGAAGGGCCGCCGCGGCGGCAATCTCTCCGGCGGCCAGCAGCAGCAGCTCGCGATTGCCCGTGCGCTCGCGACCAAGCCTCAGGTGCTGCTGCTCGACGAGCCGACCGAGGGCATCCAGCCGTCGATCATCAAGGACATGGCGCGCACCCTCAAGCGCATCCGCGACGAGAAGGGGCTGTCGATCGTCGTCTCGGAGCAGGTGCTGAGCTTCGCGCTCGACATCGCCGACCGCGTGCTGGTGATCGAGAACGGCGAGATCGTCCGCGACGATCCGCGCGAGTCCGTCGATGCCGCGCAGGTCTCGAAATATCTGTCCGTCTAACCACTCCGTCCAAGCAAGCAACAAGGGGAGCTTCTGATGCCAGACACACTGATCAAGGTCGATCTCACCAAATCGGCCTATGAGAACGACAAGGTCCACAACCGCTGGCACCCGGACATTCCGATGGTGGAGTGGGTCAATCCCGGCGACGATTTCATCATCGAGACCTACGACTGGACCGGCGGCTTCATCAAGAACAACGACTCCGCCGATGACGTGCGCGACATCGACCTGTCGATCGTGCACTTCCTGTCGGGGCCGATCGGCGTCAAGGGCGCCGAGCCGGGCGACCTCCTGGTCGTCGACCTGCTCGACGTCGGTCCGTTGAAGGAGAGCCTGTGGGGCTTCAACGGCTTCTTCTCCAAGCAGAACGGCGGCGGCTTCCTGACCGATCACTTCCCGCTGGCGCAGAAGTCGATCTGGGACATCAAGGGCCTCTACACCTCGTCGCGTCACGTGCCGGGCGTGAATTTTGCCGGCCTGATCCATCCCGGCCTGATCGGCTGTCTGCCCGATCCGAAGCTGCTCGCGACCTGGAACGAGCGCGAGACCGCGCTGATCGCCACCAACCCGACCCGCGTGCCCGGTCTCGCCAACCCGCCGTTCGCGCCGACCGCGCATGCCGGACAGGCCAAGGGCGACGCCAAGGCCAAGATCGGTGCCGAGGGCGCCCGCACCGTGCCGCCGCGCGAGCATGGCGGCAATTGCGACATCAAGGACCTGTCGCGCGGCTCGAAGATCTACTTCCCGGTCTACGTGCCCGGCGGCGGCCTCTCGATGGGCGATTTGCACTTCAGCCAGGGCGACGGCGAGATCACGTTCTGCGGCGCCATCGAGATGGCCGGCTGGCTGCACATCAAGGTCGACATCATCAAGGACGGCGTGGCGAAATACGGCATCAAGAATCCCATCTTCAAGCCGTCGCCGATCACGCCGAACTATCGCGACTACCTGATCTTCGAGGGCATCTCGGTCGACGAGGCCGGCAAGCAGCACTATCTCGACGTCCACATCGCCTATCGCCAGGCCTGCCTCAACGCCATCGAGTACCTGAAGAAGTTCGGCTACTCCGGCGCCCAGGCCTACTCGATCCTCGGCACCGCGCCGGTGCAGGGCCACATCTCCGGCGTGGTCGACGTGCCCAATGCCTGCGCCACTTTGTGGCTGCCGACCGAGATCTTCGACTTCGACGTGATGCCATCGGCGGCGGGGCCGATCAAGCACATCACGGGCGATATCCAGATGCCGATCTCGCCGGACAAATAGCGGTCTCCCTGCGCGATGGGTGCGGGACGGCAGTGGTTTCGCCGCCCCGCATCCGCCGCGTGAGATGGAGATGATTGTTGCGCAGGAGACGAGACGATGCCGGTCTATGAATATCTCTGTGATACATGCGGACCATTCACCGACATGCGCCCGATGGCTGAATGTGATGAGCCGCAGGTCTGTCCGCAATGCCAGGACATGGCGCCGCGCGTGATCCTCACCGCACCCGCCTTCGCCTGCATGCCCGCGGAGCGGCGCACGGCGCAGGCCACCAATGAGCGCAGCCGCCACGCGCCGCAGACGGTGGCCGAGTACAAGGCCAAGCATGGGCCGGGCTGCGGCTGCTGCTCGCCGAAGAAGTCGCCGCGGTTGATGACCAAGACCAGGAGCGGCGCCAAGGGCTTTCCGACGGCGCGGCCGTGGATGATCAGCCACTGAACGCGAGGGGCGGCCGATCCGCCGTCCCTCAGCGTGACGCCGGCACGCGGCGCGGACCCGGACCCGTCGGCTGGCCGCCGAACTTGACAGTCATCGCATTGGCGCCGTCGCTGATGTCGAGCAGCGTCTTGCGGCTCTCGTCGATCACCTTGGCCGATTTGCGCTTGAAGCTGTCGACGAGCTCGCGCATCGACTTGATCTGATCGAACAGCTGTCCGGGATTGCCGTCCGCGAAGCCGGGAATGGCGCCGTCGATCCTGGTCACGAGCGTGTCGAAGCCCTTGAACACGTCCTCGGCCTTGTCGATCGCGGCGTCGATCGCTGCGGTCTTCTCCTGCAGCGACGCCGTCTCGGACTCGAAGGTCTGCAGCGCCTCCTTGATGGCCGGTGCATTGCTGACGATGAATTTGTCGACGTTGTGCACCGTCTCGACCATCGTCTCCTGGTCCTTGAGGTCGGCCGTCAGCACCGGCACCCCGTCGCGATCGAACGGCACCGGCGGCGCCGTCGGCGCGCCACCGACCAGCGAGATCGCGGCGATGCCGGTCAGGCCCTGAAATTCGATGCCGGCCGTGGTGTCCTTGCGGATCGGCGCCGAATTGTCGAGCGTGATCATGGCAACGATTTTGCGCGGGCTTTCGAGGTTGATCGAGAGGATCTGCCCGGCCTGCACGCCGTCGAAATTCACCGGGCCGCCCTTGCGCAGGCCCGCCGCCGAGCCGCCGTCGAACACGACGCGCATGACGCTGCGCTGCTGGGCGATCCGCGCCTTCTGCTTGATCAGGACGCCGCTGATCCCGGCCGCAACGGCCGCGATCGTCAGGGTTCCGACGATGAGATTGATCGCGCGCATTCCGTGTCCGTCGCTGCCTCTGCTCGATTTTAGCCGTTAAGTCTTCCGGTTGGAAGCTCAGCGCGCGAGCCCGGGCCGGGACGGGGCGGCGAGGCCCGCGAGCAGCACCGCAAGAATCCCGGTCAGGAAGATACCGTCGAAGGTTCCGGCGCCGCCGATCGAGGCCACGGGCGCGCCGAGGCTGCCGATCTTGTCGAGGTTCATCAGGTCGGCGCCGACCAGCGTCCCCATCGAGCCGCCGATATAGGCCAGCGGCGCGGCATATTCGCGCGACAGCAGGAACGCCAGGATCGCGGTCACGACGACCGGCGCGAACACCGGCACGGCGATGCCGACGCCCTGCACCGGCGTTGCCATCGCGTGGATGATCACGGCGATCACCAGCACCGCGATCGCCGCGCGCAGCCAGAGCTGGTAGCGCAGTACGAGATAGGTCGACATGATCGTCGGGATCACGGCGCCGCCGACATTTACGGCGAGGAGGGTGCCGGGCCATTGATGCACCAGCGGCACGACATACTGCATGCCGAAGAAGTCGATGATCTCGCCGGAGCGCGCGACCTGCCCGGGCAGCATGGTGATCGGAATGTTGAAATAGCTGCCGATCAGCGATCCGAACAGCAGCAGCATCGCGGTGCCCGAGCTGACGCCGAGCTTCATGTAGGCGTAGCGCAGGATGCCGAGCTGGATCAGGACGATCAGGACGCCGAACGCCAGCACCAGGATCGCGAAGAAGGCCGGCGTGATCGGCAGATATTGAACCTGGGAATGCATGTCGAAAGCGCTTGAGATGTGGACCGGGCTGTCGCCGACGGAGCATCCCACGCGGGCGACACGGTGACAAATGGGCATTCGTCGCCGGGTTCCCAAGCCCAGCGATGCGCGCGTTCATCTGTCCGCCGCGATCAGCGTGGCATGCAGCGCGTAGCGTTCCGGTCCCTCGGTCAGAGCGTCGAATGGCCAGCAGGTCGACAGCACCAGCTCCGGGCCGTCGCTCGCCGGATCGATGCCGGAGGCATCGAAGCGGACGACTTTGGCCGCATCGGCGCGGTAGCGGAAGGCCTTGCCGTCGCGCCTGATTACGTCGATCTCGTCGCCGATCCTGATGTCGCGCAGGAAGCGGAAATGCGTGTCGCGGTGCGCGGAGTACACCGCGATGCCCGGCTGGCCCGGCTCGGCGCTGCCTTCGACATGGCCGGCGCCGAAGGCGAGCGCCTGGCCGCTGGAGCCGGCCAGCGCGATGGTGGAGACGCCGAGGCGCTTCATCTCGATCCGCGCCACCGGGACCGTGTCGGCCCAGGACCACGGCTTGACCGGCCGGCCCGTTGCGATCGTCTCGCTGAACGCGCGGTCGAGCAGCACCTGCGCGACGATCGCCTTGGCGTGGATGAGGGCGCCGTGGCCGAACAGGGCGAGGCCAGCCAGGGCGATCGCGAGTGGGATGAGGAAGCGGGGCATCATCTCTCCATCTGTCATTGCGAGCGAAGCGAAGCAATCCAGAGCCGTCGTGTCGCCCCTGGATTGCGTCGTCGCTTTGCTCCTCGTAATGACGCCGTTAGTTAGTTGGCAGCCCGCCGCCGAAGGGCGGCGAGCCAGATCAGTTCGAGCATCAGGATCCCCAGCCCGAGCAGCATGCTGAGCTCGGCATCGGTTGCCGTCTTCGGCAGCGTGATCGTGGCAGGCGCCGCCGGCACCACCGGCCGCTTCAACGCGGCGAGCTGAACGTCGCCGTCGGCTTCGGCGCGGCGGTCCTTCCGCATCGCCGGCATCCCACCGCGCTCGCCGAACACCTTCTCATAGTCCCAGCCCGCCGGCAGGTTGATCGGCAGCTCGGCGAGCCTCAGCGGCTCGCCATCGGTCCGCCGCGGCGTCTTGTCGACGGCGACGAGGCTGGTCAGGCGCGTCACCAGCTGATGCTCCAGCGCGAGCTTCAGAATCGCGCCGTCGGCTTCCTCTGACGTCATCTGCCGCATCGTCTGTGCCACCTCGGCATCGCCGATCTTGCGCCGGGCCCACAGCTTGGAGAGGCCCTTGCCTTCGGCGGCGCCTGACAGCGGCAGCGTGATGGTCCAGGGCTGGTCGCCGATGCGGCCCTTGAGCTGCAGCGATCCGGCGAGGCGGTCGAGTTTCGCCGCCAGCACCAGCGGCTCGTCGCGATAGACGTCGGGCAGCACCGCGGGCGTCAGATCGGCCGAGGCTTCCGAGAACGTCGCGGTCAGAGCGGTCACGGCCGGGTTCTCGAGCTTGGCGAACAGGCCGCGCATGCGCTCCTCGACCTGCTCGACCGAGCCGATATGAGTGAAGGCGCCGCGGCCGAGTTCGGCGGCGCGCGTCATCAAATAGGTGTTCGGTGCCGAGCCGATGCCGACCATGAAGATGCGCGAGCGGCCGCGCATTGCGGTGATGGTCTCGAATAGCTGCTGCTCGTTGCCGATGGCGCCGTCGGTGAGGAATACCACCTGCCGCACGCGGTCGCTGTCGCTGCCGTCATCGGTCAGCGCCGCGCGCATCGCCGGCACCATCTCGGTGCCGCCGCGCGCGTCCAGCGAACTCACGTAGCTGGTGGCGCTGCCGACATGCTCGGCATCGGCCGGCACCGAGGACGGAAACAGCACCGTCATGGTGTCGTCGAAGCGGATCACGTTGAAGCGATCGTTCGGCTGCAGCCGTCCCAGAGCATAGAGCAGGCTGGCCTTGGCCTGGCGGATCGAGGTGCCGCCCATCGATCCGGAATTGTCGATCACGAAGATGACGTCGCGCGGCTGCGGCCGCTGCGCCGGCGCTGCCACGGCAGGCGGCGTGACGAAGGCGAGCAGATAATCGGCATCGCCGACCTGCTCGTGGAACAGTCCGACCGTAGGCATCGCCGTCGTGGCCGGCTTCCAGGTCAGCTCGAAATCGCGATCGGCCGGCACCACGCCCTTCGCCAGGGTCACGACCCGCGTGTTCGCATCGGGGCTGTCGATGGTCACCTGGTGATGATGGCTCTTGACCTCGCCGAGTGCGACGCCGGCCTGCAGCCGCACCGTGATCTTGGTCGGGTTGACCGGATCACTCTTGGCGGGGTCGAGCACCTCCGGCGAGATGCGGTCGCGATCAGGCACGGGATCGCTGCTCGCCGCGCCCCAGCCGTTGCTATCAGGGCGTAAATCGACGCTCTGCACGATCGGCGCCGGATTGTAGCGCGGCGCGACCACCAGCGGCACCCGCAGCGAGAATTCGCCGCCACTCTGCGCCACCGGTTGCTGATACTCGATCTGCACCAGCACGGTCTCGCCGGGGCCGATATTGGCGAGCGAGTTGGTGAAGATGTTCGGCCGCTCCTGCTCGGTCAGCGCCGCGGTCTTGCCGTCGCGCTTGGCCTGCTCATAGATCACCTTGGCCTGTTGGCGCGGCTTGATGTCGCCGACCACGACGCGGTCGCCGACGATCATCTTCAGCGTGTCCACCGCGCTGTCCGGCGGCAGCGGATAGACATAGACCGCCTCCATCCATTGCGAGCTCGTGTTCTTGAACAGCTGCGTCACGCGCGCCCGCGCCGTCGGCCCTGAAACGACGATATCGACATCGATGCCGAGCCGCGGCGCCTCGGTGTAACCGAGGTCGCTCTTGAACAGCAGCGCCCCGGAGCGGGCATCGCCCGGCCTGGTCAGCGGCGCCAGCGGCCCTTCGGCGGACCAGCCAGGGGTGACGCTGAGAAACAGCGCCGTGAAGCCGACCAGCAGCACGGCGGCGGCCTGCAGCAGCAGGAATAGCAGCATGGTCACGATCCACGACCGGACCGGATGGGTGCTGCTTCTGATATCGTGGTCGATCGTCTCGCTCATCATTGGCTCCGCAACGAACAATTTCGGCCTGCCGACACTGAGCGCAGCGCGCCAGCGCCGCGAGCGGAATGGTCGGTCTTGTTCGGCCGCGGCCCGCCCGCGCCTGTCCGGTGGCGGTCGAGAGCGCGGCTGATCTGTCCGGGTTTGTGCCGATTTGTCCGTCTGCTAAAAGGACGCGCGCCACATGGCAGGGGACAGGATGTCGATACCGGACAACGAGCTTTCCGACGAGCAGAGCCGGCAGGTTGCGGAGACGATCCGCGAGGAGATCGCGCGGCGCCGGATGTCGCGGCAGGCCCTCGCCGAGCAGGCCAGGCTGAGCCTGTCGACCCTCGAGAAGGCGCTCGGCGGCCGCCGCCCGTTCACGCTGGCGACCATCGTCCGGCTGGAGCAGGCGCTCGGCATGTCCCTGCGCAAGGCGCCGAGCGCGCCTCTCGCCGCGCCTGCCACGAGCGGCGGCATCGCGCCGGACAGTCTCGGCTCCTATTCGCGGCGGGCGGTGGAATGGATCGAGGGCACCTACGTCACCTTGCGGCCGTCATTCGGCGACAAGGACGCGATCTACGCCTACCGCACCGACATCGCCTGGGACGATGCGGCGTCGTCGCTGGTGTTTCGCGAGGGCGCGCGGCTCGATGCGGCGTTCACGCAATTCGGCGAGGTCGCCGTGCCCAACCAGTCCGGCTTCGTCTACCTCGTCACCAACCGCCACGGTCAGCACCGCCTGATCACCGTGTCACGGCCGACCATCACCGGCGAGATGTACGGCATCATCACGACGCTCTTGGCGGGCCGCGGCTCGCTGCTGACGCCGATCGCGGCGCCCATCGCGCTGCTTCCGCTGCGCAATGTGGTGGAGCCGAGCTTCGGCAGACTCGGCACGGATGATCGACACTATGGGGTGTACCGCGAGCATCTGCGCAAGACGGTCGAGGAGCCGTTCGCACTGTTCGTGCAAGGCGTGCCGTGAGTTGTTAGGTGTAGGGTGGGCAAAGGCGCGCCCCGGTGCGTGTTGCATGCTGCGCTCCACCGCGCGCCGTGCCCACCATTCGCTCCGAATGCGCCGACGGACGGTGGGCACGCAACCGCCCTGCGGGCGTCCGCTTTGCCCACCCTACGGCAGCTGATTCCGTCGCCGCGTTCGCTAGGACGGTGCGTGTGGGAGACGCGGTGCTCCTACAAATACGCTGTCGTCCCGGCGAACGCCGGGACCCATACCCCCAGGGAGGGGTTTGAGGCTGGCTGGTCATTGGCATTTTGCCCAACACAACCGCCGCGGAGTATGGGTCCCGGCGTTCGCCGGGACGACAGCGGTGGGTGGGCGGATTCACGGCTCAAACAGCAGAAGGCCTAAACAGCAGAACGGATCGAACAGCAGACGACGGACATGTCGACGCATTCCCGCGGCACATCATGCCCGAGGTCTGCGATCAGTTCGTCCCTCCTCAAATGCAGAGGGCGCAGGGAATGCCGGGTGAAGGCCTCACCCATGGCCCGCCTGCTCAAAAAATGCAGGCGGCAGGTACCACAGGCAAAGCCGATTCAACCGGCATTCCCTGCGCGACGGTCTTCACGCTTATACGCAGTCTCCCTGGTGCGCCGGGCTTGTTGGCCACCATTCGCGACAATGCTTGCGCATTGCGCGGGACACCAGCATCGGGGTGTCAGGACGCTGCGACTTCACGTCCGCAAGCGATCGTTCGTCCGCATCCTCGTTGAGGAGAATGCTGCGATCTCTCGCGGCCATCGCATCCCCACCTCGCGTGTCGTGACGATCGCGCGCAACGCCCCTCTGCGGTGAGGCGGGATGCAGGGATACAATCATGAATTCCGAAAAATCGCAAGTAAATTATTTTTATCAGAATCCGGAGGCAAGCCGAACATCGGTTTTCTTCGTGAAGAGCAGGCTCTTGCCGCGATGTCGGTCAGCTCCCCTCCCCCTTGCGGGGAGGGGGTGGGGGTCCAACGAGTCGTGCTCGATGTGATGAGGGAGGATCTCTGAGAGACGCGAGCACGGCTTCGCGGCAGGGGCGAGGGGGGCTGAGGTCCAGAGCGCCTGATATATCGAGCGACGACGTCGATAGGCGCGGGGGCCTTCATGCGGGTCGGTGCGCGTGGACCCCCACCCCCAACCCCTCCCCGCAAGGGGGAGGGGAGCACACTGCCGTCGTTGCGAGAGCGAGGCCAATGCCAAGCCCGTGTGCTCAGACCAGCGAAACGGGTTGGCTGAAGCACACGGGACGATCTTGTCCGCCTATCCCCCCACGTCCGCGCTGATGATGTCGCCGAACAGGTCCCATTTGCCGCCCTTGAACTGCATCATCTTGAGCTGCTCGATCGGGGCGAAATCATTGGGGCCGGTATTGACCTTGATGCCGGGGATCAGGGTGTCGGGCGCAAAATCCTTCAGGCTGGCCGCCTGCTTCATGACGTTGTCGCGGGTGAGAGTGTCGCCGCACTGCTTCAGGGTCTGCACCATGGTCTGGGCCGCGGCATAGCCATAGGCGAGGTTGGCGTCGGAGATGTTGGCGCCCGGCATGTACTTGTCGATGAAGGCCATGAACTTCTTCATGCCCTCGTCGTCCTTCCACTGCGGGTCCGACGGATCCTTGAGATAGCCGGCGGACAGCACGCCTTCGGACGCATCGAGGCCGGCGGGCTTCATCACCGCGCCGATCGAGATCGAGACGTCGGTCATGACATGCATCGGCTTCCATTCCAGCTCGGCGATCTTCTTGATCGTCTGGGCTGCGAATTTCGGCGTGGAGATGTTGACGAACACGTCAGCGCCGGTTCCCTTCAGCTTGACGATATGGGAATCGATCGAGGGCTCGGTGGTCTCGTAGCTCTCCTCGGCGACGATCATGGTCTTGGCCTTGTCGCCGAGCACCTCCTTGATGCCGAGGACGTAGTCCTTGCCGAAATCGTCATTGGCATAAAAGATCGCGATCTTCGCGTTCGGCTTCTCCTTGAGGATGTACTTGGCGAAGATCCGCGCCTCGACGCGGTAGCTCGGCTGGAAGCCCATGGTCCAGGGGAATTCCTTCGGGTCGTTCCATTTGCTGGCGCCAGTGGCCAGGAACAGCTGCGGCACCTTCTTGGCGTTGTGATATTTCTGCACGGCGGTCTGGGTCGGCGTGCCCAGCGCGTTGAACACCAGGAACACCTCGTCGCTCTCGATCAGCTTGCGCACCTGCTCGACCGTCTTCGGCGGGCTGTAGCCGTCGTCATAGGAAATGAAGTTGATCCGGCGGCCGTTGACGCCGCCCTGATCGTTGATCATCTTGAAGTAGGCTTCCTCGGTCTTGCCGATGATGCCGTAGGCCGAGGCCGGGCCGCTATACGCCTCGACGTTGCCGATCCTGATTTCGGTGTCGGTGGCGCCGGTGTCGTATTTCTTCTGCGCAAGCGCGCTCTGGCTCGCCAGTACGGAAAAGGCGGCCGCGGCCGCGAATGAGAGCAGAGTCCTGGTCGTCATCGGCAACATCCCTGGGCTTCCTCGATTGAATTTCCGTGATTGTCGTTTTTGCTCTTGGCCTGCGGCGATGGTGGCCATGGGAGGCCGCTCACCGCAATCGAGTGGGCAGATGTGTGCAATGCACTGTCTTGCGTCCAGGCGCTGGCCTTGGGAACCTGGCGGAGGCCGATCGGGCGCGCCGCAGGTGATTTTGCCGGCCAGCCACTCCACGCAAGTTGATACGGGCGTTTCCGGCGCATCTTCTCCCGCGCACGAAGCAGGATCCTCCCGGCACCGCCATGACGAAAAGCCCGTTCTACACGGCCGAGCACGAGGCCTTCCGCGACGTCATCAGGCGGTTCGTCGACAAGAAGATCGCGCCGTTCGCGAGCACGTGGGACGAGGCCGGAGAATTTCCGCGCGCGCTGTATCTGAAGGCGGCGGAGATCGGCCTGCTTGGGCTCGGCTTCCCGGAGGAATTCGGCGGCGTGCCGGCCGACCAGTTCATGAAGATCGTGTCGTCGCAGGAACTGGCGCGTGCGGGTGCCGGCGGCATCAGCGCCAGCCTGATGAGCCATACGATCGGCGCGCCGCCGATCGCGCGCGCCGCGCAGCCGCAGGTGAGGGCGCGCGTGCTGCCGGAGATTCTTGCTGGGCGCAAAATCTCGGCGCTGGCGATCACCGAGCCGAGCGGCGGCTCCGACGTTGCCAATCTCAGGACCAAGGCGGTCCGCGACGGCGATCACTACGTCGTCAGCGGCGAGAAGACGTTCATCACCTCGGGGATGCGCGCTGACTACATCACAGTCGCCGTGCGCACCGGCGGACCTGGGCCGGCGGGCGTCAGCCTGCTGCTGGTTCCCGGTGACACACCGGGCCTGACGCGCACCAAGCTCGACAAGATGGGCTGGTGGGCGTCGGACACCGCGACCCTGCATTTCGACGGCTGCCGCGTGCCCGTCGAGAACCTGATCGGCGAGGAGGGGCAGGGCTTCAAGCTGATCATGCACAATTTCAACAGCGAGCGGATGGGCATGGCGGCGAGCTGCACGGCCTTCGCCCGTGTCTGCCTCGACGATGCGATCGCCTACGCCAGGGAGCGCCAGACCTTCGGCAAGCCGCTCGCGCAGCACCAGGTGATCAGGCACAAGCTGGTCGACATGGCGCAGCGCGTGGCGGCGTCGCAGGCGATGCTGGAAATGCTGGCGTGGCGGCTCGAACAGGGCGACAATCCGGTCGCCGAGATCTGCATGATGAAGAACCAGGCGACGCAGACGATGGCCTACTGCGCCTCGGAAGCTGTGCAGATCTTCGGCGGCGCCGGCTTCATGCGCGGCATCCGGGTCGAGCGGATCTATCGCGAGGTGAAGGTCAATGCGATCGGCGGCGGCACCGAGGAGATCATGAAGGATCTGGCCAGCCGGCAGATGGGATTGTGACGCGCACTCTGTCCGCTCGTCATGCCCGGGCTTGACCCGGGCATCCATGCTGTACGCCATACAAGAACAACGACGTGGATGGCCGGGACAAGCCCGGCCATGACGTCAAGACAAGAGACGACAGGAGCTCGATCAAGAATGCTCTTCACCGCCGACCACGACGAACCGCGCCGCATCCTGCAGAAGTTCATCGCTGCCGAGATCAATCCCCATGTCGACGAATGGGAGGAGGCCGGCATCTTTCCGGCGCATGAGCTGTTCAAGAAGCTCGGTGACCTCGGCTTTCTCGGCCTCAACAAGCCGGTCGAGTTCGGCGGCCAGGGGCTGGATTATTCCTACGCGCTGATGATGGCGGAAGAGCTCGGCGCCATCAATTGTGGCGCCATCCCGATGGCGATCGGCGTGCAGACCGACATGGCGACGCCAGCGCTGGCGCGGTTCGGCTCCGACGAGGTGCGCAAGGAGTTCCTGGCGCCCGCGATCTCAGGCGACTACGTCGCCTGCATCGGCGTCTCCGAGCCCGGCGCGGGCTCCGACGTCGCCTCGATCAAGACCCAGGCGCGCGGCGATGGCGACGACTACGTCATCAATGGCGGCAAGATGTGGATCACCAACGGCACCCAGGCCGACTTCATCTGCCTGCTCGCCAACACCAGCGACGGCCCGGTCCATCGCAACAAGTCGCTGATCTGCGTGCCGATGAAGAGCAAGGGCGTGCAGGTCGCGCGCAAGCTCGACAAGATGGGCATGCGCTCGTCGGATACGGCGCAGATCTTCTTCGACAACGTTCGCGTCCCCAAGCGCAACCGCATCGGCGAGGAGGGGCAGGGTTTTACCTATCAGATGATGCAGTTCCAGGAGGAGCGGCTGTGGGCCGGCGCCGCCTGCCTGAAGGCGCATGAAGCGATCATCAATGCGACCATCGAGTACACGCGCAACCGCAAGGCGTTCGGCCGCTCGATCCTCGACAACCAGGTCGTCCACTTCAAGCTCGCGGAAATGCAGACCGAGGTCGAGCTGCTGCGCGCGCTGACCTATCAGGCCGCAGAGGCGCTGATCGCCGGCGAGGACGTGACGCGGCTCGCGACCATGGTGAAGCTCAAGACCGGCCGGTTGGGGCGCGAACTCACCGACGCCTGCCTGCAATATTGGGGCGGCATGGGCTTCATGAACGAGACACCGGTCAGCCGCGCCTACCGCGATTCGCGCCTGAGCTCGATCGGCGGCGGCGCCGACGAGGTGATGCTGACCATCCTGTGCAAGATGATGGGGACCTTGCCAGGCAGCGGCAAAGCGGGGAACGCCTGATGATCACGCTGTATCATTGCGACGGCGCCCGCTCGTTTCGCCCGTTGTGGATGCTGGAAGAGCTTCGATTTAACTACGAGTTGAAGATGCTGCCGTTCCCGCCGCGGGTGCTGGCGAAGGAGTATCTGGCGATCAATCCGCTCGGCACGATCCCGTTTCTGATCGACGGCGAGACGAAGATGACGGAGTCCTCGGGCATCTGCCATTACCTCGGCGTCAAGCACGGACCCACGCCGCTGATGGTCGGGCCTGAGGAAAAGGACTACGGCGCGTTCCTGAACTGGATGTATTTCTCCGACGCCACGCTGACGTTCCCGCAGACGCTGGTATTGCGATACACTCAGCTCGAGCCGGAGGAGCGGCGCTCGCCGCAGGTCGCCACCGATTATGCCAAGTGGTTCCTGGGACGGCTGCGCGCCGTGGAGGCAGCGACGGCGAATGCCGAGTTCTTGTGCGCGGGTCGTTTCACCGCGGCCGACATCGTGATCGGCTATGCATTGCGTCTCGCAGACACGCTTGGGCTCGCCAAGGATTTTGGGCCGAATGTGGCTGCTTACTGGGCGCGCCTGCAGCAGCGTGAAGGCTACAGCCGCGCGCGTGCGGCCGAGCAGCGCGCCGGGATCGAGCAGGGCATCAAGCCGCGGGTCAGGCCGTAGCTTTGGGCACGTCATTCCGGGTTCGCGCTCGCGCGCGCCCCGGAACGACGATCATCTCGAATCGGTGAGTTAACCGCGACAAAAATCGGCAGTCGTCGCCGATGACAGCGACGCGAATTGCGCTATGGTTCTCCTCCAAAGAAGCGGCCGCCAGAGCCGCGCCTCAGGAGGAAGACCATGGATGTGACCCGCCGGGACTCCGGCCATCTCATGCTGATCACGCCCGAGCGCGTCTTCTACGCCGGGCTGCTCGGTCGTCCGCGCCAGCGCTGCTCGGGCGCGTGCCATATCTACGTCGCGCTCACCGGCAGCCTGCGGCTGCTGGCCGAAGGAGCCGAAGAGCGCAGCGGCGAGCTGCTGGTCGTGCCGCCGAACCGGCCGCACACCATCGAGAGCGATTATCGCACCGTCATCGTCGTCACCATCGAGCCGGAGAGCGTGCCGATCGGCACGCTGGACCGCTTCGCCAGCCGCGTCGCCCGCGAGGCCGAGGCGTTCGCCTGCCGCATTCGCGCCGCCTATGAGGAGCTGGTGCAGCGGCCGCTGAGCGGCGACGTCACCAGCGCAGTGTTCGACCGGCTGTGCTTCGGCGAGGTGCTGCCGCAGCGGACGCTCGATCCGCGCGTGGTCAAGGCGATCGGTCTGATCGGCCGCTTCTCCGGCGAGCCGGCCACGGCCGAGAGCTGCGCCGCCGCCGTCGGCCTGTCGACGTCGCGCTTCCTGCATCTGTTCAAGGAGGAGACCGACATCTCCTTCCGTTCGTTCCGGGCCTGGAAGCGCGCGCGGCATCTGCTCAACTACGCCAACCAGGACCTCAACCTCGCGCATCTCGCGCAGGACATCGGCTATCCGGATTCCACGCATTTCAGCCACTCGATCCGCCGCTTCTACGGGCTAAAGCCGCGCGCGATCTTCTCCGGCTCGCGCGATCTCGCGATCTACCGCGCCGGCGAGGTCGCCTTGACGTGATCTTTCCTGGCTGCGTGCCGCGCGAGCGCGGCGCGCAGCGGGAACTTCGACAGTTCGAGCAGGGTCAGCGTGGTCAGCGCGGCTGCCGCGGTCAGCGCGAGATCGTCGGCATGCAGCGGTCCGAACCGGAACAGCGCCGCGGCGGCGGGTAGCGTCAGACTTGTTGCGAGCACGGCGACGACGAAGCCGATCACCAGCAGCAGCATGCGGTTCGGCCGCAGCAGCGCCTCGCGCAGCGAGCTCGAGAACGAGCGGTTGACGAAGATCAGGCTGACGATCACCGACACCAGGGTGAAGAACACCAGCGCGCGGAGCTCGTCGTCCGGCATGCCGTTGCGGTGTGCCAGCAGCAGGACGCCGCCCGTGGTGAGCATCGCCAGGAGGCCCTGCAGCGCCCCCCACAGCACCAGCGGCCGCGGCAGCAATGGCTCCTGCGGATCGCGCGGCGGCCGCCGCATGATGTCGCTCTCCTCGGTCTCGGCCTCGAACACCAGCGAACAGACGGGATCGATGATCATCTCGAGAAAGGCGATATGCACGGGCCCGAGCAGCAGCGGCAGACCGGTGACGAGCGGCAGCAGCGCCAGCCCGGCGATCGGAAAGTGCACGGCAAGGATGAAGCTCATCGCCTTGCGCAGATTGTCGTAGATGCGCCGGCCGAGCCGGATCGCCTTGACGATCGAGCCGAAATCATCGTCGAGCAGCACGATCGCCGAGGCCTCGCGCGCGACGTCGGTGCCGCGGCCGCCCATCGCGATGCCGATATGCGCCGCCTTGAGCGACGGCGCATCGTTGACGCCGTCGCCGGTCATCGCGACGATCTCGCCGTCGGCCTTGAGTGCGGTGACGATGCGCAGCTTCTGCTCCGGCATGATGCGCGCGAACGCCGTCGGCGCGCGCGCCGCAAGCGCCAGGGCGTCGTCGTCGAGATCGGCAAGCTCGGGGCCCGCGATGACGCGCTCGGGATCGATCCCGGCCTGCCGCGCAATGGCGGTGGCCGTCGCGGGATAGTCGCCGGTGATCATGATGACGCGGACGCCGGCGGAGCGGCACTCGGCGACGGCATCCTTCACCTCCGGACGCAGCGGGTCGGCGAAGCCGACGAGACCGCGGAACGAGAATGCGAAGTCCTGCTGTATGTCGGGGAGCGCCTCGTCGCTCCAGCTCGCGTGGGCGACGCCGAGCACGCGCAGGCCCTCGGCGGCGAGCGTCTCGACGCGCGCCTGCAGCGCCGCCAGCTCGCCGCCGTCGACGCCGCAGAGCGATGCGATCGCTTCCGGCGCACCCTTGGCCGCCACGACGCCGGCGCCGTCGCGCGACCAGACGTTGGTCATCGCCAGCAGGTCGGGGCGCAAGCCGTAGCGTCGCTGCAACGTGGCGCCTGCGGTGGCGTCGGCGCCGAGCGCGTGCAGCGCCTTCTCCATCGGATCATGCGACTGCGGGTCGCAGGCCAGCACGGCGGTGGCGACGAGATCGCGGAAGGGCGGCGTGATGGCATCCGGCGTCGCCGTCGCAGGCTGCAGCGCGCTGCCGTCCGGCAGCACCAGCCGGGCCACCATCATGCGGTTCTGCGTCAGGGTGCCGGTCTTGTCGGTGCACAGCACGGTGGCGGCGCCGAGCGATTCGATCGCCGAAGCGCGCCGCGTCAGCACGCGCGCCTGCGAGATGCGCCAGGCGCCCATCGCCAGGAACACCGTCAGCACCACCGGGAATTCCTCGGGGAGCATCGACATGCCCAGCGCGATGCCGGCGAGGATTCCCTCCAGCCAGCCGCCGCGATACACCGCATAGAGCACGACGGTGATGGCGACCACGATGGCGCCGGCGATCGCGAACGCCATCACCAGGCGCCGGGTCTGCTGCCGCAGCCGCGGCGTCTCCGTCTCCAGCGCGCTCACCGACTGGCCGATCCTGCCGATCGCCGTGTGCGGCCCGGTCGCCGTCACCTCGGCAATGCCGCCGCCGCGGACGACGAGACTGCTGGAGAACACGAATGGCTGGTCGTCGCCGCCGGCCGCCGCGGCGGGCGTGTCGATCGGCTCGGCCGGGGCCGGGCGCTTGCGCACCGGCACGGATTCGCCTGTCAGCAGCGATTCATCCGTCAGCAGATCGTCGCACTCCCGCAGCACCGCATCGGCCGCGACGCGATCGCCCTCGGCGAGCACGATGAGGTCGCCGTGCACCACCTCGCGGCCGGCGATGCGGATGCGCTCGCCGTCGCGGATCACCAGCGCGCGCGGGCTGGAGAGATCGCGCAGCGATTCCAGCACGCGCTCGGTCCGCGCCTCCTGCACGATGGTGATGAAGACGGAGGCCGAGGCGAACACGCCGAGCAGCATCGCTTCCGCCGCGTCGCCCAGCGCGAGATAGATGCCCCCGCCGGCGAGCAGCAGAAGCAGCATCGGCTCCTTCAGCACGTCGGCGACGAGGCGCAGGATCGAGCGTTTGCCGGTCTGCGGCAGCTCGTTGAATCCCTCCGCCGTCAGACGCCGTGCCGCCTCGGCTGCGCTCAGGCCGTTCGGAAATGTCGGCGCCGGTTGTGTGTCGATCGGCATTGCACGCCCCGTGACGAGAAACATGGGAACCAGTTAGCGCCGATCCCGTCCGGGCGCTTGATGCAGAGCAATAGCGGGTTGCGCGGCCTCCAACCAGCGAGTCAACGCAAGCAGATCAGGCGGAGACGCCGTCATATACGGGCCGGATCAGCACAGCGCCGCTTGCGCGAAGCCATCGAACGAGTGCCATGAGCGACAAAGCCGTCATCACCTGCGCGCTGAACGGCGTGCTCACCGATCCCAGGCAGCATCATGTGCCGGTCACGCCCGAGGAGATGGCGCGCGAGGCGCGGCGCGCCTATGACGCCGGTGCTGCGATCATGCACATCCATCTGCGCCAGCAGGCGCCGGGCAAGGGGCATCTGCCGTCCTGGGACGTCGACGTCTCCCGCGAGATCCAGCAGGCGATCCGCGAGGCCTGTCCCGGCGTGATCATCAATCACACCTCGGGCGTGTCGGGACCGAACTATCAAGGTGCGCTCGACTGCATCCGGCAGACCCGGCCGGAGATCGCGGCCTGCAATGCCGGCTCGCTGAACTATCTCAAGGTCAAGGCCGACAACAACTGGGCCTGGCCGCCGATGATGTTCGACAACTCGGTCGAGAAGATCCAGGACTATCTCGCCGCGATGAAGGACGCGCACACGATCCCGGAATTCGAATGCTTCGACGTCGGCATCGTGCGCTGTGTCGCGATGTATCGCCAGACCGGCATGTATGGCGGTCCGCTGGAGTACAATTTCGTGATGGGCGTTGCCTCCGGCATGCCGGCTGATCCCGAGCTGCTGCCGATCCTGCTCAAGCTGAAGCTGTCCGAAGCGCACTGGCAGGTCACGGCAATCGGCCGCGCGGAGATCTGGCCGCTGCACCAGCGCTGCGCCGAGCTCGGCGGCCATCTCCGCACCGGGCTGGAGGACACGTTCTATCTCGGCGACGGCACCAAGGTGACCTCGAACGGCCAACTGATCGAGGCCATCGCGGCGTGCGCGCGGCGCGCCGGCCGCGAGATCGCAAGTCCCGCCGAGGCCCGGCAGATGTTTGGCACGGTGAATTGACGCAGCATACGCCGTCATTGCGAGTGCAGCGAAGCAATCCAGAGTTCTGCACGACGCCCTGGATTGCTTCGTCGCTTCGGCTCCTCGCAATGACGTGGATGGGGAGGGAACAGACCAATGACCAATCTCGATGCCACAGGCGGCGTGTCCGGTCCCGGCCGCATCGGCCGGGTCGCGATCGGCGATCTCCTGAAGCGCGCGGCGCGCCGCTTTCCCGAGCGGGTGGCGATCACCGATGGCGCCCGTCAGGTGACGTTCACCGAGCTGGAGCGCGATGCCAACCGGTTTGCGAACCATCTCGTCGCCAAAGGGCTGAAGCCGGGCGAAAAGATCTCGACCGTCTGCAACAACTCGATCGAGTTCGTCAAAGCGCTGTTCGGCATCCATCGCGCCGGTCTCGTCTGGGTGCCGATCAATACGATGCTCGGGCCCGCCGACATGGATTACATCCTCGGCCATGCCGAGGTCCGCTTCGCGCTCATCGATGACAATCTGTTTGCTCAGGCGGACCGCCGCGCCGCGCTGGAAAAGCGGGGCGTCGAGCTGATCGCCGTCGATCTCACCGGGACGGCGAAGGCCGCGGGGCTTGCCAGCTTCACCGACCTCATCCAGGGTCATTCGGACGTCGAGCCCGAGATCGAGATCAACGATCGCGATCTTGCGATGATCATCTACACCTCGGGCACGACGTCGCGGCCGAAGGGCGCGATGCATTGTCACCTCGCCGTGGTGATGGCCGTGATGAGCAACTGCATCGAGATGCAGCTCTCGCGCGACGACGGCATCACCGGGCAATTTCCGCTGTTCCACTGCGCCGGCCATGTGCTGCTGCTCAGCTATCTCTCGGTCGGCGGCCGCATGGCGCTGATGCGTGGCTTCGACCCGGTCGCCTGCATGGAGGCGATCGTGCGCGACCGCCTCACCGTGTTCGTCGGCCTGCCGCTGATGTACCAGGCAATCCTTGATCATCCGCGCCGCAAGGAGTTCGACCTCTCCCACTTGCGGACTTGCCTCTACACGATGGCGCCGATGGGCCGGCCGCTGTTGGAGCGCGCCATCAGGGAGCTGTGCCCGAACTTCGTGCTGACCAGCGGCCAGACCGAGATGTATCCGGCGACGACGATGTCGCGTCCCGAGGTGCAGCTCAATCGTTTCGGCAATTACTGGGGCGAGTCGCTGTTCGTCAACGAGACCGCGATCATGGACGATGCCGGCAACCTGCTGCCGCCCGGCGAGATCGGCGAGCTGGTGCATCGCGGGCCCAACGTGATGCTGGGCTACTACAAGGATCCGAAATCGACCGAGGACGCCCGCAAGTTCGGCTGGCACCACACCGGCGATCTCGCGGTCATCGACAAGGGCGAGGTGCTGTTCCTCGATCGCAAGAAGGACATGATCAAGTCCGGCGGCGAGAACGTCGCCTCGGTCAAGATCGAGGAGACCCTGCTGGCGCATCCGGCGGTGCAGAATGCCGCCGTCGTCGGCCTGCCGCATCCGCAATGGGGTGAGGCGGTCTCGGCCTTCGTCAAGCTCAAGCCCGGCGCGCAGGCCAGTGAGACCGAGCTGCTCGAGCACTGCCGCAAGTCGCTTGGCGGCTTTCAGGTGCCGAAGCTGGTGCGGGTGCTCGAGGAGATGCCGATGACCGCCACCGGCAAGCTGCGCAAGGTCGAGCTGCGCCAGGCCTATGGCGATCATTTCGTGGCGAAGAGCGCGTGAGGGTTGATCCTCGAGATTCCGGGTTCGCTCCCGCGCAGCAAGATGGCCCGTCCATCTTGCTGCGCACTCGTGTCCCGGAATGACGAAAGCATGAACTGATGGCCACCATCGACAACACCATCTCTCCCGCTGGCGCCGCCTTCCAGGCCAATCGTGACGGCATGCTCGTCCTGATCGCGCGGATGCGCGATCTCGAGGCGCGCACGCGCAATGCCTCTGCGGCGGCAAAGGAGCGCTTCCATCAGCGCGGCCAGTTGTTGCCGCGCGAGCGCGTCGCCTTGGTGCTCGATCCCGGCGCGCCGTTCCTGGAGCTGTCGACGCTTGCCGGCTACATGTTCGATACGCCGGACCCGGCCAAGAGCGTGCCGGGCGGCGGCGTCGTCGCCGGCATCGGCTTCGTGTCCGGCGTGCGCTGCATGGTCTCGGCGAATGACGCGGGCATCGATGCCGGAGCGCTGCAGCCTTACGGCCTCGACAAGACCCTGCGCGTGCAGGAGCTGGCGCTGGAGAACAAGCTGCCCTACGTGCAACTGGTCGAGAGTGCCGGCGCCAACCTGCTGCGCTACCGCGTCGAGGACTTCGTGCGGGGCGGCAACATCTTTCGCAATCTCGCGCGGCTGTCGGCAGCCGGGCTGCCGGTCGTCACGGTGACACACGGGTCGTCGACCGCGGGTGGCGCCTATCAGACCGGATTGTCCGACTACATCGTGATGGTCCGCGGCCGCACCCGCGCCTTCCTCGCCGGCCCGCCGCTGCTGAAGGCCGCGACCGGCGAGATCGCCACCGAGGAGGAGCTCGGCGGCGCCGAGATGCACACCTCGATCTCCGGCCTCGGCGACTATCTCGCCGAGGACGACCGCGATGCCCTGCGTATCGCGCGCGAGATCATGGGCAAGCTGAACTGGGATCGGCCATCGCACGAGTCGTCACCGGTGAAGCCGCCGCGCTACGACCAGGAGGAGCTGCTCGGCATCATGCCGCTCGACCACAAGCGCCCCGTCGACATGCGCCAGGTCATCGCGCGGATCGTCGACGACAGCGACTTCGTCGAAATGGCACCAAACTACGGGCCTGCGACGGTGTGCGGCCATGCCCGCATCGAGGGCCAGGCGATCGGCATCGTCACCAACAACGGCCCGCTGGATCCGGCCGGCGCCAACAAGGCGACGCACTTCATCCAGTCCTGCTGCCAGACCCGAGCGCCGATTCTCTATCTCAACAACACCACCGGCTACATGGTCGGCCGCGCTTATGAGGAGGCCGGCATGATCAAGCACGGCTCCAAGATGATCCAGGCGGTGACCTCGGCCAGCGTGCCGCAGATCACGATCTATTGCGGGGCCTCGTTCGGGGCGGGCAATTACGGCATGTGCGGCCGTGGATTCCACCCGCGCTTCTGCTTCTCCTGGCCCAACGCCAAGACCGCCGTGATGGGTGGCGAGCAGGCGGCGGAGACGATGGCGATCGTGACTGAAGCGGCGGCGGCGCGCCGCGGCAAGCCGGTGGAGCGCGAGAAGCTCGATGCCATGAAGGCGCAGATCATCGGCGTGTTCGACAGCCAGATGGACGTGTTTGCGACTTCGGCGCGCGTGCTCGACGACGGCGTGATCGATCCGCGCGACACCCGCGCGGTGCTGTCGGAGGTGCTGGCGATCTGCCGCGAGGCGGAGGCGCGGCAGCCGCAGCGCATGCAGTTCTCGGTGGCGCGGCCATGAGCGAAGAGATGGGTGCAATGACGCGCAGGCCGTTCCACAAGGTGCTGATCGCCAACCGCGGTGAGATCAGCTTGCGGATCATGCGCACCGCGCGCCGGCTCGGCTATGGCGTGGTCACGGTCTATTCGGACGCCGATTCCGATGCGCTGCATGTCCGGTTCGCCGATCAGGCCGTCCGCATCGGCGCGCCGCCGCCCGCACAGTCCTATCTCAACATCGCAGCGATCATCGCCGCCGCAAAGGCGACTGGCGCGGATGCCGTGCATCCCGGTTATGGCTTTCTCGCCGAGAACGAGGATTTTGCGCAAGCGTGCAAGGAGGCCGGTCTGGTGTTCATCGGGCCATCGCCCGAGGCGATCAAGGCGATGGGCAACAAGGCCGGCGCCAAGGGGATCATGAGTTGCGCCGGCGTGCCCTGCGTTCCCGGCTATCAGGGCGAGGACCAAGGCGACGACGCGATGCTGCGCGAGGCGCGCCGCATTGGTTTCCCGGTAATGATCAAGGCCGTCGCCGGTGGCGGCGGCCGCGGCATGCGGCTTGTGACGGATGCGGACGCCTTTCCCGACCTGCTGCGCAGCGCCCGCTCGGAAGCGGCGACGGCGTTCGGCGACGGCACCGTCATCCTCGAGAAGGCGATCGTCAGTCCGCGCCACATCGAGATCCAGGTATTCGGCGATAGCCACGGCAATGCCGTCCATCTCGGTGAGCGCGACTGCTCGGTACAGCGGCGGCATCAGAAGCTGATCGAGGAGGCGCCGTCGCCGGCGGTCGGGCCGGAGCTGCGCGCGCGCATGGGCGCGGTGGCGGTGCAGGCGGTGAAGGCGCTCGGCTATGAGGGGGCAGGTACGCTGGAATTCCTGCTCGATGCCGACGACCAGTTCTACTTCATGGAGATGAACACGCGGCTGCAGGTCGAGCATCCCGTGACGGAGGCCCTGACGGGACTCGATCTCGTCGAGTGGCAATTGCGTGTCGCCGCCGGCGAGCCTCTGCCGTTGCGCCAGGACCAGATCAGCTTCTCGGGTCATGCGATCGAGGTGCGGCTGTGCTCCGAGGATGCCGCGCACGACTTCATGCCGCAATCGGGGCGGATGGCGCTGTGGCAGATGCCGGGGATGATCCGGGTCGAGCATGCGCTGGAGTCCGGCGCGGAGATCCCGCCCCACTACGATTCGATGATCGCCAAGCTGATCAGCCATGCTGCGACTCGTGAGGAGGCGCGCGCAAGGCTGATCGCCGGATTGGAGCAGGCCGTTGCTTTGGGCGTCCCGACCAACCGGGCCTTCCTGATTTCATGTCTGCGGCATCCGGCCTTCGCCGCGGGCAAGGCAACCACCGCATTCATCGCGGCGCATCGTGACGAGTTGCGTGCGCCGGCCGCCGAAGCGGCAGACCTCGCGCTGGTCGCGCTGCTGCTCTCCGTCAGCCATCCGCTCGCACATCCCGTCCGCCGCGGCCGCTCGCTCGCGGCCGCCTTCGCGACGCCGCTCCGGTTCGAGATTGCCGGCGAAGTGGCCGAGTGCGAGCTACTGCGCGAGCGTGACGGAAGCTATCGCGTGACGCGTGGTGATGCAGAGCATCGCTTCGAGATCGTATCGCTCACGGATGACACGATCCGCGTTCATCACGCCGAGATCGTCGAGAGCGCGCGCTTCGTCCGTGACGACGATCGGCTGTTCGTCCAGCATCGCGGTCAGACGCTGGCAGTGCGCGATCTGACGTTGGCGAGGCCGCAATCCTCGGCCGCCACCGGAGGTGATGGCAAGGTCCGTGCGGCCCTGAACGGTCGCGTGGTCGCGGTGCTGGTGAAACCGGGCGACAGCGTGGTTGTGGGACAGCCGGTGGTGACGCTCGAGGCGATGAAGATGGAGCACGTTCATACTGCCGGCATCGCCGGAACGGTGACCGCGATCGAGGTCGCCGAGGGCGACCAGGTGACGACGGGTCGGATCGTGGTGGAGATTGCGGGCTGATCGTCGCGCAACTGGGCGTGAGTTAGCTCGAGGCATGCTGCACCTCCCTCCCGCTTGCGGGGCGGGGGTCCGCGCGCGCTGAACTCTGTTGTATGCGACTTCGATATTCTCACGGAGTCGTCGCTTCGCGACATGCAGCGTCCCGCCGCTGCATTCTGCAACACTCAAAGGAGGCGGTTCGCCGGTTGCGCAGATCATCGTCGACATCGTCCACGGTGGGAGCGCAGATCACGTGGAGCGCGACACGTGGACCCCCACCCGCGACCCCTCCTCGCAAGGGGGAGGGGAGTGCATTGCTGTCGAGGCGAGGGGCAATTCTGCCATCAAAGACGTGAAATCAACTGCGCTGTTTCAAGGGCGGGGTACCGACCCCTAATCCTTCAAACGGCAACAATGCCGATCGTGGCTCTGTTGCGCGGCCGACGCGCGCCTCACGGATGCAATTGCCGCCTCAGCGCCGCGACCAGCCGTGACGTCTGGAACGGCTTCGACAGCAGCGGTGCCGTGGCGAATTCTTCCGGGCATTGATCGACGGAATAGCCGGTGACGGCGACGAAGGGCACGCCGGCCGCGGCCAAAGCGCGCGCGATCGGCGCCGATGTTTCCCGCCCGAGATTGACGTCGAGCACGGCAAGATCGCAGTGATTCCGCTCGAGCAGATGGAGGGCTTTGTGCACGGTCGGCGCCACGCCGACCACCGTGAATCCGGCGGCTTCGAGCTCGACCGCGAGGTCGAAGCCGATCAGGGGATCGTCCTCGACGATCAGGAGGTGAGTCTTCTCACTGGCGCGCATGATGATGGTCGCGGCTGAGGCGTTGCAGGGGGCACCTCAGGTGCCAGCGCAGTCCGGCCGGCAGGAACTGGACCTCGACCGATCCATCCAGGCCAGCGCGCACCAGGTCGGAAATCACCCGGCTGCCGAAGCCGGTGTGCTCGGGCGGCGCCACCTCAGGTCCGCCGCTTTCGACCCAGGTCATGTCGAAGCTGTCGTCGCTGCGCGTCCAGCGGACCGCGATCCGTCCGTCGTGGTTCGACAGCGCACCATATTTGGCGGCGTTGGTGGCGAGCTCGTGGACCGCCATGCCGATCGACTGCGCGGCCTCTGGCGTCAGCTCGATCGGCGGTCCGTCGATCGCGATGCGGTCGCCGATCAAGTCGCTGAACGCCCCGAGCTGCGAGCGGACCAGGCCGCCGAGTGGAATGAAACGCCAATCGTTCTGAATCAGGAGATCCTGATTGCTCGCGATCGCCTGCAGGCGCTCCAGAAAGCGGTTGAGGTCGAGCTGGCGGCCGTGACGGGTCATCTGCCGGGCGATCGCCTGCACCAGCGACAGCAGGTTCTTGCTGCGGTGGTTCACCTCGGCCAGCAAGGTGCGCAACTGCTCCCTTGTCTGGCGCTTGTCGGTGATGTCACGCACGATCTTGGAGGCGCCGATGATCCGGCCGCTCGAATCCCGGACCGGCGAGACCGTGACCGACACGTCGATGAGCGCACCATCCTTGCGCAGGCGGATGGTCTCGAAATTGTCGATGATCGCGCCGGATAGGACGGTGGCGAGGATCCGGTCCTCCTCGGCCTGGCGCTCCTGCGGGATGATCGTGCGGATCGAGCGGTTGATCATCTCGCCTTCCGAGAAGCCGAAGATCCGTTCGGCGCTCTTGTTCCAGCTGGTGATCGTGCCGTCCAGCGTCTTGCTGACGACGCCGTCCGAGGACGAGGCGACGATGGCCGCGAGCATCGCCGCCGCACGCTCGGCCTTCTTCGACAGCGTGACGTCGCGGATGATTCCGGAGATGCCGACGATCACGCCGGTGCTGCTGCGGATCGGTGAAAACGTGATGGAGACCTCGATCGGGCGTCCCTGCTTGGTCAGCCGGACGGTCTCGAAGCTCTCGACCGCTTCGCCCGCGTTGACCCTGGCGCGCAAGGCGCTCGCTTCTTCCGCCAGCTCCGGGGGAACGATCTCGGAGACGGATCTGCCGATCATTTCAGCCGCGGTGAACCCCAGCATCCGCTCGCTGGCCGCGTTCCAACTGCGGATGACGCCGTCGGCGGTGGTGCTGACAATGGCGTCGGCCGAGGACTCTACGATCGCCGCCAGATAGGCCGTATCGTCGTCGGTCGCGCGTGGGGCGGGGGAGGCGCCGGGCATTCCGTGCACGTCGCAGGCTCCTTGCTAACAGGTCGGTAGAGAAGACGCCGTGCACCAGATTACCAACTTGTTTGTGTGCAAATGCAAGGGCTATCTCGATCGCTGCTTGTTGTTGGTCTTCCCGGCAACGAGGACAGGGCGATTTGCCGTCAGCAGACCCGTTTGGGGCCATGCGACGTGCTCCAGCTCACGACGGCGAACACACAGAACGCAGGCTTGAGCGTTTCGTTCCGGAGGATCTTGCTAAATTGCCGGCGAAGGTGCCGTATCATCGGGCGCCAGGGCCCACTCTTGCGTCCGGACGCCGCCGACCACGGGGCTGCGGCGCAATCCAAAGGCGAATTTGGCCGCAACTACTTCCTAAGGCTGAGGATATAGCCTGCCAGGTCGGTCGCATCGTTCGCACTGAGCGGATTGTTGGCCATCGTCGCGTGGGGAAGCAGGAGGAACTTGACCAGCATGTCCTTCGTCACTCCGTCCCTGGCCGCGATGGCGACGAACGGCCGGGCGCGGCGGAACTTGGTCGGCTCGGTGGCCACCGCATGGCAGGCGGCGCACCAGCGCTCGGCGAGCCGGCGGCCGTGGTCGAGATCCTCGGCGGCCGCCGAGGCGGAGAGCAGGACCAGCAGCAGCAGTGATGGTACGGAGGCACGTCGCACGCCCGGCTCTCCTCACAGCGGTTGGTCGTCGTCGGTCGACGGCTGGTCCTGCAGCGAGACGATGTCACCGCCGCCGAACTCGTCCTCCGGCGGCGGATAGACCCACATGTGGTCGCGCACGTTCCTGACGCCCGGGACGCTCTTGGCCGCCACGATCGCCGTGGCCCGCTCCTTCTCGTTGCGAACCGCGCCCGTGAGATGCGCGATGCCGTTGCGGACGACGACGTTGAAGCGGCAATGCTTGCAGGCGGCCTGGTCGAGCGAATCGAGAATGGCGCCGCGGATCCCGTCATCGTCGGGGGTGGGGCCCGGAACGGCAGTGGCGAGGTCGGCCACGGTTTGCAGGAAATCCGTGTGTGTCACCACGCCGGCCAGCCGGTCGCCACTCATCACAGGGAGACGCTTGATGTTGCGCTTCTCCATGATCTCGGCGATCTCCGCCAGGCTGGCATCGGCGCTAACCGTAACCGGAGGCTGGCTCATGATGTCGCCGACCGTACGGCCGTGGGAATGGACGAAGTCGGCGCCGATGCGGCCGCGGCCGACCAGGAGGTCGAGCCAGCGGCCTTGCCTGCGTTCGGTGCCGAGCTCGGCGCGGCGCAGGAAATCACCGTCCGTGACCATGCCGACGAGCGTGCCGGACGCGTCGACCACCGGCAGCCCGCCGATGTGGTTGCGCAGCATGATCCGCGCCGCCTCGGCCACCGGGGTTCCGGGCGTCACCGCGATCACGGATCTGGTCATGATTTGATGAGCGCGCATGTCGTCGTCTCGTGCTGCGATCGCAATCGGCGAAGAATAGCTGCGCGGCATCGCGCGCGCTTGACCAGGATCAATCCGAGGTCGTGCCGCCCTACACGATCCTAGAAGTCTTGTTGCCCCAATAGCGGTCGCGCAGCAGGCGCTTGTAGAGCTTGCCGGTCGGCAGCCGCGGCAGCTCCTTCTCGAAATCGATCGAGCGCGGCACCTTCTGTCGCGACAGCGATTGCCGGCAGAACGCGATCAGCTCCTCTTCCAGCTCAGGCCCAGGCATGATGCCCGACATCGGCTGGACCACCGCCTTCACCTCCTCGCCGAGATCGGAATTGGGCACGCCGAACACGGCGGCATCGGCGACCTTCGGATGCGTGATCAGCAGGTTCTCGCATTCCTGCGGATAGATGTTCACGCCGCCGGAGATGATCATGAAGGTGGCGCGATCGGTGAGATAGAGATAGCCGTCGGCATCGACATAGCCGACGTCGCCGACCGTGCTCATCATGCCGTCGGCTGAGCGTGCCTCCTTGGTGCGCTCGGGGTCGTTGAAATACTCGAACGGCGATCCGGTCTTGAACCACACCGTGCCGGCCGTTCCGGTCGGGCACGGCTGCATGGTCTCATCGAGGATGTGCAGGTCGCCGAACAGCACCTTGCCGACGGTGCCGCGATGCGCGAGCCATTCCGCGCTGTCGCAGGCGGTGAAGCCGAGGCCTTCGGTGGCGCCGTAATATTCGTGGATGATCGGCCCCCACCATTTGATCATGTCCTCCTTGACCTGTGCCGGGCACGGTGCGGCGGCATGGATCGCGACTTCGAGCGAGGAGAGGTCATAGCGCGTGCGGATCTGTTCCGGCAGTTTCAGCATGCGCGAGAACATCGTCGGTACCAATTGCGTATGCGTGATGCCCCATTGCTCGATCAGTTGCAGGTAGCGTTCGGGATCGAACGTCTCCATGATGATGGCGGTGCCGCCGACGCGGATGGTGAGGTTGACCGCGGCCTGCGGCGCGGAGTGATAGAGCGGCGCCGGCGACAGATAGATCATGCCTTCGCGGTAGCGCCACAGCTTCTCCAGGAAATCGAAGATCGGCAGCTGCTGCACCGGCTGCTGCTCGGGCAGCGGCCGCAGGATGCCCTTCGGCCGGCCCGTGGTGCCCGAAGAATACAGCATCGCGGTGCCGACGCATTCGTCGGCAATCGGCGTCGCCGGCAGGCCGGCGGTGGCCTCCGCGAGGCCGACGATCCGCTCGCTCTCGCCTGCGCCATCGGCGACGATGCAGAGCTCGATGTCGGGCGCCTCCTTCAGCGCCTCGCGCGCGACGTCGAGCTTGGCGAGGGAGGTGATCAGAAGCCGCGACCGGCTGTTGTTGAGGATGTAGGCCAGCTCGCCGGGCGTGAGGTAGGAGTTCACGCAGGTGAAGTAGAGCCCGGAGCGCTCGCCTGCGCCGCACGCTTCCAGATAGCGGCTGTTGTTCTCCATGAAGATCGAATAGTGGTCGAGCCGCTTCAGGCCGCGCTGGCGGAACAGATGCGCCAGCCGGTTGCTGCGCGCCTCCAGCTCGCGGTAGGTCACGGCCTCGCCGGTCGAGGCCATGATGAAGGCGGGCTGCAATGGGCGCAGCCGGGCGTGCTTGCCGGTGTACATGTGTCCTCCCTTCCGACGCCGGCCGGAGGTACGGTGGTGGAGGGCCATAGGGCAAACGTCACGCCGACGATGTTCTCGTCGCGCCCTCGGGCCGTTTCCTTCCGCGCGTACCATCCTTACGGGACGGCATGTCGTTGTTTGCGGCCAATCTAGCGGACAGGTTCCGGGCTCTCAACAGGCCTCTCAGCCCTTTGGCTGAGGAGGGAAGGGATGGGCGCGGCCGGGGTTCTGGCATAACATGGTCAGGCATTCCAACGAATGACATGTCAAAGCCAAGAAACTCCGGGAGAGATCATATGAAATCGGGCTTGCTGGCTGTTGCTGCCGTCGGTGCGCTGCTCGTGGCGGCGCCGGCGTCGGCACAGGTCAAGATCGGCATCCTCAACGACCAGTCCGGCGTCTACGCGGACTACGGCGGCAAGTACTCCGTCGAGGCCGCCAGGATGGCGATCGAGGATTTCGGCGGCGAGGTGCTGGGGCAGAAGGTCGAGCTGGTCACCGCCGACCACCAGAACAAGCCGGACCTCGCTTCGTCGATCGCGCGGCGCTGGTACGATACCGAGGGGGTCGACATGATCACGGAGCTGACGACCTCGTCGGTCGCGCTCGCCATCCAGGATCTGTCGAAGGAAAAGAAGAAGATCGACATTGTCGTCGGCGCCGCGACCTCGCGCATATCAGGCGATGCCTGCACGCCCTACGGCTTCCACTGGGCCTATGATACCCGCGCGCTCGCGGTCGGCACCGGCGGGGCGCTGGTCGAGTCCGGCGGCGATACCTGGTTCTTCATGACCGCGGACTACGCCTTCGGCTATGCGCTGGAGAAGGACACCAGCGACATCGTGACGTCGAAGGGCGGCAAGGTGCTGGGCTCGGTGCGCATCCCGCTCAACTCGTCGGACTTCTCGTCCTTCCTGCTGCAGGCGCAGAGCTCGAAGGCGAAGATCATCGGGCTCGCCAATGCCGGCCTCGACACCACCAACTCGATCAAGCAGGCGGCCGAGTTCGGCATCGTCAAGGGCGGCCAGAAGCTCGCCGGCCTGCTGATGACCTTGTCGGAGGTGCATGGCCTCGGGCTGGAGGCGGCGCAGGGCCTGATCCTCACCGAAGGCTTCTACTGGGATCGCGACGACAAGTCCCGCGCCTTCAGCGAGCGCTTCATGAAGCGGACCGGCCGGATGCCGAGCATGATCCACGCCGGCACCTATTCCGCGACAATGTCCTATCTGAAGGCGGTGAAGGCCGCCGGAACCAAGGACTCCGATGCGGTCGCGGCCAAGCTGAAGGAGCTGCCGGTCGACGACGCCTTCGCGCAAGGCAAGGTGCTCGCCAACGGCCGCATGGTCCACGACATGTACCTGTTCGAGGTCAAGAAGCCGTCGGAGTCGAAGAAGCCGTGGGACTACTACAAGCAGCTCGCCACGGTGCCCGGCGACAAGGCGTTCTTCACCGCCAAGGAGAGCGGCTGTCCGCTGACGAAGTGATCGCGCGCCAGAACATTGGTGTCGCCCCGGCGAAAGCCGGGGCCCATACCGCGTGATCTCTGAACAGGGTAGGCTGCACGTCGACCCGCCGCGCAACAAACATCCGTCGGTGGCTATGGGTCCCTGCGTTCGCAGGGACGACAGCGGGGGACTGGGCGGTCAGCCGTGCAGCATGCGCCAGAGGACGGCGATGAGCGAACCGACCAGCAGGATCGAGCCTGCCAGGGCCTGCACGCCAAAACCGGGGCCGCGCTTCTCGGCGGCCCTTGCGTAGGACACCATGTACATCCCGCGCCCGGCGATCCAGACCAGGCCGATCAGTGCGGCGATGACATCGCTGACATAGATGGCGAACAGCCACAGTGCCGGCAGGAAGATCGGCAGCCATTCCAGCGTATTCATCTGCACGCGGAAGGTGCGCTCGAAATCGGCATTGCCGGTGGTCGCGGGCGCCTTCACGCCGAACGTGGCGCGCGCCTGCGCGACGCGGACGGCCATGTAGAAATACAGCATGAGCGCGAGCACGGTGACGAGTGCGGTGAAGTGATACATGCGCGGTTCCCCCTGATGACGGCTTCTTAATATCCGGTCAGTTCGAGATAGCCCACCCCGGTGTGGCTGCCCTTGAAGCTGATCGGCCCTTCCCAATAGGGCACGCGCGTGCCCATCCAGGCGTTTGGATTGCGCGCTGCGGTGTCGATGGCGATGCCGAGCGCTGATATCTCGACACGCCAGCCGACCGGAAGCCTGCGCTCGCCGATCGCAACCGTCTCTGTCGGCGTCATGACGATGCCCCCGGGGCCGAGCGCATGCGAGGCGCCGTCAGCCGTGATCCAGGTTCCCGACGTGTAGTCGCCATTGCCCTGCCGCATCCGGTACAGCATCAGCTTCTCGCCGCCGGCAAAATGCAGCGCGAACCAGTCCCAGCCGCTCTGGTCGGAGGCCAGCGGCTGGCTGCTCCATTCGCGATCGAGCCAGGCCAGCCCTGAGACCTCGACTGGTTGATCGTCGAAGCTGATGCGGCCTCGGGCGCGGTAGAACGGCTGGCTGTAGTAGTACGACGCCTGGCCGCGCTCGGATTTGCGGCTGTAGCCGCCGATGCCCTGCAGCACCACCGGCCGGTCCGCCTCCAGATGCAGCGCATACGAGAAGTCCGGTCCGACGGCGCTCATGTCCAGAGGCGCCAGCGCTCGATCGTCGGTCGCGGCGGTGCCGCACAATTGCCAGTCGTCGATCCACGCCTGGAACGGCTTGGCCTCGACGCCGGCCTGGCCGACGCCGCCGCGCGCGAATTTTTCGGACGAGCGGTGACTGTCGGCACGCGTCACCGCGGCATGCGCCATCCAGAGCTGCTGATTGTCGAAGCCTTCGCCCTGCGGCCCCGGCCGGGCCGCCGAGCGGAACAGGGTCCATTGCAGGCCATAGGCCTTGCCGCTGGAATCGGCGAGGTTGGCGGTGACGTACCACCATTCGATGCGGAAATCGTCGTGCGGCCCGTGATCCGCAGGGAAGCTGAACTCTCGTCCGGGCGTCACCGGCACAAAGCCGTCGGCGCTATCGCTCAGTCCCGCAAAGCCCTGCGCGCGCGCGAGGCGGGGCAGCGCCAGCAGGCCGAGCCCGCCGATCAGCATGCGTCGCGAAATGGTCGCTCTAGCGCTCAATGGTGAAGGTCCTGACGAGATCGGCCGGCTGCATCCGCGCCAGCCGCAGCACCGGCAGCAGCGAGGCGATCAGCGCCGCGATGAGCGTGACGAGCAAGAGCCGGATGAGCTGCAGCGGAAACACGTCGAACGGCAGCCGCCAGCCGAATGCCTTGACGTTGACTATCGCGATCAGGCACCACGCCACCACAAGCCCGAGCGGCAGCGCCAGCAGCGCGGTGAGGCCGGCAAGCGACAGCGTCTTCAACAGCTCGACCTCGGCGAGCCGCCGCCGCGTCAGCCCGATTGCCCATAAGGGTGCGAGCTGCGGCAGCCGCGAGTTCGCCAAGGTCAGCAGGCTGGTCAGCAGCGCGATCGCGGCGACGCCGAGCGTGAAGGTGTTGAGCGCGCCGGTGACCGCAAAGGTGCGGTTGAAGATCTGTTTCGATTCCTGCTTCACGGTGGCCTGGTCGACGACGTTGCGACCATCGAGGCCGAACTTGTTGGTGAGCCCCGTGATCAGCCCCGGCACGTCGGCGGCCGCCGCGCGCACGGCCATGCGCGTCATGGGCGTCGCCGGGAAGCGGCGTGTCAGCGCGGCGACGTTGACCGTGATCTGGCCCTTGGGATTGCCGTAGTCGGCATAGATGCCGGCGACGGTGATGCGCCAATCGCCGCCGGGCGCGGGAAGGTCCAGGCTGTCGCCAACGGATAGATTGAGCCGCCGCGCCAGCTGCTCACTGACGAAGCCGGCGTCGCCACGCACCAACTGCTTCCACGCGTTGTCGACGGCCTGCAGCAGTGGCCAGTGGTCGCGATAGGTGTCGTGATCGGGCAGGCCGAGAATGTCGACCGGCGCGCCTGAAAGCTGCGTTTCGGCGCGTCCGCCCGGCAGCACGGCCTGGACATCGGGCCGCGCGCGCAGCCAGGTCTGGATGTCGCGCGCCTGCGCTTCATCCGCGGCGCTGATGTAGACATCGGCGGCGAGCCGGCCGTCGAGCCAGACCAGGAAGGTGCGGCTGAAGGTTTCCACCATCGTCGCCACGCCGACGTTGACGGCGAGCGCCATCAGCAGCGCCATCAGCGCGAGCGACAGGCCCGAGATCTGCTGGCGGCTGTCGGCCCAGAACCATTGTGCCAGCGCCCCCCGCGCGCCGCGCTCGCCGAGCCGCAGCACCAGCTCGAGGATCGCCGGCAGCACTAGCGCGGCGCCGAGCATCATGGCTGCGAGCACGCCGAAGCCGGCGAGCAGCGACTGCCCGAGCCACAGCAGCAGGCCGGCGGTAACGAAGAAGGCGAGCGCGACCGCGCTCTGCAATCGCAGCCAGCGCCGCTGCGCCTCCTGCCACGCATAGGGTTGTGCGGTGGAGAGGATCGGCAGCCGCATCGATTTGATCAGGCTCGTCGTCGCGGCTGCGAGCGCGCCGGCGATGCTGATGACGAGGCCCGCAAACCACCATTCGGGTTGCAGGCTCAGCTCGCCCGGCACCTGCGCGCCATACAGCCCGCGCAGCGACGCTGCCACGTTCGGCAACAGCGCCGCAGCTATGAAATAGCCACACACCAGCCCGATCAGGCCGGCCGCCAATGCGAATGCGATGAGCTCGCCGATCAGCACGCCATTGAGCTGGCGCGCCGACACGCCGCAGGCGCGCAGGGTGCGCAGCACCGGCAGGCGCTGCTCGAAGGCAAGCCCGATGGCGGAGTTGACGATGAACAGGCCGACGACGAAGGACAGCAGGCCGAACGCGGTGAGGTTGAGGTGGAAGCTGTCGGTCAGCCGCTCCAGGTCGGTCTCGGCCTCCGGCTGCACGAGCTGCAGCCGGCCGTCCGCCAACGACTGCAACGGCTGTCGCTGGCCTTGCGTCTTGCCGACCAGCAGCCGCGAAATCTGGCCGGGCTTGCCGAGCAGCCGCTGCGCGTCGCTGATATCGACCACGAGCACGCCGGGTGCGAGCTGCTGCTGCGCCATCAAAGGCGGCAGCATGGCGTCGTTGCTGAGTCGCGGCATCGCGCCATCTTTGAGTCCGAGATCGGCCAGTGTCTCCGGCGAGATCAGCGTGCGATGCGGCGGTGTCAGAAACGCCTCGAGCTCGCTGCGGCCGACCATCGGCGCTTCGCCGACCTCCCTGGGAATGCTGAACGGCTCGATGCCGAGCAGTCTGATCGAGCGGCCGTCGATCTGCACGCGGCCTTCGAGCACCGGCGACACCGGCCAGGCGGCGCGGCGCAATTCCGCGAACACGCTCTGCGGCAGCATCTTGCCGTCGGTCGCGACCAGCATCGGCGTGCGCGCGCCGCCGAAGATCGCGGCGGCGCGGTCATAGGAGCTGCGCGCCTGCTGGTTCAGCGCCTGCACGCCGCTCCACAGCGCTGTCGCCGAGATCAGCCCGATCAGCAGGGTCGCGAGCTGCATCGGATGCCGCCGCCAGTGGCTGAGCAGCACCGCCAGAATCCAGAGCGCGCGTCTCATGCGACGCGTCCGGCATGCAGATGCACATGGCGGTCGAGCATCGCGGCGAGCCTGGTGCTGTGCGTCACCATCAGGAAGCCGCAGCCGGTGCGCGCGACGAGGTCGCGCGTCAGCGCCATCACCTCGTCGGCGGTGTCCTCGTCGAGATTGCCGGTCGGCTCGTCCGCGAGCAGCAGGACCGGCTTGACGGCTAGCGCGCGGCCGATCGCGACGCGCTGCTGCTGTCCGCCCGACAATTGCTCCGGATAGCGCTTGAGCAGCGACTTCAGCCCGAGCCGCTCGACAAGCTCGGTGTGCCACGCCGGATCATGCCGACCGGCCAGCCGCGCCTGGAAACTGAGATTGTCCTGAACCGACAGGCTCGGCACCAGATTGAACTGCTGGAACACGAGGCCGAGCCGCTCGCGCCGGACCGCCGCGCGTCCAGCATCGTCGAGCGTGCCGACCGAAGCGCCGTCGAGCAGGATGTCGCCGCCGTCGGCGGCATCGAGCCCGGCGATGAGATGCAGCAGCGTGCTCTTGCCGGAGCCGGATTCACCGGTCAGCGCGACGCGCTCGCCGGAGGAGACGTCGAGGTCGACGCCACGCAGGACGTGGATCGGCTCGCCGCCGGATCGATAGGACTTGGTGAGATGACGGACGCTGAGCACGAGCATGATCGGGGTTGTTGCGTCACAACATAACAAGGGCCAACGCGAACATCACGCGCTCGTTCTTCATGACGCCCCCGATGTGATGCCGGCCGCGTGCATCAGGTTGCGAGGGTATCGCGATGCAGCCCAAGGGGGGCGGATTCCCGCGTTGCAGCAATAACTTAGCTCGCCAGCCGGTTGCCTGCAAAGCCGCTTCGTGGGTAGCATCGTCAAAACGCCCGGACGACAGGGGCGGATCATGACAGAATGGGGAAGGACCATGGCCGCGCCAACGACGCTGAAGGGCACATCCCGCGCAAGCGCGACGCCGAAAGGCGCCTGGAAGATCACCTTCCTGCTGTTCCTGTTCATGCTGGTGAACTTCGCCGACAAGATCGTGGTCGGGCTCGCCGGCGTGCCGATCATGACCGAGCTTAATCTGAACGCCGAGCAGTTCGGCCTGCTGGGCTCGTCCTTCTTCTTCCTGTTCTCGATCTCGGCCATCGTCGTCGGCTTCGTCGTCAACCGGGTTCCGACGCGCTGGGTGCTGCTGGTGCTGGCGCTGATCTGGGCGCTGGCGCAATTCCCGATGGTCGGCACCGTCGGCTTCACCACGCTGCTGATCTGCCGCATCATTCTCGGCGCCGGCGAAGGTCCCGCGGCGTCGGTCGCCGTGCACGCCGTCTACAAATGGTTCCCCGACGAGAAACGTGCGATGCCCACGGCGATCCTGTCGCAAGGCTCGGCCTTCGGCGTCATTCTCGCGGTGCCGGCGCTGAACTGGATCATCGTGAATCACGGCTGGCACTATGCCTTCGGCGCACTCGGCGTGGTCGGGCTGATGTGGAGCGTGGCGTGGCTGTGGCTGGGCAAGGAAGGACCGCTGGCGGAGGTCGAGCTCGCCGGATTGCGCGAGCGGCGCGTTCCCTATCTGCAACTGCTGACGTCGCGGACCTTCGTCGGCTGCGTCGCCGCGACCTTCGGCGCCTATTGGGCGCTGTCGCTCGGGCTGACCTGGTTCACGCCGTTCCTGGTGAAAGGCCTCGGCTTCTCGCAGCAGCAGGCCGGCTTCATCTCGATCCTGCCCTGGATCTTCGGCGCGTGCGTGGTGCTGACCACCGGCTTTGTGTCGCAGACGCTGATGGCGCGTGGCGTCTCCACGCGCATGGCCCGTGGCGTGCTCGGCGCGACGCCGCTCGTGATCGGCGGCGGGCTGATGGCGATGATGCCGCATGTCGACGCCGCTTCGGCAAAGATCGCACTGCTCGTGGTCGGATCGGGATTGTGCGGCTCGATCTACGTCGTCTGCCCGCCGATGATCGGCGAATTCACCCCGGTCACGCAGCGCGGCGCCGCCATGGCGATCTACGGCGCGCTCTATACGCTCGCCGGCATCGTTGCGCCCCTCGTGATGGGCAAGATGATCCAGGCCTCCGGCAGCCTGCTCGAAGGCTACATGTCCGGCTTCACCATCAACGCGGTGATCATGGTGATCTCCGGCCTCCTCGGCCTGGCCCTGCTCTGGCCGAACAGCGAACGCGCCCGCCTGCAGGCGCATCAGGCTGTCGCGCCGGAATTTGCGTGAGCGCTGGTTTAGAACTCGGCCTTGGGCAACGCAGGTTGCCATGATCACGACCGTCGTCCCCCGGCTTGACCCGGGGGACCCAGTATTCCAGAGGCGGTTGTGCATGGGCCGACAAGCCGCCGTATAGCGGATACCCGCGCCTGCGCGGGGCATGACGACGACGAGCGTAGCGCCGCCATGCCGCAATGTGGGCCTCACACTCGGTGTCGTCCCGGGCAAGTCCGGCAACGCACAGCGTTGGCGGACGCCGACCCGGGATCCATACGCCGCGGCGGATGTGGCTGGGCGAGATGGGGCGGCCATCGTGCCCCGAACTTTTCCCGGGGGTTATGGGTCCCAGATCGGCGCGCGCGTACCGCGCGCTTGTCCGGGACGACACTGAGGATTTCGCGGGCGGCCAGGAGCGTGACAGCCGAGAGCCTTATTGCACCCCGCTTCGCGCACCCCTGACCAGTCGACCCGGCCGCGCGCCCGTCGCCTCGCCGTGGCGGCGCGTCACCACGCCCGACACGATCGTCGCCTCATAGCCGTCGACATCCTGCATCAGGCGGCGACCGCCGACCGGCAGGTCGTAATGCACCTTGGGCGGATGCAGGTGCAGCCGGTCGTAGTCGATGACGTTGATATCCGCCTTGTAGCCTGGCGCGAGCAGGCCGCGATCGTCGAGGCCGACCGAGAGCGCGGTCTTGCGCGACTGCGCGGCGACGACGAAGGGAATCGACAGTCTGTCGCCGCGCTTGCGGTCGCGGGTCCAGTGCGTCAGCAGATAGGTCGGGAAGCTGGCATCGCAGATGATGCCGCAATGCGCGCCGCCATCGCTCAGGCCCGGCACGCTGCGCGGATCGCGCAGCATCTCATAGGTGGCATCGAGATTGCCGTCGGAATAGTTCAGGAACGGCACGTAGAGCATGCCCCGTCCGTTGTCCGTCAGCATCGCGTCATAGGCCAGCTCCTCGGGACGACAGCCGCGCGTGCGGGCCTGGGCGCCAAGCGACCGTTCCGGCGGCTGCTCATAGTCCGGCGGATCGCCGAGCAGGTACATTTTGTCGTAGTTCGG
Source organism: Bradyrhizobium sp. SZCCHNR1043 (assembly GCF_032489675.1). NCBI lineage: Bacteria > Pseudomonadati > Pseudomonadota > Alphaproteobacteria > Hyphomicrobiales > Nitrobacteraceae > Bradyrhizobium > Bradyrhizobium sp. SZCCHNR1043. Next base: position 159,298 of record NZ_JAUEYN010000017.1, read on the forward strand.
CTTGAAGAACAGCGGGTCGTCGGTCGCGCTGGCCTGCTCGCTCAGGATGGCCGCGCGCAGCGCCGGATCGCGCATCCGCGCGACGCGCTCCGCCAGCGGCAGATGCGCGATCGCCTGGTAGCTCGGATGCGTCTGCAGCGGGTTGCGCGACAACTCCAGCCCGAGCAGCAGCCCGACCGGGCGCGCCGCGATCTGCGCCGTCACCGACAGGCCGCGCGCGGCGGCGGCGTTGATCTCGGCCAGCGTCTGCCGCCAGCGTTGCGGCGCGCGGTCGTTCTGCGTCACCGAGAACGAGATCGGGCATTTCGTCGTGTCGGCGATGCGCAGCATCATCGGCAGGTCTTCGTGGATCGTGGAGATATCGAGCACGAATTGCAGCACGCTGCGGCCGGCGCCGTGCATGGCCTGCGCGATCGTCGTCAGCTCGTCCTCGCCGGCCTTGAGCGTCGGCGTGTAGTCACCGGTCGATGTCCGATGGTTGAGCGTGCGCGAGGTCGAGAAGCCGAGCGCGCCGGCGTTGACCGCATCGCGTGCCAGCGCCGCCATGGCGCGGTTGTCGTCGGCGGTGGCCGGATCGCGGCGCGCGCCGCGCTCGCCCATGACATAGACGCGCAGCGCCGCATGCGGCAGCTGCGCGCCGATGTCGAGATCGAAGGTGCGCTTGCCGAGCCACTCCATGTAGTCCGGAAAGCTCTCCCATTCCCAGGGAATGCCGGCTTCGAGCACCGGCTCGGGAATGTCCTCGACGCCCTCCATCAGCTGGATCAACCGCTGATGATCGGCTGGCCGGCACGGCGCGAAGCCGACACCGCAATTGCCCATGATCGCGGTGGTGACGCCGTTCTGCGACGACGGCGAGATGTCGTGGCTCCAGGTCACTTGGCCGTCGTAATGGGTGTGAACGTCGACGAAGCCTGGGGTCACAAGTTTGCCGCGTGCGTCGATCTCCTCGCGTCCGGCGCCGCCGACCTTGCCGACCTCGATGATGCGACCGTTCGAAATCGCGACATCGGCGTCGTAGAGATCGCCGCCGGAGCCATCGGCAACGGTTCCGCCGCGGATCACGAGATCTGGCTGCGTCATGGCGTGTCTTCCCCGGTCGTTGTTGTTATGGGCACATCATCGGCGGGAAGGCGATGATGTCAACATACGGGGAAGAGGCAGCAGCCTTGCGTCAGCGACCTGATTGTAGGGTGGGCAAAGCGGCGCCATAGGCGGCGCGTGCCCACCACCGCGAGCGGGATGGTGGGCACGGCGCGCGATGCTGTCGTCAATCACGACGAGCGTGCCAGGCGCCTTTGCCCACCCTACAAGAAACCTACGCCTTCGCCTTCCTCGGCTCGGTGAAGAACGCGAGCACGATCGTCAGCAGCATGAACACGACGGAGGCGCCGAACACCCAGCGCGGCGCGTTCATGTCCATGATCCAGCCGAACAGCAGCGGACTGACCACGCCGGCGAAGTTGAAGCCGGTGGAGACGATGCCGAAGGCGCGGCCGGCGGCACCCGGAGGGGCGGCGTTGCGCACCAGCATGTCGCGCGACGGCGCGATCACGCCGCTCATGAAGCCCGCGACCAGCATGATCGTCGTGAGCAGCACGGTCGGCAGGTTGATGAAAGTGATCATCAGCACCAGCACGGCGTTGATCGCATAGGCGACGGCCGCGACCAGATTGTGATGGCGGATGCGGTCGGCGAGCTGGCCGCCGGCGAGCACGCCGACGGCGCTGGCGCCGAGGAACGCGGTCAGTGCGATGTTGGCGGTCGAGAACGAGATGCCGTAGCCGTTCATGAGCGCGACAACGCCGAAGCTGGCGATGCCGGCGTTGGACAGGCTGAGCAGCATGAAGAACACGGTCAGCAGCATCAGCATCGGCGTCAGCAGGCTAGGCTGTTTCACCTTGCTGCCGTCGGCGCCGGTGTGATGCGGATGCGGCGGCACCTCGGGCACGTTGCCGACGAGCAGCAGCAGCGCGGCGAGCGGTCCGACCAGGCCGGCCGCGATCAGCGCGCCGGAGCCGCCGACGGTGGTGACCAGCGCCGCCATCACGGCGGGCGCGACGGCGCCGCCGAGATAGCCGGCGAAGGTATGCACACCGAACGCGCGGCCCATGCGCTTCTCTTCCATGTGCGCGGCCAGCAGCGCGTAGTCGGAGGGATGGTAGACCGCGTTGGCGAGGCCGAGCAGCACCGCCGAGACGACAAGACTGGCATAGCTCAGATAAACGCCGAGCATCGCCAGCGACAGGCCACCGAGCGTCAGGCCGATCAGCAGGATGCGGCGGGCACCGGCGCGGTCGACCAGATAGCCGACGGGCGCCTGGGTCAGGGCCGAGACGACCGCGAACACGGTGAGCGGAAAGCCGAGCTCGATGTAGCCGACGCCGAGCTTCTCCTTCAGGTAGGGAAACAGCATCGGCAGCACCAGCATGTGCAGATGGCTGACCCAGTGCGCCAGCGAGATCAGCGCCAATGTGCGCAGCGGCGAGGCGGTTCGGACCGGAGCACCGGCATGTTGCGATGCGGCAAGAACGTCAGCCATGGTCGATCCGTTTGGCTCCCGGCGTCAGTGATGGTCCTGAAGGGCGCGTTGCCGGCAAATCACCAAGGGCTGCCGAATAATGGGCGCGCGACACAACGCCACACTATCGGATTACGGTTCATTGTCCACGAACGCGCGCGCATGGCACCTGCGCGCGCCGGCCGGCATTTTCGGTGCACGGCGACGATTCGGCCAGCCATTCTGGCGCAATGCATGCTCCACGCCGCTCAGGACAGCGATGCAAAGCCAGGATTGCCGTCGACGCCCGAGAGCGTGACCTTGTTAGTTCCGACCAGCACCAGCTGACCGTTGCGCAGGTGGCTCGCGACCACATCCCAAACCGGCTTGCCGTCCTGTGCGTTCATCGAGGCCCAGCCGGCGACCTTGTAGCTCTTGCGGGCCTCCAGCGGACGGCCATCGTCGAGCGTGAGATCGGAGATGCGGCGGCCGATCGGCTCGGCGGGCGCGCAACGGTAGGACAGCCCGCCCGTGCGCACCATGTCGCCGCCCTGCTGCAGATAGGGATCGGCGTTGAACAGGTTGTCGCAGACGTCCTCGAGCACGTCCTTGATCTCTGCACCGGTCATTCGCTGCACATAAGTCTCGGGATAGGTGATCGCGGTCTGCGCCAGCACGTCCTCCAGCAGGATGGATTGGTTCGCGAGCAGCGTCGGACCCCAGCGGAATCCGGGCGACAGCGCGATCTCGGCATCGAGCTCGCGGCGCAGCGCCGCGCAGATCAGGTCGTCGGTCGCGCCTTCAAAATTGCCGCGCCGGTACAGCAGCCGGTCCGACGTCGCGAGCTTCTCGCTCCAGGCCGCGACCTGCGGCTGCTGGGTCTGGTCGATCAGCGCCTGCATCGCAGGATCGGGCTTCAATAGCTCCGAGTAGATGGGCAGCAGCCGGTAGCGCGCGTCGGCGACGCGCCCCTTGCCGACGTCGAGATCGAGCACGGCGAGGAATTTGCCGTTGGAGCCGGCACTGGTGACGAGCGTCGCGCCCTTGGCGTTGCTGACCGCGACCGGTTGCGGAACCGCGTCATGGGTATGGCCGCCGAGGATGACGTCGATGCCGGTGACGCGGCTCGCGAGCTTGAGGTCGACATCCATGCCGTTATGCGACAGCAGGATCACGGCATCGACCTTGTCGGCGCCGCGCAGGCCATCGATCAGCTTCTGCAGCTCCTCCTCGCGGATGCCGAACGTCCAGTCCGGCGTGAAGCGGCGCGGATGCGCGATCGGCACGTAGGGGAAGGCCTGGCCGATCACCGCAACGCGCGCGCCGCCGATCTCCTTGATGGTGGCCGGCTTGAACACGCGGCCGGAGCCGTGATCGAACGCCTTGGCGTCGTTGAACGCGGCCTCCTCGGTCAGGAACACGTTCTGCGCCAGGAACTCGCCCTTGAAGCGGGCGAGGTTGGCGCGCAGCGCCTCCTCGCCATAGGTGAACTCCCAGTGCCCGGTCATGGCGTCGATGCCGAGCAGGTTGGCGGCGCTCACCATGTCGGCGCCGCGCATCGCATTGGCAAGTCCGGTGCCCTGCCAGAGATCGCCGCCATCGAGCAGCACCGAGCGATGGTCGCCGGCATCGGCGCGCAGCTTGTCGACCAGGGTTTTCAGATGCGCGAAGCCACCCATCCGGCCGAAGCGCCCGGCGTACTTCTCGAACTCGAACGAGGTGAACGCGTAAGCCTCGGCGCTGTCGGGCCGGATGCCGTAGCGGTCGAGGAAGGCGCGCTCGACCAGATGCGGCGGCCGTCCCCACATCTCGCCAATGCCGAGATTGACGCTGGGCTCGCGGAACAACAGCGGTCGAAGCTGCGCATGCGTGTCCGTGATGTGCAGGATGCGGGCGTTGCCGAACTTCTCGATGTCGTAGAGGCTGACGGTGTCGGCGGCGCTGGCGTTGCGCAGCAGCGCCGGCGCGGCGAGCGCGGCGGCAACTGATGCTTGCAGAAAGTCCCGGCGCCGAATCATGGCTCGCGTCCTAGCTTATGATGCGATTCCATGGAATCGCATCGTGAGCTATCCCTTTGCTTGAGCATGATCTCCGCACAAACGCCTTCGGCGTTTGTGCGAGGGAAAGCCGGTTTCCACTTTTCGGGATCATGCTCTACCTGATCTCCATGTCCTTCCAGCGCTGCTTCTCGCTGGTGGCCTGGACGATCGATGCCTTGGCGAGCGCCTCGGCCTCCTGCGCCGATTTCACCGCAGAATCGAAATTGCCGGAATCGGCTGCCTTCTTCGCGGCATTGAGTGCGGCCTGGGTCACGGTCCATTGGTTGCGCAGACGTCCGGCTTCCTTGTTGGCGCTCTCGGCCGCCGCGACAGCCGCGAGATAGTCGGCCTCCGACGCGGCCCGCGCGGAGCCGGCGCCGACCGCTGATACCATCATGGCGAACACGATCTTTTTCATGACGCTTGCTGTCTTGACATTTGTCATGGCCGCGCTCCCGGTCCTGAAACCGGCAGGCCGTTCGACACGTAGGACAGATAATATTCGAGGTTGCGGTATTCGTCCGATTGCGGCTCCAGCGGCACGGCGCGCGTCTGGCTGTTGCAGGTGACGAAGCGCCGGCTGATCGTGCCCATGCCGCTCCATTCCGAGCGGTAGATCGGCATCGCGTTGAGGATGCCGAGCGCCGGCGCCAGGATCTCTGCGCGGATCCGCTCGCCCGGGCTCTGCACATGGCAGCTCGCGCAGGAGAAGTTCAACTGGCCGCGGCGGGTGTAGAAATATTCCTTGCCCTTCTCGAACGCCTCGAGCGCACGCGGATCGTCGGGGATCTTGATGTCGAAGCGCTTGCCGCGCGACGTGTACGCCATGTAGGCGGTCAGCGATGCCATCTCGTCCTTGACGTAGGAGTAGGGCTGCTCGCCATTGGCCTCGCGGCAGCGATTCAGCGCCAGCTCGAGGGTGATGACCTTGCCTTCCTTGTCGTCGAAATAGGGATAATTCTGGCGGATGCCGATGCCGCCGTTCGGGAAGCAGTCGGCATAGGTCTTGCCGTTCTTGAACGGCTTGGCGAACATCTCCTTGCCGGCATCGAGCGCGAACTCGTAAGGCGGAAACTGCTCCTTCTCCTCCCATTGCTTGCGCATGTCGGCGTTCATTGAATACGGCCCGTTGACGAAATCGTCGAACGCTACCTTCGGAAACTTCTTGATGAAGTAATCCTGGAACGCCTTGGCGTCGGCAGCCGGGTTCGGCTTGTCCGCGGCCGCAGCGCCGGAGGCGCCGAGAGCGAGCGCGGCCGCGACAGTCAGCGCGAGGCGCAGCGCCCTCATTGGATCGTCGCCGTCAGGCTGTCGGTCGCGCCCTTGCTGTCGACCCAGCTCACCTTGAGCTCGTCGCCCTTGGCCGCGCCCTTGAAGGCGAACTTGACATAGGGGTCCTTCGACACCGCGGTGCCCCAATCGGCCAGGAACACCGTCTTGTCCTTGTGCACGAAGGTGAGCTGCTGGATGTAGTGCGCCGGGATCAACTCGCCCTTGGCGTCCTTGACCAGGCCCGTATCCATCGGGTGCTGGATCAGGGTCTGGACCTCGGCGATGTCGCCGTTCAAGACGGCGCGGACGCGGATGCTCGATGCCATGATGATCTCCTGACCTTAGCCGCCGCAGCCGCCGACGGTGACCTTGACCTCCTTGGTCGCGCTGTAGAGCTTGCCGCCGGATTCGACGAGCGCGATCACGTTGGAGGTCTTGGCCATCTTGAGCCGGTTCGCCACCGCGGGCACGGTGCCCTCGGGGATGTGGTACGACGCCGCCAGCGCGAATGGATTTTCGCTGACGATGAAGGCGATCGAGGTCACGTTCGGCAGGCTCGTGCTCACCGCGATCGGCACCACGCCGCCGTTCTCGGCGATCTCCGGTGCGTCCAGCTTGATCTTGTCGGAGGCCTCGTGGTCGCGGCCGTACAGCGTCTTGACCGCGTCAGACGCATTCTTCTGCTTGAAGGCGTCTTCCGGATACTTGTTGTCGTTGGTCGCGGCGAAGGCGGGCGCGGCGTGCAGCACGGCGTTGCCGAGGCCGATCAGCGCGACGAGGCCGGCGCCCTTCAGGAACAGGCGGCGGTGGGCCAACGGGCCGAACGAGGCAGTCATGGCGGTCTCCAAACGGAATCAGAGGGTCTGCAGGAAGTCGACGATGGCGCTGATTTCCTGCTCGGTCAGGATGCGGTTGCGGCCGAACGGCGGCATCACCGTCAGCGGATTGCGCCTGGTCTCGTCGTTGAGAATCGCGATCAGCTCGGCGCGGTCGTATCTTGCCTTGAAGTTCTCCAGCTTCGGGCCGATCGAGCCCGGCAGGTCGCCGCCCTTGATCTCGTGGCAGGTCAGGCAGTTGCCCTTGCCGCGGTCGAAGGCGAGCTTCTGGCCGTCGAGGGCACCGGACTGGGCGTGAGCGGCCATGGACATGGCGAGCGAGAGCCCCATCGCCAGGGCGGTACGCAGGACAGGTGTGATCAAGGTGGAGTTCCGACGTCTCGGTGATCTCGGCAATATAGGCGCTGCAAAGCATAAAGACCATCGGCTGACAATGCAGCTATGGTGGCCGCGGCAACGCGGTTAACGAGGCCGTTCATGGGGCGGCCGGGAGAATGGGCATGGCGGAATATGTCGTGGAGTTCGGCCGGGACGGCCGGCCGGTGGAACCGGACGGACGACTGGACGCGGCTGCCTTCCACCGCAATCACCAGCCGATCTGGGCGGTGCTGGGAAGGCTGCTTGCGGGCAAGACCGGCGACGTGCTGGAGGCCGGCAGCGGCACCGGCCAGCATGTCGTGCATTTCGCCTCCCAGCGGCCAGATCTGACGTGGTGGCCGAGCGATCTCAACGCCAACCACCTCGCCAGCATCGCGGCGTGGCGCAGGCATGCCGGGCTGTCGAACATCCGTGATGCCCAGCGCATCGACTTGTCAGATCCCGGCTGGCCTGCGGCGTTCCGCGCCGCGGGCGGGCCTTCGCAGCTCACCGCGATCTTTTGTGCCAATGTGATTCACATCGCGCCGTGGTCGGTGGCGGAGGGATTGTTCGCCGGCGCCGGGCAGGCGCTGTCAGCGGACGGCGTGCTCGTGCTCTACGGCCCGTTCAAGCGCGCCGGCAAGCACACTGCGGTCAGCAATGCCGTGTTCGATACCTCCCTGCGCGAGCACAATCCGGACTGGGGGGTGCGCGACATCACCGACCTCGAAGCGCTTGCCGCGCGCCACGGGCTCGCCTTGCGCGAGACGATAGAGATGCCGGCCAACAACATGATCCTGGTGTTCGCGCGGGCTGCTTGAAGGCTGCGTCGTCGCCCTCGGCGCCGCGCGATGACCGTGAAGAGAGCCGTTTACGCCATCTCCAGCCCGACATGTCGCGCCAGAAACCGCGTGCCCAACGTGATGAAGCCGGCGCGCTCGCGGTTGTCGGTGCCGTAGCCATGGCCGCCGGCGGCGGGTTCGTAGAACCAGGCATCGTAGCCCATGGCCTGCAGCTTGGCGGTCATCTTGCGCGCGTGGCCCGGATGGACGCGGTCGTCGCGCCGCGTGGTCGCGATCAGGATCGGCGGATAGGGCTGGCCGGGCATTGCGGTGTGATAGGCCGAGTAGGTCGACAACCAGCTCCAATCCTCGTCGCTGTCGGGATCGCCATATTCGGCGATCCAGCTCGCGCCGGCGAGCAGCTTGCTGTAGCGGCGCATGTCGATCAGCGGGATGGTGCAGAACAATGCGCCGAAGCGCTCGGGGTAGCGCACCAGCATGTTGGTGATCAGGATGCCGCCATTGGAGCCGCCTTGCGCCGCGATGCGCTTCGGCACCGTGACGCCGCGGCGGACGAGGTCGGCGGCGACCGCTGCGAAATCATCATGCGCGAGCCGCTTGCCGGCATAGCGGCCGGCGTCGTGCCAGGCGGTGCCGAACTCGCCGCCGCCGCGGATGTTGGCCTCGACCAGGGTGCCGCCACGCTCCAGCCATAGCTTGCCCAGCGCCGCATTGTAGGCCGGACGGAGCGTGTGACCGAAGCCGCCATAGGCGCTCATGTGCACCGGCGCGTCGCCTGTCAGCTCGGCCGGCCCGGTCTGGGTGTAGGGAATACGCTCGCCATCCACCGAGATCGCCTCGTGTCGCGTGACGACGTGCCCCTCGGCGCTGAAGGTGCGAGGCGCCTGCTTCAGCACGATCGGCGCGGCCAAGCCCTCGATCAGTAGCAGCGACGGCGGCGTCAGCGGATCCTGGATGTTGGCGAGCAGGTCGCCGTTGCTTTCGGCCTCGTCGGTGTCGAGACGCCAGACGTCCACCGTCGCGATCTCCGGCAGGCCGGGGAGCCGCTCGCAGCTCCACTCCCCCGGTGACGGCGTCCACACCTCGAACCTTGCCCTGAGCTCGTCGAGGATCGACAGCACCAGCCGGTCGCCGGCCCAGGACAGGCCCTGCAGCGCGCGTCGCGGCGCGGGCTCGAACACGCGGGTGAAATCGCGGCGCCCGGCAAGGAATGCCGAGAGCTGGAGACCGAGCACCACATCCGCGGGATGGGTGACCTCGCCGACGGTCCAGGGCTGGCGCAGCTTGATGGCCATCCAGTCGCCATGCGCTGACATCCAGCAGTCGGTCGGCAGGTCGAGCCTGGTCCGCGCCCCGCCGCCGTCACCGAGCCATAGATATTGGTTGAAGAAGTCGATGCCCTCGGCAAACCACACCCGCGCCGGCGCGACGCTGCGATCGACACCGACATGCACCCATGTCGACTGACTGCCTTCGGCGGCGAAGATCACCTCCGCCTGCTCGACCGGCTGGCCGCGCCGCCAGCGCCGCACCGTCCGCGCGTAGCCCGACGGCGTCGCCATGCCCACGCCGAACGCGCTCGCCAGCAGCAGGGTGTCGGCATCGAGCCAGGCGGCGCCGCCCTTGGCCTCCGGGAGCGTGAAGCCGCCCGTCACGAAGCGCTTCGTCGCGATGTCGAACTCGCGCAGCACCACGGCGTCGCTGCCGCCCCGCGACAGGCTCAGGATGGCGCGCTCATGCGCCGGCGGCAGGCTCGAGACCCCGTTCAGCGCCCAGTCCTCGCCTTCGTCGGCGGCGAGTCGGTCGATGTCGAGCAGGTCCTCCCATTGCGGTTGCGCCTCGCGGAACTCCGCCATCGTCGTGCGCCGCCACAAGCCGCGCGGATGCTCCGCGTCCTTCCATTGATTGTACAGCAGCCCGCCGCGGCGGCTCACGAATGGGATGTTGTCCGGCCGATCCAGGATGGCGGCCAGCGCGTCGCGGTCGTGTTCGAAGGCCGCGTCGCCGAACGCGGCGAGCGTGCGCTGGTTCTGCGCTGTGACGAAGGCGAGCGCACGCTCGCCGTCGATCTCCTCGAGCCACAGATACGGATCGTCATCGGGCGCCGCGATGGTCGGACGATCGTCGATTGACATGGCTCAAGCTCCGCGGGCGCCGTTGACGCGAGAATACCATTTGATTAGCCGGGCCGGCCGGGAGTGTCGAATCACGCTCCGTGGCGCGTTCGCCGCCCGCATGGCTTGTCTCCGTTCGCGCCCGTTGCCTCGGGCGCGCGCTTCCCGCAATAGTGCGGCCAAACCAGCAAAGCGGGAGCGTGCGCCCCACGCCTCCGGATACCCGAGATGATCGATCTGACCGTGAGCGAAGACACCTCCGATGATGCCCGCGCCCGCCGCAACGTGGCGCGGCTCGCGGCCGCCCAGGCGCTGACCGGCGCCAACTCGGCCGTGATCTTCGCCACCGGTGCGATCGTCGGCGTCACGATCGCGCCGAGCATCGGGCTCGCGACCGTGCCGATCTCGATGTACGTCGTCGGCCTCGCCGCCGGCACCCTGCCGACCGGCGCGATCTCGCGCCGCTATGGCCGCCGGGCGGCCTTCCTGATCGGCACCGGCTGCGGCGCCGTCACCGGCGTGCTCGGCTGCCTCGCCATTCTCCGCAGCTCGTTCGCGCTGTTCTGCCTGGCGACCTTCCTCGGCGGTTTTTACGGCGCGGTCGCGCAATCCTATCGCTTCGCGGCGGCCGATGGCGCCAGCGCGACGTTCCGGCCCAAGGCGGTGTCGTGGGTGATGGCGGGCGGCATCTTCGCCGGTCTGCTCGGTCCGCAGCTCGTGCAGTGGACCATGGACGTCTGGCAGCCCTATCTGTTCGCGTTCAGCTATCTGGTCCAGGCGGCGGTCGCGCTGGTCGCGATGGGGATCGTCGCCGGCGTCGATCTGCCGAAGCCTGAAGCTGCCGATCTCCATGGCGGCCGGCCGCTGTCCGAGATCGTGCGCCAGCCGCGCTTCATCGCAGCCGCCCTGTGCGGCACCATCGCCTATCCGGTGATGAACCTGGTGATGACCTCGGCACCTTTGGCGATGCAGATGTGCGGGCTCACGGTGTCGGATTCCAATTTCGGCCTGCAATGGCACATCGTCGCGATGTACGGCCCGAGCTTCTTCACGGGATCGCTGATCGCGCGCTTCGGCGCGCCCGTCATCGTCGCGGTCGGCCTCGCGCTGGAAGCGGTCGCAGCGGTGATCGGTCTGTCCGGCCTCACCGCGATGCATTTCTGGGCCACGCTGGTGGCGCTCGGGGTGGGGTGGAATTTCGGCTTCGTCGGCGCCTCCGCGCTGGTGCTGGAGACGCATACATCCGCCGAGCGCAACAAGGTGCAGGCGTTCAACGATTTCCTGATCTTCGGCCTGATGGCGCTGGGCTCGTTCTCGTCGGGCCAACTGCTCGCGAATTTCGGCTGGTCGGCGGTGAACCTCGTGGTCTTCCCACCGGTGCTGCTGGGCTTGTGCGTGCTGGCACTGGTGTGGTCGTCGAAGCGCCGTGATGCGCGGCTCGCGGCAGTGGATGTGGCGGAGCGGGGGTAGAGGCGGTGCGAGCTCGCACGGCGTACACAGTATGCTCCCCTCCCCCTTGCGGGGAGAGGTCGGGGGTGGGGGTCCACGAGTCGTGCTCTCTCCGTGAGAGATCGACCCCATCGAGCGCCTCTGTTGTCCCTGTGCGCGTAGGATCATGGTGGCTGGAAGGCCTTCTACGCTTCTGAAGCACTGAGGCCCTGGACATGTCAAAAGGCGTGCTCAACGACGTTCAGCGCGCGTGGACCCCCACCCCCCAACCCCTCCCCGCAAGGGGGAGGGGAGTTCACCGCGGTCGCGGCAAAATGGCGACTCCAATGAGCGAAAATGTGTACGCAATAGTCGCTCTCCTACAAGGAGAGGCGTACTTATCAGCACCGCTCTTCAGCACATTCACGCCTCACTTCAACTCCGACACCTCGCCCTCCGGCAGGTTGAAGTCGAACGCGTTCAGCGTCATCGAGACCATCGTGTAGTAGCCGCACAGGCCGATGATCTCGACCAGGCCGCGCTCGCCGAGCAGCGCGATCGCCTCCTTGTACAGCGCATCGGTCAGCCCGTGGCCCTCATGCAATGACTTGGCAACGTCGTAGATCATCTTCGCCTTGGGATCGGAAAACGCCGGCGTGCGGCGGTCGCGAATGGCGTCGATGATCTTGATGTCGAGGCCACCCGCCAGCGCCAGGCGCTTGTGCGCGTACCATTCGTAATGCGCGGTCCAGTGCCGCGCCGTCACCAGGATCGCGATCTCCGACAATGCTGCGGGAAACACCGTGTCGTAGCGCAGGAAGGCGCCGAGCCGTGTCGCATGCCGCGCCATCTCCGGACTATTGAGCCAGGCCATCATCGGCGGCGGTGGCGCGCCGCGCTTGCTGGCGATCGACTCGTCATAGGTCTGGCGCTGGTCGGCGCTCATTTCGCCGGGCGAAAGAAGTTTCAGGCGCATGTCGGTGTCCTCATATTTCGGGCGGCGGCATCATGACCATAGAACGCCATGCAAGGCGAGGGCGTACCGCCCTTGCGGCGACATCGATGTTGAAATCCAGGAAGCGCTGAGGTTAGGTCGTTGCCAACGACAGCAATCATGGAAACGCGCGAGGACCAGACATGGCCGATCTCGACACATTCCGCCGCGAAACGCGCTCCTGGCTGGAGGCCAATTGTCCGCCAGAGATGCGCCGCCCGATGACCTCCGAGGAGGACACGTTCTGGGGCGGCCGCAATGCAAAATTCTCCTCCGAGCCGCAGCGCATCTGGTTCGAGCGCATGCGCGACAAGGGCTGGACGGTGCCGCATTGGCCGAAGGAATATGGCGGCGGCGGTCTCGACGGCGAGGAGGCCAAGATCGTGCGCCAGGAGATGGCGGCGATCGGCGCGCGCGCCCCGATCACCTCGTTCGGCATCTCGATGCTCGGGCCGGCGCTGCTGAAATACGGCACCGACGCGCAGAAGCGTGAGCATCTGCCGAAAATCACCGCCGGCCTCATCCGCTGGTGCCAGGGCTATTCTGAGCCGAATGCCGGCTCCGATCTCGCCTCCTTGCAGACGCGCGCTGAAAGCGACGGCGACGACTACATCATCAACGGCCAGAAAATCTGGACGTCCTACGCCAACTACGCCGACTGGATCTTCTGCCTGGTGCGCACCGATCCCGCGGCGAAGAAGCATGACGGCATCAGCTTCATCCTGTTCGACATGACGTCGAAGGGCGTCTCGACCAAGCCGATCCTCCTGATCTCCGGTCGCTCGCCCTTCTGCGAGACCTTCTTCGACAATGTCCGGGTGCCCAAGGCCAATGTCGTGGGTCAGGTCAATCGCGGCTGGGACGTCGCCAAATATCTGCTGCAGCATGAGCGCGCGATGATCTCCGGCATGGGCGAGCGCGGCGGCAGCCGGCCGCTCGGCCAGGTCGCGGCGGACTCCGTCGGCAGCGACGGGCAGGGCCGGCTCGACGATGCGCTGCTGCGCGCCGAGATCGCGACCTTCGACGTCGACGAGGCTGCGCTCGCGGCCGCCGCCGAGCGCATGGTCGATCTCGCCAAGGCGGGGCAGGGCCATCCGGCGTTCTCGTCGGCGATGAAGTACTACGGCACCGAGCTCAACAAGCGCCGGCACGAGCTGCTGATGTCGGCTGGCGGCATCGACGCGCTGGAATGGGAAAGCGAGCGCTCCAGCGAGGGCGCCCGCCCGCGCGCCTGGCTGCGCACCAAGGCCAACTCGATCGAAGGCGGCACCTCCGAAGTCATGCTCGGCATCATCGCCAAGCGCATCCTCGATCTGCCGGGGGCGTGAACTATTTCCCCTCATCCTGAGGAGCGCGCCTCTCGGCGCGCGTCTCGAAGGATGAGGCCCCGACGTTGGCCTCATGGTTCGAGACGGCGCTTGCGCGCCTCCTCACCATGAGGGTTGAGAGCGAACCGGTCAGACGCAGTTTTCAAGGGATTCGTGTCATGCCTCTCCTCCTCACCGAAGAACAATCCATGCTGCGCGACAGCGCGCGCGGCCTGATCTCAGATCACGCGCCGGTGTCGCACCTGCGCAAGCTGCGCGACAGCCGCGACGAGACCGGCTTCTCCAAAGAGCTCTGGGCCACCTTCGCCGAGATGGGCTTCGCCGGCCTGCTGGTGCCGGAGGAGCATGGCGGCTCCGCCCTCGGTGCGGTCGAGGCCGGTGTCGTAATGGAGGAGATCGGCCGCACCTTGATGCTGTCGCCGTTCCTGGCGACCGCGGTGCTGTCAGCCTCGGCGCTCACGCGCGCCGGCTCGGCGGCGCAGAAGTCGGAGTATCTGCCGAAGATCGCCAGCGGTGCGCTGCTGGCTGCGCTCGCGCTCGACGAAGGCGCCAAGCATCGTCCTCTGCACACCGCCCTGCAGGCCGTGCGCTCAGGCAATGGCTTCAAACTGAACGGCGCCAAGGCGATGGTGGTCGACGGCCACGTCGCTGATCTCCTGCTTGTCGTCGCCCGCAGCGCGGGCGCGCCGGGCGAGCGCGCGGGCCTGACCTTGTTCTTGGTCGATCCCAAGGCCAAGGGCGTTGCCATCGAGCGCACCATCATGGTCGACGCGCACAACGCGGCGCGCATCGGCTTCGATGATGTCGAGGTCACCGCGGATCATGTGCTCGGCGAGGTCGATGGTGGCGCGGCCGTGCTGAGCGGCGTGCTCGATCTCGGCCGCGGCGCGGTCGCCTCCGAGATGGTGGGTCTCAGCGAGGAGGTGTTCGGACGCACCGTCGCGTATCTCAAGGAGCGCAAGCAGTTCGGCAAGGCGATCGGCGAATTCCAGGCGCTGCAGCACCGTGCCGCGCAGCTCTACATCGAGATCGAGATCACCCGCGCCGCGGTGCTGAAGGCGCTGCAGACGCTCGACGCCGATTCCGCCGGCGCGACGGCCGCCGTGGCCGTCGCCAAGGCCCGCGCGGGCGCGACCGCGACCCGCGCGGTGCAGGAGGGCGTGCAGATGCATGGCGGCATGGGCATGACCGACCAGTTCGACATCGGCTTCTTCATGAAGCGCGCCCGGGTCTGCGAGGAGATGCTGGGCGATGCGAACTATCACGCAGCGCAGCTGGCTCAGCTCAGGGGGTACTAAGCAAGGCCGCTTGTCGGCACCCCGCCGACTCCACACGCTCAGCTGTCATCGTCCGCGAAGGTGGACGATCCAGTACGCCGAGAGAGGTGTGATTGACCGACAAGCCACAGCGTACTGGGTACCCCGCCTTCGCGGGGTACGACAGTGACTATCGACGGCAACAGCAGAGTTCGCAAAAAAAGAGCGCGCCATCACCGATGGCGCGCTCTCATTCGATCAATGATGCATCGCGGTCTTGGCCGGTGGCAGCAGCACCTTGTCGATGACGTGGATGACGCCGTTCGAGGCCATGACGTCGGCCTGCACCACATGCGCGTCGTTGACCTGCACGCCGAAGAAGGTGCCGTCGACGGCCACCGGCTGGCCTTGCGCGGTCTTTACGCTCAGCTTCTTGCCGGCGACGTCGCCCGCCTTCACCGCGCCGGGGATCACGTGATACTTCAGGATCGCGGCGAGCTTGCCCTTGTTCTTCGGCTTCAGGAGATCCTCGACCGTGCCGGGCGGCAGCGCGGCGAACGCCGCGTCAGTCGGCGCGAACACGGTGAAGGGGCCCTTGCTCTTCAGCACCGGCACGACGCCGGCGGCTTTGGCGGCGGCGACGAGCGTCGTGAACTGGCCGGCGCCGACGGCGGTATCGACGATGTCGGCAGCACGTGCCGCCGTTGCTGACATGGCGAGCGCGCCCAGCATCAACGCGCCAGCCACGAGCGAACGAAATCCCAGCGTCATTCGATTTTTTCCCTGTGAACTGAACTGATGAGTTGGCTGATGCGCAAACAGGATTTGCGGCCCTTGTTCGCCCTGTGATCCAGGGTCGCATCACCCCGACCGGATTGGTCATCCTCGTTACGATCGGTGGGCCCGGATGGATTTTCAGGGGTGGTCACGAACTCGTGAGCCTGCGCATCTGCGCGGTATATGGAGGCCGCGAGGCGGATGAATCCGCTGAACTAATTGGCCGATCCGCGCGAGCGAACTGCCCGTCGTGCCAATTTGTCGCAACCCGACGGGCGTTGTGTCGTCGGGCAAATCACCGGCACATTCCCCGCTGTCTTGGCCCACAAGAGGGACGCTTCGCGGTCGTCACGAGTGTCGGGCTGATGATGCGATGGCCGCATCGGATCGCAGCGTGAGCTTATCGCGCCGACGAACGATTGCGATGCGGACGGGAAGACGTGTGGTCCTGGCGCCTCGATGCTGGCGTCAAGTCGGCGGGTGATGATGATCCTGCCGGCGACGGTGGCTAACTGTGGTCTTCCAGGAGGTTGTCCATCCGGTCTGAACCGAGGAAGCTGAGGTTGCGAAGCTTCAGTGTTCCAAGGAGAGACCAGATGGACGTCCACAAGAATGCGCCTATGACACCGAAAGGTCGAGAGGCGATGGTGCGGAGTGTCGTTGAGGGTGGGCTGAGCTATGCTGAAGCTGCTTACCAGTACAATACGACGCCGAAGACCGTAGCCAAATGGGTGAAGCGGTTCCGCGAGGAAGGTGTCGAGGGATTGCTCGATCGCTCCTCCAGACCGCACTCATCGCCAGGCCAAACCACTGCTGCCACATGTACCGCTATCGAGGCTTTGCGCCGTCAGCGCCACACGGGCAAGCAGATTGCGGCTGAGGTTAAGGTGTCGCCGGCCACGGTCAGCCGCGTTCTGCGACGACTGGGGTTGAACCGAATCCGTGATCTGGAACCGATCGAACCCGTGCGTCGCTATGAGCACGCTGCGCCGGGCGAGATGATCCATATCGATATCAAAAAGCTCGGCCGTTTCGCGCAAAGCGGCCATCGCGTCACCGGCAATCGGAACGGCTATAGTCATTGTCGCGGACTTGGCTGGGAGTACATGCATGTCTGCATCGATGACCACTCCCGTGTCGCCTTTTCACAGCTCAAGCCTGATCAGACCGCCGAGAGTGCTGTTGCGTTTCTCAAGGCCGCTGTCGCTCACTACAAGAGCTTGGGCGTTACCGTCACCCGCGTCATGACCGACAACGGTGGCTGCTATATCGGCTTCGATTTCGATAAGGCCTGCCGCGATATTGGTCTCAAGCATATCCGCACCAAGCCCTACACGCCCAGAACCAATGGCAAGGCTGAGCGCTTTATCCAGACAGCGCTCCGGGAGTGGGCCTATGCACACACCTATCCCACTTCCGATCAGCGCGCCGCGCAACTGCCCATCTGGCTGCACCAGTATAATTGGCACCGGCCTCACGGCGGCATAAACTCCCAGCCGCCTATCAGCAGACTCGGTTTAACCGAGGACAACCTCCTGAGGCTCCACAACTAACAAGCCGGACACCGGGGAGAGCGCGCCATAACCGTTAAAGCCATCGCGCAGGGAGGGCCGGGTCGTTCCGGCTGTACCTGTGGTTCCTGCCGCCTGCATTTTTTTCGCAGGCGGGCCACGGGCCTCAGCCGAGGCCCGGCCTTCCCTGCGCCCTCGATTTCCAGAGGGCGGACGAATTTGCAAAGCTCGGACGCGTGAGGCGTCGCGAGAAGGTCAGGCCATGCTCCGTCATTGCGAGCGAAGCGAAGCAATCCAGAGTCTTTACAACAGCCCTGGATCGCTTCGTCGCGTTGCTCCTCGCGATGACGGTGGAAGTGTGCAGAGATCCTTACCTGATCGGCGGTGCATACTGGACGCCGCCGGCGTTCCAGAGCTGGTTCATGCCGCGCGGAATCTTCAGCTTCGACTCGCTGCCGACGTTGCGCTCATAGACCTCGCCGTAATTGCCGACGTGACGGATCACGCGCGCGGCCCAGTCCTTGGTCAGGCCGAGGTCCTGGCCATAGCTGCCCTCGTTGCCGACCAGGCGCATCACGTCCGGCTTCTTCGACCTCAGCGCCTCGTCGATGTTCTTGGAGGTGATGCCGAGTTCCTCGGCATTGATCATCGCGTACAGCGTCCACTTCACGATCATCATCCAGTCGTCGTCGCGCTGGCGCACCACGGGCGCGAGCGGCTCCTTGGAGATCAGGTCGGGCAGGATGTCGTGATCGCCGGGCTTCGACAGCGTCAGGCGCAGCGCGTAGAGCTGCGAGACGTCGGCGGTGAAGGTGTCGCACTTGCCGCTGTCATACGCCTTGATGACGTCGTCGAGCTTGGGAAACTTCACCTCGTCGTACTTCATGTTGTTGGTGCGGAAATAGTCCCCGACGTTGAGCGCGTTGGTGGTGGAATCCTGCACGCAGACCTTGCTGCCGTTAAGGTCCAGCGCGGTCTCCAGCTTGCGCGCGCGCGGCACCATGAAGCCCTGGCCGTCGTAATAGGCGACCGCCGGGAAATACAGATCGTAATTCTGCTCGCGTGCCATCGACCAGGTGGTGTTGCGCGAGAGGATGTCGACCTTGCGGCTCTGCAGCTCCTTGAAGCGCTCACTGGCGTCGAGCGGCACGAACTTCGCCTTCTTCGGATCGTCGAAGATCGCAGCCGCCACGGCGCGGCAGAAGTCGACATCGAAGCCGCTCCAATTGCCCTTGTCGTCGGGAATCGAGAAGCCGGGCAGCCCGGCGTTGACGCCGCACAGCACCTCGCCGCGGCGGATGGTCCGCTTCAAGGTGCGGGTGTCGTACATCTCATAGGTGACGGCGAGCGCCGCGACGAGGACGGCGACGGCGAGCCCGATCAGCAGGCCGCCTCGGAAAGTGCGCATGGTCAATCTCTTTCGGAAAATGTCAGGACAAAGCGATGGCTGGAAAATCGGCGGCCTTGGCCGCCGTCACAGTTCCGGCTTCTGCCGCACCACGATCTTGGTGCCGACGGGCACGCGGTCATAGAGATCGGCGACATCGGCATTCACCAGCCGGAAGCAGCCGGACGAAATCTTGCTGCCGATGGTCCAGGGCTGATTGGTGCCGTGGATGCGGTACACGGTGGTGCCCAGATACATCGCACGCGCGCCCAAGGGATTGCCGGGGCCGCCGGCCATGAAGCGCGGCAGATAGGGCTGGCGCTGGATCATCTCCGGCGGCGGCGTCCAATCCGGCCACTCCGCCTTCTTGGTGATCGACAGCAGCCCCTGCCACTGGAAGCCGTCACGGCCGACGCCGATGCCGTAGCGGATGGCGCGGCCACCCGGCTGCACCAGATAGAGGTGGCGTTCGGCGGTGGACACGATGATGGTGCCTGGCGGCTCGGTGGTGCGGAAATAAACCACCTGCTTGCGCCATTCGGGATCGAGCTCGTAGCCGTCATCGGCGACGAGGCCGGGCTGATCACCGGGATCCTCGGATTGGGCGAAACTGTGCGACGTAGACAGCGCCAGCGCGATGATGGCGCTGGTGGTACACAGGAGGCGACGGAAACTCGGCATTCAAAGCTCTCCTCAACGGACCCCTGCGAAGCTCGCCCGATTAAAATCACCCGCCAAATTTCAGGGGCATATTCGCAGCAAAGTCAAGGTGAGCGCGGGGCGCCCGCCGTCATCCAAGCTTCATCCAGAGCCGCAGCAGGAAGGCGACGGTGCCGACGGCCGCCACGCCGGCGAGCCACAGCACGACGAACCAGGCGAGGCGCTTCGCGAGCGGGGCAGGCTGCTCGGACGGCATCAATGATAGCCGCTGTCGTGCCCGACCTTGCCGCGAAACACCCAATAGGCCCAGCCGGTGTAGCCGAGAATCAGCGGCACCAGCACGAGCACGCCCGGCAGCATGATCAGTTGGCTGCGCTCCGGCGCCGCCGCCTGCCAGATCGTGATGCTCTGCGGCACGATGTAGGGGTACATGCTGATGCCGAGGCCGGCATAGGACAGCAAGAACAGCGCCAGCGCGAGGAAGAACGGCCAGCCGTCGGTCTTCTGGGCGAGGTTCTTCATCAACAGCACGGTGACACCGACGACGGCGAGCGGCACCGGCGCGGTCAGGACCACGGCCGGCCAGGTGAACCAGCGCTGCGCATATTGGATGGTGAGCAGCGGCGTCGCCAGGCTGACCGTGGCGATCGCGAGCAGCATGGCGAACAGGAGATACCAGCTGATGCGATACGCCTTGTCGCGCAGGTCGCCCTCTGCCTTCAGGATCAGCCAGGTCGCGCCGAGCAGCGCGTAGCCGACCACGAGCGAGACGCCGGTGAGGATGCTGAACGGCGTCAGCCAGTCCCACCAGCCGCCGGCATAGTGCCGGCCCTCGACATGCACGCCCTGCAGAATGGCGCCGAGCGCGATGCCCTGCGCCAGCGCCGCGACCCAGGAGCCGCCGGCAAAGGCGAGGTCCCACAGATTGCGCTGCGCGCGGGTGCGCCAGCGGAATTCGAAGGCGACGCCGCGGAAGATCAGCCCAACCAGCATCGCGATCAGCGGCGCATACAGCGCGGGCATCAGGATCGCATAAGCGAGCGGGAAGGCGGCCATCAGGCCGCCGCCGCCGAGTACCAGCCAGGTCTCGTTGCCGTCCCACACCGGCGCCACGGTGTTGGTGATGACGTCGCGGTCCGACCTGCCCGGGAACAGCGGAAACAGGATGCCGAGCCCGAGATCGAAGCCGTCCATCACGACGTAGATGAAGACGGCGAGCGCGATGATGAAGGCCCAGAGGGTCGCGAGATCGACGGCAACGCTCATGATCCGACGGCTCCCTGCACGACGCCCGCGGCCGGCGTGATGCCGGCCGTGCGGACCGGCTGCTCGCTGCTCGGGCCCGGCTCACCGGGATGCGGCGGCTCGGCCATCAGGCGCAGGATGTACAGCACGCCGGCGGCGAAGATGATGAAATACACGATGATGAAGGCGAGCAGCGAGGCACCCACGGCCGGGGCCGCGAGCGGGGAAACGGAATCGGTGGTGCGCAGCAGCCCGTACACGGTGAACGGCTGCCGGCCGGTCTCGGTGGTGATCCAGCCGGCCATGACGGCAATGAATCCCGCTGGTCCCATCGCAATCGCGAAGCGGTGCAGGCCGCGATTGACGTATAGCCGGTCGCGCCAGCGCTCCCACAGGCTGAACAGGCCGAGCGCCATCATCAGGAGCCCCAGGCCGACCATGATGCGGAACGACCAGAAGGTGATCGGCACCGGCGGCCAGTCCTGCCGCGGCACGGTGTCGAGGCCGGCCATCGGTGCGTCGATCTGGTGCTTGAGGATCAGCGAGCCGAATTTGGGAATGCCGAGCGCCCATTTCAGCTCGCCCTTGGCCTGGTCGGGCCAGCCGAACAGGTAGAGCGGCGCGCCGTCCTTGTGGCTCTCGAAATGGCCTTCCATGGCCATGATCTTCTCCGGCTGGTGCTCGAGCGTGTTGAGCCCGTGCTGATCGCCGACCACGATCTGCAGCGGTGCCACCAGCGCCGCCATCCACATCGCCATCGAGAACATCACGCGCGGGCCCGGCAGGTGCGGATTGCGCAGCAGATGCCAGGCGCCGACGGCGCCGACCACGAGCGAGGTCGTCAGATACGCCGCCAGCACCATGTGCACGAGGCGATAGGGGAAGGACGGATTGAAGATCACCTTGAGCCAGTCGACCGAGACGAACTGGCCGTCGGCGTTGACGGCGTAGCCGGCGGGCGTCTGCATCCACGAATTGGCGGAGAGGATCCAGAACGCCGAAATCAGGGTGCCGACGGCGACCATCAGAGTGGCCAGGAAATGGAGCTTCGGGCCGACCCGCCTGAGGCCGAACAGCATGACGCCGAGAAAGCCGGCCTCGAGAAAGAACGCGGTCAGCACCTCATAGGCCATCAGCGGGCCGATCACCGGTCCGACCTTGTCGGAATACACCGACCAGTTGGTGCCGAACTGGTAGGACATCACGATGCCGGAGACGACGCCCATGGCGAAGGTAATGGCGAAGATCTTGAGCCAGTAATTGAAGACGTTGAGATAGACGTCGCGTCCGGTCCACAGCCACAGCGCCTCGAGCACGGCGAGGTAGGACGCGAGCCCGATCGAGAAGGCGGGGAAGATGATGTGGAAGGTGACCGTGAAGGCGAACTGCGCGCGCGCCAGCTCAACCGCATCCAAACCGAACATCAGCACCGTCCGTCATTGCCACGGGGCTTGTCGCATCGCCCCATGACGGAAGATTGCACCGGCGCCGCGCGATATCAAATGGTCAAATCGACCAAGGCGGCGCTGCAGGTCCATAAACGACGAAGACCCGGCGGGGGCATCCGCCGGGTCTTCGGAGCAACCTTGGGAGGTGGAGGTTATCCTTGAATTTGCTCGCTCGAAACCGAGATCAGCTGGGGGACTGAGGCTCGGTCGATGGATAGCGTTCTAGCGGCCGAAATTTTCCAGGTGATTTCGCCGATTGTTTCAATTGTTTCGTTCGGCGATTTTCGTGCGTCGTCTTTGGAACCCGTCGGGACATCAGCCCCGACGAGAATGAACCTTGGTCAGGCGGCGAGGCTGTGGACGCCGGCACAGCGCAGGAGCTCGGCGAGGTGCTTGCGGGCATAGAACATGCGCGTCTTCACCGTGCTCTGCGGAATGCCGATGATCTGCCCGACCTCCTCTACCGACTTCTCGTGGTAGTAGATCAGGGTGATGATCTCGCGATGGGCCGGCGACAGCTTGGCGACGCAGGCACGCAGGATGGCGCTGGTGGTGGAGCGCTCGAGCGAGGTCTCCGGCGTGTCGGAGTCGTCGGCGATCTCGCGCACCTCGTCCTGGTCGATGTCCTCGAAGCGGCGCTGGCGCAGCGCGGTCAACGCCTTGAAGCGGGCGATCGACAGCAGCCACGTCGAGACCTGTGAGCGGCCCTCGAACTGCTTGGCGGTGCGCCAGACGTCCAGGAACACCTGGCTGACGAGGTCCTCGGCGATCGTGGTGTCGCGGACGATGCGCAGGATGAAGCGATAGACCCGCACATTGTGGCGCGCATAAAGCGTGTGCATCGCGGTGCGATCGCCATCGGCAATGCTCTCCAGGAGCATGCCGTCCGTGGTCGCCTGGGCTGCGATGATGCCCTGGCTGGCTGCGGAATTGATGGCAACGACGTTCTGCATGGCACTCTCCCGTTCCGCCGCCCCCTTGCGGCGTTTCGACGGGAGGGATTGTTAAGGAGCGCCCGTTTCGGGACGTCTGCACGAAAACAGGAAAATGGTTTCGTGCGCCTGCGGAAATGTTTCGTCGCGCCGCACATCGCGAAACAGTCGTGGCGGAATTGTGCCCAATTCCAAGATGCGGAACGGAATGTGGGTGCAGAGGCCGCTTCCGCCGCCGCCGACCGGCCGTCCTCAGGCCTTCTCGCCCGCCGGCGAGAACAGGTAGCCGCCGCCGCGGATGGTACGGATCACCGCCGGCTTGGTCGGATCCGGCTCGATCTTGCGGCGGATCCGCATGATTCTCAGGTCCACGGCGCGGTCGAATGCCTCGGCATCGCGGGCATTCGCCAGCTCGAGCAGCCGTTCGCGCGACAGCACCCGCTTCGGGTTGGCGGCGAACACTTTGAGCAGGCCGAATTCGGACGCCGTCAGCGGGTGCTCGTTGCCCTCGTCATCCCGCAGCGCCTGGGCATCGAGATCGAGCCATTTGGTGCCGAACCGCACCAATTGCGGGTCCTTCGCCTGGGCGGGAGCGGAGTCCGTAGCGGCCGCCGCAGTCTTGGCCGGCCCACTGCGGCGCAGCACGGAGCGGATCCGGGCCATCAATTCGCGCAATTCGCACGGCTTGGCGACGTAATCGTCGGCCCCGAGCTCGAGCCCCACCACCCGGTCGATCGGGCTGGCGGTAGCGGTCAGCATGATCACCGGGATGTTGGTGCGGCCCTTGAGATCGCGGATGATCGACAGGCCGTCCTCTTCGGGCATGTTGAGATCGAGCACGACGAGATCTGCCGGGCCGGTCTCGATGGCGCTGCGCAGGCTCTTGCCGCCGTCGCACAGCGTCACCGCGAAGCCGTGCATCTTGAGGTAATCACCCACCATTTCGCGGGCAGGGGCCTCGTCGTCGACGATGATGATGTGCTGGCTCTGACTCATGACAATTCGGCCGCCGGCAGTGTGATCGTGAAGGTCGATCCGGATCCCGGCCCATCGCTCCTGGCCGTCACCTCGCCACCATGCATGTCGACGATGCGTTTGACAATCGACAGGCCGAGCCCGGTCGAGCTCTCGCCGGCGGTCGGCTTGGCCGACAGCCGCTGGAACCGGCCGAACAGGCGGCCGAGATCCTCCGGCGACAGCCCGGCGCCCTGGTCGGTGACGCCGATGATGGTGTTGTCGCCGTCATCGGCGGCATTCACGGTGATCCTGCCGCCGATCGGGCTGTACTTGATCGCGTTGCTCAGGAGGTTGTCGATCGCCTCGCGGATCCGGTCGATGTCGCACATGGTCGACAGATGCGGCGGCGCCGACACGGCAATGACCTGCTGCTTGTTGAGCGCGAGCGGCTGGTTGGCCTCGACCACCTCGTGGACCAGGGCTGCGATGTCGACCGGCTCACGGCGGATGGTGATGTCGAAGGCGTCGGCCATCGCATCCGAGATCAGATGGTCGACCATCGAGGTCAGCCGCTTGGCGGCATCGCGGATATGTCCGACCTGGCTGGTGATGCCGTCGGCGGAGGCGCCGGTCGCGATCAGCTCGGTCAGCATCTCCGTGCGGCCGAGGATCACGCCCAGCGGATTTTTCAGGTCGTGGGCGACGGTGCCCAAAATCTCGTTCTTGAAGCCGTTGGCGCGCTGCAGCCGCAGCCATTGCGCCGACAGCCGCCGGTTGGCCTGCATCAGCGCGCGGGTGCGCTGGGCGACGCGGTCCTCGAGCTGGGTGTTGGCCTCATGCAGCTGCTGATACAGGATCACGTTGTCGAAGGCGATCGACAGCCGGCTGGAGAAGATCTCGACCAGCGAGCGGTCGGTCTCGGACAGCGGCCGCTCCGCCTGCAGCAGCACCACGACCTCGCGCCCCGAGCCAGTGCGGACATAGAGCACGGTGCGATGGTCGGCAAATTCGTTGCTGCGCTGCCTGAAGGCGGCCTCCACCATGTCGCGCAGATCCGGATCGAGCGAGCGCGAGGTGACGGCGCCGGAGAAGCGGCTGTAGCAGCCGGAGCCGGCCAGCACCGAAAAATCGTCGGTCTGGCTGCCGTCGTCGCGCAGCACCAGGATGCCTGCGCAATCCACGTTCAGCAGCGAAGCGATCTGGGTCAGCACGCCCTCGGCCAGCCGCTGCATCGACTTGAAGTCGTACAGCGTCGAGGCGGCGTCGATGATGATCTCGAGGCCGCGGCGGGTCTGTACCATGCGCTCGAGCTGCTGGTAGCTGCGCAGCGCCGCCGTCAGCGAGGTGAACAGCTTGTCGGCGGTGAGCTCGGTCTTGGCCTTGTAGTCGTTGATGTCGTACTGGACGATGACGCGCCGCTCCGGCGCCTGACCCGGCTGTCCGGTGCGGAGGATGATGCGGACGGTCTCGTTCTTGATCTCGTTGCGGATGTATTCGACGAGCTCGAGGCCGGCGACGTCGGTCTCCATGATGACGTCGAGCAGCACGGCCGCGATGTCGGTGTGCTCCCGCATCAGCGCGCGGCCTTCGGCCGCCGAATAGGCGGACAGGATTTCGAGCCCCTGGCCGTTCAGGCTGTAATCCGACAGCGCAAAGCGGGTGCCCTCGTGCACGGCATGGTCGTCGTCGATGACGGCGATCTTCCATTTCCGGGCCGAACCGTCATCCTCGTCGAAACCGGCATCCTCGATCAGTTGGAGGACATCGTCCTGTTCGGCCATTGCGTCGTTCCGTCGCCCATTGCTGTCTCGGCGCCGCCCTTGGCGACCCGCGGCATGATAATCCGAAAGGTGGTGCCTTGTCCCTCGCGGGATTCCAGCATCATGCGGCCGCCGAGCTGCTGCGTCACCAGATTGTAGACGATATGCAGCCCGAGCCCCGTTCCCCCTTCGTTGCGGCGTGTCGTGAAGAACGGATCGAAGGCCTGACGCTGGACGTCGGGGGTCATGCCGGCCCCGTTATCGGCGAAAATGATCTCGATGTCATCCGCGCCGCGCGGCCGCGCCGTAATCGAGATGGTGCCCGCGCGCCCGTCGACAAAGGCATGATTGACGGCGTTGAGGAACAGGTTGGTGAGGATCTGACCGTAGAACCCGGGATAGCCATCGATGAAAAGTCCCTCGGGGACGTCGACCGCAAGCGTGATCGGCGCGCGCTTGAGCACCGGCTTGAGGCTGGTGATGATCTGATCGGTCGCCTCGCTCAGGACGAAGGTCCGTCGCTCCGCGTGGGAGCGGTCGACCGCGACCTGCTTGAACGATTGGATCAGCTCGCCGGCGCGCTGCAGATTGGCGACCAGCTGCTCGGATGCATCGCGCGAGGAGCGCACGAACTCCTCCAGCTGCGACCGGCGCAGGCCGCCTTCGGGCGACCGCAGTGCGGCCTCGAACATCTCGACCCGGCGCGCGAAGCTGGAGGCCACCGTCAGGCTGATGCCGATCGGGTTGTTCACCTCATGTGCGACGCCGGCGACGAGCCCGCCCAGCGCCGCCAGCCGCTCGGCATCGATCAGGTTGCGCTGCGCGGCGTTGAGTTCGAGCAGCGCGCTCTCGGCCTTTTCCTTCGCGGCGCGGAGCTCGTCCTCGGTCTTGCGCTTGGCGATTGCGTTCTCGCGGAAGGTCTCGACGGCGCGGGCCATCGCGCCGACCTCGTCGCGCGCCTCGGTGCCCTGGACCTCGCGGTCGTAGTCGCCCAGCATGATCGCGCGCATCGAGGCCATGATCTGCTGCAACGGCAGCCGGATCGACAAGGCGATCAGCACCCCGGCGGACAGGATGACTCCCAGGAAGATCACGGCGATCGAGAGGACGCGACGGGAGATGTCCTTCAACGTCCGATCGAAGGTCGCCTGCGCCTTCTGCTCGTGCTGGCGCATCTTCACCGACAGGCCGTCGATGGCGCCGATGGTTTCGGCCTGGCTCGCATCGATGGTATTGCGCAGCAGTTCGGTGCGGTTGGTGAGCTGATCGGTGAGCTTGGAGAATCCTGCGCGCAGCGCCGCGGTCCGGGCTGACAGTCGCTGCAGCGCCAGCCGCTGCAGATCATTGTCCGCAAGACTCGACATCACCGGGATGGTCTTCTCGATCGTCTCCGTGTTGCGGCGCGCGTCGTCGGCGGAGGCGGGCGCGAGCGACAGATAGTAGGAATTGGCCGCGACCAGCATCGCGGTGAAGGCCTCGCGCGACTTGCCGAGCGAGGGCCAGATCTGCGCGTCGCGATGGCCGGTCGCGCCTTCGATCACCGAATAGAGCCCGGCGATGTCGCGGGCGGGGCCGAGAACCTCTTCCTCATAGGTCTTGGAGATCGTCGCCTGCAGACTGCGCAGCTCGCCGAAGCCGTCCAGGAAACGCACGGTGACGCGCTCCAGCTCCTCGACCGACCCCGACAGCATCGGGTCGGTCGAGGCGCGCGTCGTGAGCGTCCCGAGCACGGCCTCGCGCAGCAGCAGGATCTCGGCGAACAGCTCCGGGCTCGGCTGATTGATGTAGCGATGAATGAGGTTCTGCAGCCGGCTCGTCTCGCTTTCGAGCAGGGCCAGCACCTTGTCGGATTCGCGGACCTGGCGAACGTCGTCCCAAGCCGTGCCGAGCACCGTCGCGCCGTTCCAGATCAGCGCCGCCAGCACGATCACGACAGCCGAGTTGAGCGCGGCGATCGAGAGGATGCGCCAGCGGATCGGAACCGCCCGCAGCGCGCGAACGATCCGTGCCCGCCCCAGCACCGCCAGACTGAGCGGCCGCGCGACGGATTTCCGCTGCTCGGATCGCGCCACGATCGCTACCTCGGGCCGGTCGTGCGGAGCCTGCCTGCGTCCGCTCTGCCGCGCTCTGCCGCGCTTGTATGCTGCGGCGCAGCCAGTCGCGACGCCGAGCATGAAAGGGACGAGCGGTACCGCGCGCCCGCCTCAGCGCGCATCAGCACCGGCGTGACGTCCACTCTCGAGATCGACGAAAGATGGGCGCGGTACACAGGCAACACTCTTCCCCCTGATGATGAGGTCGGCCCGGACATGAAAAGGTTCAATGCACTCCCGAACAGGTGCTATAACGTCATTCTGACGTCAAAGCGATACGCGTCAATGGTTTGTTGATAGTCTGTTGCAGCCTTGGGTTGTTAGGCCCAATTTTCGGTCCGATTGCGATCTCAGCCCGGGCAGATTCATTCATCGAATTGGAGTTGGCTCCCGTTGACGGTCCTCTTGCGTTCTGTTTCGTTTGCAATCCTGCTCTGGACGGTTGTTTGCGCAAGCACGGCCCAGGCCGCGACCGAGATCATGTGGTGGCATGCGATGTCGGGTGAGCTCGGCAGGCAGGTCGACAGACTGGCCGCCGACTTCAATGCGTCGCAGTCCGACTATCGCATCGTGCCGAGCTACAAGGGCAGCTATACCGAGACCGTGACGGCGGCCATCTTCGCGTTCCGCTCGCGCAGCCAGCCGGCCATCGTGCAGGTCAACGAGATCGCGACCGCGACGATGACGGCGGCGAAGGGCGCGATCTACCCCGTCTACGAGTTGATGCGCGACGAGCAGGAGAGCTTTTCGCCGTCGGCCTATCTGCCCGCGATCGCCGGCACCTATGCCGACGCCGACGGCAACATGCTGTCGTTTCCGTTCAACGCCTCCACGCCGATCCTCTACTACAACAAGGATCAGTTTCGCGCGGCCGGGCTGGATCCGGGCGCGGCGCCGAAGACCTGGCCCGAGCTCGGCAAGGCTGCCCGGCGGCTGCGCGACAACGGCGTCGCCTGCGGCTTCACGACGTCATGGCCGGCCTGGATCAACGTGGAGAATTTCTCGGCCTTCCACAATCTGCCGATCGCCACCCGCGCCAACGGCTTTGCCGGACTGGACGCCGTGCTGACGTTCAACAATCCGCAGGTCACGCGGCACATCGCCCAGCTTGCGGAATGGGAGAAGAGCAAGGTCTTCGACTATGGCGGCCGCGGCCAGGCAGCCGAGCCGCGTTTCCAGAAGGGCGAGTGCGGCATCTTCATCGGCTCCTCGGCGACGCGCGCCGACATCAAGGCGACTTCGAAGTTCGAGGTCGGCTACGGCATGATGCCGTACTGGCCTGACGTTGCGGGCGCGCCACAGAATTCGATTATCGGCGGCGCGACGCTGTGGGTGCTGCGTGACCGTCCCGCGGCCGAGTACAAGGGCGTCGCCAGGTTCTTCGCCTATCTGTCGCGGCCCGACGTTCAGGCCGCCTGGCACCAGAATACGGGCTATCTGCCGATTACGCAGGCGGCATTCGATCTGACGCGCGCGCAGGGCTTCTACGACCGTAATCCGGGAGCTGCTATCTCGATCGAGCAGGTGACGCTCAATCCTCCCACGGAGAATTCGCGCGGCCTGCGGCTGGGCTCGTTCGTGCTGATCCGTGATGCCATCGAGGACGAGATGGAGCAGGCCTTCAGCGGCCGCAAGCCGGCGCAGGCGGCGATCGATGCGGCCGTCGACCGCGGCAACCGTCTGCTGCGCCAGTTCGAGCGCGCGAGCCCGGATCGCTGAAAATGGCTTTGCCACCGGTCGCCGATGGCGCGCAGCTCCGGCGCCTCCGTGCCGACGCGACGCGCTGGCTGCCGGCTGCACGCGATATTGCGCGCGGCCATGGCTACGACGACGCGCGGCTGGTGCCGTTCGCGGCAGGCACCAATCTGGTTCTCGCGCTGAACGACGGACTGATCCTGAAAATCTTCCCGCCGTTTCATCGCGGCAAGTTTCAGTCCGAGCGGGCGGCCTTGCGCGTGCTCGCCGGTGGCGTCGGCGACGTCCGTACCCCCGACCTGCGCCATGAGGGGGAGCGCGACGGCTGGTGCTATCTGATCATGACCAGGCTCGGCGGCATGCCTGCTTCGGATGTCTGGCGGCAACTACAGGAGCAGGACAAGCAGCTCTTGCTCAGGCAGGTCGGTCGTCTGATCGCCGCCGTGCAGCGGGTCCCGCCTGGCGAGCTGCTCGCGCTCGGTCCGCGCTGGTCGGATTTTTTGAGGATGCAGATGGCCGGATG
Organism: Bradyrhizobium sp. SZCCHNR1043; assembly: GCF_032489675.1. NCBI lineage: Bacteria > Pseudomonadati > Pseudomonadota > Alphaproteobacteria > Hyphomicrobiales > Nitrobacteraceae > Bradyrhizobium > Bradyrhizobium sp. SZCCHNR1043. The sequence continues at coordinate 189,213 of NZ_JAUEYN010000017.1, forward strand.
TCATGCACGCCATCAGAGGTTCGGCTTGCCGCCGACGCTGCTCGCCGGGCTGGACGATCTCCTGCGCGAGGCCGCAGCACTGCTGCCGAAGGATCCGCCGCCGGTCATCCTGACCGGTGAATACATTCCGGAGAATTTCCTCGTCACGCGCAGCGGTGATGGCTGGCAGCTGAGCGGGCTGTTCGACTTCGGCGACGTCATGACTGGTCTTGGCGAATATGATCTGCTCGGGCCGAGTGCGTTCATGGCAGCGGGTCAGCCCGGGCGCGTGCGTGCCTTGTTCGATGGTTACGGATTTGCCCTGGAGGACATCAACTGGCAGCTGAAGCGACGGCTGCTCGCCTTGATGCTGCTGCACCAGGCGAGCGATCCCGTTCGCCACATCTGCATTCCGGATTGGCCGGCCAAGGTCCGCGACTTCGACGAGCTGCAGGCGCTGATCTGGCCGGAGTGATCCCCAACCGGGCGGCGGTCCAACAGGCGTTGCGTAAATCTGTCGCAGGCTATTTGAGGTGATTATAAATGCAGCAAATATGCAGCTCTGTATGCAATAGGGGGCATCGAGCTGTGCCGCTCGGTGAAGGCGCGTCGATATTTCAATAGCTTAGCTTTCGGCCGGGCTTGGCACGAAGCTTGCGATCACTGTTCCCGACAGTCGTTATTCTCGGGAGCATTTGATGAAGCGTCGCGATTTTCTGAAATCCGTGTCCGGTCTGGCTGCGGGGGCCGCGCTGCCAATGGCGCCGGCCATCATGTCTTCCGCCAAGGCCGATGCGCGGTCCGAGACGCTGCTGATCGTGTCCGAAGGCGGTCCCAACAACCTCGACATCCACGGCGTCGGCACCAACGTACCGGGCTACGAGGTGTCCTGGAACTGCTATGATCGCCTGATCAGCCACGAGATGAAGAGCGGCCCCGGCGGGGTGCCGTACTATGACCGCGACAAGTTCAAGCCCGAGCTCGCCGAGGACATGACCATCGGCGACATGTCGGCGACCTTCAAGCTGCGCAAGAACGCCAAATTCCACGACGGCACGCCGGTCACGGCCAAGGACGTGAAGTGGTCGCTCGATCGCGCCGTCAGCGTCGGTGGCTTCCCGACCTTCCAGATGAGCGCGGGCTCGCTGACCAAGCCGGAGCAGTTCGTCATCGTCGATGACCACACCGTGCGCGTCGACTTCCTGAAGAAGGACCGGCTGACGATCCCCGATCTCGCCGTCATCGTACCCTGCGTGGTCAACTCGGAGCTCGTGAAGAAGAACGCGACCGACAAAGACCCATGGGGGCTCGAATATACCAAGCAGCAGACCGCGGGCTCCGGCGCCTACAAGGTGACGAAGTGGACCGCCGGTACCGAAGTGATCATGGAGCGCAACGATGACTGGGTGTGCGGTCCGCTGCCGAAGATCAAGCGCGTGATCTGGCGCATGGTGCCGCAGGCCGGCAACCGCCGCGCGCTGCTCGAGCGTGGTGACGCCGACATCTCCTATGAGCTGCCGAACAAGGACTTCCAGGAGATGAAGTCGAACGGCAAGCACACCGTGATCTCGCTGCCGATCTCCAACGGCATCCAGTATGTCGGCATGAACGTGACCAAGCCGCCGTTCGACAATCCCAAGGTTCGGCAGGCGCTCGCCTATGCGATGCCCTATCAGAAGATCATCGACGCCGTGATGTTCGGCCTTGCCAATCCGATGTTCGGTGCGCCGTCCGACAAGGCGACCGAGGTGGCGTGGCCGCAGCCGACGAAGTATGTCACCGACATGGAGAAGGCCAAGGCGCTGCTGGCAGAAGCCGGCTACCCCAACGGCTTCGAGACCACGATCTCGTTCGACCTCAATTTCGCGCAGGTCAACGAGCCGCTGTGCGTGCTCGTGCAGGAGAGCCTCGCCCAGCTCGGCATCAAGACCACCATCAACAAGGTGCCCGGCGCCAACTGGCGCACCGAGCTGAACAAGAAGGAGATGCCGCTCTTCACCAACATCTTCTCCGGTTGGCTCGATTACCCCGAGTACTTTTTCTACTGGTGCTATCACGGCAACAATTCCGTGTTCAACACGATGAGCTACAAGTCGCCCGAGATGGACAAGCTCATCAACGGCGCGCGCGACGCCGCCGCGACTGGGGACAAGGCCACGTACGACGCCGACGTGAAGGGCTTCGTCGATCTCGCCTTCGCCGAGGTGCCGCGCATTCCGCTATATCAGCCGTTCGTCAACGTCGCGATGCAGAAGAACATCTCCGGCTATCAGTACTGGTTCCACCGCAGGCTCGACTATCGGGCTCTGGTGAAGGGGTGAGGACGTGGGTGACCTTGGTGGTGTGAGCCCAGCTCTCTCATTCCCTCCCCCCTTGTGGGGGAGGGGCAGGGAGGGGGGTAGCCGCACCCACTGCCGTCTCGGCTCACCCCCCACCCCAGCCCTCCCCCACAAGGGGGGAGGGAGCAGACTGCGCCGTGCTGTGGGATCTGGGCCAATTCGGGCGGGGGGCTGCCCATGCTGAGCCTTATCGCCAAGCGCCTCGCCTTCGCGATTCCCTCCCTGATCGGCGTCGTGATCGTCACCTTCCTGCTCACGCGTGCGCTGCCCGGCGATCCCGCGGCGTATTTCGCCGGCCCTGCGGCAACCAAAGAGGCCGTCGAGCAGATCCGTAAGAAGCTCGGCTTCGATAAGCCGCTGGTCGAGCAGTTCTTCCGCTACACCGTCGATCTCGCCCATGGCGATCTCGGCAGTTCGCTGACCACAGGCCAGCCGGTCGCCAGCGAGATTCGCAACCGACTGCCGGCCTCGGCCGAGCTGACCTTGCTCGGTCTGTTGGTATCCGTCGCGATTGCGCTGCCGCTCGGCGTGCTCGCGGCGACGCGGCCGGGGTCGTGGATCGACCATACCTGCCGTATCGTCACGACCGCGGGCGTCTCGCTGCCGGTGTTCTTCACCGGGCTGGTGCTGGTCTATGTGTTCTACTTCCGGCTCGGCTGGTCACCGGCGCCGCTCGGCCGGCTCGACGTGTTTTATAGCGCGCCGGACCCCGTGACCGGCTTCTACCTCATCGATACGCTGATCGCGCGTGACGGTGAGGCGTTTCGCTCGGCGCTGAGTCAGCTGATCCTGCCCGCCGCCACGCTCGCGATCTTCTCGCTGGCGCCGATCGCGCGCATGACGCGCGCCTCGATGCTGTCGGTGCTGTCGTCGGAATTCGTGCGCACGGCGCGCGCCTCGGGCCTATCGCCCGCGACGGTCACCGTGACCTATGCGTTCCGTAACGCCATGCTGCCGGTCATCACGACGCTGTCGATGGTGTTCTCCTTCCTGCTCGGCGCCAATGTGCTGGTGGAGAAGGTATTTGCCTGGCCCGGCATCGGCTCCTACGCGGTCGAGGCACTGATCGCCTCGGACTTCGCGCCGGTGCAGGGCTTCGTGCTGACGATGGCTGTGATGTACGTCGTCCTGAATCTCGTCATCGACATTCTCTATGGCGTCATCGATCCCCGTGTGAGGCTGGAAGGATGAGCTCCGTCGCGCCGACCATTGAGCCTGCCACCGTTCCCTCGCGAATGTCGGGACTGTCAGCCCTGATCGGGCACACGCGCTATGTGCTGGCCGAGAACAAGGTCACGGGCTTCGCCTTCGGCCTCCTGGTCGTGATCCTGTTCGCCGCGGTCTTCGGTCCGTGGATCGTCCCGTATGATCCGCTCGCGAGCGACACGGCGTCGGCGCTGAAGCCGCCGTCGGCGGCGCACTGGTTCGGCACCGATCAGCTCGGCCGCGACATCTTCAGCCGCGTCGTCGTCGCGACCCGGCTCGACACCTTCATCGCGGTCGCCTCGGTGGCGCTGGTGTTCTTCATGGGCGGACTTGCCGGCGTCGCCGCCGGTTTCTTCGGCGGCTGGACCGACCGCATCGTCGGACGCATCGCCGATACGATCATGGCGTTCCCGCTGTTCGTGCTGGCGATGGGCATCGTCGCCGCGCTCGGCAACACCGTGCAGAACATCATCATCGCCACGGCCATCGTGAACTTCCCGCTTTACGCGCGGGTCGCGCGCGCCGAGGCCAATGTCCGCCGCAACGCCGGCTTCGTTCAGGCGGCGCGGCTGTCGGGCAACAGCGAGCTGCGCATTCTGCTCGGCCACATCCTGCCCAACATCATGCCGATCATGATCGTGCAGATGTCGCTGACGATGGGCTACGCGATCCTCAATGCCGCAGGCCTGTCGTTCATCGGCCTCGGCGTGCGGCCGCCGACGGCGGAATGGGGCATCATGGTCGCCGAGGGCGCCTCCTTCATGGTGTCGGGCGAATGGTGGATCGCGCTGTTTCCGGGCCTTGCGCTGATGATCGCGGTATTCTGCTTCAACCTGCTCGGCGATGGCCTGCGCGACATCGTCGACCCGCAGCGCAGGACGTAGTTGATGGGTGCGCCACAGCAACACTCCGTCATTGCCGGGCTTGACCCGGCAATCCATCCCTTGGAACAGGCCTTCCCTGGCTTGATGGACGCGCGGGTCAAGCCCGCGCATGACGGTCGTAACAAGCGGAGCCATGGATGACCGCCCAGCCGCTGCTCGACGTTCGCGATCTCACGGTCGAATTCTCCACCCGGCGTGGCATCGTCAAGGCCGTGCAGCATGTCGATATCTCCGTCGCCAAGGGCGAGACGCTCGCGATCGTCGGCGAATCCGGCTCGGGGAAGTCGGTGACCTCCTATGCCGTGATGCGCATCCTCGACCGCGCGGGACGCATTGCCGAGGGCTCGGTGATGTTCTCGGGGATCGACGTCAAGGCGGCCGAGGAAAGCGCGATGCGCGATCTGCGCGGCCGCGAGATCTCGATGATCTTCCAGAACCCCCGCGCGGCCCTCAATCCGATCCGGAAAGTGGGCCAGCAGATCGAGGACGTGCTGAGGCAGCACGCCCAGGCGGCCGCGACTGATCGCGCCGAAAAGGCGATCGCAGCGCTCGAGCAGGTCAAGATCGCCCGCCCGCGCGAGCGCTACCACGCCTATCCGTTCGAATTGTCCGGCGGCATGTGCCAGCGCGTCGTCATCGCGCTGGCGCTGGCCTGCAACCCGCAGCTGCTGATCGCGGACGAGCCGACCACCGGCCTCGACGTCACCACGCAGAAGGCGGTGATGGATCTCGTGGTCGAGCTGACCAGGAGCCGCGGCATGTCGACGATCCTGATCACGCACGATCTGGGTCTCGCCGCTGCCTATTGCGATCGCGTCGTGGTGATGGAGAAGGGCCGGGTGGTCGAGACCGCCAGGGCCGCCGACATCTTCGCCAACCCGCAGCATCCCTACACGCGCAAGCTGATGCGCGCGACGCCGCGGCTCGGCGTGTCCCTGCGCGAATTGCTGCCGGAGGAGGAGGCTACGTCTTCTCCGCAATCTCACTCCGTCATCGCCGGGCTTGACCCGGCGATCCATCCTTCCGCGCAAGACTCTTCGAAGGAGATGGCCCCCCGGGTCAAGCCCGGGGGTGACGAGCGGAGTGCGGAGGACGAGCGGAGCGCGACGAGCCTGCGCCCGCTTCTCCTCATCGACAAACTGGTCAAGGAGTATCCCCGCCAGGGCGCCTCGGCGACATTGTCAAAGCTGTTCGGCCGCAAGCCGGCGGTCGAGCCGGAGATGTTCCGCGCCGTCGACGGCATCAGCTTCACGGTCGGTCATGGCGAGAGCGTCGGCCTGGTCGGCGAATCCGGCTGTGGCAAGTCGACGACGTCGATGATGGTGATGCGGCTGCTCGACCAGAGCTCGGGCCGCATCAGCTTCGATGGCGAGGAGATCGGCAACATCCTGCCGCAGGCCTTTGCCCGGCTTCCGCTGCGCAGCCGCATCCAGATGGTGTTCCAGGATCCGACCGACAGCCTCAATCCGCGCTTCACCGCGGCGCGTGCCATCGCCGATCCGATCCTGCAGCTCGGCGACATCAAGGGCCGCGACGCGCTTCGTGCGCGCTGCGAGGAGCTCGCCACCATGGTCGGCCTGCCGCTCGATCTGCTCGACCGCTTTCCGCACCAATTGTCGGGCGGCCAGAAGGCGCGCGTCGGCATCGCCCGCGCCATCGCACTGCACCCGAAGCTCGTCATCCTCGACGAGCCCACGGCGGCGCTCGACGTCTCCGTGCAGGCGGTCGTGCTCAATCTGCTGCAGGACCTCAAGCAGCAATTAGGTATGAGCTATCTGTTCGTCTCCCATGATTTGAATGTGGTGCGGCTGTTGTGCGATCGTGTGATCGTGATGCGGTCGGGCCGAATCGTCGAGGAGGGCACCTCCGAACGTGTGCTAGGTCATCCGCAGGATGACTATACGCGGGAGTTGCTGACGGCGATTCCGCACCCGCCATTGCCGGCGCATTGAGCGTGAAAGCTTGAGGAGAAAAGCTGATGGCGGAGCCATTGGACGATTACATCGACGCGGTCGGGCATGCATTGGCTCTGCCGATCGAGGACGCGTGGCGCCCGCCGATTCGCGCCAATCTCGAGGTCTCGCTGAAGATGGCGAAGCTGGTCGACGAATTCTCCCTGCCTGACGAAGCCGAGCCTGCCAGTGTCTTCACCGCTTGATCCTGCCGACATGACCGCGCGCGCGATTGCGGCCGCAGTCGCCACCCGCAAGCTCTCCGCCGTCGAGGCCACCGACGCTGCGCTGGCGCGGATTGCGGCGCGCGATGGTGTGCTGAATTCCTTTACGGACATCACCGCCGAGCGTGCGCGAGCGAGGGCGTGCGCCGTGGATGCGGCCATCGCTGCGGGCAAGCCCGTCGGCCCGCTCGCCGGCGTGCCGTTTGCGGTGAAGAACCTGTTCGACGTCACGGGGCTGCCGACCCGGGCCGGCTCCAGGATCAACCGCGATCGCCCGGCGGCGACGCGGGACTCGACGCTGATCGCGCGGATGGAAGCCGCCGGCGCGGTGTTGATCGGTGCGCTCAACATGGGCGAATACGCCTACGACTTCACCGGCGAGAACGTGCACGACGGCCCGTCGCGCAATCCGCATGATCCGACGCGGATGAGCGGCGGCTCGTCGGGCGGCTCGGGCAGCGCCGTCGGCGGCGGCCTGGTGCCGATCGCGCTGGGCTCCGACACCAACGGCTCGATCCGCGTGCCGTCCTCGTTCTGCGGCATCTTCGGTCTCAAGCCGACCTATGGCCGGCTGTCGCGTGCGCGCTCGTTTCCGTTCGTCATGAGTCTGGATCATCTCGGTCCGTTCTCGCGCTCAGTCGAGGATCTCGCGCTCGCCTATGACGCCATGCAGGGGCCCGATCCGGACGACGCCGCGTGCACCACGCGGGCACCGGAGCCGGTCTCCGGTCGGTTCTCGCAAGCCATCGGCGATCTGCGCATCGCCCTTGCCGGAGGGCACTTCCAGAAGAATCTGTTTCCCGAAGCCGCCGAAGCGGTCGCTCGTGTCGCGGCCGCGCTGAAGGTCACCGAGGTGATCGAGGTGCCCGAAGCGGCGCGCGCCCGCGCCGCGGCTTACGTCATCAGCACCACCGAGGGCGCCTCGCTGCATCTCGACCGGCTGCGCACGCGCCCGGGTGATTTCGATCCGGCGGTGCGCGACCGCCTGATTGCGGGTGCGATGATTCCGGCGCCGATGGTCGACCGCGCGCAGAAGTTTCGCCGCTGGTACCGCGCCCGGGTGCTGGAGCTGTTCAAGTCCGTCGACGTGCTGATCGCGCCGGCAACGCCCTGCGTTGCACCCAAGCTCGGGCAGACGACCTTCGTGCTCGACGGCGTCGAGCTGCCGGTGCGCGCCAATATCGGCATTCATACCCAGCCGATCTCGTTCATAGGGCTTCCCGTCGTCGCCGTTCCGATTCCGCTCGAGCCGATGCCCATCGGCGTGCAGATCATCGCGGCGCCGTGGTGCGAACATGTCGCATTGCGTGTGGCCCACGCCTTGCAACAGCTTGGCGTCGCCGCTGCGCCGGCCCCGCGAGGAGTTCTGGAGAATGGAAGTCGATCTGCCTGACGTCGTCGCGGAAGTCACCGCGCAGTTCCAGCGTTATGAACAGGCGCTGATCAGCAACGACGTCGCCGTGCTCGACGAGCTTTTCAAGCAGGACTGCCGCACGCTGCGCTACGGCATCGGCGAGAACCTCTATGGCTACGGCGAGATCGCGGCATTTCGCGCCGCGCGTTCGCCGGCCGGGCTGATGCGGCGGACCGCGCGCACCGTGATCACCGCTTACGGCCGTGACGCCGCGGTCGCCTCGACGCTGTTCTATCGCGACACCGCGCCCGGCAAGGTCGGACGCCAGATGCAGACCTGGATCCGGTTTCCGGAAGGCTGGAGAATCGTCGCTGCCCATGTCAGCATCATCGATGAAGCAAAAGGCGGCTGAGGATGAGCCTGGACGATCTTCCGCCGCGAACGCGGCAGCGGCCCGCCCGCGACTCCGAGATCAAGCGCATCGACCGCGCGCCGCCTGCGGTTGCGAAGATCACCCGCGCCGAGGAGTTGCGCCTGCAACTCGCCGATGAGATCGTGCGCGGCGCGCTGGCGCCGGGGGCGCCGCTGGACGAGACCGAGATCGCCAAGCGCTTCAACGTCTCGCGCACGCCGGTGCGCGAAGCGCTGCGTCAATTGGCGACTTCCGGGCTGATCGAGGCGCGTGCACATCGCGGCGCTGTCGTGGCGCGACCGTCGGCCGACCGTCTCACCGGCATGTTCGAGGCGATGGCCGAGCTCGAGGGCCTGTGCGCCGGTCTCGCGGCGCAGCGCATGACGCCGGTCGAGCGGCAGCGGCTGGAAGCCATCCACGAGGAGCTGCGCAATCTCAGCCACGCCGGCAATCCCGAGCGCTTCCACGAGGTCAACGAGCGCTTCCACAACGCGATCTATGCCGGCGCGCACAATGCCTACATCGCCGAGATCACCTTGGCGACGCGGGTGCGTGTGCAGCCGTTCCGCCGCGCACAGTTCCGCAATCTCGGCCGCCTCGCCAAGTCGCATGCCGAGCACGACCGCGTCGTCGTCGCCATCCTGCGCGGCGACAAGGCCGGCGCGGCGAGTGCCATGAAAGCCCACATCGAGCTGGTGCGCGGCGAATACGAGATCTACGCGGTGTCGGTGTAGCTCTTCGTTCGAGCGGTAGGGTGGGCAAAGCAGTCGCCGTCAGGCGGCAGCGTGCCCACCGTCGGGCCACGGACTCCGCGGCGAAACGGTGGGCACGGCGCCACCGCGATCTCGCTCGTTGGGACAGTACGGGCGCGCCTTTGCCTACCCTACGGCAGCGCACGCAATCATGACGCGCGAAATAGATCAGCCCTTCTGCGCCATATACGCTCGCCAGCCGCCGAACTCCGAGATGTCGCGGGCGCCATCGAGCGCGGCCGGCTCGACGAGGAAGCCCTTGGCGCTGCGGCCGTCCGCCAAGCGGATGGTGCCGACCGACAGCGGCGGCGGAATCAGATCGACGAACTTGCCGAAGCTCGCCGCCGACAGCGCCCAGAGTTCGACCTCCATCGCGGTGCCCTTGCCGTCTTCGATCCGCAACATGCCGGGCTTGGGTGGCGTGGTCGACAGTGCATAGAGCTTGTAGTCGGGCGCGGTGTTGGTCGCTTCCAGCAGCCGGCCGCCGAGGCTCGTTAGTTCGTGGTTCAAAGCCATGCCGGAGAGATGCGCGCCGACCACGATGATGGCGATCTCGTCGCCATGCAGCGCTGACGACGGTGCTGCGAGCGGCGGCTGCGGTGTCGCCTTGGCGCCGACCGGCAGCGCCGTGTCGGCATGGAAGGCGCGCCCGAGACTGGCGAGCGCCGCATCGCGGCCGGCTGGCGCAAGCAGGGTGATGCCGAACGGGACGCCGTCGCTGCGCATCGCAGCCGGCACGGCAAGCCCGCAGAGATCGAGCAGGTTGACGAAGTTGGTGTAGGTGCCGAGCCGGCTGTTGAGCTCGATCGGGTTGGCGAGCACGTCCGCGGTGGTGTAGGCGGTCGGCGCCGTCGGCAGCACCAGCGCGTCGACATCGGCGAAGGTGTGCTCGGCCACCTTGCGCAGCGCCTGCAGGCGGTACAGCGCAGCAAAGGTCTCGGCCGCGCTGCCGCGCGCGCCGCCGATGGTGATCTCGCGCGTCACGGGGTGGATCGCATCGGGATCGGAGGCGAGGAGATCGCGGATCACGAGATAGCGCTCGGCGACCCAGGGGCCTTCATAGAGCAGCCGCGCGGTCTCGTAGAACGGCTCGAGGTCGAACTCGACCAGCTCGGCGCCGAGCTTGACGAAGCGCGCGGCCGCAGCGCCATAGGCGGCGTCCGCTGCCTTGTCGCCGAAGAAGATCAATTGCCCGGGGCGGGGAATGCCGAGCTTCACGCCCTCGGGAAATGCCGTCACGGCCGCAAGCGGCCGGTCGCGCGAGAACGGATCGAGCGGATCCGGCGCCGCCAGCACCGAGAGCGCCGCGACGGCGTCGTCGACCGTCAGCGAGAACACCGAAATGCAGTCGAGCGTGCGGCAGGCCGGCACCAGCCCCGACGTCGAGATCATGCCGAGGCTCGGCTTCAGGCCGACGATGTTGTTGAGCATCGCCGGCACACGGCCGGAGCCTGCCGTATCCGTTCCGAGCGACAGCGGCACGAGACCGGCTGAGACGGCGACCGCCGAGCCGGAGCTCGATCCACCCGGTACGAGATCGGCGTGAACGGGATTTCTCGGGATGCCGTAGGGCGACCGCACCCCGACGAGGCCGGTGGCGAACTGGTCGAGATTGGTCTTGCCGATGATGATGGCGCCGGCGGCGCGCAGCCGCGCCGCCGCCGTGGAATCGCGTGCGGGCGTATAGGCAAAAGCCGGGCACGCCGCTGTTGTCGGCAGGCCTGCAACGTCGATGTTGTCCTTGACCGCGACGGGCACGCCGTAGAGCGGCAGTGATCTGTCCTTCTCGGCGAGGGTTTCGGCCTCCGCGAGCGCGTCCTTCTCGCCGCGCAGGCTGATGAAGATGGCGGGGTCGTTGTGCGCGCGGATGCGGGCGAACGTGCGCGCGAGCGTGTCCTTTGGCGTCGTCAGGCCGGCGCGATGGGCGGCGACGATCTCGGCAATGGTCTCGGTCACGCGGCGCTCCGCGTCTCGTCCGAGCCCAAACTCTGGCCTGCCATTTCCTTGCGCTCCGCTTCGCCAATCCGGCTGCGAACGTAGCAAGCCATGTGCCATTGTGTACACGGCGGGGATGCGGGCCTGATAAGGAAAAATCTTGAAAGTCAGTGGGTTGGTGCGCCGTCCGGCAGGCCGCCGGGCATTCGGATGTGGTTGCCGAAGGCGATTTGCCTAATTTGTGAGCAGGCTGGGCGCCGCCGCCTAGTACCCGCGCCGCTCGGCCTCCCCGCCGGTGATGCGCGCAAGTCGTGCCTCGGTGGCCGAGCCGGCGCCACGGGCCGTCCGGAACGATGCGGACGGCGGGCGACCCACGGTAGCTCCCGACGATGGCGGGTCGTCAGCCCCGCTGGGGAAGAACAGCAGCGCAACGCTCAGGCCGAGATTGACCAGGGCGCCAACCCACGTGCCGTGGTGCGATGATGTCGCCGCGTATTCGGGAAACCGGCCGGCGATCACGTAGTCCAGCACCATGACGGCGATCCAGGCCGGGATCACACAGACCGGGTCCCAGCCGATGTCGCGAAAGCGCATCGCCTGCAGCATCAGGTTCGCCACCAGGCACAGGCCGATCAGCACCACGATCGGCAAGCTCACCGTCAGCTCCGACTTCTGAGGGGCGAGGGCGGCAAGACCGACGGCCACGACCACGATTAGGACCACCGAAACCAGCGCAAGACCGAGCGAGGCGAGAAAATATTGCAGACGGCCGAGACGCGCATTGAAACCGAAAATGAACCCCAACATCCGCCTCTCCCCGCAGGCCGCGCCGCAATCGGGAGCGCGGCCGACACGGCATATCAGGGCGAAATTGCCGCGCGCCTTCGCCGATAGCTAGAATTTGAAGGATCGAGTGCGACGGCGCTTTCGCGCTGCGGGATCTCATGCGGCCGAAAATATATCGTTGCTAAAGCAACTAATATGTGGAACGATCGACCCGATCAGCAATGGAGGCGCGGGATGATCCGCGTCTCGAAGAAGGGACGGGAACGTCATGCGCAGCCTGCTCGCCGCAGGCGCGGCCGCTTGCGCGCGCGCCAACAGATTGCCGCAGCGAACGGGTCAGCCGTTTGGCGGCTCCTGCCTGAGTGGCTCAGCTCGCGCCCGTGACGGCGTCGAGATTGTCGTGGATTCGGCGCAGCAGCGTGATCAGGACTTCCCGCTCATCCTTGTCGAGACAGGCGAGCAGACGCCGCTCGCGTTCCAGCGCGGCGATGATGACCTTGTCGTGCGTCGCGCGGCCCTTGGCGGTCAGCGAGATCGAATGGCTGCGGCCGTCCTCCGGATCGTTGCGGATCGCGATCAGGCCGCGGCCCTTCATCAGCGCCAGCGTACGGCTGACCGGCCCCTTGTCGAAGCCGATCACGCTGCAGATGCGCGAGGCCGGGATGCCCGGCTCGATCGCCAGCAGCGACATGATACGCCATTCGGTGACGTTGACGCCGAAATTGCGCTGATAGAACGCGGTGGCGCTGTTCGACAGCTTGTTGGCGATGAAGGTGATGAAGGCCGGCACATAGCGGTCGAGATCGAGCGTGAGGCCTTGCCCCTCAGCTTCGCGCGGCTGCGCCTTGCGCGGCGTCCCGGATTTCTCGCTCATGATCCCCAACGTCCATGCATCGCCACTCATACGGATACGAAAAGCCGCATGACAAGGCCAAACTTCGGGAGCTCCGCATGAACCCAACAGGTCTTTCCCCTGCTGCCGGCGTGGCGCCGGCCATCCCGCACCTCGCCATCGACCCTTTCTCGTATGAATTCTTCGACGATCCCTATCCCGCGCATCAGGAGATGCGCGAGGCCGGCCCCGTCGTCCATCTGGACGCGTGGAACGTCTACGGCGTCGCCCGCTACGCCGAGGTCTATGCCGTTCTCAACGATCCCCAGACGTTCTGCTCCAGCCGCGGCGTGGGCTTGAGCGACTTCGCCAAGGAGAAGCCGTGGCGGCCGCCGAGCCTGATCCTCGAGGCGGATCCGTCGGCGCATACGCGCACCCGCGCCGTGCTGAGCAAGGTGCTGTCGCCGGCTGTCATGAAGCGGCTGCGCGACGGCTTCATGGCCGCGGCCGAGGCCAAGGTCGACGAGCTCGTAGGCCGTGGCTCGTTCGACGCGATCCCCGATCTCGCCGAGGCCTATCCGCTGTCGGTGTTTCCCGATGCGCTCGGGCTGAAGCCGGAGGGGCGCGAGCATCTCATTCCCTATGCGAGCCTGGTGTTCAACGCGTTCGGTCCGCCGAATGAGCTGCGCCAGCAGGCGATCGAGCGCTCGGCGCCGCACCAGGCCTATGTCACGGAGCAGTGCCAGCGCGACAATCTCGCGCCCGGCGGCTTCGGTTCCTGCATCCATGCCTTCAGCGACAGCGGCGAGATCACGCCGGCTGAGGCGCCGTTGCTGGTGCGCTCGCTGCTGTCGGCCGGCCTCGACACCACCGTCTATGGCATCGGCGCCGCGGTGTATTGCCTGGCGCGCTTCCCCGATCAATGGGCGCGGCTGCGCGCCGATCCGTCGCTGGCGCGCAACGCGTTCGAGGAGGCCGTGCGGTTCGAAAGCCCGGTGCAGACCTTCTTCCGCACCACCACGCGTGACGTCGAACTCGGCGGCGTCACGATTCCCGAAGGCGAGAAGGTGCTGATGTTCTTAGGTAGCGCCAATCGCGACCCGCGCCGCTGGGAGCAGCCCGACGCCTACGACGTCACCCGAAAAGTCTCCGGCCATGTCGGCTTCGGCTCGGGCATCCACATGTGCGTCGGCCAGCTCGTCGCGCGGCTCGAAGGCGAGGCGGTGCTGACGGCGCTCGCACGCAAGGTCGGGAGCATCACGATGAGCGGCGAGCCGAAGCGCCGCTACAACAACACGCTGCGCGGGCTGGAGAGCCTGCCGGTCACCTTTACTCCAGCCTGAGCTGTACCATGACCACGATCACCTTCATCCATCCCGACAACCGCAGCGAAAGCGTGGAGGCCGAGGACGGCGCCAGCGTCATGCTGGCGGCGCTGACCCACGGCATCGACGGCATCGTCGCCGAATGCGGCGGCAACGCCGTCTGCGCCACCTGCCACGTCTATGTCGACGGCGCCTGGACCGGCAAGCTCGATCCCGTGTCCGACGATGAGGATGCGCTGCTGGACGGCACCGCCGCCGAGCGAAGGCCGAACAGCCGGCTGTCCTGCCAGATCAAGGTGCAGCCGGCGCTGGCCGGACTGGTGGTGCGCATTCCGGATCGGCAGAGCTGATTTCGCAACTGGAGACGATCTCCAGTCGCAACGACAACAATCAAACAAGCAACACACGGGGAAGGACATCATGAAGCAGCTGAATTCGTGCGCGCTGGCGCTGGTCGCAATATTCTGCCTTGCAGGCGCGGCGCGGGCCGGCGAGATCTCGGACAATGTCGTACGCGTCGGCGTGCTCAACGATATTTCCGGCATCTTCCAGGACACCAACGGCATGGGCTCGGTCGAGGCCGCGCGCATGGCGGCGGAGGATTTCAACGGTGGCGGTAAAGGCATCAAGGTCGAGATCGTCTATGCCGATCACCAGAACAAGGCCGATGTCGGCTCGGCGATCACGCGCAAATGGCTCGATGTCGACAAGGTCGATGCCGTCGTCGACGTGCCGAACTCGGCCGTGGGCCTCACCGTCAACGAGCTGCTGCGCAAAAGCCGCATGACGTTCCTAGCCTCGTCCACCGCCAGCTCCGATCTGACCGGCAAGGCGTGCTCGCCCAATACGATCCAGTGGGTCAACGACGCCTGGGCGACCGGCAACACCACGGCAGCCGCGATGATGGGCCGCGGTGGCAAGGACTGGTACTTCATCACGGTCAACTACGCGCTCGGCCAGGGCATCGAGGCGGAGGCCACCAACTACATCGAGAAGCACGGCGGCAAGGTGCTCGGCTCGGCCAAGCATCCGCTCGGCACGACGGACTTCGCCTCGTTCCTGCTGCAGGCGCAGGGCTCGAAGGCCAAGGTGATCGGGCTGGCGAATGCCGGCGGCGACACCATCAATGCGGTCAAGCAGGCGTCCGAGTTCGGCATTCAGCAGGGCGGCCAGTCGCTGGTCGCGTTCCTGCTGTTCATCAACGACATCCATGGCATGGGCCTGAAGGCGGCGCAGGGCCTGCAACTGCTCGAGGCCTTCTACTGGGACATGGACGACGACACCCGCGCTTTCGCCAAGCGTTTCGCGGCGCGCCCCGGCATGAACGGCAAGATGCCGAGCGGCAACCAGGCCGGCGTCTACGCCTCGACGCTTGCCTATCTCAATGCGGTTGCGGCCACCGGCAGTGACGATGCCAAGGACGTCGTGCCGCAGATGAAGACGGTGAAGGGCAAGGACAAGCTGTTCGGCGATGTGACGATCCGGGCCGACGGCCGCGTGATCCACCCGATGTATCTGTTCGAGGTCAAGAAGCCGGAGGAGTCGAAATATCCTTACGACTACTATCGTCTGGTCTCGACGATTCCGGCCGAGCAGGCGTTCCGGCCGATTGCGGACGGTGGTTGCGCGCTGGTGAAGTGACGCTCGTTGCGAGTGATACCGAGAGTATCGCAGCCGGCCGTGTCAGGCTGACGCGGCCGGTTCTGCTGTGCTGCGGTATCCTTAACAGGCACTATAGTTCTTGCCTTTGTCCGTTTCCGGGAATTATGGTGCATAGATCGACGGCGCGCAGGATGAGCACCGCGCGACGGATGCTGCGGCGAAACGCCGCCGCTGGTCGTGCTACTGCGTGCCGGCGACGAAACAACGATAAGAACGATTTGCTTGAGGGGAGGGAAGACCATGAAGAGGTTCTGGCTGGCAGGCGCCGCGGCGCTGCTGTTTTCGAGCACGGCCTTCGCCGGCGACACCATCAAGATCGGCTTCGTCTCGACGTTCAGCGGTCCGACCGCCGTGATCGGCAACGACATGCGAAATTCGTTCGAGCTCGCGCTCGACCATCTCGGCCGCAAGATCGACGGCAAACCGGTCGAGGTGATCTACGAGGACGACCAGCAGAAGCCTGACGTCGGCAAGCAGAAGACCGAGAAGCTGGTGCAGTCCGACAAGGTCGACTTCATCGTCGGCTACATCTGGTCGAACGTGCTGCTGGCGTCGCTGAAGACCGCGGTGGATTCCCAGACCTTTCTGATCTCGGCCAATGCCGGCCCGTCGCAGCTCGCCGGTGAATTGTGCTCGCCTTACGTGTTCTCGACCTCCTGGCAGAACGACCAGACGCCCGCCGCGATGGGCCTCTACATGAACCAGAAGGGCGTCAAGTCGGTGTTTCTGATCGGCCCGAACTATGCGGCCGGCAAGGACATGCTGGCGGGCGTGAAGAGCACCTTCAAGGGCCAGGTCGTCGGTGAGGAATACACGGTGTGGCCGAGCCAGCTCGACTTTTCCGCCGAGCTCTCCAAGGCGCGCGCCTCGGGCGCCGAATCCATCTTCGTGTTCTATCCCGGCGCTGCCGGCGTGCAATTCCTCAATCAATATTCGCAGGCCGGCCTCAAGGAGAAGATGCCGCTCTACACCGCCTTCACCGTCGACGAATTGTCGCTGCCGCTGCAGAAGGACAATGCGATCGGCGTGCCCGGCGCCCAGGAATGGGTCAACGACCTGCCGAACGAGCAGAACAAGAAGTTCGTCGCCGACTACCGCAAGAAATACACCGGCCTGCGTCCGACCTATTACGGCGCCCAGGCCTATGATGCGGCGCAGCTGATCAACAGCGCCGTGGTTGCGGTCAAGGGCGACACGTCCAAGAAGGACGCGATGAAGGCCGAGATGGAGAAGGCCAACTTCAAGTCGCTGCGCGGCTCCTTCAAGTTCGGCAACAACCACATCCCGATCCAGAACTTCTACCTGCAGGACGTGGTCAAGGACGCCGACGGCCAGCTGTCGCTGAAGATGGTCGCCACCATCGTCGAGAACGACCAGGACCGCTTCCACGACAAGTGCCCGATGAAGTGAGCGGAAAGAATTCCGAGCCAGGGACGAAACAGGCCTGGAATTTGCTTGAAGCTTAAAACATCTCCGGCCTAAGATCGGGACGGACATGGCGGCAGCGCCTGGAACGGGTTCTGCCGCCGTCTTTTTGAGCGTGAAGTGAGGGGCATGCTTCTCGTCGTCGAACAATTCCTGAACGGGCTGCAGTTCGGACTGCTGCTGTTCCTGCTGGCCGCCGGCCTGACGCTGGTGTTCGGCATCATGGACCTCGTCAACCTCGCCCACGGCTCGCTCTACATGATGGGCGCCTATTTCGCGGCGACCTTCGTGGCCTGGACCGGCAGCTTCGTGCTCGGCGCGGTCATGGCGCTCGGTGCCACGCTTCTGCTCGGCATCGTGCTCGAATTCACGGCACTACGCCATCTCTATGGGCGCGACCATCTCGACCACGTGCTCGCGACGTTCGGCCTGATCCTGTTCTTCAACGAGGCCGTCCGGCTGATCTGGGGCCCGGCGGGACTGGCGCTGCCGCTGCCGTCCTGGCTCGCCTTCCCGGTCACGATCCTGCCCGGCATCCAATATCCGGCCTATCGGCTTGCGATCATCGTCGTGGCGTTGCTGGTGGCGCTTCTGCTCTATCTCGGCGTGATGAGGACGCGGATCGGCATGCTGATCCGCGCAGGCGCCTCCAACCGCGAGATGATCGGCGCGCTCGGCATCAACATCAAGCTGCTCTACACGTTGGTGTTCGGCCTCGGCGCCGCGCTCGCCGGCCTCGCCGGGCTCATGCAGGCGCCGATCCTCACGGTGCAGATCGGCATGGGCGAGAACATCCTGATTCTCGCCTTCGTGGTGATCGTGATCGGCGGCATCGGCTCGATCCGCGGCGCCTTCATCGCGGCGATCATGATCGGCCTGATCGATACCATGGGCCGCGCCTTTCTGCCCAATCTGCTGCGCCAGGTCCTGAACTCGGCCGCGGCCTCCACTGCGGCGCCGGCGATGTCGTCGATGCTGATCTACCTCCTGATGGCGATCGTGCTGGTGGCGCGGCCTGAAGGTCTGTTTCCGGCCAACCGCAGATGAAATCCTCGCTCAACGTTTCGACCATCGTGGCCGTCATCGTCGTGGCCGGCCTGGTGCTGCTGCCGGTCTATTCGAACCTCTCCGGCAACATCTTCATCCTCACGCTGTTCACCCGCATCGTGATCCTGGCGCTGGCGGCCGTCAGCCTCAACCTGATCATGGGCTATGGCGGCATGATGAGCTTCGGCCATGCCGCCTATCTCGGCATCGGCGGCTACGCCGTCGGCATCCTGGCGCAGGAGGGCATCGGCTCCGGCTATGCCCAGTTCGCGGTCGCCATCGCGGTTTCTGCGCTCTATGCGCTGGTCATCGGTGCGCTCTCCTTGCGTACCCGCGGCGTGTATTTCATCATGATCACGCTGGCCTTTGCGCAGATGGCCTACTACGTCGCGTCCGGCCTCGCCCGTTACGGCGGGGATGACGGGCTCACCGTCTACAAGCGCAGCGATTTCGGTGGCCTCATCAATCTCGGCAACCGCGTGCAGTTCTATTATCTCTGCCTGTTCTGCCTGCTCGCCGTCGTCGTGCTGGTCTGGCGCATCGTCAATTCGCGCTTTGGTCTCGTGCTGCAGGGCCTGCGTTCCAACGAGCAGCGCATGCAGGCGATCGGCTTCCCGTCGAAGCGCTACAAGCTGGCCTGCTTCGTCATCGCCGGCATGCTGTGCGGGCTGTCCGGCGCGCTGCTCGCCAACAACACCGATTTCGTCAGCCCTGCCGTGATGTACTGGACCCGCTCCGGCGACCTCATGGTGATGGTCATCCTCGGCGGCATGGGCACCCTGATGGGGCCAGTCGTCGGCTCGGTGGTGTTCCTGGTGCTGGAAGAGGTGCTGTCGCAGATCACCGAATATTGGGCGCTGATCATGGGGCCGCTGCTGCTCCTGATCGTGCTGTTCGGCCGCGGCGGCATCATGGGCATGCTCGGGAGGTTGAACCGTGGCTGAACCTCTGCTTCGCGTCGACAATCTCGTGCGCCGGTTCGGCGGCATCGTCGCGACTGATCACGTCTGTCTCGACGTTGCCAAGGGCGAGATCCACGCCATCATCGGGCCGAACGGCGCCGGCAAGACCACGCTGATCAGCCAGCTCACCGGCCACCTGGCGCCGCATGCGGGTCGCATTTTCTTAGGGGGCCGCGACATCTCGCATTTCCCCGCCTATAAGCGCAGCGCGCTGGGGCTGGCGCGTTCGTTCCAGATCACCTCGCTGCTGACGGACTTCACCGCAGCCGACAATGTCGCGCTTGCGGCGCAAGCCCATGACGGCAAGCACTCGTTCCGTTTCTTCGCCGCCGCGCGCAAGGACAAGCCGCTGCGTGCCGCCGCGCACGCCGCGCTGGAGCGCGTCGGTCTCGGCCATCGCGCCGATGTGCTGGTGTCGAAGCTAAGCCATGGCGAGCAGCGCGAGCTGGAGCTCGCGGTCGCGCTCGCGACCAAGCCGCAGCTCCTGCTGCTCGACGAGCCGATGGCCGGCCTGGGGGTGACCGAGTCGCAGCGCATGGTGAAGCTGCTGAACGAGCTGCGCAAGGAAGTGTCGATCGTGCTGGTCGAGCATGACATGGAGGCGGTGTTCGCGCTCGCCGACCGCATCTCGGTCCTCGTCTATGGTCGCATCATCGCCTCGGGCAAGCCGGACGAGATCCGGCAGAACGAGGAGGTCAAGCGCGCCTATCTCGGCGATCAGCACGTGGTGGTCGGCCATGGTTGATCTGGGGACAAGCGCCATGCTGCTCGAGGTCGACGGCATCGAGACCTGTTACGGCCTGAGCCAGGTCCTGTTCGGCCTGTCGTTGGCGATCCGTCCCGGCGAGATGGTCTCGCTGATGGGCCGCAACGGCATGGGCAAGACCACCACGATCCGCTCGATCATGGGTCTCACCCAGGCGCGCGCCGGCCTGATCCGCTTCAGCGGTCAGGAGACACGAAAGCTGCCGTCCTACAGGATCGCTCAGCTCGGCATCGGCCTGGTGCCGGAGGGACGGCAGATCTTTCCGAATCTGACCGTCACCGAGAATCTCGTGGCGGCCTCGACCAACCGGCTCGGCGCGTCCGATCCCTGGACGCTCGACAAGATCCACGCGCTGTTTCCGCGGCTCGCCGAACGCGGCAGCAACATGGGCAACCAGCTCTCCGGCGGCGAGCAGCAGATGCTGGCGATCGGCCGCGCCCTGATGACCAACCCGAAACTCCTCATTCTCGACGAGGCGACCGAGGGTCTGGCGCCGTTGATCCGAGAGGAGATCTGGAACTGCCTGTCGCTGCTGAAATCGCGCGGGCAGTCGATCCTGGTGATCGACAAGAATGTCGGACATCTGACCCGCATCTGCGACCGCCACTACATCATCGAGCGTGGCCGCACCGTGTGGCACGGCACGTCGGAGCAACTGATGGCCGAGCCGGAGCTGCAGCACCGCTATCTGGGTATTTGAGGGCGGCGCGCTGCCGGCTATTCCGACGTGGATGCGGATTGACTCAAATCAAGATCGCGTCGGGCGTTGGGCGTAGATTTTGATTGCTGCCCCGACATGCGCTGATTTTTCGCCTTGAGGCGCGGCTTGGACGGGATTATTTTTCCAGGGTAGTAGTTTGTTTTTCCTTTTATCAGAGGTTGAACAAATGCGTGCACCTCGTATTCGAATCGAATCACCACAGAAGGCCGTGGCCGGCCTGCGCGGCTTCTGGTCTGTTCATTCTGACCTTGAGACGGGGCTGTGTCTCGCCTTCATGCTGATCGTCGGAATCATCGTGAAAATGACGCCGCCACTCTAGACCTCAGCGATGGAACGGGATGTACTTCTGGTACTCCTTCGGCACCCGGCTGCGATAGCGTGACGGCACCGTGCCGCTGCGCAGGGAGTCCTCGACTTCCTTGCGCGTGCTGGTCCTCGTCCGCGTCTTCTTCGGCGCGGTCGCCTCGCTGGCCGGCTTGGCGTCGCCGGGTTTCTCGGCCGAGGCGGCTGGTGCGGGAGTGGCTGTCGGCGTGGGGCTTGCGGCGGGAGCAGGTTGCGCCGGCGCATCGGGAGCGGGCGCGCTCTGCGCGAAGGCTGCATCGGCGGCGAGGCTGAGAGCCAGAATGGTTGCCAATGCGATCCCGGAAGACCTGATCATATCAACGAGACTCCAAGTCACTGCGACTGACGTGCCTGCCTGATGATGTCGCCCCCGTGCACCGGACGGTTCATGCTGTCGTTGCATGACCGGCGTCGGCTGACGCGCCACATCGCCCAAGAAGAATTCTGAGTGCCTGATTTTTGAGCACAGCGTGCCGCCGGTTCCGTTGAATCGCAAGCATTTTTCCTGGCATGCGGATTGCTCCCCTTGTTGATCAGAGTTGGCAGCTAGGGTTCCGGTTCTCCATCGAGAATGCTGGTCCGAGAGCAGCCGCCAGGGGAGAGCCCTGGTGCACGGCGGGATAAAAACCCGGGAGACCTCAGTGGCCGCGCTTGGCAGGCACGAGGTTCTTCATGCCAGTCCGCGGTCAGAAAACCGATGAGGGACTGGACATGGGAAAAGCGCGAAATCTGTTTGTTGCACTGCTCGCTGCATCGACGCTGGCGACCGCATCGCTGTCGCCCGCGTCAGCTGAGAAGAAGAAGGAATTCAATATCGCCTGGACGATCTATGTCGGCTGGATGCCGTGGCCGTATGCGGCCGAGTCCGGCATCGTCAAGAAATGGGCCGACAAATACGGCATCTCGATCAAGGTCACCCAGATCAACGACTACGTCGAGTCGATCAACCAGTACACCGCCGGCAAGTTCGACGGCGTCACCGTCACCAACATGGATGCGCTGACCATCCCCGCTGCCGGCGGCGTCGACACGTCGGCCATCATCATGGGCGACTATTCCAACGGCAATGACGGCGTCGTGCTGAAGAAAGGCAAGACGCTGGCCGACATCAAGGGCCAGAAGGTCAACCTCGTCGAGCTCTCGGTGTCGCACTATCTGCTGGCGCGCGGCCTCGAGACCGTGAAGCTGTCCGAGAAGAACATCAAGACCGTCAACACCTCCGACGCCGACATCGTCGCCGCTGCGAAGTCGCCCGACACCACCGCGGTCGTGACCTGGAATCCGCAACTCCTGGAGGTGAAGGCCGAGCCGGGCGCGACGCTGGTGTTCGACTCCAGCAAGATCCCCGGCGAGATCGAGGATCTCCTGGTCGTGAACAGTGCGACGCTCAAGGACAATCCCGAGCTCGGCAAGGCGCTGACCGGCATCTGGTACGAGACCATCGCGCTGATGAAGGACCAGAGCGAGAAGGGCAAGGCCGCGCGCGAGGCGATGGCCAAGCTGTCGGGCACCGATCTCGCCGGTTTCGAGGCCCAGCTCAAGACCACGTTCATGTACTATGAGCCGAAGGACGCGCTCGCCTTCATGACCGGACCGGAGCTGCCGAAGATCATGGATCTCGTGCGCACCTTCTGCTTCGATCACAATCTGCTTGGCGAGAAGGTGAAGTCGAAGGACGCGGTCGGCATCTCCACGCCAACGAAGGCGCTGGGCTCGGCCAGCAACGTGAAGCTGCGCTTCGATCCGACCTTCATGAAGATGGCGGCCGAAGGAAAGCTCTGACCGTGTTCCCGCCGGGCAACCAGTGTCTCCCCTCATCCTGAGGAGCTTGCGCGAGCGCAAGCGTCTCGAAGAATGACGCCCGGATCGGGGCCTCATGGTTCGAGACGGCGCTGGCGCGCCTCCTTTCAATGAGGAATGACGGAGTCTGTCGATGCCGCGTGCCATGAACGTCGTTCCGAACCGGGGCAGCCGGCTGTTGCTGGCCCTGTTGCCGTTCCTGCTGATCGCGCTGATCTACGTGGTCGGGTCGGCGCAGCGGCGCGCGGACAATCCCGACGACAAGCTGCTGCCGCCGGTCTCCGAGATGGTCGCGACCTCCAAGCGGCTCGCGACCGAGCCTGATCGCCGCTCCGGCGACTACGTGCTGTGGTCCGACACGGCGGCGAGCCTGCAGCGCCTCGCGCTCGGGCTCGGCATTTCCGCCGCAATCGGTCTCGTGCTCGGACTCGCCATCGGATTGCTGCCGGTGGCCGGCGCCGGCTTCGGCACGCTGGTCGCGGTGCTGTCGATGATCCCGCCGATGGCGGTGCTGCCGGTTCTGTTCATCGTGTTCGGTCTCGGCGAATTGTCCAAGGTGGTGCTGATCGTCATCGGCGTCACGCCGACACTGGTGCGCGATCTCTCACTCGAGGTGCAGGCCATGCCGCGCGAGCAGTTGATCAAGGCGCAAACGCTCGGCGGCTCGACCTGGCAGGTCGCGATCCGTGTCGTGTTGCCGCAGATCATGCCGCGCCTGATCAAGTGCCTGCGGCTGATGATCGGCCCGGCGTTCCTGTTCCTGATCTCGGCGGAGGCCATCGCCTCCGACGTCGGGCTCGGCTACCGCATCTTCCTGGTCAGGCGCTATCTGTCGATGGACGTGATCCTGCCCTATGTCGTCTGGATCACGCTGCTCGCCTATCTGTTCGACCTGGCCTTGGTGTGGATCGGCCGGCGCGCGTTCCCCTGGGCATATGACGGCGGAGCGCGCTGATGAGCACGCTGTCGTTCCGCAACGTCTGGGTCGAGTACGGCAACCAGGTCGTGCTCGAACGCATCAACCTCGAGATCGCCTCCGGCACCTTCCTGTCGATCGTCGGTCCTTCCGGCGCGGGCAAGAGCACCTTTCTGCGTCTGATCCTCGGCCAGGAGAAGCCGACGCAAGGCGCCGTGCTGCTCGACGGCCAGCCTTTCCCGGCCGAGCCGGGGCCGGACCGCGGCATCGTGTTCCAGCGCTACTCGGTGTTTCCGCATCTGACCGTGCTCGGCAACGTGCTGCTCGGCTATGAGCTCGCGGCGAGCCCGTTCACGGCGCGGCTGTTCGGGTCGGCGCGCAAGGAGGCGATGGAGAAGAGCCTCGCGCTGATCGAGGCCGTCGGCCTGGCCGAGCATCGCGACAAATATCCAAGCGCGTTGTCCGGCGGCATGCAGCAGCGCCTGGCGATCGCGCAGGCACTGGCGAAGCAGCCGCGCGTGCTGCTGCTCGATGAGCCCTTCGGCGCGCTCGATCCCGGCACCCGCGCCCAGATGCATTCGCTGATCAAGCCGCTGTGGCGCGAGCACAACATGACCATCGTGATGGTCACCCACGACATCAAGGAGGCGTTCGGCCTCGCCACGCGGCTGATCGCACTCGACCGGCCGCGCAAGGATCCGCAGGCGCCGGAGCGGTTCGGCGCGCGCATCACCTACGACCTCGATCTCACCCGCGACAGCGCTGTGCCCGTGCTCGGTTTCATCCGCGCCAGCGTGCAGGCGGCGCAATAGTCAGTTCAAGAAACGTCGAAAGAAACGAAGGAGAGTCTTCATGTCATTCCCATCCATGCGCAGGTCACGCCGTGCCGGCTTGCAGCCGCAGCGCCAGAGCATGCGCCGCCACCATCCGGACTTCGACAAGATGGCCACCCAAGGCTGGCAGGCGCTGGAGGCCGAAGGCAAGCTGCCCAGCAATGGTTGGCGCAAGGAGCGGCAATGGGCGCTCGACATGGGCCTGCCCGGCGCCGACAGCCTGACCGATCGCGAGATCCCGACCTTTGCGCGCGGTGAGCTGCCGCATTTCGCCGGGATCAACACCTTCATGAAGGCGCCCTATGTCGAGAACGTCCGCGACGTCGCCAAATACGACGCCGCCGTGATCGGCATTCCCTTCGATTCCGGTACCACCTATCGCCCCGGAACGCGCTTCGGGCCGCAGGGCATCCGCCGCATCTCCGCGCTCTACACGCCCTACAATTACGAGCTCGGCGTCGACCTGCGCGAGCAGATGACCTTGTGCGATGCCGGCGATGTCTTCACCATTCCCGCCAATCTGGAAAAGAGCTTCGACCAGATCAGCCGCGGCGTCGCGCATGTGTTCTCGTCCGGAGCGCTGCCGATCATGCTCGGCGGCGACCATTCGATCGGATTCCCCTGCGTGCGCGGTATCGCGCAGTGTACCGACAAGCGCATCGGCATCATCCATTTCGACCGTCACATCGACATCCAGGAGAAGGATCTCGACGAGCGCATGCACACCACGCCCTGGTACTGGGCGACCAATTTGCCGAACGTCTCGCCGACCAACCTGGTGCAGCTCGGCATCGGCGGCTGGCAGGTGCCGCGCGAGGGCGTCGAGGTCGCGCGCAAGCGCAACACCAACGTCCTGACCATCGCGGACATCGAGAAGATCGGCCTGGAGAAGACGGCGGAGATCGCGCTCGAGCTGGCCTGGAAGGATGCCGACGCGGTCTACATCTCGTTCGACGTTGACTCCATCGATTGCGGCTTCGTGCCCGGCACCGGCTGGCCCGAGCCCGGCGGCTTCCTGCCGCGCGAGGCGCTCAAGCTGCTCGGCCTCGTCGCCGCCGAGGGCCTATGCGGCCTCGAAGTGGTCGAGGTCTCGCCGCCCTATGACACCTCGGACATCACCGCGCTGATCGGCGTCCGCGTCGTGGTCGAGGCGCTCGGCTCGATGGTCGCGCACGGCAAGCTCGGCAGCCACAAGCACATCATCAACAAGCCGGTCAGCTATTGAGGCCCGCGATGCGACATCATCACCACCATCACGGCCATGATCACCACGCGCATGATCACGACCATCATCATGACCATCCGCCGCACGGCCCCGGGCACAACCATGCGCACGGGCGCGCACCGGTGCAGTGGCAGACGCCGCACCAGCCGGAGGGCGCCAAGCCGGTCGCGGTGACCGAGCCCGACCTCGACAAGGTCGAGGCCGCCTTCGTCGACGGCTTCATCGCCGCCCCCGATCCGACCAGCTTCCTGCGGCTGGCGCGCGTCCCGTTCGAGATCCTGCGCGACGGCGCCAGCCTCAAGCTGCTGCGGGTGGAGATCGATGCGCTGACCGATGTCGGCAGCCTGACGCCGCATCTCGGCGGCGGCACCTTCCGCTACGATCCGCTGCCGTCGAACTTCATCTCACGCCGCCGCCGGCTGCGCTTTGTCTATTTCGACGGCACCGGCCTGCTGCCGCTGACCTATGCGGAGCTGCGGGAGATCGAGTGACCAGCTCAGAACTCAAGGCAGCGGCGTTCGCTTGAGCGCCGCTGCGACGGCCTCGAAGCGACCGGTGACTTCCGGCAGCACGAATGCGCGCACGGTCGAGGCCGCGGCGACGCCGATCACCAGCACGATGACATATTGAGCGGCGAGCAGCAGCGTGACGCGCCGGAGCCAGTGCGATCGCGGGCGCTCGGCGGTGCGCGCCGCGACCGGCGGCGGCGCATCGGAGGCGATCAGCCAGTCGTCGTGCTCTTGCGAGGATTCGGACATTTGCTCAGTGCCCCGAGAGCAATTGCTCGAGGCGCGATTTGAGCTGCCTGTTGGCGCGCTCCTGCAGGCGCAAGGCGCGCGCCGTTTCGAGATCGATCACCTCGCCATCGTCGTGATGGAAGGCGAGGCCGGCGCCCGCGCCGTCGCGCCACACCATCTGCGCCGGTCGTGACCATCCGCGCCGTTCGATGCTGATCTCGACGCGGTCCGGCAGCAGCACGCTGCCCTCGAGCTCGACCTTGACGCCGCGGTGGTTGAAATTGCGCACGACACAGGCCAGCGTCGAGCAGCCTGAATTGAAGGTCAGCACGCCGCCATAGTAGACGCGCTGGCGAGCCTCACGACGACGATTTTGCATCCCACGTCCTCCAGTGACTTAACGATTGATTAAGCAATCGGAGGGTGTGTGGCGAGTCTCGCCGGTATTGAAATGTGGGTGGTGGTTAATGCGTACCGGACGCTTGCGGCGCGATCGAAGTCGCACGACGTCTCACGCCCGCGCGAACATCCGGGCGTCGCCCGTCAGCACCGGCTGCACGGCATCGCTCAGCCGCACAGCGGCCGCCTCGACCGACAGCCCCGCCGTATCGACCACCGCATTGGCCCTTGCGTACAGCGGCTCGCGGCTCGCCAGGATGTTGCGCAGCTCGGCCATCGCCGAGCGGTCGTCGGCCATCGGGCGCAGGTCACCTTGTTTGCGCACACGCCCCATGTGCTCCTCCGGCTCGGCCTTGAGCCAGATGGTGTAGAACGAGGTCAGGATCAGGTCGAAGGTGACCGGCTCGGAGACGATGCCGCCGCCGGTCGCCAGCACCATCGGCTTCTTGCGCGCGAGCAGTTGCACCAGGGCGGCCTGCTCCATGCGGCGAAAGCCTTCCTGGCCGTAGAGCGCGATGATCTCGGCAACCGAAAGCCCGTTCTGCCGCTCGATCTCCTTGTTCAGCTCGACGAAGCTCCAGCCGATCCGCTCCGCCAGCATCTTGCCCAGCGTCGACTTGCCGGCGCCGCGCAGGCCGATCAGCGCAATGCCTGAGAACGAACGCCGCAGCGGCGCCGATGCGCTGCCGGCAAGCAGCTCCTTGACCTCCGCGATCTGGCTCGGGCTCGCCTTCTTCAGGAGATCGCGAATGACCGGCCAGTCCGGCGATGGCTCGCCGCCGGGGATGATGTCGTCGAGCGGCGCGTTGATCGCATTGGCGATCCGGCGCAGCAGCACGATCGAGACATTGCCCTTGCCGCTTTCGAGCTGGGCGATGTAGCGCTCGGAAATCCCGGAGACCTCGGCCAGCACCTTGCGCGACATGCCGGCGAGCCCGCGCATCCGCCGCACCCGCTGGCCCAGCTGGTCGAGGAAATCGGTCTCGGCCGCGGACTGGCCGTCGTCGCGCGGGGCATCGCTGTGTGGCGTCATATCCCTATGGTACTCTTTTGACCAGGAAACATAATGCCGAGGAGGATTGACAGCAAGCGACGTTGATGGCCTTGTATGAATTATAATTCAAAAATCCGGGGAGAATGCCGTGAAGTCGTACAATGCGGTATCGTGGTTGCTTGACCGCAATGTCGAGGCGGGGCGCGGCGACAAGCTCGCCTACACGGACACGGTCTCGGAGCTGACCTATCGCGGTCTGCAACAGCAGACCTGCCGCGTCGCCAACATGCTGCGCCGCCTTGGCGTCCGCCGCGAGGAGCGCGTGGCGATGATCATGCTCGACACGGTGGATTTCCCCGCGGTGTTTCTCGGCGCGATGCGCGCGGGCGTCGTCCCGGTGCCGCTCAACACGCTGCTGACCTCGGAGCAATACGCCTATGTGCTCGCGGACTGCCGCGCCCGCGTGCTGTTCGTGTCCGAGGCGCTGTATCCGGTCGTGAAGGACATTGTCGGCCGGATGCCGGATCTCGATTGCGTCGTCGTGTCCGGCGCCAATGCCTTCGGCCACAAGCTGCTCACCGAGGAGCTCGCGCGCGAGAGCGATCAGTTCGACACGGTCGCGACCCACGAGGATGAGCCTGCGTTCTGGCTGTATTCATCCGGTTCGACCGGCATGCCCAAGGGCGTGCGCCATCTGCACGGCAATCTCGCCGCGACGGCCGAGACCTATGCCAGCCAAGTGCTCGGCATCCGCGAGAGCGATGTCTGTCTGTCAGCCGCAAAGCTGTTCTTCGCCTATGGCCTCGGCAATGCGCTGACCTTCCCGCTGTCGGTCGGCGCAACCACGATCCTCAACTCCGAGCGCCCGACGCCGGCGCTGATGTTCAAGCTCCTCAACCGCTACAATCCGACCATCTTCTACGGCGTGCCGACCTTGTTCGCCGCGATGCTGCACGATGAGTCGCTGCGCCATGAGAAGGCCGGCAGCGCTCTGCGCATCTGCACCTCGGCCGGGGAGGCGCTGCCGGAATCGGTCGGCAATGCCTGGAAGGCGCGGTTCGGCGTCGACATTCTCGATGGCGTCGGCTCGACCGAGCTCCTGCATATCTTCCTGTCCAACGCGCCCGGGGACATCAAATACGGCTCATCGGGGCGCCCTGTGCCGGGCTATCAGGTTCGTCTTGTCAATGAGGCCGGCCAGGACGTGCCGGACGGCGAGGTCGGCGAGATGCTGGTGCATGCACCGTCCGCCGGTGAGGGCTACTGGAATCAGCGCCACAAGACCCGCTCGACCTTCGAGGGCTATTGGACGCGCACCGGCGACAAATATGTCCGCGACGCCGATGGGCGCTACACCTTCTGCGGCCGCTCCGACGACATGTTCAAGGTCTCCGGCATCTGGGTGTCGCCGTTCGAGGTCGAGAGCGCCCTGATCACGCATCCCTCCGTGCTCGAAGCGGCCGTGGTGCCGGAAGCCGATCCGGAGGGCCTGTTGAAGCCCAAGGCCTATGTCGTGCTGCGCCCGAGCGTCGATCGCTCGACCCTGCACGAGGCACTGAAGGAACACGTCAAGCAGAAGATCGGCCCGTGGAAATATCCGCGCTGGATCGAGGTGGTGGACAGCCTGCCGAAAACCGCGACCGGCAAGATCCAGCGCTTCAAGCTGCGCGAGGGGGCACATTAGCTGTCATTGGCTGTCATTCCCGCGCGCGCCGCAGTCGCGAACCCGGAAGCTCGACGTGGGTGAGATCAAGCGACAGACAATCTCGAGATTCCGGATCGGCCCAGCTTCGCTGCGCCGTCCGGAATGACGGGGCCGGGATATGTGCATGGTGACGCAACTCATCGCCGCGAACTCCGCTCGGCTCTCTCCCCCCTTGTGGGGGAGAGGTGGAGAGGGGGGTACCACGCGCGCCGGTGCGTGTGGCTTACCCCCCTCCCTAGCCCTCCCCCACAAGGGGGGAGGTAACGAGGGAGCGAGCTGCGGGAGCATTTTACATCACGTGCAGACGGAGCGGTCGCGATGGCGCTAGCTGCATCAGGCTTCCTCACCATCGACACCGCTCAACTCGAATATCGCTTGATCGGTCCGCAGCCATCCGACGCGCCATGCATCGTGCTGCTGCATGAGGGCCTCGGCTCGGTCGGCCTGTGGGGCGATTTTCCCGACAAGCTCCAAGCCGCGACCGGCGCCTCCGTGTTCGCCAATTCGCGCGCCGGCTACGGCGCCTCAAGCCCGGTGACGCTGCCGCGGCCGCTCGACTACATGCAACGCGAGGCCCGCGATGTGCTGCCGAAGCTACTTGATGCGATCGGCTTCCAGCGCGGTCTCCTCGTCGGCCATTCCGATGGCGCCTCGATCGCGGCGATCTACGCCGGCGGCCGCGCCGATCATCGCCTCGACGGTGTCGTGCTGATCGCCCCGCACGTGATCGTCGAGGACGTCTCGGTCGCGTCGATCGCCGCTATCAAGACCATTTACGAAACCACGGAGCTGCGCGCCAAGCTCGGACGCTGGCACAAGGACGTCGACAACGCGTTCCATGGCTGGAACGGCGCCTGGCTCGATCCGGCATTCCGGGCCTGGGACATCACCGGCGACCTCGCCTACATCCGCGTCCCCGTCGCGGTGATCCAGGGCATCGACGACCAGTACGGTACCATCCGCCAGGTCGAGATCATCCAGGAGGAGTGCTACTGCCCGGTCGAGGTGACGATGCTTCCCAAGACCGGCCATTCCCCGCATCGCGAGTCGCCTGACGCCACCTTGCGGGTCATCGCCGAGTTCGCGGCCGCGACCTTGCCGGCCCCGGCATCACGAACATGAAACAAAGTGCATGTTTCGGCTTTTTGTCGTAGACGTCGGTCAAAACATGAATTATTGTGCATCTCAACGATAAGCACTCCAACGAAGGGTGACTCATGGCCGGGGAAGACCGCGTGCTCGCGGGAGGCAAGACGTTCATCGATTTTCAGACCGATCCCTCCCGCTACAAACATTGGAAGCTCTCGATCGACGGCGAGGTGGCGACGCTCGCCATGGACGTCGACGAGAATGGTGGCCTGTTCGAGGGCTACCAGCTCAAGCTCAATTCCTATGATCTAGGTGTCGACATCGAGCTGGCGGACGCCGTGCAGCGGCTGCGCTTCGAACACCCCGAGGTGAAGGTGGTCGTGCTGCGCTCGGCCAAGCCGCGTGTGTTCTGCGCCGGCGCCAACATCCGCATGCTCGCGGGCGCCACCCATGCCCACAAGGTGAACTTCTGCAAGTTCACCAACGAGACGCGCAACGGCTTCGAGGATTCCAGCGAGAATTCCGGCCAGCGCTTCATTACCGTGGTGAACGGCACAGCGGCCGGCGGTGGCTATGAGCTCGCGCTCGCCACCGACCACATCATCCTCGCCGATGACGGATCGTCCTCGGTGTCGCTGCCGGAGGTTCCGCTGCTCGCCGTGCTGCCGGGCACCGGCGGCCTGACGCGCGTCGTCGACAAGCGCAAGGTGCGCCGCGATCGCGCCGATGCGTTCTGCACGACGGAAGAGGGGGTCAAGGGCAAGCGCGCCGTGCAGTGGCGGCTGGTCGATGAGATCGCGGCGAACTCCAAGGTCGATGCCAAGGTGGCCGAGCGCGCCAAGGAGTTCGCGGCCGCCTCCAAGCGCAACGGCCGCGGCAAGGGCGTTGCGCTCACGCCGCTCAAGCGCGTGATCGATGCGTCGAGCGTGCGCTACGGCTTCGTCAACGTCGACATCGATCGCGCCGCCCGCATCGCCACGATCACGATCTCGGCCCCCGAAGCCGCACCGCCCGCCGACATCGACGGCATGATCGCGCAGGGCGCATCGTTCTGGCCGCTGCAGGTTGCGCGCGAGCTGGATGATGCCATCCTGCATCTGCGCATCAACGAGCTCGGCATCGCCATGCTGGTGTTCAAGTCGCATGGCGAGCGCGCCCAGGTGCTGGCCCATGACGCCTTCCTGGAGGCCAACAAGGCGCATTGGCTGGTCAACGAGATCCGTCACTATTGGAAGCGCGTGCTGAAGCGCATCGACGTCACGTCGCGGACGCTGGTGACCTTGGTCGAGCCCGGCTCCTGCTTCGCCGGCACACTCGCCGAGCTCGTGTTCGCCTCCGACCGCTCCTACATGCTGATCGGCACCATCCAGGGCGACAACCGTCCGGCGCCGGCGATCGAATTGTCGGCGATGAATTTCGGCCCCTATCCGATGAGTCACGGCCTGACGCGACTGGAGTCGCGCTTCCTCGCGGATCCCAGCGATCTCGAGCGTGTCCGCGCGCAGACTGGCAAGCCGCTCGAGGCCGATGAGGCCGAGGAGCTGGGCCTCGTCACCTTCGCGCTCGACGACATCGACTGGGAGGACGAGATCCGCGTCTTCCTCGAGGAGCGCGCCAGCTTCTCGCCGGACAGCCTCACGGGTCTCGAAGCCAATCTGCGCTTCGCCGGCCCCGAGACGATGGAATCGAAGATCTTCGCCCGCCTCACCGCCTGGCAGAACTGGATCTTCCAGCGCCCCAACGCGGTCGGCGAGGAGGGCGCGCTCCGGCGCTACGGCACCGGCGAGCGGCCGCAATACGACATGACGCGAGTGTAAGGGGAGCGAATAGGGAGTGGCGAATAGCGAACAGGGAAGGATGTCTGGAACCCCTATTCGCTACTCGCCATTCGCTACTCGCATCCAACAGATCAAAGCCCCCGGGAGGTCTCCATGAACATGAACATCATGAACGTCGACTACTCGACCAAGATTCCGAACAACGTGAATCTCGCCGAGGACCGCCAGGTCCTCAAGGCGCTGGAAGGCTGGCATCCCGGCTATGTCGACTGGTGGAACGACATGGGTCCCGACGGCTTCCAGCAGTCGCTCGTCTACCTGCGCACGGCCTATTCGGTCGATCCGCGCGGCTGGGCCAAGTTCGACTACGTCAAGATGCCGGATTATCGCTGGGGCATCCTGCTGGCTCCGCAGGAGGAAGACCGCAAGATTCCGTTCGGCGAGCATTATGGCGAGCCGGCCTGGCAGGAGGTGCCCGGCGAATACCGCGCGCTGATGCGCCGCCTGATCGTGATCCAGGGCGACACCGAGCCGGCCTCGGTCGAGCAGCAGCGCCATCTCGGCAAGACCGCGCCGTCGCTCTACGACATGCGCAACCTGTTCCAGGTCAACGTCGAGGAGGGTCGCCACCTCTGGGCGATGGTCTATCTGCTGCAGAAATATTTCGGCCGTGACGGCCGTGAGGAGGCCGACGAGCTGCTGCGCCGCCGGTCGGGCGACGCGGATTCCCCACGCATGCTCGGCGCCTTCAACGAGAAGACGCCGGACTGGCTGTCGTTCTTCATGTTCACCTACTTCACCGACCGCGACGGCAAGATGCAGCTGCACTCGCTCGCGCAGTCCGGCTTCGACCCGCTGTCGCGCACCTGCCGCTTCATGCTGACCGAAGAGGCGCACCACATGTTCGTCGGCGAGACCGGCGTCGGCCGCGTCATCCAGCGCACCGTCGAGGCGATGCGGGCCGCCAGGATAGATGATCCCACCGACATCGCCAAGGTCCGCGCGCTCGGCGTCATCGATCTGCCGACGATCCAGAAGAAGCTGAACCTGCACTACACGCTGTCGCTCGACCTGTTCGGCTCGGAGGTCTCGACCAACGCTGCGAACGCCTTCAATGCCGGCATCAAGGGCCGCTATCACGAGAGCCAGATCCAGGACGATCACCAGCTCAAGAACGCGACCTATCCGGTGCTCAAGCTGGTCGACGGCGAGATCAAGCGGGTCGACGAGCCGGCGCTGACCGCGCTCAACATGCGCCTGCGCGACGACTACTCGCAGGACTGCGTCAAGGGCCTGTTGCGCTGGAACAAGATCGTCAGCACCGCCGGCTACGACTTCCAGCTCAAGCTGCCGCATACCGCCTTCCACCGCGCCATCGGCGAGTTCAAGGACGTCCATGCGACGCCCGACGGCATCCTGATCGACGAGGGGACCTGGGCCAAGCGCAAGAGCGACTGGCTGCCCTCGACCGATGACGGCGCCTACATCTCCTCATTGATGAAGCCGGTCACCGAGATCGGTGAGTACGCGTCGTGGATCGCGCCCCCGAAGGTCGGCATCGACAACAAGCCGGGTGACTTCGAGTACGTGAAGATCGAGACTTGATGAGAGGCGAATAGCGAGTTGCGAGTAGCGAATAGGGGAAGTAGCCTATTCGCTATTCGCTATTCGCTATTCGCTATTCGCTATTCGCTATTCGCTATTCGCTATTCGCTATTCGCTATTCGCCCTTCTCAACTATCCCAGCCCGCGCCCGGAATCCCCGGATTTGCGTAGACGATACCGCCATCGACCGCGATCGTATTCCCCACCACGTAGTCGCCCGCGCGCGAGGCGAGGAAGATCGCTGTGCCCGCCATGTCCTCGTCGGTGCCGATGCGCCCGGCGGGCACGCGCGAGGCGACCTCGTCGGCGTTGTCGCGCGCGGCCTTGTTCATGTCGGACTTGAACGGTCCGGGCGCGATCGCGGTCACCACGACGTGGTCCTTGATCAGCTTGGCCGCCATGCGCCGCGTCAGATGGATCAAGCCGGATTTGCTCGCCGCATAGGAATAGGTCTCGAGCGGGTTGACGAAGATGCCGTCGATCGAGGCGATGTTGATGACCTTTGCGGGCCGTTCGGCGCTGGCCGCCGCACGCAAGGGAGCTGCGAGCGCCTTGGTCAGGAAGAACGGCGTCTTGAGGTTGAGGTTCATCACCTTGTCCCAGCCGCTCTCCGGGAATTCGTCGAAGTCGGCGCCCCACGCCGCGCCGGCATTGTTGACGAGGATGTCGAGCTTGGGCTCGCGCTTCTTGATCTCGCTCGCGAGCGTCTCGATGCCGGCCATCGTCGAAATGTCGATCGGCAGCGCGACACATTCGCCGCCATATTCCGTCGTCAGTGCCTTGGCGGTCGCCTCGCAGGGGCCGGCCTTGCGCGCGGTGATGTAGACCCTCGCCGCGCCATGCGCGAGCAGGCCGGATGCGATCATCTTGCCGATGCCGCGCGAGCCGCCGGTGACGAGCGCGATGCGTCCTTCGAGTGAGAACAAGTTCCTGAGCATGAAGCCTCCCTTTCCTTATGTCATGCGCGCTTGTGAGCGGGACGCGCCAGCACGTCAAGTGAGACGCAGTCGCACGAATTCGCCGCAATTCAATCGGGGGAACGTTATGGCGGGGCTATGCCGCGTCGATGCGGCGGAAGCCGTTCCACATCGCGGTGGCCGCGCCCGAGGTCAGCACCGGCAGCACGCGGGCGTCCTGGTAGTGGCCGTTCAGCGAGACACGCGACAGGGCCGTGAGATGATCGGCGCTCTCGGCGAAGATCATGCCGGGGCGGGTGGTGACAGCGGTCTTGTAGCCGGTCGCGGCCGCCAGCACGAACTCGCGCTGGGAGGCGGCGGCGCGGTCGCCGTAGGGATAGGCCATGTGTAGCACCGGCCGCTGCAACTCGTTCTCGATCCGGGCACGGCTGTCGGCGATCTCGATGCGCGCCGTCTCCTCGGTCTGCTTGGCGAGATTGCAGTGACTGATCGAATGCGCGCCGATCGAGATCAATGGCTCAGTCGACAGCGCCCGGAGCTCGTCCCAGGACAGGCAGAGCTCACGGCAGATCGAGGCCTCGTCGACGTCGTAGCGCGCGCACAGCGCGCTGATCTCACGCCGGACGTCGTGCTCGCCCGGCAGTGCGCGCAGCCAATCGTGCAGGCGCTGGAACGTCACGCATTTGGCTGCCGGCGTCGATGCATCGAGCTGCAGCGACAGCCCGCCGATCTCGATGTCGATCGTTTGCGCCTTCGCGACCAGCCGCTCCAGCGTCACCCACCAGAGCCGGCCCAGTCCCGATGCGAAATCGCTCGTCACATAGATGGTGAACGGCGCATCGAACTCGCGCATGACAGGCAGCGCGAAGTCGCGATTGTCGCGATAGCCGTCGTCGAAGGTGAAGCAGGCGAAGCGGCGCGAGAAGTCCTTCGCCACCAGCCGGCTGTGCAACTCGTCGAGGGTGATGATCTCGATGTCGTTGTCGCGCAGGTGCGACAACATTTCGCGCAGGAAATCCGGCGTGACCTCGAGGTGACAATTGGGCTGGAAATCGGCGTCGTGGTGCGGCCGCACATGATGCAGCGTATAGATCGCTCCCACGCCCGAGAAGATCGGGCGCAGCCAGACATGCGCGCCGCTCAGATACAGCGCTTCCAGGCCGGCACGGATAAAGGTTTTGCGAAATCGCCTCATCTGAAATATGCGGCCCGGTGAGTGTCGGGACAAGGTTACCGACGAATGATTGAAGAAAGCCTTAGCCTGCGGTCGCAACGTACCGTGCGGCGCGCCTCATTTCCGGTTTGACAGGCATGCAAGGGTTTGTTTTCTCTCTGCTTCCTCGATGCGACGGATGACGAATGCGTGGACTTTTCAGGTGGAGCGGGAAATGGTGGCCTGGCGTCCTCCCGCTGATCGTGCTTTGGGGCCTCGCGGCCTGGACCAGCACCGTTCCCCTGGAGAATGATCTCGCAGGCCGCAGCTCGGCCGTCCTGAAGGGGGCCGTGCTCGACAGGACAAGCATCACGGTGGATGGCCGCGATGTCTCGCTGCGCGCCAATGCATTTTCCGAGGCTGGACGCCGCGATGCGGTCGCTGCGGTGGACGGCGTGGCCGGCGTGCGGCTCGTCAACGACGAGACGCGGCTGGTCGCCGAGGCCAAGCCCTTCGTCTGGTCGGCCGAACGCGACGTCGTCCGGGTGACGCTGGGCGGCAATGCGCCGTTGCCCGCCTTGAAGGGCAGGCTGATGGACGCGACGCGGGCGGCGCTGCCGGGCGTGGAGGTCGCTGACCAGATGGGCCTGGCGCGCGGCGCGCCAACGCGCTTCGAGGATGCGGCGCTGCTGCTGATCGGCCAGATCGGCAGGCTGAAGGACGGCAAGTTCACGATCTCCGATGGCGAGGTCGCATTGTCCGGCATGGCACGCGAGCTCGGCGGCCGCGAGGCGATCGCAGCCGCGCTCGGCAAGCTGCCGGACGGCTTCAAGGTCGCCAGCAACGAGGTCAAGGCGCCACCCTACATCTTCCAGGCCTACAAGGACCCGGTCGCGGTCACCGTGACGCTCGCCGGCAACGTTCCCGACGAGAACATCCACGCCGTCGTCGTCGGCTCTTCATCGCGGAAATTCTTCAGCGAGAAGGTCGTGGACAATCTCAAGAACAGCATCGGTGCGCCCACCAACTTCGTGAATGCGGTGGTGCCGGCGCTGGGCGCCTTGTCGCGGCTGTCGACCGGCACGCTGGTGGTGTCCGACCGCGACATCAAGATCTCCGGCGACGCGCTCTATGACGCCGCCGCCGCCCAGATCCGGACCGGGCTCGCCAAGGATGTCCCGCAGGGCTGGCAGGTGAAGGCCGACATCACGGTGAAGCCGGCAGCTGCCCCGGTCGATCCCACGGTGTGCCAGCAGCTGTTCTCCGACCTGCTCGGCAAGGCGAAGATCCGATTCGAGACCAGCCGCAGCGACCTCGACAGGGATTCCACCGGTCTGCTCGACCGCCTCGTCGAGATCGCGTTCCGCTGCCCCTCCGCCAATGTCGAGATCATCGGCCACACCGATGCCGATGGCGACCCCGCGGCCAATCAGGTGCTGTCGCAGAAGCGCGCCCAGGCCGTGGTCGATTATCTGGTCAAGGCCGGACTGCCGGCCGACCGCTTCACCCCGATCGGCTATGGCAGCACCCAGCCGGTCGTCTCCAACGACACCGCCGACGGCCGGGCACAGAACCGCCGCATCGAATTCGTGGTGAGGTAACGTCATGGCCTATCTCGTTGCCTTTCACTGGGGCTGGCTGGCCGGCGCCTTCGCCATCGGGCTGGCGATGGGCTGGGTCGCCGTGGTGCATCGCGCCCCGCGCGTGTCGGGCTGGCTGACCTGGCTGCTGGCGGTGCTGGCCGCCGGCCTGGTCGCGGCGGCCGTGGCCTGCCTGATCCCCGGCCGGGCCGGCTACTGGCTCGAGCTGCTGCTGATCATGTTCGTGCCCTACCTCGTCGGCTGCGCCATCGGCACCTGGCTGCGGGCGCTGGTGGTGATCCGCAGCATGCGGACGAAATCCGCGGCCTGAAGCGGCCGCCCGCCGGTCTGCGTCCGACGCCACCTGCCAAGA
The DNA here is from genome assembly GCF_032489675.1 of Bradyrhizobium sp. SZCCHNR1043. NCBI lineage: Bacteria > Pseudomonadati > Pseudomonadota > Alphaproteobacteria > Hyphomicrobiales > Nitrobacteraceae > Bradyrhizobium > Bradyrhizobium sp. SZCCHNR1043. The sequence continues at coordinate 227,222 of NZ_JAUEYN010000017.1, forward strand.
CTGCTGCCAAGACTGCGGCGGTGCCCCCGCCGTCCGTGTGCCCGGGTCATCGCAACTGCGAGACACGAAGGTTTGACGAGGCGCGATCCTGTCAAACGCGCAGCCGGTGCTTATCGTTGAGCCATGCCGACCCGCCGAGCCCTGGGACGCTCCGGAAAGCCCGGAGATGCGCGTTCCTCACCGAAGTTTAACCTGGGGTTTGCAGGCTGGCCGGGAGCGTGCGCCGACCCTCCGTCCTGCATGATGGCTTGCCCGATGTCTTTGCCTGATGTCTTGCCTCATGTGCGGCAAAACGGTGCATCGCATTTCCGTAAAGCCTGCTAAGTATATCCATGTGTACGCTTTTGTTCGCACGCTCCGTGTTCCCCAATGCGTCGAAACGCGCTACGAGGGCGTTGTATGCGCACATGACGCTGCGGCCTCCGGGGCGCGGCGTCCCCGGCCGTCGTGATCGGATCACGGTGAGAGGTGTAGATGCTTGAAGCCATACGCAGAGCGGCCACGTTCCTGCGCGAGAAGCAAGTCCTGCACAAGCTCGGCGTGCTGATCAGCATCGCTGTGATCGCGGTCGCCTGCTACGTCCTCTACCACATGCTGCGCGGCATCGACACCTACGAGGTGCTCGAGGCGATCAAGAGCACGGAGCCGCATCAGATCGCGCTCGCCGCGCTGTTCGTTGCCGCCGGCTATTTCACGCTGACCTTCTACGACCTGTTCGCGGTGCGCGCGATCGGCCACGACCACGTGCCCTACCGCGTCAATGCGCTGGCCGCCTTCACCAGCTATTCGATCGGCCACAATGTCGGCGCCAGCGTCTTCACCGGCGGTGCCGTGCGCTACCGCGTCTATTCGGCCCATGGGCTGAACGCCATCGACGTCGCCAAGATCTGCTTCCTCGCCGGCCTGACGTTCTGGCTCGGCAATGCCGCCGTGCTCGGGCTCGGCATCAGCTATCATCCGGAGGCGGCGGCCTCGATCGACCAGCTGCCGCCCTGGGCCAACCGCATGGCGGCGATCGCGATCCTGGTCGGTCTGTTGGGGTATGTCGCCTGGGTATGGACCAAGCCGCGCGTGGTCGGCCGCGGGCCGTGGACCGTGGTGTTGCCGAGCGGCCCGCTGACCCTGCTGCAGATCGCGATCGGCATCATCGACCTCGGATTCTGCGCGCTCGCGATGTATGTGCTGGTGCCGGACGAGCCCAATCTCGGCTTCGTCGTCGTGGCCGTGATCTTCGTCTCGGCGACCTTGCTCGGCTTCGCCAGCCATTCCCCCGGCGGGCTCGGTGTGTTCGACGCCGCGATGCTGGTCGGGCTGTGGCAGATGGACCGCGAGGAGCTGCTGGCCGGAATGCTCTTGTTCCGGATGCTGTATTATTTGGCGCCGTTCCTCATTTCTGTAATCTTGCTGACGTTTCGCGAGGTTATCATCAGCACGCGGTCGAAACGGCTGCGGCAGGCCGCGCTCAGCCTCGATCCGGGCCCCCCGCCCGAAGCCGCTTTTGTGAGGAAGCGCAGCGATTCCGGTGCCTGACGCCAGCTCAAGGGAACAGTAGGACGAGATGGCTCTCGACGCTCCCTCCGACACGGCGCTCTCGATCTTCACCCCCTGGCCGGACCGGCTGCGCCATTCCGCGATCATTCTGCTGGCTGCGGCGCTCGCGCTTGCCGGGCTCGTGCTGCTGGACGAGCTGCTGCCGCTGCGCGCCCTGGCGGTATTCCTGTGTATCGCCGCCGCAGCCCTGGTGCCGTGGCGGCTGCATGGCGCGGTCGCCAAGCGGGAGGAGGAGCGCCACGCCAACCCGGTCGAGGCGCCGGCCGTGAGCGCGGTGGTCGAAGGCATCCCCGATCCCGCCGTGCTGCTCGATCGCGCCGGCCGCGTCATCCACCTCAACGCCGCCGCCGCGCAGCTCGCGCCTGCCTTGCGCAAGGGCGAACTGGCCCAATTCGCGCTGCGCACGCCGGAGATCATCACCGCGCTGCGCGAGGCGATCGCCACCACCGAGATCCGCCGCGCCACCTATCACGATCACGTTCCGGTCGATCGCTGGATGGAGCTGATCATCACGCCGGTGCCGGTGCCGACGGCGTTCGGCGGCACCGACAAATGCATGCTGATGACGTTCCACGATCTGACCCCGCTACGCCGGGTCGAGGAGATGCGCGCCGATTTCGTCGCCAATGCCAGCCACGAGCTGCGCACACCGCTGGCGGCGCTCTCGGGCTTCATCGACACGCTGCAGGGGCCGGCCAAGGACGATCCGAAGGCGCGCGAGCGCTTCCTCGGCATCATGCACATCCAGGCGACGCGCATGGCGCGGCTGATCGACGATCTCCTGTCGCTGTCGCGGGTCGAGCTGTCGGCGCATGTCCAGCCCCACGCCATGGTCGACGTCGTCCCCATCATCCGCCAGGTCACCGACGGGCTGGAGTCGCTGGCGCGCGAGCGCCAGGTGGTGATCGAGACCAGCCTGCCGGAGGCGCCGGTGACGATCGCCGGCGACCGCGAGGAGCTGCTGCGCGTGTTCGAGAACCTGATCGAGAACGCGCTGAAATACGGCGCCTCGGGCGGCCGCGTGATCGTCTCGCTGGAGCAGGCCGTCTCCGCCGAGAACGCGCCGGAGATCCGGGTCAAGGTGCGCGATTTCGGCCCCGGCATCGCGCCCGAGCATCTGCCGCGGCTGACCGAGCGCTTCTATCGCGTCGATGTCGGCGACAGCCGCGCGCAGGGCGGCACCGGGCTCGGCCTCTCTCTGGTGAAGCACATCCTCAACCGCCATCGCGGCCGGCTTCTGATCGAGAGCGTGCCGCGCAACGGCGCCGCTTTCACGGCCTGCTTTCCGCAGTCCAGGCCCGCAGCACGCGCCTGACGGGCGGGCGCATCTTGCGGCCCGGCGCAGGCCGGGCGCATATCATCGATCGTCGTGAACAGAGGCCGGACATCGCGAGGCGATGCGGAGCACCTCATCGCCCGCCGTGGTCGCCGGCCGCTCAGCGCGTGGTCGACTTCGCCGGCTGGCGGCGGCGGTCGGCTGCGGGCTGATAGGCGACGCGCGAATGCTGCGCGCAATAGGGCAGGCCAGAAAGCGCCTTGCCGCCGCAGAAGAAGAAATCCGCGCTCGAGGGATCGCCGACCGGCCAGTGGCAGGTCGCCTCGTTGAGCTCCAGCAGCGACAGCCGCTGGTTCATCGGCACGACGTTGTCGAATGCAACCGGATCGGGCTCCGCCTCAACCTCGAAAACCTGTGCGAGCGCCGTGTTGCCGCGCGCCACCGGGCGCGCCACCCGCATCATCGGCTGTGCCGGGCGGGCCGCCTTGCGCTGGCGCGGTGCCGCGGTGGCCGGGCTCTTGGCGCGGCCGGACAGGCCCAGCCGGTGCACCTTGCCAATCACGGCGTTGCGCGTCACGTTTCCGAGTTCCGCGGCGATCTGGCTGGCCGACAGTCCGGCTTCCCAGAGTTTTTTCAGTTGCTCGACGCGATCGTCGGACCAGGTCAATACGGTCATCGAACCTTTCCCTTCGCGTTGCGCCGGCCAATTCCGGGACGGCGCTGCGATGCTGTCTCAAGAAAATCCCTGGCGGCAGAATCCCTTGTCCCTCGCCGGGCGCGCGCAAGGCACCCGGACGTTACGCAAACTCAGAGAACTTCGAGAGGGATCAGAACTGCCGCACGAGATGTCGTACTCGACGTTGAAAACGCTACAATATGGCGTGACTCCCGCGCAAGAGTCGGCGGCCGCAGTCCACACATTCCGTGGTTCCCTGTGGCGTGTCTCGAGCTGCGTCAGGCGTCCGATTCTCACGGGCTGGCCCCCCATGCATCAGCTGACGCGTAGTTGACTCCCACCGCTGCCCGCATACAATAGATGCACGTGCCGCCTTGAAAAGGCGGCACATTTTGTTTTCCAGGGTGGGGTCCCTGATGCGCGATGGCGCCGCGTGGCGCGTGTCTCGGCCGGCCCGTCAGCTCATGTGATCCGCCATGACCAGTGTTGCCGCTACGCATCTCCTCCCCGTATTCGCCCGGGTCGATCTTTCGTTCGAGCGCGGCGAAGGCGCGTGGCTGATCGCGACCAATGGCGACCGTTATCTCGATTTTACCTCGGGCGTCGCAGTCAATTCGCTCGGCCATGCGCATCCGCATCTGGTCAAGGCGCTGCAGGAGCAGGCGGCCAAGCTCTGGCACATGTCGAACCTGTTCAAGAGCCCGGATGGCGAGCGCCTTGCCGCGCGGCTGTGCGAGCAGAGCTTTGCCGACTACGTATTCTTCGCCAATTCGGGCGCGGAGGCGATGGAAGGCGCGATCAAGATCACGCGCAAATATCACGCCGCCAAGGGACATCCCGAACGCTATCGTATCATTACGTTCGAAGGCGCGTTCCACGGCCGCACGCTCGCCACGCTCGCCGCGACAGGTTCGGCCAAATATCTCGACGGCTTCGGTCCGCCGATGGACGGCTTCGATCAGGTTCCGTTCGGCGACATCGAAGCAGTGAAGAAGGCGATCGGTCCGCACACCGCCGGTATCCTGGTCGAGCCGGTGCAGGGCGAGGGCGGCGTGCGCACCGCGCCGCTGCCGTTCTACAAGGCGCTGCGCCAGCTCTGCGACGACAACGGTTTGTTGCTGGTCATCGACGAGGTCCAGACCGGCATGGGCCGCACCGGCGATCTGTTCGCGCATCGCTGGCTCGGCGTCACGCCGGACGTGATGTCGCTGGCGAAGGCGCTCGGCGGCGGCTTTCCGATCGGCGCCGTGCTCGCCACGGCCGAGGCCGCGTCGGGCATGACGCCGGGCTCGCATGGCTCGACCTTCGGCGGCAATCCGCTGGCGGTCGCCGCGGCCAACGCCGTGCTCGACGTGATGCTGGCGCCCGGCTTCTTCGATCACGTCCGCAAGATGTCGCTGCTGTTGAAGCAGAAGCTCGGTGCCGTTCTCGATCGTCATCCCGATGTCATCTCCGAGATCCGAGGCGAGGGCCTGCTGATCGGCGTCAAGGCGGTGGTGCCGTCGGGCGATCTGGTCGCGGCGCTGCGCGATCAGAAGCTGCTCACGGTGGGGGCCGGCGACAACGTCGTACGCTTCCTGCCGCCGCTGATCGTCAACGAATCCGAAATCGAACAATCGGTCGAGATGCTCGATCGCGCCTGCGCGGCGCTGTCGGGCGGGCCTGCCAAGCAGGCGGCCGCATCATGAGCAAGACCATGGGCAACACGCCGCGTCATTTCCTCGATCTCACCGAGATGCCGGTGGAGGAGTTGCGCAACGTGCTGGCGCTGTCCAGCGCGATGAAGAAGACCTTGAAGGCGCGCGAGCCGGCGAAGAAGCCGCTCGAGGGCAAGGTGCTGGCGATGATCTTCGACAAGCCGTCGACACGCACCCGCGTGTCGTTCGACGTCGGCATGCGCCAGCTCGGCGGCGAGGCGATCATGCTGACCGGCACCGAGATGCAGCTCGGCCGCGGCGAGACCATCGCCGACACCGCGCGCGTGCTGTCGCGCTATGTCGACGCCATCATGATCCGCATCCTCAGCCATGAGGCGCTGCTCGAGCTCGCCGCGCACGCCACCGTGCCAGTCATCAACGGCCTGACCCGGCGCTCGCATCCCTGCCAGGTGATGGCCGACGTGATGACCTTCGAGGAGCATCGCGGCTCGATCGAGGGCCGCACCGTGGCCTGGACCGGCGACGACAACAACGTGCTGGCCTCCTGGGCGCATGCCGCCGAGCGCTTCAAGTTCCGGCTCAACGTCGCTACCCCGCCGCAGTTGTCGCCGGGCAAGCCGATGAAGGATTTCATCCGCGCCACCCGGGCCGACATCCATCTCGGCCACGATCCGGAGGTCGCTGTCGCCGGTGCCGACTGCGTCGTCACCGACACCTGGGTCTCGATGGGAGACAAGGATGGCGAGCACCGCCACAATTTGCTCAAGCCCTATCAGGTCAACTCCAAGCTGATGTCGCTGGCCAAGCCGGAGGCGCTGTTCATGCATTGCCTGCCGGCCCATCGCGGCGAGGAGGTCACCGACGAGGTGATCGACGGCCCGCAGTCGGTCGTGTTCGACGAAGCCGAGAACCGCCTGCACGCACAGAAGGGCATCTTGGCCTGGTGCTTCGGCGAGCGAGCTTAGGGACTTGATAACGAGAAAGTTTGAGCTACGTATTCGGTGCACCCTCTCCCCTTGTGGGCTACGGGATTCCCGGTTTTATGCTTTGGGTTGCAAGTAGATAGCCTTCAAGCATTGCAGCGAGACGATCCCAGC
>NZ_JAUEYN010000018.1:0-172635 GCF_032489675.1 Bradyrhizobium sp. SZCCHNR1043
CTCTCGCCGCTCTTGAACGGCCGATTCGTCATGCCCCCAAATCTTACCGTGAACACTGAGTTCTTGCCCAGCCTCGATGGCGCAAGCCGAACGACGTGCGACAAACAGGCTCGACGGGCAATCTGCGCATGACGGGGATGCGGGAATTGCCCGTCGGGCCGACAGAGAACTGATGAGCACGGACGTGCCGACGTTCGCCACCGATGGCGACCACCTCCTCACGACGCTCATTCATGATTGCGTTTGCCCCGCACTGTCCGCCATTATTGTACAAGAGACATTTTCGCGAGTTTGATTGCATCCAAGACGATTGGAAGCCGAACGTTCTTTTGGGGAGAGAGCGCACATGCACGCGCCAGTGGCCGGCTCGAAACCGGTTCCCGTGGTCGGCACGGCCTACAGGCCGGATATCGACGGACTGAGAGCTGTCGCAGTCATGTCCGTCGTCGTGTTCCACGCCTTTCCGCATGTGCTTCGCGGCGGATTCATAGGAGTCGACATCTTCTTCGTCATATCCGGGTTCTTGATCACCTCGATCATCGTTGCGGATCTGGCGAACGGATCATTTCGTCTTCGGACCTTCTACGCTCGTCGCGTCAAGCGCATCTTCCCCGCCCTCATCGTGGTCCTTCTCGCCGCCCTCCTGCTCGGATGCATTCTTCTGTACACCGACGAATACAAGGAGCTCGGCAAGCAAGTTGCGGCGAGCGCCGGATTTGCCGCGAACCTGCTGTTCTGGAAGGAGGCCAACTATTTCGACCTGGCCGCGGAAACGAAGCCGCTGCTTCACCTATGGTCGCTCGGCATAGAAGAGCAATATTACATCCTCTGGCCGGTGCTGCTGCGGCTGTGCTGGCGGACGAGGAAGCGCGCCCTGCCGTACCTCGTGGGGCTGCTGCTCCTCGGATCATTTCTGCTGAACATCAAAGCCATGGGCACCAGCCCGACCGAGGCCTTCTACTCCCCGCTCACGCGCGCATGGGAGCTGTTTGCAGGCGGCCTGCTGGCGATCGCATCGTCCCCATACACCCGGCCGCTCTTCGGCGCTGTCCCTGACACGGGGCATCGATCACCCATTTCCGATCGGCTCGCGGCGTCGGGAATAGTCCTGTTGGCGGCGAGCCTGATCCTGATTTCGAGAAGTACTCCATTTCCCGGGTGGGCAGCCCTGCTGCCTGTCGCAGCGACCTGCATGCTCGTCGGCGCCGGACCGTATAGCTGGGTCGCTCGATACGTTCTTTCGCATCCTTTCCTGGTCGGAATCGGCCTGATCAGCTACCCGCTCTATCTCTGGCATTGGCCTCTGCTCGTCCTTACTCGCGCCTGGATGGGCGAGGCAGGCTCCGCACCGCTTCGATCCGGGGTCATCGCGCTGAGCGCCGGTTTGGCCTGGATCACCTATCGATTTCTGGAACGTCCGATCCGGTTTGGGCAATCGCCCTTGCGGTCGGTCCCACTGCTCTGCGGTGCCTCGGCGACGCTCTCAGGAATCGGCGCTCTGACCATGATCTACGGCTGGACCTTCAAGCCGGGCGATCTGAACAGCTACGCAGCCTATTTCGATTCATTCCGCACGGGCGTGTCGCCGGCTCGGGAAGAGCTGGTGGAAATCAACCAGAACCAATGCAACTTCTACAACTTCGAGAGTGCGCTTCCCACGCGCGTCCCTCGGGACGGCATCAGCCCGGACTGCTACACCAGCCACTCTCGCAGAACGGTGCTGCTCTGGGGCGACTCTCATTCGGCGCATCTCTTCCATGGCTTACGGAAGACGCTTCCGTCCGATACGTCCCTGCTGCTCGTTTATGCGTCGGGGTGCCGTCCACACCCAATCGATCTGACCAGACTGACGACCGACTACTGCGAGATGTCCAACTCCTTTGCGCTGTCGACAATCAAAAAGGTCGTTCCTGATGTCGTGGTCATCTCATTCAACAATTCCTTCGATACCGAGTACCTGCGCGAGGTATCTCGGGACATCAAACGGATCGGCGTGAAACGGGTGATCGTGCTCGGACTGGCGCCTCATTGGGAACCGTTCCTCTTCAAGGTGGTCATGCAGCACTATTGGCAGTTCACACCGGCACGAATCTCGACGCACCTCGACCAACATGCGCTTGGCATCGACAAGGCATTTCGAGACGAGCTCCAGGCCAACGAACCGTTCGAGTACCAGAGCCTTCATGACTTCTTCTGCAATCGAGAAGGCTGCCTCATCTATCTCGATCGCAACCGGCGCGAGGGTCTCGTGAGCTTCGACAATGCGCACCTGCGACCGCTTGCGTCCCTCTACCTCGCCGAGCACCTGCTCACCCCGCTGATCCAACGCGACGTACGTCCGCCGAGGACGCGTGACGACGCGCCGCCGCATGGTGGCAGGACGGGGACTCTCGATGACCGGCCAGGAGTGCAGTGAAGATACGGCGCATTGCCGGGGCGGATCACGAGACGTCCCGCGCAGCCCATCCACGTCCGCCTGCCATCGCCCGACCTGTCCGCTCAAACCGCCAGCGGCTTGTTCACCGTCTCGATGCGATCGAGAACCTTGCCGAGATCGCGCCTCGCGATCTGGCGTCGTAGTGAGTCTGCGGATTGAGCCAGAGCTCCAGCGATGGATCGATGAATATGCATTGAATGCACCGATCGTCGTTCGGAAAAAGCGGCTTGCGCCGCCCGATCTCGGCGTGTAGATGGCGCCTGTCGCGAAAAGCGGTCGTTGCCTGCGGCCGAGTACAAGCCGTCCATCTGCCTTTTGGCATGGACCGGCCCAGCGTCTCCCACACATCGATCGCCTGACAGATCGTCAGGCTCCAGCGAGCGGTCGCGCGTGTTTGCGCCATCGGCTCGCGTGGACCGGAGCGCGCCATGACCAGGGCTGTTGCCGTCATCTATCTCACCATCGTGCTCGATGCCGTCGGCATTGGGCTGATCTTTCCGATCCTGCCGGCGCTGCTGCACGACGTGACGCACGCCGACAACGTGGCGTCCCTTCTCGGCGTCATGACGGCGCTCTACGCCGCGATGCAGTTCATCTGCGCCCCGGTGCTGGGCTCGCTGAGCGATCGGCTCGGCCGGCGCCCGCTGCTGCTGGTCTCGCTGGCCGGCGCCATCGTCAACTACCTGTTCCTGGCGGCTGCGCCCGATCTCTGGATGCTCCTGCTTGGCCGCGCCATCGCCGGCGTCACCAGCGCCAACGTCTCGGTGGCCACGGCCTACATCACCGACGTCTCGCGCGAGGACGAGCGGGCCCGCCGCTTCGGCCTCCTCAATGCGATGTTCGGCATGGGCTTCATCATCGGGCCCGTGCTCGGCGGCGCGCTCGGCGACCATTGGCTGCGGCTGCCGTTCGTCGTGGCGGCGGCATTGAACGGATGCAACGTCCTGCTGGCGTTGCTGATGCTGCCGGAATCGCGACCACCGGACCCTGGCAAGATCGAGATCGCAGTTCTGAACCCGCTGCGGCCACTGCGCTGGGTGTTCGCCGTCAAGAGCCTGCTGCCGGTCGTTCTCCTCTTCTTCCTGTTCAGCGCGACCGGCGAGGCCTATGGCGTCTGCTGGGCGCTGTGGGGCGGCGACACCTTCCACTGGAGCGGTCTTTGGATCGGCCTGTCGCTCGGCACCTTCGGGGTGTGCCAGATGCTGGCCCAAATATTCCTTCCCGGTCCGGCCGTGAGATTGCTGACCGAGCGCGGCGCCATCCTGACCGGAGTGACCTGTGTCTGCACGGCCCTCACCGCCATGGCGTTCGCCAACCAGAGCTGGATGGTGTTTGGCGCCATGCCGCTGTTCGCGCTCGGCGGCATGGGCATGCCGGCCCTGCAGTCGATCGCCACCCGGCAGGTGGACGCACATTTGCAGGGCCAGTTCCAGGGCGTGCTCGCCGCCACGGTCAGCCTCGCCTCGATCGTTGCGCCGCTCGGCTTCTCGAGCCTGTACTTCGCCGTCAGGAACGAATGGCCCGGGGCGATCTGGCTGTCGGTCGTCGCCATCTACGCGATCGCTGTTCCCATCGTTCTCACGCTGCGCCCAGCCAAGCCGGCGGCTGTGCCCTGATGTATCGGAACGATCGCCGTCGCCGTCCGTTGGACCCGATGCCTCAGATCGAACTTGTAAAGCCGCTCTCTCGCGCGACGCAGATCTATCGCCGCGTGGCCGGACACGATCTCGACCAGGGAACGCGACGCGCCCTCGCGCGGCATATCCGCGGGCTGGCCGAACAAGGCGTGCATGATCCCGGCCGGCTGACCGTCTGCGGCCTCAGCTATCTGCGCAAGCTCGACCGCCAACGCGGCCGCGAACGATCCTGATAACGATCCTGATCAAGGCACGCCGCCCGCGCTAGCAGCTCGAGTCCCCACCGGCCCAGCGATAGATGCGGCTGCTCAGGGGGCCTGCTCCCATCGGGTTGCTGACCTTGATGGTCACGCGGGATCCAGAGCCGGATTTTTCGATGCGCGCCGCGACGAAGTAGTTCATCCGGATCCCATAGCTGCCGGCGACCAGGCGAAACTCCGCGAAGCCGCGGTCGCGGTGCAGTTCGCCTTCGGCTTCGATCTGTCCCTGGGCCGGGTTGCCTGGACTGAAGACCGGGACGGGCGGATTGCAGCGCTTGCCGGTCTCGATCAAGCGGCGGTAGATTTCCTCGTAGCTTTCGGAAAAGCTTCTGCTATCGGCAACGTCGCGCGAATTCAGGCCCTCCGGCGACGTCGCACATCCACCGAGCAGCGCCATGGCAGCCGCCGTCAGCGCCGCACGCAAAGCGAACTTCATTCCCATGAACCGTCCCCCAGCGCCCAACGATCGCCTCGCCCCGAGTGATCACCGTCGTCTTCACGCTACCTGAAGGATACGCGAGTTCCCGTGAACCATGCAATATGCGACGCGTCCAGACTTGGTGCTTTTGCCCCGGAGATGTCTTGACATGGCGGTCGGAGACTGAGGTTGAGGTCAACCCGCCAGCAGCGATCGTCGTCTATCGGTAGGAGCCGAACGCGGGGACCATCCGCATCGTTTGCGCGTGAGCGAAATCAGCGGCGCACCAGTTGGCTCCGATGATGGGCCGGCATTCGGAACGATCGCCGCCGGCTTCCGTTGACTTCGATGCCTCGGATCGAACTTGCCAAGCCGCTCTCGCGAGCGATGCAGATCTATCGCCGCATGGCCAGACACGATCTGGACCAGGCGACGCGGCGCGCGCCGGCGCGGCACATGCGCGGGATGGCCGATCAGGGCGTGGATGATCCCGGCCGGCTGACCGTCTGCGGTTTGAGCTATTTGCGTCAACTCAACCGACAACGCGACCGCGAGCGATCCTGACCTGTCGCGTCGGACACATGGCGATTGATCGTGAGCGGACCGCACCTCCGATCCGCCCGATCGCCTGGCTACATCACGCCTTTCAGTTCAGGCGAGTGCGACGGAGATGGCCGGGGCAAGCGCGGCCATGACGACGATGAAATGGCGGGCATGACCTAGATCGACTACGCGATGACCTTCTCGCGCCCAATCGATCCTCTGCTGGTAGCGACCGCCTCAGTTCGCACTGATCGCGTGCAGATGCATCGCGAGCATCATCGGATCGTGGTGCGGCTCGGCGGAATAGGACGCATAGGCCGTTGCGTGGTCATGGTTCGCGCCGGCATCGGTGCCATTCAGCGCAGCAGCGTCGGCCTGGGCATTCGCCAGCACCTGCGCGGCGCCGGCGGCATCACCCAGCTTGGTGAGGCTGGCGGCCGTCTCGGCGGCCACGGCGGAGGCGATCGCGACGGCCTGCTGCGGCGTCTGCACCGGTGCGGCGACCCCGGCGGCGTGCGGGATCTGGGCGAGTAGCGCCTGCGTGTCTGGGGTCGAGATATTGTAGCCGAGCGTCTCCAGCACCACGAGATCGATCGGCGACAGCGTCTGCGACGTGGTCGGATTGTAGAACTCGTTCAAGGGATCGCGGGCGCCCTGGATGCCGGTGTTGAGGAAGTCGGCCGGGTCCGACATCTGGCCGTAATCGGCGATCTTGGTGAGCCCGCCGTCGAGCGAGAAATAGGCCGGCGGCGCCGAGCTGATGCTGTTGTTGATCAGATGCTGCCCCGGCTTGGTGAAGTCGAACAGGTCGAAGATGTCGAGATTGCCCGGCGACGGCACCCGTCCCAGCGCATGCGACAGCTCGTGCAGCGCGACGCCGACCAGCGACTGCGTCGGGATGTCGGTGTTGAAGACGGCGAAGCCGTCCTCCGTCGTCGTGCTGTTTGGATCGATGAGCCCGAGCACCTTGGCCTGGGCGTTGGCGACGAACACCTGGGAATGGCCCTGCACTGCCCGCCCCGTCGGCAGGTTGTCGAACACCGTGTCGCCGGCCGCCGCGTGGTCCTGCAGATCGGTTCGGAGCTGCGCGTAGTTGGCGAGCACGCCATTGGAGACATTGGCGCCGGCGCCGCCGCCGGTGCCGGCGAAATCGATCGCGAGGTTGACCGTGGCCTGATCGGTGATCGCCGAGGACAGGATCGCCGCGGCCTGCTCGACACCGGCGCGGAAGCTTTCGGGCGCGGCAGCGGCGGCGGCATCGAAGGTGAGGTTGAAGGTGAGTCCGCCGGTATGAACCGAGACGGTCTCGGAGCCGTCGGCATGCACCACCGGATCCGACACCGCGCCGGGCGGCAGCACGACAGGCGGGGCGGCCGCAGCCATATTGGTCGTCGTGTTCTTCGCCGCCGCGGCCGGATCGGGCATCATGAGGCCATCTGAGCTCAGCCCGAGCTGGTCATAGGTCAGCGTGTTCATCAGACGGACTCCTTGATCATGGCCCCCGCGTCTCCAGCTGCGAGGCGTTCGCAGGCTGCGACCATCATCGGCAAGTGAGTGAAAAGTCTGACGCTGCCGGACCCACTTCGGGGCAGCCGCGCCACGGTTTGGATGCGGCCGGGCGGGCCCGCCATGCTCCTGCCGCGCTGGTCTCGCGCGACGAATGACGGCAATCTGCGGCAGGCGTCCGCGATGGATGCAGCCAACATCATTCAGATCGAGAGCCTCCCATGAAGATGCGCCCGCTCGGCCGTTCCGGCCTCAACGTTCCGCCCCTCTGCTTCGGCTGCAACGTGTTCGGCTGGACGGTGGACGAGGCGGCCTCGTTCCGCCTGCTCGACAAGGTGCTGGAGTCCGGGATCAACTTCCTCGACACGGCGGACGTCTATTCGCGCTGGGTGCCCGGCCACAGCGGCGGCGAGTCCGAGACCATCATCGGCAAGTGGATGAAGCTGCGCGGCAATCGCGATCGTGTCATCCTCGCCACCAAGGTCGGCATGGACATGGGCGACGGCAAGGTCGGGCTGAAGGCCGACTACATCGCGCGCGCGGTGGAGGACAGCCTGCGCCGGCTGCAGACGGACGTGATCGATCTCTATCAGTCGCACAAGGACGACGAGACGACGCCGCAGGAGGAGACGCTGGCGGCCTACGACAGGCTGATCAAGGCCGGCAAGGTGCGGGTCATCGGCGCCTCGAACTTCTCGGCCGAGCGGCTGCAGGCCGCGCTCGAGCTGTCGGCGAAGAGCGGCTTGCCGCGCTATGAGAGCCTGCAGCCGGAATACAGCCTCGCCGAGCGCGCATCCTACGAAGGCGCGCTGCAACGCGTCTGCGAGAACTACGGCGTCGGCGTCATCACCTTCTTCTCGCTGGCCGCCGGCTTCCTCACCGGCAAGTATCGCTCGGAGGCCGATTTCGGCAAGAGCCCGCGCGGACAGCGCGGCATCCCGAAATACATGAACGAGCGCGGCATGCGCATCCTCGCCGCGCTGGACGCGGTCGCAAGGGAGACCGGAGCGCAGCAGGCATCGATCGCGCTGGCGTGGCTGCTGGCGAAGCCGTCGGTGACGGCGCCGATCGCCAGCGCCACCAGGCCCGAGCACGTCGACATCCTGGTGGCGGCGACGGAGCTCGCGCTGACCGCGGATCAGGTCGCGCGGCTCGACGCGGCCAGCGCGTGAGCGCCGGCGCGCGGCGCCATCATTCAGCGCCGAGCATGCGACGCTTCGACACGCACGCAGTACGATCGTTCTCCACCGAACACGGCCTGTGATCGAGGATTCGGCGCGCTCAGCGCCGGTCCTCGATCGCGGCACTTGATCACGCTGCTCCTGCACCGCATTTTCAGCACAGCCGTGAAGCGGGCCGGGCGACTTTGCAGCATCTCGCGGATCGCCACCTCACGGCCAAACTTCGGCCGGGATCGAACTGCTAAGTCCACTGTCAATTTAGAATGTATCGAGGAAGCGTTCGGTGAATCGTGTCGCGCGCGTAGCTGTTGGCGCATTCGTATTTGCATGTGTTCTGTCATCCCTTGTGGCGCTGGCTGGCAGCGCCCGAGCGCAGCAATTGCCGCAGCGCCCGCCGGCCGGCGGCGCCGTCGGTACGCTGCCGGACCGCGAGGCGCTGAACTCCGGCACCGTCACCGTGATCACCGCGCCGATCGGCGGGCCGATGTCGGTCATGGGCTCCGACATGGCCGCGGTGCTCGACGAGGGCGAGAGCCTGCGCGTGCTGCCGATCCTCGGCAGGGGCTCGGCGCAGAACCTCATCGACATCATCATGTTGAAGAACATCGACATGGGCTTCGTCACCACCGACGCGCTGGAATTCGTGAAGACGGAATACAACATTCCAGACATTGCCCAGCGCGTGCGCTACATCGCGCAGCTCTTCCACAACGACGTCCACATCGTCGCGCGGCGCGAGATCCGCTCGCTGGAGGATCTCAATGGACGGCGGGTGTTCGCCGAGCGCTCGATCGGCCTGCCGGCGGCGCGCACGATCTTCCGCCGGCTCGGCATCCGCGCCGACATCGACTCCCAGACTGATCCGACCGGCGGGCTGCAGAAGCTGATCGACGGCCAGGGCGATGCCTGGATCGCCTCGGTGTCGAAGGACGCGCCGATCATCAAGGGCATCAAGAACGAGGGCGGCCGGCTGCATCTCCTGACGATCCCCTATGACCACGCGCTGCAGGACATCTATCTGCCGTCGTCGTTCTCGTCCGAGGAATATCCGAACCTGGTGCCGCCCGGCACCAAGGTCGAGACCGTCGCCGCCTCGACCGTGCTGATGGTCTACAATTGGCCGGAGAACAGCGAGCGCTATCGCCGCACGGCGCGGTTCGTCGACGCGCTGTTCGGCAAGATCCAGGTGCTGCAATCGCCGCCGCGGCATCCGAAATGGCGCGACACCGTGCTGTCGGCGCCGGTGCAGGGCCTGGTCCGCTTCAAGGCGGCGCAGGAATGGCTCGACGGCGCCCGCACGATGCAGTCGCCGGGCCAGGATGCCAACCCGGCCGAATTCCGCAAGTTTCTCGACGAGCGCAAGGCGCAGGCGCGGATGTCGCCGGACGAGGCCGCGAGACTCTACAGCGACTTCCTGAAGTGGCAGCGGAGCAGGGAGCCGCGCTGAGCGCGGGCCGCGCGAGGCTCGCGAGGTCGGGGCGCGGAATCGTTAAACGGAGCGCGGCGGCGGCGCGGCCTTCTCGGCTGTGCGGCGGACCGCCGGGATTGCCGCCTCGGCCGCCGCCGGTGCACCGCCCGGCTGAGGCGCGGCAGGCGCGAAGCTGAGCTCGACCGTGGTGCCGCCACCTGGCGTCTCACGCAACGCCACGCGGCCGTGATGCGTCGCCATGACCTGCGACACGATCGAGAGCCCGAGCCCCATGCCGTCGCCATGGGCGCGGCCGCGCTCGAACGGCTGCAGCAGGCGCTCGGGCTGATCGGCCTGCAGGCCCGGCCCCGAATCGATCACGCTCAGGCGCGCCGACGCGTCGACCTCGACGAGAATCGGACCGCCGGCGCCGGCATGCATGACGGCGTTCCTGATCAGGTTGGAGAGCGCGACCGCCAACGCGGGCTCCGAGCCGAGGATCGAGACCGGCGCATCGCATCCGGCGAAGCCGATCTCGAGGCCGGCCTTCAGCGCCATCGGCACATGCTCGGCCGTGACGCGCCGGGCCAGCGCCACCAGATCGATCTCGGTCAGCTCGACCGGCTCCATCGAAATGCGCGCCAGTTGCAGCAGCATGGTGACGATCGACGACAGCTTCTGGTTCTCGCCGACGAGACGTGCCCGCAAGCCAGCATCCGGGATTGCCTCGAGCATGGTCCGCGCATTGGTCAGCGGCGTCCGCAGCTCATGCGCCGCGTTGGACAGGAAGTTGCGCTGCGCCTCCGCGGCATGATCGATGCGCGACAGGGCGCGATTGAACGCGGTGACCAGCGGCAGCAATTCCGCCGGCGCGTCCCGCTCGGGCAGCCGTCGGCCGTCCGGCACGCCGTCGATCATCTCGGCCGCGCGCGCCACCGCACGAACCGGGCGCGCGATCAGCGTCGGCACGAACACCAGGGCCGCGAATACCGTCACGACCAGCACCAGGATGATTGGAAGCGCAACGACCGTCGCGTCGGTCAGCGTGCCCAGCATCAGCTGCGTCGACGTATAGGCGACGCCGCCGGTCTCGATCCAGACCTCACCGACCGGCGTATTCCGAACGGCCGTCATGCGTTTGAAATTCCGCGTCTCGCCATCGATCGCATAGGCCAGAAAGCTGGTGCCGTCCTGCGACGACGGAGGCTTGTGCGGACGCCATTTCGGAATCGGCCCGTAGCTGACCTCGCCGCTCTTGTCGGAGACGACGTACCAGAATGTCGGGAAATCCTGGATGATCTTGTCGAGACGCGACGTCTGCTTGATGAGCAGGTGGCCGCCGGCATCGCGGGATACGGCCTCCTTCAGCGCATCGGCGACGTCGGCGGCGCCCCATGTGCCGTCATCGTCGCCGCCGAACCGGATCAGCAGGGCGGCCGCGCAGATCAGCATGATGGTGGTGACCACCCCGATCAGCGTCGCCGAGAGCAACGTGATCGAGCGGCGGATACGGCTGAGCTTCTGCCACCTCACCTGCGTCACTCGCCGCTGAGGAGATAGCCGAGGCCGCGCACCGGCCTGATGGCGGCCTTGCAATTGGCCTCGCGCAGCCGGCGGCGCAACCGCGAGACGTGGGCCTCGATGGCATTCGACTGGATCTCGTCCTCAAAGCCGTAGGCCGCGGCTTCGAGCGTCTCGCGCAGGACCACCCGCCCGCTGCGGCGGACCAGCGCCTCAAGGATTGCCAGCTCGCGCCGCGGCACCACGATGGGCACGTCCTCGACGCAGACGGCGCGATTGACGATGTCGTAGCTCAGATTGGCGATGGAGACCGTCGCGCCGCGGTCGAGAAACAGCCGGCGCAGCACCGCCCTCGCCCGTGCCACCAGCTCGATCGGCTCGAACGGCTTGGCGACGTAGTCGTCGGCGCCTTCGTCGAGCGCACGCGCGATGTCGGCGGGGTCATCGAGCGCGGTCAGCACGACCGTCGCCGGGCTCGGCTTCTGCTGCCGCAGATCCGGCAACAGCGCCAGCCCGTCGCCGTCCGGGAGGCCGCGGTCGATCACCACGAGCTCAAAATTGCGCACGGCGATCGCCGCACGCCCTTCGTCGAGCGTCGTGACGATGTCCGACGAGCCGAACGCCGTCGCGAGCGCATCCCGCAGCCAGATCCCCAGCTGGGGGTCATCCTCAACGACCAGAACGCGCACGCGATTCTCCCGCATCATCGACAATCGGCTGTTCCTATCATTACGGAGGGATTACAATAGGATTACGTCGGCGGTGTTCTGATACTTTTGTTTGATCGCGCAAGCGAAGTTGACTCGTTCTGCCAGCGCCGATCGCGCGTAGCTCATATACTCCACGCTGCTGGCGGGCACTGGCCCTATCGCGACATCTCCGATTGCAAGCTGAACCGCTTCTCGGCTGGCGCGATTGCGGTCGTATGACGTGCCCCGCCGCGATGATCCGTTTTTCCATCGGCCGGCAAGCCGGCGGCGTCAGCCTTTCGTAATCGTCTTGGCCGAGACTGGCGCACTCAAACAAACGCCGAGGATTCGCTCGCATGGAGCCTGCCGCATGATCGACCGGACACACCGGACGGTCCGCCCCCAATTATCGGCCGCGGCCGCTCACCGAACGTCCCGTTCGACGCACCATTTTTGATGCACACCGGCATGTTCCACGAGTTTGCGTTCTCGACCGTCGCTGAACGGTCGGACAGCCATCCGGCAGCCTGGCGCATTCCATTCCTGCGCTGGCTGGACGGCATCGAGGCCGGCTGGGCGGTGCCGCTGCTGCTGACGTGCTTCGTGGCCGTGTGGACGGCCTATCTCTCGATAGCCTATGCCGGCGCCGGCCTGCATCCCGACGTTCTCGAGACCTGGACATTCGGACGGCAGTTCGCCTGGGGCTACGACAAGCATCCACCGCTGATGGGCTGGATCGCCGGCGCCTGGACCGCCGTCTTCCCTCTCTCCGACTGGTCATTCCACCTGATGGCGATGACCAATGCGGCGCTGGCGCTGTGGTGCGTCGATCTCGTCTCGCGCCGTTTCGTCACTGGGGACAAGCGGGTGATCGTGCTGCTGCTGCTGATGCTGACGCCGGCCTATCAGTTTCACGCACAGCGCTTCAACGCCAACTCGGTGCAGCTCGCGACGTGGCCGCTCGCCACCTACTGCTTCCTGCGCGCGTTCGAAACGCGAACACTGCCCTGGGCGGCGGCCGCCGGCCTGACGGCCGCGCTCGCGCTGCTCGGCAAGTACTACTCGATCTTTCTGGTGATGAGCTTCGCATTTGCCGCCATGGCGCATCCGCAGCGACGCGCCTACTTCACATCGGCATCGCCGTGGATCTCCGGCGTCGTGGGCCTCGCCGCGCTGTCGATGCATCTCGACTGGCTCGTCGCCAACGATGCGGCCCCCATTCAGTACGCGCTGCTGCACGCCAGGTCCAACCTGTCCACGTCGTTACGGGATTCCCTGTTCTTCCTGCTGGGGCTCGCGGCCGCGATGGCCGTGCCGGCCGCGACCTGGCTGATCGTCGCCGGCGCCAGGATCAGGTCTTTCTCCACGGAGATGGCCACGCTGAACGACGGCCTCCGGCTGTTGTCATATATCGCCGTCGGCACGCTCGGCCTGCCCGTCATCAACGCGCTGGTCATGGGCACCGACCTGCCGTCGCTATGGGCGCTGCAGGGACTGTTCCTGTTCGTCGTGGTCGTCGTCTGCGGCACCAGCTATCCGATCGCGCGCTTTCATACCGTCAACATCGCGGTGCTGACGGCCGGGATCGCCGTCCTGGCTGCGATCGTTGCGGCGCCGCTCCACGCCTTCTATCGCAACAAGCACGGCTATGAGGAAGGTCGTACCTTCTACCAGCAGACCGCGCGGGAAGCGACGCGACAATGGCGGGAGTTGACGGGGAAGCCGCTCGAGCATGTCGGCGGCACCGAGAGCCTTGCGCTCGCAACCACCTTCTACAGTGCCGATCATCCCGCTTACGGTCTGCCCACCACAGCCCACCAGACCGGTGCGGACTCTGGCAGCGGAGGCTGGATTTCGCTGTGCTTCCGCGACCAGGCGGATTGCATCGCCGCCGCGGAAGCGGCGGCCGCCGGATCCGGCAACTACGTCAAGCGCGAGTTCGCGGTGCAGGCCCGGCTGCTCGGCTGGACGGGATGCACACGGACTGTGGTCGCATTCCTGGTGACACGGCCGAAGGAACCATAGGGTTGAGGCAACGCTGGACGCGGCAGCCTCGTCAGCGGATCCGAACATTCGGATCAAGGACAAGGTCCCGCGTCGGCGGGACCTTGTCCTTGGGCGGCGGTCTCAGTCGTTGTCCCAGGATCCGTCGGAATAGCCGTCCCGGTAGCCGGACACATAGCCGTCGCCATAGTTGCCGTATTCCGCGTCGTACTCATAGACGCGGTGACGACGATAGACGACCCGCGGCGGCGGATAATCCTCGTAGCTGTAGACATAGGTGGGCGCGGAACGGGCGGTTGCCGCAGACCCGATCAGGGCTCCGATCGCCAGACCTCCGACGACGCCGGCCGCCACCGCCGCTCCGCGGTTGCCACCGGCATTGGCCGGCGTCGCGATCGTGCCTGCCATGGTCGAGGCCACGATCATAAGCGCGCAAATTCGTTTCATTGGGTTCTCCTTGCGATCAGCTCAGCCGTCGCTGCGGGAGACTCGCGGCTGCGGCTTACGGTATCATTACAGACGCAAGACGATGCGACCAACATGTGAGCGCGAGTGTCACCACGAGGTCCATCATTGCAGGCCGTTCGGACGTGTGGGGCTGGGACACAAACCGAACGGCCCGCTCACTGGACTCCGACGACGTTCGAAGCCATGCGGCGCCAGATCATGATGGAAGGTGCCGCAGGTGGGACGGAGCCGACCTGATCAGGCCGGGCTTTCGGGTCTGCGGCGGCGCTCCAATGTCCTTCCGATCGAACACCACATCGAGAGACGGCGAGCCATGGCTCATCGTGACACGCTGTCGATGGCGAAACCGATGTGATGTCGGTCGTAAGGACGCATTGAAGCTAGCGTCACGGCCTTACCGCAGCATTACAGTAGACGCAGATGACGCGGGCATCTCACCCGTGGACGCCGGGAAGAATTCAACGCGATCGTGCTGATTGCCCTCCGTGCTGACACACTGCGCGCGATCGAGCAGCCGGTTTCGAATGGATCGAAGACAACGCTCTCGGCAGGCGCGCTCGATGCACTTCACAGACGAACCGCTCCGACAGCGCAACGGCGACGCAGTTGCCTGCGGGCGATTTCGAAGGCGCCAAGCGGCGGGGTTGCGGTGGTCATGGTAGCACCGGCTGGGGCGGTTGCAGCTGACAATCAGAAGCTCTCCGCCATGTCAGTACCGACGGCTTCCCTTATACTGCGCGACCCGGCATCATGCCGACCATGAACGACGCAGCACAGCGCGCCCGCCGCGGCATCGGCCATTCCACCAACCTCGTGGGGCGTCCTTCCGAGTGGCTGGCGAGCGCTGCCTTCAACGAGGCGGCGGTGCCGCTGCACATCTGGGGCGTCACCGAGATGAACCCCAGCCTGTTCACGATGCTCGATCAGGCCGAACATCTCGCCGAAGCCGGCGAAGCCTTCACCACCTACATGATGGCGATGTTCGGCCTCGATCCCGAGCAACGCGCCGCGACGTCCGGCGGCCAGCGGCGTTTCCGCTCGTCCTTCCTGCGGCTGATCCAGGGCTGGGGCTTCGACAGCAACGGCCCGGAAGGCGCCGTGCTCAAGGGCTGGGTCGAGAGCCGGTTCGGCCTCGGCCCATCGTTCCACAAGGAGGCTATCGAAGCCGTGGCAAGCCGGGCCTGGACGACCTATGTCGAGGAGAAGATGTCGAGCCGCTTCCACAACAATACGATCTGGGTGCAGCTCGATCTGCTGTTCGAATTCTGCCAATGGGCCATGCGCCGCTTCACCTTTCCCGACCAGACGCATCTGACGCTGCATCGCGGCGTCAATTCGTTCGACGAGCATTGGATCGTGGAGCGAACGACGCGGCGCGAGGCGGTGGTCCGGCTCAATAATCTCGTCTCGTTCTCCTCCGACCGCGACACCGCCGGCTGCTTCGGCGACATGATCCTCACCGCGCACGTCCCCGTCAGCAAGATCGTGTTCTTCAACGGCCTGCTGTCATCACATGCGCTGAAGGGCGAAGGCGAATACCTCGTGATCGGCGGCGACTACCGCGTGAGCGTCGACTATGTGTGAGCGGATCGCAGCATGACCGCACTCGATGTCGAGGAACGCGCGCTCGCGGCCTATCTCGGCTTTGCCATCGGCGACGCGCTCGGCGCCACCGTCGAGTTCATGACCCGAGACGAGATCGCCGCGCAATATGGCGTGCATCGCGACATCATCGGCGGCGGCTGGCTGAAGCTGAAGCCGGGCGAGGTCACCGACGACACCGAGATGTCGCTGGCGCTGGGACGCTCGCTGATCCGCAATGGCGGCTTCGACGCACGCGACGTCTGCGAGGAGTTCGCGGCATGGCTTCGGACCGGGCCGGCCGATGTCGGCAACACCTGCCGCCGCGGCATCCGCCGTTACGTCATGCGCGGCACGGTCGAAGGTGTCTACGCCGAAGGCGACGCCGGCAATGGCGCGGCGATGCGCGTACTGCCAGTGGCGCTCGCGACGCTCGAGGCACCGGACAACGCCGAGACGTGGACGCTGGCGCAGGCGCGCGCCACGCACCATCATCCGTTGTCGGACGACGCCTGCGTTGCGCTGGTGCGCATGACTCATGCCTTGCTGCAGGGTGAGGGCCAGGACGCCGTCCGCCGCGAAGCCGAAGCTCTGATCGGCAAGCACCGCGCCTTCAGCTTCGTCCCCTACCCCGGGCAGAGCTCGGCCTTCATCGTCGACACCATGCAGACCGTGCTGCACCACTATCTCGCCATCGACTCGTTCACAGAATGCCTGGTGCAGACCGTCAACCAGGGCGGCGACGCCGACACGACGGGCGCTCTCGCGGGCATGCTGGCCGGCGCCACCTATGGGCTGGCGGCGATTCCTGCGCGCTGGCGCGACAGGCTCGACCGCGACGTGGCTGCAGCCATTCACGCGCAGGTGCCGCGGCTGCTGGAAATCGCGCGCGTGCTTCGGGTCTGATGTCTGGGACCAATGGCATCCAGACTTCGCAGAGTGTGCCGGTCGTGGCGGATCGGCTCCGACCGATCGTCATCTCAGCCACAACTCTCAACCATTCTGCGCCAGCACCTCGCGCAGCGCGTCCGTCAGCCGCGCGAGCTCCGTCTCCGAGCCGATGGTGATACGCAGATAGTCCGCGATCCGCGGGGCGGTGAAATGGCGGACGAGCACGGCGCGCTGACGCAAGGCCGTGGCCAGCGCCTGGCCGGAATGATCAGGATGACGGACGAAGACGAAATTGGCGCTGGACGGCAGGACCTCGAAGCCGAGACGGGCCAGCGCGGCGGTGAGGTCGGCGCGGTTCTTCATGATGACCGAGCGCGCCTGCTGGAAATGGGCGTCGTCCTCGATCGAGGCGATCGCGCCGGCCTGGGCGGGCCGACCGAGCGGGTAGGAGTTGAAGCTGTCCTTGACCCGCGTCAGGCCTTCGATCAGGCCGGCGGCGCCGATCGCGTAGCCGACCCGCAGCCCGGCCAGCGCGCGCGATTTCGACATCGTCTGCACCACCAGCAGGTTGGGATGCTCGGAGATCAAAGGGATCGCAGTCTCGGCGCCGAAATCGACATAGGCCTCGTCGATGACGACGGCCACATCGCTGTGGGCAGCAGCCAACCGTGCGATCTCGGCACGCGACAGCGCAATTCCGGTCGGCGCATTCGGATTGGCCACGATCACGGGGCCGGGGCGGTCGACATAATCGTCGATACGCACTCGCATCTCGGCATCGAGCGGAACGGTCGCGTAATCGATTCCGAGCAGCCGGCAGTAGACCGGATAGAAGCTGTAGGTCACGTCAGGGAACAGCAGCGGCGCAGGTTGCTTCAGGAGCGCCGCAAAGGTATGCGCGAGCACCTCGTCCGAGCCGTTGCCGACGAACACCTGCTCGGGTGAGACCTTGTGATAGACCGCGAGCACCTCGCGCAGCCGCGTTGCCTGGGGATCTGGATAGAGCCGCAAGGTGTCGGCAGCGGCGGCCCGTATGGCCTCGATCGCCTTCGGCGACGGCCCGAACGGGCTCTCATTGGTGTTGAGCTTGACCAGGCCCGGGATCTGCGGCTGCTCGCCAGGCACATAGGGCGACAGCCCATGAACGAGCTCTGACCAGAAGCGACTCAAGATTGCTCTCCTGCGCACCCGAGATCCGCCGATCGACGCATCGATCGGAAGCGATGGACGTGCGAACTGAACGTGGTGTGGATCATCGGCAAATGGCGCGCCCGGAACGATTCGAACGTCCGACCCTCAGATTCGTAGTTCAAAAACATTGCTTCGCCACGCTATCCGACTGTACGCCACAGCGCAACGATAGACGCAAAAGTCCTTAATTTCGAGCCTTTTATCGCACATCCTCCTACAAGGTCGGGGTCGAACCGTCGAACTCCCCGATTTTCCAAAACCGTTTGAAAAACCGCTTTTGTTTCGGAGCGCTCCGATGGCCGATGTCCGCCTCCTGCTGACCGACAAAGAAATCGCTCGCCTGCCGACCCCGAGGAAGGGCTGGTATCTGGCGCGCGACACCGAACTGAAGGGCTTCTTCGTCGTCGTCGGAAAGCGGAAACGAACCTTTACCGTCCAAGGCGACCTTCGCGAGGACGGCAAGCGAGCGACGTCGATCCGGGTCGCAATCGGCGACGTCAAAGGACTCTCGACAAGGACGGCCCGAGCGACTGCCAAGGAATATCTTGCTCAGATAGGCCGGGGTCAGCATCCCAAGGCCGGGTCGAAACCGAGTCGCGTCGCGGCCAGCGGGGATAGCCCGATCGCGCATCAATCCGGCGGCATCACGCTCAGGCAAGCGTGGGAGCGATATCGCGACGCCCACATGACTAGGAAAGGCCGTAGCGAGCGCACAATCGAGAGCTATCGGGATCACGTGGAACGAATCTTCATCAAATGGCTCGATACGCCATTGAAAGATTTGGGCCGCCACCCTGCAAAGGTGGTCGAGAGACATGACGAAATCACCAAGGAGAACGGGCCATATATTGCGAATGGAAGCATGCGCACTCTCCGGGCCATCTATTCCCACGCCCGAAAAGCCAACAAGACCTTGCCGCCCGATAATCCCGTCGGGGCTATCGACTGGAATGGAGAGAAGCGACGCGACACCGGAATGGGGCCCGGTGATCTGAGGGCCTGGTTTTCCGAATTGCCGGCTTTGGACAATCCGATCCGCCGTGAATTCCATCTCTTCACGCTGCTTTCGGGATGTCGGCCCACCGCGTTGCAGGAAACCACTCCGGGCAATATCGATTTCAAGAGACGGATCCTGCACATTCCGAAGCCCAAGGGCGGCGCGAAGCGGGCCTTCGACATTCCTCTATCTCGGGAAATGATCCGCTGCCTGATCCGAGTCATGCGCTTCGGACATCAGATGCGTCCGTCGCACGCCCGCCAATGGATATTCCCGGCCGACAGCGTGTCGGGGCACATCGTCGAGCAGAAAGAAGATCGGGCCACGCTGTCGAAATGGGGTAACGATCTACGGCAGAGCTTTCGCACCATCGCCGCCGCAGCCGGCGTGTCGGAGTTCGATGCGAAGCTGCTGATGAACCACGCAATTCCCGGCGTGAACGCAGGCTACATCACTCGCCCCAAGCTGCTGGAGGATCACCTACGACGCCAACAACAAGCGATCAGCAGTACGGTATTTGCGGCATCGAATGCGAATAGCCCAAGTATCCGTCGGTGGCTGAAATCCACCAACTCGCAACTTCTCAACCCACGTGCGAATGTTATCGCTGACGACATTCGCGGGCAACAAGGGCTGAAGTCAGCGATCGCGGAATAGCAAGAGCGCGCTCCGTGGGAGAGAGGTGCCTAGTGTCGGCTCCTAGACGCGCGAAACGCGTGTAGCGATCCGCTCTTCTGCATAGATGACGGCACAAGCTCCCCTGTGGCGGAGAGAGTATCAGTCAATCTCCATTGAAAGAGAACGCATTTTCGTTCTTCCCCGACCCAAACCCACCGATTGAGCTACGGCCGGAGAATAGGGTTTCGCCCCCGACAACGACCTGTTCCGCCAATAATCCATCATCGCCGAAAGTCCATCAAGCGAGTCGATCAATGGCCGGCCTGCAATACGCACCCTCCAATGCGTTGATGCCTGGGACAAAGTCCTCGGCAAATGAGGTCTCGAACATCAATATAGCTATACAAAACAACTTCATTGGTATAATTGATCGAACAGCTAGCACTTTTACGTGCAGTATTGATGCACAAAATATCAGTACTGGCATCTCGACGATGATCACCGCAGCACAGCTCCGCGCGGCCAGGGCGCTTCTTGACATCGACCAGCGCCAGCTTGCCGAACTGTCTGGCCTTTCGGTCCCCACGATCCAGCGTATGGAAGCGAGCGAAGGCGTCGTGCGCGGCAACGTCGATTCCTTGATGAAATTGATCGAGGCGCTGATCCAGAGCGGCATCGAACTGATCGGCGACGGAGCAGCCAGTCAGACCGGAGGGCGCGGAGTCCGGCTCAAGGAGCCCGCACTCTCCGACTCGCGCCACGTGAAGGGTATGGCGAAAAGGGCATAGGATCCAATTCAGATGAGTGTCGTTGCATTCCTCATGCTCTGCGCAGCGGCGATGTTGGGGGTTGCGCTGTTGGCGGTAGCCATCTCGCACAAGTATGCGGCGACTCGCATCATCTACGGCGCCATGCTGGCGCTGTGCAGCGCGGCGACGGTTTTTTCGCTTCTCGCGCTTGCCGGCCATGCCGGCGCTCCGACTGACCTCGTTCTGCCGCTCGGCGTGCCCTGGATCGGCGCACACTTCGCGATCGATGCGCTCTCGGCCTTTTTTCTCGTTGTCGTGAATATCGGCGGCGCCGTGGCAAGTCTCTACGCGCTCGGCTACGGCGCGCACGCGGAGGAGCCGCATCGCGTGCTGCCGTTCTTTCCGGCCTTCCTCGCCGGAATGAATCTGGTCCTGCTGGCGGCTGATGCCTTCAGCTATCTGTTGTCCTGGGAGTTCATGTCACTGGCCTCCTGGGCGCTCGTAATCGCGCATCATCGCGATCCCGAGAACAGGCGCGCCGGCTACGTGTATCTGATCATGGCGAGCCTCGGCACGCTCGCGCTCCTGCTCGCTCTCGGCCTGCTCGCCGGGCCGGGCGGCAGTTACGACTTCGAGACGATCAGACATGGCGTGCGAACGCCGCTGACGGCTGCGATGGTCCTCGTACTGGTCCTGATCGGTGCAGGATCCAAGGCCGGGCTGGTGCCGCTGCATGCCTGGCTGCCGCTTGCGCATCCGGCGGCGCCAAGTCACGTTTCGGCTCTGATGAGCGGCGTGATGACGAAGGTCGCGATCTACGCCTTCATCCGCATCGTGTTCGATCTTGCCGGCGACCTGCCCTGGTGGTCGGGCGCGCTGCTGCTCGCGATCGGCAGCCTGAGCGCAGTCCTCGGCGTGTTGCAGGCCCTGATGCAGGACGACGCCAAGCGGCTGCTCGCCTATTCGACCATAGAAAATATCGGCATCGTCTTCATCGGGCTCGGCCTCGCGCTGTCGTTCCGAGCCGACGGCATGAATGCGGCGGCCGCGCTGGCCATAACGGCGGCCTTGTTGCACGTGCTCAACCATTCCCTCTTCAAGAGCCTGCTGTTCTTCGGCGCCGGCGCGGTGCTGACCGCAACCGGCGAGCGCGACATGGATCGTCTCGGCGGATTGATCCACCGCATGCCGGTGACGAGCTTCCTGTTCCTGGTCGGCTGCATGGCGATCTCGGCGCTGCCGCCACTGAACGGTTTCGTATCGGAATGGCTAACCTTCCAGGCCGTGCTTCAGAGTCCCGACCTGGCGCGATGGTTGCTGAAGGTCATGGTCCCGGCGGCAGGCGGCCTGCTCGCGCTCGCAGCAGCGCTGGCGGGCGCGACCTTCGTCAAGGCCTTCGGTATCACCTTCCTCGGCCGTCCACGCAGCACGGAAGCGGGACAAGCAACGGAGGTGGACCGCTTCTCGCTCTCGGCCATGGCGACACTTGCCTTGCTCTGCCTGATCACCGGCATCGTTCCGGGCTTCATCATCGATGCCATCGCCCCGATCACGCACCAGCTTGCCGGCACGGCGCTGACGCCGCAGGGGAGCCGGCCCTGGCTCACGATCGTGCCGGAGGCCGAAACCGGCAGCTCCTATAACGGCTTGCTCGTCTTTCTCTTCATCACCACGTCCGCGCTGCTGGCGGTGTGGGCCATCCACCGCTTCGCCTCGCACGCGATCCGCCGCGGCCCGGCATGGGATTGCGGCTTTCCCGATCCCAGTCCGCTGACGCAATATTCCGGCTCGAGCTTTGCCCAGCCTATCCGCCGCGTGTTCCTAGCGCGGACTCCTGTCACGAGTGAAGAGGTCACCATGCCCGCGCCCGGCGACACACGCGCCGCCCGCTTCACGCTGACGATCGCCGATCCGGTGTGGGACTGGCTCTACGAGCCGGTTGCCGGCGCCGTCGAACGCGCCGCGCTCCAGCTCAACAAACTGCAATTCCTCACCATCCGCCGCTACCTCAGCCTTGTCTTCCTCTCCCTCGTGCTGCTCTTGCTGGTGCTGGCGATATGGAGCTGATCTCCGCCCTTCTCGTTCAGGTCTCGCAGATGATGCTGGTGCTGCTGGCGGCGCCGCTGCTGACCGGCTTCATCCGCAAGGTGAAGGCGCGCCTCCAGCGCCGCCGCGGCCCGCCGATCGTGCAGCCCTATCGCGATATCCTACGGCTCCTGAAGAAGGAGGTCGTGGTCGCGGACAATGCCTCGTGGATATTCCGCGTCGCGCCCTATCTGATCTTCGCGGCGACCTGGGTCGCCGCCGCGCTGGTGCCGACCTTCGCCAAGGGTTTGCTGTTCAGCTGGTCCGCGGACCTCATCGCCATCATCGCGCTGCTCGCCAGCGCGCGGTTTTTCCTCGCGCTCGCCGGCATGGATATCGGCACCGCCTTCGGCGGCATCGGGGCGAGCCGGGAAATGATGATCGCCTCGCTCGCCGAGCCGGCCATGCTGCTGGTCGTCTTCACCATGGCGCTGGTTGCGCACTCGACGCAGCTCTCGGCCGTGGCCGATCTGTTCGCCTCGGGCGTCGGCCTGCGTGTCTCGCTGGGCCTTGCGATGGTCGGGCTGATCATCGTCGCCATCGCCGAAAACGGCCGCGTTCCGGTCGACAACCCGGCGACCCATCTCGAACTCACCATGGTGCATGAAGCCATGGTGCTGGAATATTCAGGTCGCCACCTCGCCATGATCGAACTCGCGGCCGCGGTCAAGCTGCTGCTCTACATCTCGCTGATCGGCTGCATCTTCGTGCCGTGGACGCTGGCTGCGCCCAGCGCGAGCACCGCAAGCCATCTGACCGGATTCACCGGCTATCTCGCCAAGCTCACTGTGTTCGGCTTTCTGCTCGGCGTGTTCGAGACCGCCATTGCGAAGATGAGGGTGTTCCGCCTACCGGATTTCGTCGGCGCTGCCTTGATGCTCGGCCTGCTCGGCACGCTGCTGTTGTTCGTATCGAGGAGCCTCTAGCAATGGCGCACGGACTGACATTCGACGTCGCGCACCTATTGGCGGGCAGCCTGTTGCTGGTCAGCTTCCTGATGATCACACAGCACCGGCTCTATGCCCTGCTCAACGCCTTTGCGCTCCAGGCCGTGCTGCTCGCGATGTCGGTCGCCTGGCAGGCCCACGTCCAGAGCGCGCCGCATCTCTATGTCACCGCCATGATCGCGCTGGTCTTCAAGGCCGTGGTCGTGCCGGTCGGGCTGCATCGCATCATCCAGCGGCTCGGCATCCATCGCGAGATCGAAACCGTGATCGGTTCCGGAACGACCATGCTGACCGGCATGGGACTGGTCGCGCTCTCGATGACGGTCATGCTGAAGGTCACCCCCGCCGCCGATCCGCTCGCGCGCGAGGACCTCGCCTTCGCGCTGTCGGTCGTACTGCTCGGTCTGTTGATGATGGTGAGCCGGCGTAACGCCGTGAGCCAGGTGGTCGGCTTCATGTCGCTTGAAAACGGGCTGGTGCTCGCGGGCACCGGCGCGCGCGGCATGCCGCTGGTGGTCGAGATCAGCGTCGCCTTCTCGATCCTGATCGCCTTCTTCGTGATCGGCGTCTTCCTGTTCCGGATCCGCGAGCGCTTCGATACCGTCGATGTCCAGGCGCTGGATCGCTTTCGCGGAGAGCGCCGATGATGTTGTCCACCAACGAGGGCGTCGTCCTCGTCACCGTCATTCCGGTCGTCTCGGCCGCTGTGCTGGCCCTGCTTCCCGGCTATCGGCTGTCCGCGCGCCTCAACGTGCTGGCGTCGGGGTTGACCTTCGCGGCCTCGCTCTCGATGTTCTTCGCCGATCACATCCAGCCCGGCTCTTACCTGTTCGTCGATGAACTCAACATCGCGTTCATCGTGCTCAATACCTTCGTCGGCTTCACCACCAGCGTGTTTTCGGCAAGCTATATCGGCCACGAGCTGGCGACCGGGCGGCTGACGCCTGCATACTTGCGTTTCTACCACGCCATGTTCCAGGTCATGATGGGCGGGATGAATCTCGCGCTGACCGCCAACAATATCGGCTTGATGTGGGTCGGCATCGAACTGGCGACGCTGACGACCGTGCTGATGGTCGGCATCTACCGCACCCATGAAGCGCTCGAAGCCGCCTGGAAATATTTCATTCTCGGCAGCGTCGGCATCGGGCTCGCGCTGTTCGGTACCATCCTGGTCTACATGGCTGCGCTCCCCGTGGTGGGCGAAGGCATCAACGGCATGGTCTGGACGGTGCTGGTCGCGCATGCCTCACAGTTCGATCCGGCGCTGATCAACGTCGCCTTCATATTCCTGCTGCTCGGCTACGGCACCAAGGTGGGGTTGGCGCCGCTGCACGCCTGGCTGCCGGATGCGCATGCGGAAGGGCCGACGCCGATCTCCGCGGTGTTGTCCGGCCTCCTGCTCAACGTCGCACTCTACGCAGTGCTTCGTTTCAAGATCGTGCTGGCAGCCAATCCGAGCGCGGTGGCTCCTGGACCCCTGATGGTGACACTCGGTCTGGTGTCGCTGGTGTTCGCCGCCTTCATGCTCTACCGGCGGCGCGACATCAAACGCCTGTTCGCCTATTCCTCGATCGAGCACATGGGGATCATCACCTTTGCCTTCGGGATGGGCGGCCCGGTCGCCAATTTTGCGGGGCTGCTGCACATGGTGATGCACAGCCTTACCAAGTCGGGAATCTTCTTTGCCGTTGGCCATGTCGCGCAGATCAAGGACACGCAGAAGATCGCCGATATCCGCGGCCTGACCGCGACCCATCCGGCGCTCGGCTGGAGCCTCGTGATCGGTGTCGTGGCCATCGCCGGATTGCCGCCGTTCGGCGTCTTCATGAGCGAATTCCTGGTCGTGACCTCGACCTTCGCGCGCGAGCCGCTGCTTGCCATCCCGCTCGTGTTCGGCATCCTGCTCGCGCTCGGCGCGCTGTTCTATCATCTCAACGGTATCGCCTTTGGCGTGCCGACCGGAAGCACTGCACCATCGGATGCCTCCTACATGCCGATGATCGTGCATTTCGGTCTCGTGCTGATCGCCGGAATCTTCCTCCCGCCCACGCTGGTCACGTGGTTCCGGCACGTCGCCGATATTCTGGGGTAATCGCAATGGGCCTCGACGAACTCCTGCGCCAAGGCGAGCTTGCATCGAGCCCCCGTCCCTGGCCGCGCGCCGTCGTCGGCGTCGCGACCTGGAACGAGGCGATCGCGGGACTTGCCGGCGCCGACTGGGAACTGCTCGGCCTTTGGGGCGAGGCGGATCGCGTTCACATGGCGCTGCTCGATGCGCCGAAGACTGTGGTCGGCATCATCACGCTCGATTGCCCGACCCGCCGCTATCCGTCGGTCGGTCTGCACCACCCACCGGCACTTCGGCTGGAACGGACCATCCGCGATCTCCGCGGCCTGGAGCCGCAGGGCCTGCCGGACCCGCGCGCCTGGCTCGACCACGGCAATTGGGGCCTGCGGCATCCGCTCGCTGCGAAGCCCGAGCCGACGCCGATCGACAAGACCTATGCGTTCCTTCCCGTCGAAGGCGACGGCCTGCATCAGATTCCGGTCGGCCCGGTCCATGCCGGCATCATCGAGCCCGGCCACTTCCGCTTCACAGCCAACGGCGAGACCGTTGTGCGGTTAGAGCCTCGGCTCGGCTATGTGCACAAGGGTATCGAGGGCCTGATTACGGGCGCGAACCTTGCGAAGGCGGGCAAGCTCGCAGCTCGCGCCTCCGGTGACAGCACGGTCGCCTACGGACTGGCCTTCGCGCGCGCGGTGGAGGCCGCGTTGGGGGTGGAAGTTCCGCTGCGTGCGCACCATCTGCGCGCGCTGATGGCGGAGCTGGAACGTCTCGCCAATCATCTCGGCGATTTCGGCGCAATCTGCAACGATGCTTCCTTCGCCCTGATGCTGGCCCATTGCGGCGTGTTGCGCGAGAAGGTGCTGCGCGGCGCGGGCAATGTTTTCGGGCACCGCCTGATGCGCGACTTGATCCTGCCCGGCGGCGTGGCGACCGATATCAACCAGGATGGCATCCAGGCGATCCGATTGCTGGTGAGCGATATCCAGGCACGCTTCCCAGCCCTGGTCGAACTCTACGACAACACGGCCTCGCTCCAGGATCGCACCGTCACCACGGGCACGGTGAAGGCCGATCTCGCCCGTCAATACGCGCCCGGCGGCTTCATCGGCCGTGCATCGGGCCGCGCCTTCGACGCACGCAAGCATCTTGCCTACGCGCCCTATGACAAGCTCGCCTTCGAGATTCCTGTGCTTGAGGCCGGCGACGTCAACGCGCGGGTGTGGATTCGCGTTCGCGAGATCGAGCAGAGTCTAGGGCTCGTCACCCAATTGCTGGAGCGGATGCCGCAGGGCGAGTTGCGGATCGATCTGCCCATGGCCGGCGAGGTTCGCGAGGGCATGGCGCTGGTGGAGGGTTTTCGCGGCGACATCCTGGTCTGGCTCAGGCTCAATGCCGACAACAGCATTGCGCACTGCCATCTGCGTGACCCTTCCTGGTTCCAATGGCCGCTGCTGGAGGCCGCGATCCAAGACAACATCGTTGCCGATTTCCCGCTCTGCAACAAATCGTTCAACTGCTCCTACTCGGGCCACGACCTCTAGGGACGTCCATCCAGATGAGAAAGCTGCTGTTCCAGAGTCTCGTGCAGATGCCGTTGACGGAGCCGGCGCCGTCGGCCGACGACCGGGCACTTGCAGAAGTGGGCGCTGCGCTGGAGCGGGCGGCCCGCCGGCGCCTTGGCCGGTCGCTGTCGATCCGCGAGGTCGACGCCGGCTCCTGCAACGGCTGCGAGCTGGAAATTCATGCGCTCAACAACGCCTATTACGATCTCGAACGCTTCGGCCTCCGCTTCGTCGCCTCACCGCGCCACGCGGACGTGCTGCTGGTGACTGGGCCGGTGACGAAGAACATGCGCATGGCGCTGGAGCGGACCTACAACGCAACGCCAAATCCGAAGTGGGTCGTGGCCGTGGGCGACTGCGCCCGCGACGGCGGGTGCTTCGCCGGCAGCTATGCCGTGGTGGGGGGCGTGGGAGAGGTCGTGCCGGTCGATCTGCATGTCCCGGGGTGCCCGCCCGCTCCGCTCGAAATTCTCCGCGGGCTACTGGCTCTTCTCGAACGCGTGGCTTCGGCCACGCCATAGCCATCTCGACGGCTTCGATGATTTATAGGACCTCAGAGGCACTGGCGGAGAGAGTGGAATTCGAACTCCCGTTAATTCTCCGATCAGGATGCAATCCTTTGCCAGGAGCGGCACCGTCCACAAGCATGCATGTCGCACACCAAAACCGTTTGAAAAACCGTTTCAGTTTTCAAATCTCAAACGGTGATTTTAGCTAAGTCATTGATCTAAATGGCGCGCCCGGAACGATTCGAACGTCCGACCCTCAGATTCGTAGTCTGATGCTCTATCCAGCTGAGCTACGGGCGCGTTTTTCGCGTTTGGCAGGCTCCGGGCCAGGGGCCGGATCCCGGAAGGCCGGGGCGGCAAATGCCGGCAGGCCTCGCGAAGGGCCCCTGACTAACGGCTCGGAGACCGCTTGGCAAGGCTGGAGCGGGACATTTTGCGACCATTTTTCCGCAGACGCGCTGGCGCGGTTCGGTAGGGGCCGGAGCGGACGGGCTTCGTTCCGGCACGCCCGGAGTTCCGGGCTCGACGCCTGCGGCATCGCCCCGGAATGGCAGGTGAGGCCGGTCCGGTTCAGGCGCTGGCGCGCTCGGTCCAGAAGGTCTGCAGCTCGACAGGGCGGTCGGGAATCGTGATTCGGAAGGTGGCCCCCAGGGTGCCTTCGACCAGCTGGATGTCGCCATCGTGGGCCCGGACCAGCTCGGCCGCGATCGCAAGGCCCAGCCCCGAGCCGCCCGGACGACCGGCACCACGGAAGGCCTCGAACAGGTGCTCTCGCACCTTCGCCGGGACGCCGGGACCCGTGTCCGAGACCTCCAGGATCGCCACCCCGCCCTCGCGGCGGCCGGTGATGCGGATCTGGCGCACGCCGGCATCCGCCGCGAGGCTGTCCAAGGCCTGGGCGGCATTGCGCACCAGGTTGAGCAGCACGCGGAACAGCTGGTCCGGATCAGCATCGATCTTCAGCCCGCGCTCGATCGCCGCGATCCACGTGATCGAGGCATCCGGCGACAGGCCAGCGGTCTCCCGCACCTCCGCCACCACCTGCTCGACCGCCACCATGCGGCGGTCCGGCGCCGGCTCCTGCACCTTGCCGTAGGACAGCGTCGACTGGCAGAACGCGATGGCGCGCTCCAGCGAGCGCATCAGCTTCGGCGCGAAGCGCTGCACCCGCGGATCGGGAACGCTGGCGAGCTGGTCCGACAGCAGTTGCGACGAGGCCAGCAGGTTGCGGAGGTCATGGTTGATCTTGGACACGGCGAGGCCGAGGGCGGCGAGCCGGCTCTTCTGATGCAGCATCGAGACGAGGTCGCGCTGCATGTCGGCGAGCTCGCGCTCGGCGACGCCGATCTCGTCGGAACGCTGGCTCGGCACGATGATTCGCGCCACGCTCTCCGGATTTTCGTGGAAGCCGACGAGGCTCGCGGTGAGGCGCCGCATTGGCCGCACGAACAGGAAATGCAGAGCAAGATAGACCAGCGCCGCGGTCAGCACCGCCAGCAGCAGCGACACGCCGAGCAGATTGCGCGAGAAGCGATACATCGCCTTGCGCAACGGCTTCTCGTCGGTCACGACCTCGATGAACTGGGCGCGGCCCGGCGACGGCCCGATCACGCGCATGGTGTGATCGCCGGTCTCTGTCATCATCGTCAGCGAGTTCACGATCGACGACCACACCGTCATGTCGCGCATGTCGAAGTCGTGGTCGATCGAGGCGGGCAGGTCGGCGCTGGCGAGCAGGCGGCGCTGCTGGCCCATCTTGATGGCGACGCCGCGCGCGTTGATGGAGGTGAGGATCTGCCGCGCCAGCGAATCCGGCACCATGCCGGACGGCGCGGCATCGAGCACCAGCGCAGCGGTATTGGCGGCCGCCAGGCGATCGTTGAGCCGGTTGGTCCAGAAATTGGCGATCGCCGGCACGTAGATCAGCACCTCCGCGATCATCACCAGCGGAATGGTCAACAGCAGCAGCTTTCCAGACAAGCCGAGCCGGCGCGACCTTTTCGGTCGCAGGCGCTCCAGGATTGGCTGGTTGTCGCTCTCGGTCACGTATCGCCCTTGTAAGAGACACCCCCACCCTTACGGGACCGCAAGATGGGACTGCACCGGAGTCCGGTCAAATTACGGATCGCTCATGTTCCGGTTTCCAAATCGTTCATAATGGAACCCAAAACTGCACGACCTCTGACGTCTTCAACCCCGCCGTGCCGAGGCTATTCTTGCCCTCGTCTTGCGCCCAGGGTCTTGCGTTTCTCGTCTTGCTTCGTCTCATTCGCCACGCCGACGCACGGCCGGTGACGAAGGTCTTTACGAGATCTCGGCGCCGTCGATCGCCTGCACCGCCTAGGACGCCTTGCCGCGATTGACGAAGGCGGGACGCTCCCTTATAAGCCGCGCCAACCGTCCGCGATGACCCGGCCCGCCCGGGAGCGGCTCGATTTCAGGGCCGGCAGCGGTCCATTTCGGGCCCGGAAGCATCACCGGACATCAATCGACATTTCAAGCAGGCAAGTTGTCAACTGGCAAATTGCCCGGCAGCGGAGAACGACCCGTGAAGCGGACTTATCAACCCAGCAAACTGGTGCGCAAGCGCCGTCACGGCTTCCGCGCCCGTCTCGCCACCACCGGCGGCCGCAAGGTCCTTGCCGCGCGTCGCGCCCGGGGCCGCAAGCGTCTCAGCGCCTGAAGCCAGGGCGTCTGTCCCGGAGATTTCCATCATGGATCGGCTACGGCAGCGGGCGGACTTCCTCGCCGTTGCCGATGGCGTGCGGGCGAACAGTCCTGCCTTCGGAGTCCAGCGCCGGGAACGGCCGGACCAGGGCCCGATCCGGATCGGCTTTACCGTCACCAAGAAGAATGGCACCGCCACGGAGCGTAATCGCATCCGTCGGCGGTTGCGCGAGCTTGTGAAACGGCTCGATCCCCTGTCGATGCGGCCGCACAGTGACTACGTGCTGGTCGGCCGGCGGGATGCCCTGTCACGCGACTTCTCGACCATGCTCGCCGACCTCCAGGCGACGCTCCGCCGCCTCGACCGGCCGCAGGCCAAGCCGCAGCCGCGCAAGCCGTCGGATGCGGATCAGCCAAACGCTCCCGCACCGGACGCGCATTCCCGCAAACCGGATTGAACGACGAGACGATAAGAAAACGATGACCGACAATCGCAACACCATCCTCGCCGTCATTCTGTCCGGCCTCGTGCTGATCCTGTGGCAGGTCTTCTACAACGGACCGCAGATGGAGAAGCAGCGCGCGCAGGCCCAACTGCAGGCCGAGCTCGCCAAGAAGCAGGCGCCGGCAACGCAGCCCGACAGCACCGCTCCGTCTGCCACCCCGCAGCCGGGCGCTTCCGCAACCGGCAGCCCGAGCGCACCGGGCGGGGCCGTGATCAGCACAGGCGTGATGCCGCGCGACACCGCCATCGCCGCCACCCCGCGCGTCAAGATCGACACGCCGCGGCTGACCGGCAGCATCTCGCTGAAGGGCGCGCGCATCGACGATCTGGCTTTCGTGAAGTACCGCGAGACGGTCGATCCGAAATCGCCGGCGATCGTGCTGTTCTCGCCGTCCAACACCGCCGAGCCCTATTACGCCGAGTTCGGCTGGGTCAACGCCGCCGGCGCCAAGGTGCAGGTGCCGGACCAGAGCACGATGTGGCAGCAGGACGGCTCCAACGCGCTGACGCCCTCGACCCCGGTGAAGCTGACCTTCACCAACGGCGACGGCCTGACCTTCCAGCGCACCATTTCCGTGGACGACCACTATCTCTTCACCATCAAGGACGACGTCACCAACGCCGGCAATGCGCCGGTGACGCTGTATCCCTACGGCCTGATCTCGCGTCATGGCACGCCGCAAGTCTCGGGCTATTACATCCTGCATGAAGGCCTGATCGGCTATCTCGGCGAAAAGGGCCTGCAGGAATTCACCTACAAGAAGATGGACGACGAGAAGGCGGCGAAGTTCGACGTCACCAATGGCTGGCTCGGCATCACCGACAAATATTGGGCGGCCGCGCTGCTGCCGATGACGGATGCCCGCCTGCAGGCGAACTATTCGTCGAAGCTGGTCGACAACCAGCATCGCTACCAGACGGACTATGTCGAGACCCCGCAGACGGTACCGGCCGGCGGCTCGGCCAGCGTCTCCACGCGGCTGTTCGCCGGCGCCAAGGAGGCCGGCGTCGTCGGCATCAACTTCCCGATCGGCGGCCTCGGCGGCTACAACCAGCAGCTCGGGCTGAACCATTTCGATCTCCTGATCGACTGGGGCTGGTTCTACTTCCTGACCAAGCCGATGTTCCTGGCGCTGGATTTCTTCTTCCGCTTCTTCGGCAATTTCGGCATCTCGATCCTGCTGGTGACGGTGCTGGTGAAGCTCCTGTTCTTCCCGCTCGCCAACAAGTCCTACGCCTCGATGGCGAAGATGAAGGCGATCCAGCCGCAGCTCCAGGCGCTCAAGGAGCGCTATCCGGACGACCGGATGAAGCAGCAGCAGGAGATGATGGAGATCTACAAGAAGGAGAAGATCAACCCGGTCGCCGGCTGTCTTCCGGTCGTGCTGCAGATCCCGGTGTTCTTCTCGCTCTACAAGGTGCTGTTCGTCACCATCGAGATGCGGCATGCGCCGTTCTATGGCTGGATCAAGGACCTGTCGGCGCCGGATCCGACCAATCTGTTCACGCTGTTCGGCCTGATCCCGTTCGACCCGACCCAGCTGCCGCTGTTCGGCCACTACCTGGCGCTCGGCATCTGGCCGATCATCATGGGCATCACGATGTGGTTCCAGATGAAGCTGAACCCGACGCCGCCGGATCCGACGCAGGCGATGATCTTCAACTGGATGCCGCTGATCTTCACCTTCATGCTCGCGGGCTTCCCGGCCGGCCTCGTGATCTATTGGGCCTGGAACAACACGCTGTCGGTGTTGCAGCAGGGCTTCATCATGCGCCGCAACGGCGTGAAGGTGGAGCTGTTCGACAACATCCGCGGCACGTTCAAAAAAAAAGCGGCGTGACGAGTAAGGCGGCGTGAGCCGCTGAAGCAACAAACCATCTACCGTCATGGCCGGGCTTGTCCCGGCCATCCACGTTTTGATATCCCGCGCAATGGGCGTGGATGCCCGGGTCAGGCCCGGGCATGACGAAGAGCGAGGCCTTGTCATGACCACCAGCCACGACACTGACGAGCGCCTGATCGAAAAAGGCCGCAAGCTGTTCGCTCAATCGTGGCGCTTCACCCACGCCTCGCCCTCGATCGAGAGCCTGCCGCCGATGGGAAGCCTCGAAGTCGCCTTCGCCGGCCGCTCCAATGTCGGCAAGTCCAGCCTGATCAACGCACTGACCGGCCAGAACGCGCTGGCGCGCACCTCGCATACGCCGGGCCGCACCCAGGAGCTGATCTTCTTCGAGGGGCCCGAGCATGCGCCGCTGCGGCTGGTCGACATGCCCGGCTATGGATATGCCGCCGCGGCGAAGACCAAGGTCGCGTCCTGGACCGAGCTGATCCACAAATTCCTGCTCGGCCGCGCCTCGCTCGCCCGCGTCTATGTGCTGATCGATGCCCGTCATGGGCTGAAGGAGGTCGATCAGGAGATTCTCAAAACGCTCGACAGGTCCGCCGTCAGCTATCAGCTCGTCCTG
The DNA here is from genome assembly GCF_032489675.1 of Bradyrhizobium sp. SZCCHNR1043. Taxonomy (NCBI): domain Bacteria; kingdom Pseudomonadati; phylum Pseudomonadota; class Alphaproteobacteria; order Hyphomicrobiales; family Nitrobacteraceae; genus Bradyrhizobium; species Bradyrhizobium sp. SZCCHNR1043. The sequence continues at coordinate 32,912 of NZ_JAUEYN010000018.1, forward strand.
ACCAAGGCCGACCAGATCAAGCCGGCTGAGCTCGCAAGCCGGATCGCCGAGACCGAGGCCGCGCTCGCCAAGCATCCGGCGGCGTTTCCTCAGGTGCTGGCGACGTCGTCACGATCCGGCGCCGGCATGCCGGAGCTGCGTGCCGCCATGGTGCGGCTGCTGGAAGAGCGGAGCACATGATGACGCCGTGGCGAATCCTGGTCGCGATGGCCGGGCTGATGGGCGCCGCCGGCGTCGCGCTGGCGGCCAAGGCCGCGCACGAGCCTGACGCATCGCGGCTCGCGACCGCCTCCACCATGCTGCTGTTCCACGCCTGCGCCCTGCTCGGCACCATCGCGCTGGCAGAGCGCGGCGTGGTTCATCGGCGCATCGGCCTGATCACGGCGATCGGCTTCGTGCTCGGCCCGGCCCTGTTCGCCGGCGACCTCCTGATGCGGCAGTTCACCGGCGATCGGCTGTTTCCGTTCGCGGCGCCGATCGGCGGTAGCTTGCAGATCGCGAGCTGGCTCGCACTCGCGGTCTGCGCGCTGTGGCCGCGGCGGGCGTGATCCGGCGCTTTGCGCCGCGGGCGGCAATCGGCTAGAACGCGGCGCGACGCCCCCGACAGCCGAGACCTCCCAGACATGACCGACGCGACCACCATCAGCCCGCTCGATCAGGCCCGCATCCTGTCCGAAGCGCTCCCGCACATGCAGGAGTATGACGACGAGACCATCGTCATCAAATATGGCGGCCACGCCATGGGTGACGAGGACACCGCGAAAGCGTTCGCGCGCGACATCGTGCTGCTCGAGCAGACCGCCATCAATCCGGTGGTGGTGCACGGCGGCGGACCGCAGATCGCGACCATGCTCAAGCGCCTCGGCATCGTCTCCGAATTCGCCGCCGGCCTGCGCATCACCGATGCCGCAACCATCGAGATCGTCGAGATGGTGCTGGCCGGCTCCATCAACAAGCAGCTGGTCGGCTACATCAACGAGGCCGGCGGCAAGGCCGTCGGGCTGTGCGGCAAGGACGGCAACATGGTGCGCGCGGTCAAGGCGACCCGCACCATGGTCGATCCCGACAGTCACATCGAGAAGGTGGTCGATCTCGGCTTCGTCGGCGAGCCGGACAAGGTCGATCTGACGCTGCTGAATCAGCTGATCGGCTACGAGCTGATCCCGATCCTCGCGCCGCTGGCGACCTCGAAGGAAGGCCAGACCTTCAACGTGAATGCCGATACGTTCGCCGGGGCTGTGGCCGGTGCGCTGAAGGCCAAGCGCCTCTTGCTGCTCACCGACGTGCCCGGCGTGCTCGACAAGTCGAAGAAGCTGATCCCGGAATTGTCGGTGAAGGACGCGCGCAAGCTGATCGCCGATGGCACCATCTCCGGCGGCATGATCCCGAAGGTCGAGACCTGCATCTACGCACTCGAGCAGGGCGTGCAGGGCGTCGTCATCCTGGACGGCAAGGTGCAGCACGCCGTGCTGCTCGAGCTGTTCACCAACCAAGGCACGGGCACACTGATTCATAAGTGATGGACACGGTCGCCACGCAGTCAGGACTCGTCGTACCCGGGCTTGACCCGCCTGCGCGGCCGAAGCCGCTTCGGCGCGGCGAAGGCCCGGGCTTCCACGATTTCCTTTCCGGTGGTTGCAAAGACGTGGATGGCCGGGTCAAGCCCGGCCATGACGCTACGGAAATATCCGCGGATAAAACGTCCACCAAAACTCGCATCGCTCTCGCTCTATCCGCTTTACTTCTTCCTCTCCTCACCACCATCACCCCCGCCCTCGCCGACCTCAAGCTATGCAACCGCATGAGCTATGTCGTCGAGGCCGCGATCGGCATCGACGAGAAAGCAGCGACCGCGACGCGCGGCTGGTTCCGGCTCGATCCGGCGACCTGCCGTGTGGTGCTGCAGGGGACCATGACCGCCGACCGCATCCTGCTGCATGCGCGCGCGTTGAGCCTCTACGGCGCTTCGCCGCTCGCCGAGAATGGCAACGACCAGCTATGCGTGGCGCCGGACAATTTCGTCATCGCAGCCGCCCGCCAGTGCCGCACCGGGCAGACGCCGGCAGCGTTCACGCAGGTGACACCGAGCAAGACCGACGACGGCACCCTGATCGCCTACCTCGCCGAGAGCGCCGAATATGACGACGAGCAGGCGCGGCTCGCCGGCATCCAGCGGCTGCTCGGCATCGCCGGCTATGACGCCTCGCCGATCGACGGCGTCGAGGGGCCGAAGACGCAAGCGGCGCTCGCTGCGTTCCTGAAAAGCCGCGGGCTTGGGTCCGATGTCGTGTCGCAGCCGACGTTCTTTGCCACGATGGTGGACGCCGTGCAGACGCCCTCACCCACCGGGCTGACCTGGTGCAACGACACACCGCACAAGGTGATGGCGGCGGTGGCGACGGACGACGGCCGCACCGTGGTCAGCCGCGGCTGGTACCGGATCGATGCCGGCAAATGCCTGCATCCGGACATCGCCGGACAGCCGAAGAAAGTCTACAGCTTCGCCGAAGCGGTCGACGATGAGAACCGCACCATCAAAGTGAAGAACAAGCCGCTGAACTGGGGCGGGCTGGTGCAGCTCTGCACCCGCGAGAACAAGTTCGAGACATCCGAGCAGGGCGACTGTCCGAGCCGCGGCTTCACCGCCACCGGCTTCACCGCCGTCGACATCGCCCGCGGTGGCAAGACGCTGCGCTTTGCGCTGCCGTGATGGGCATATCGATGTTGCCCACGTTGCCACCACACCCACAGCTGTCATCCCGGCGAACGCCGGGATCCATAACCACCGGCCGAGGTTTGGGCCATCGGCATCAGCCATCATGCCGCAAGATAGCTTCCGCGGTATGGGTCCCGGCGTTCGCCGGGACGACAGCGGAATATGCCGCCCTAGCCGGGCATGATGACCGAAGGCAGGATGGACCGACGCCCACATGACAGAATCCCCCCGCAGCTTCGACCACGTCGATACCTGGGTGTTCGATCTCGACAACACGCTGTATCCGCATCACGTCAATCTGTGGCAGCAGGTCGATGCTCGCATCGGCGAGTTCGTCTCCAACTGGCTCGAGGTCGACGCCCAGGAGGCGCGGCGCATCCAGAAGGACTACTACCGCCGCTATGGCACGACGATGCGCGGGATGATGACCGAGCACGGCGTGCACGCCGACGACTTCCTGGCCTATGTGCACAAGATCGATCATTCGCCGCTGGAGCCGAATCCGGCGATGGGCGCGGCGATCGAGCAGCTGCCCGGACGCAAGCTGATCCTGACCAACGGTTCGGTCGACCATGTCGATGCCGTGCTGGCGCGGCTCGACATTGCCGGCCATTTCCATGGCGTGTTCGACATCATCGCGGCCGAGCTGACGCCGAAGCCGGCGCGCGAGACCTACGACAAATTCCTCAAGCTGCATGCCGTCGATCCGACACGGGCGGCGATGTTCGAGGACCTTTCCCGCAACCTCGTGGTGCCGCACGACCTCGGCATGACCACGGTGCTCGTGGTGCCGGACGGCACCAAGGAGGTGGTGCGCGAGGACTGGGAGCTGGCGGGTCGCGACGACCCGCATGTCGATCATGTCACGGACGATCTGACCGGATTCTTGCAGCGGCTGGTGGGGTGAGACCCGCCACGCATTGAGCTGTCATTCCGGGGCGATGCGAAGCATCGAACCCGGAATCTCGAGATTCCGGGTCTGGTCCTTCGGACCATCCGGAATGACGGAGCATGATAAGCCGCACCTCCCGCGCGGACGGCCCCCGCCACCGATGCGTCCTTGACTCTCCGGGTCCAAATCCCGAAAAAGCCGCCCTGCCCACCATGCTCGTACACGGCCGTCCCCGGCTTTCTGCCCAGGGACCAAGCGAGGATCGACCGATGTCACTGTCCGCCCTGGAATCCGCGATCAACAGCGCCTTCGATGCCCGTGATGGCGTCTCGACCACGACCAAGGGCGAGGTCCGCGACGCCGTGGAGAGCGCGCTGGAGTTGCTCGACAAGGGCGAGGCCCGGGTCGCCGAGCGCGGATCGGACGGCAAGTGGAGCGTCAACCAGTGGCTCAAGAAGGCCGTGCTGCTGTCGTTCCGCCTCAACGACATGAGCGTGATCCCCGGCGGCCCCGGCCAGGCGTCATGGTGGGACAAGGTGCCGTCGAAGTTCGACGGCTGGGGCGAGAACCGCTTCCGTGACGCCGGCTTCCGCGCCGTGCCCGGCGCGATCGTGCGCCGCTCGGCCTACATCGCCAAGAACGTCGTGCTGATGCCGTCCTTCGTCAATCTCGGCGCCTATGTCGACGAAGCCACCATGGTCGACACCTGGTCGACGGTCGGCTCCTGCGCCCAGATCGGCAAGCGTGTGCACATCTCCGGCGGCGTCGGCATCGGCGGCGTGCTTGAGCCGCTGCAGGCCGGCCCCGTGATCATCGAGGATGACTGCTTCATCGGCGCGCGATCGGAGGTTGCCGAGGGCGTGGTCGTACGCAAGGGGGCGGTGCTGTCGATGGGCGTGTTCCTGGGCGCGTCGACCAAGATCGTCGACCGCGAGACCGGCGAGGTGTTCGTCGGCGAGGTGCCGGAATACGCCGTCGTTGTGCCGGGCGCACTGCCGGGCAAGCCGATGAAGAACGGCCAGATCGGCCCCTCCACCGCCTGCGCCGTCATCGTCAAGCGCGTCGACGAGCGCACCCGCTCCAAGACCTCGATCAACGAGCTCTTGCGCGACTGATCGTCCGCGCTCGGGCGGCCGCACTAGCCGCCGCCCGAACGCCCATGTTAAGCGAGGGCATGACCGATGCCCTCGCCATCACCCGCGACCTGATCCGCTGTCCCTCAGTGACCCCCGCCGATGCCGGGGCACTCGGCGTGCTCGAGGCCCTGCTGAAACAGGCCGGCTTCACGACCCATCGCGTGACCTTCTCGGAAGCAGGCGCCGCCGATATCGACAACCTCTACGCCCGCATCGGCACCGAGGGGCCGCACATCACCTTCGCCGGCCACACCGACGTGGTGCCGCCCGGCGATGAAGCGGCGTGGAGCCTTGGCGCGTTCTCCGGCGAGGTGAAGGGCGGCTACATCTATGGCCGCGGCGCCGTCGACATGAAGGGCGGCATCGCCTGCAGCGTTGCGGCCGTGCTCGACTATCTACGCGATCACGGCGGACAGCCAAAAGGCTCGATCTCGTTCCTGATCACTGGCGACGAAGAGGACGTCTCGGTCAACGGCACCATCAAGCTGCTGAAGTGGGCGGCCGATCGCGGCGAGCGATTCGACCATTGCGTGCTCGGCGAGCCGTCCAATCAAGAGGTCATGGGCGACTGCATCAAGATCGGCCGCCGCGGCTCGCAGTCCGGCACCCTGATCGTCGAGGGCAAGCAGGGCCACGTCGCCTATCCGCACCGTGCCTCCAACCCGGTGCCGGACATCTCGCGCCTGATCGTCGCACTGTCGGACGAGCCGCTCGATCATGGCAGCGCGCAGTTCCAGCCGTCGAATCTCGAATTCACCACCGTCGATGTCGGCAACACCGCAACCAACGTCATCCCGGGCCTGGCGCGGGCGAAGTTCAACATCCGCTACAATGACTGCCATACGCAGGAGACGCTGCGCGCGCTGGTGGAAGAGCGGCTCGCCAAGGCCTGTGGCAACCGCATCCGCGCCCACATCGACTGGCTGCCGTCGAACTCCAACGTGTTCCTGACCAAGCCCGGACCGTTCACCGACCTCGCCGTCGCCGCGATCGAGAGCGTGACGGGGCGCAAGCCGGAGCTCTCCACCACCGGCGGCACCTCGGACGCGCGTTTCATTTCGAGCTACTGCCCGGTGATCGAGTTCGGCCTGGTCGGCCAGACCATGCACCAGATCGACGAGCGCGCCTCGGTCGCCGACATCGCGACCCTGACGAAGATCTATCGCGGCATTCTCGAAAGATATTTCGCCTGAGCGGCGCGCCTGATCCTGATCAGGCGGCCTTCACCTCCGCCAGGAACTGATCGACCTCGCGACGCAGGTCGGTGGCCTGGCCGGCAAGGCTCGCCGCGGAGTCGAGCAGCGAGCGCGCCGATCCGCGGGTGTCCGCGGCGGCCGCGCTGACCAGCGCGATCGACGACGAGACGTCGTTGGTGCCGCTCGCGGTCTGCTGCACACTGCGGGCGATCTCGCGGGTCGTGGCGCTCTGCTCGGCCACCGCGCTCGCCACCGCACCGGTGACGCCGCTGATGGTGTTGACGACGGCGGCGATCTTCTCGATCGCGGCCACCGTGCTGCCGGTCTCGTTCTGGATCGCGGCGATCTGGCTTTCGATCTCCTCGGTGGCCTTGCTGGTCTGGGATGCGAGACTCTTCACCTCGGATGCAACGACGGCAAAACCCTTGCCGGCCTCGCCGGCGCGCGCCGATTCGATCGTGGCATTGAGCGCGAGCAGATTGGTCTGCGAGGCGATGGCGCGGATCAGCTGCACGACGTCGCCGATGCGCGTGGCGCTGCCGGCGAGCGTGCGGACCTTGTCAGTGGTATCGAGTGCCTGGCTGGTCGCGTTGGAGGATTCCGACGCGGCTTCCGCGATCTGCCGGGTGATCTCCTTCATCGACGCGTCGAGCTCTTCCGAGGCGGCCGCCACCGTGTTGACGCCGGAGGTCGCCTGCGCCGCCGCATCCGCCACCGCGGTGGCGCGCGATGCGGTGGTGCTGGCCGAGCCGTCGAGCGTCTCGGCCGATTGCTTCAGGCCGCTCGCGGCATCGCTCAGCCGACCGCACAGCGTGTCGATGACCTCGCCGAACCGCCGGGTGAGCGCCTCGATCTTCTGCCGGCGCGCGTCGCGCCGGGCCTCGGCATCGGCGCCCTGCAGCGACAGCCGGTCGGCCTCCGCCGATTTCTCCTGCAGAACACCGATGGCGTTGGCGAGCGTGCCGATCTCGTCGGTCCGATCGCCATATCCGATCTCGACGCTGCGCTCGCCACCGGCGATCCGACGGATCATCTCGGTCAGATTCGACAGCGGCTTGATCACGCGGGCATTGAACCAGACCGTCCCCAGTGCGGCGGCCGCGACGTTGACCAGCAACAGGACCAGCGCCAGGACAAAACGGGTCTGCGACTCGGCGATCGCGACCTCGCTCTGGCTCAGCGCCTCGGCGAGGGCTGCATCGCGCAGCGGCAGGATCGTATCGAGGATCGGGAATACGGACCGCAGGAACTGGTCGGGATCGAGCTCGAGCACCTTGCCCCGGTTCGGCGCCACCTGCGACGAATAGAACTCGCCGCCGCGGGCCCAATAGCCATTCTCGACCTCGGTCAGGGCCGCGAAGATCGGCTTCTGGTTGATCTCGGCAGCAGCGAGCTTGGCCGTCGTCCAGATGCGCTCGATGCGCCCCTTGAACGTCGCGAGCGCCTCGGCCGGTTCACCCGCCATCGGCTGCTTGGTCGCGATCATGCGAACGAACGTCGTCGTGGCGCGACCGGCCCAGTCGCGCAAATCCCAGCCGATCACCGCGAGACGCGCCGCCTGGCCTACCGCGGGATTGGCCGCATTGATCCGGCGCACGATCACGTCGACATGGCTGCCGGTCGTTTCCTGGATCGTGAACATCTGCGGCACGTAATCGCGGACAATGGCCTCAGGCCGGGCCGCCTTCGCCAGAGCGACGGCTTCGAGCGCGGATCCTCGCATGACACGCAGTTTCTGCTGGATCGACTCCAGCGCGGCCGTGTCTTCGCTCAGTTGCGCCAGGCTTCGCGCCTTGGCGAACGCATCATCGGAGCCTTGAAGTATCTTTTGCAGCGAGGCCAGCTCATCGGCCGTCGCCGGGTTCGGCGATGCCAGGCGCGGATTGACCATGGCGCGCTCGAGGTTCAGCTTTTCCGGCAGCCGCAGCATGGCGGCCAGCAGCTGCGTATCACGGCCTGCCGTCCTCGCGGCCTGCAGCGAGGTCAGCTGCTGCCAGGCGAACAACATGGTTGCGAGCAGGCCGATGACGGCCCCGAGCAGCAAAGAGAGCAGGAAGACTTGACGAATGCGCACGATCGACCTCGCTGGACAGCAGCCTGAGGTCCGGATAGCAGCGAGGGCTTCAATTTGGAGTTAATGAATCCTGTCCCTTACTCCCGAAACGACTACTCATTAGGATAATCATTGGCAGCTAATAGCGATTCGCGGGTTCCACTGCAGAACGATCTCAATAGTCGACCTTCACGAGATAGAGGCCTTCCGGCGGGGCGACGACGCCACAGGCGGCGCGATTGCGCGCGGCGAGCGCGGCGGCGAGATCATCGGCGCTCCAGCGGCCCTGCCCGACCCACACCAGCGAGCCAACCATCGAGCGCACCTGGCTGTGCAGATAGGAGCGTGCGGAGGTGAGGATGGTGATCGCATCGCCGTCCCTGACGACGTCGAGCTGATCGAGCGTCTTCTCCGGCGATTTTGCCTGACATTCCGTGTCGCGGAAAGTCGTGAAATCATGCTTGCCGATCAGCCGCTGGGCCGCCGCGTGCATCGCGTCCGAGTCGAGCCGCTGCGGCACGCGCCAGACGCGGCCGACCTCGAGCGCGAGATTGGAGCGGCGGTTGACGATGCGATAGCGATAGTGCCGCCTGCGGGCGGAGAAGCGTGCTTCGAAGGTGTCGGGAACGATCTCGGCGTCGAGCACCGCGATCGGGTTGGGCCGCAGATGCGCGTTGAGCGCGTCGCGCAATTTGTCGGGCCGGAATTCTTTCTCAACGTCGCAATGCGCGACCTGACCGGTGGCGTGGACGCCGGCATCGGTGCGCCCCGAGCCATGCACCCGGGTCGGCACGCCACAGGTCGCCTGCACCGCCGCTTCGAGCGCGCCCTGCACCGACGGCAAGGTCGCCTGCAGTTGCCAGCCGCAGTACGGCGCGCCGTCATATTCGATGGTGAGCTTGTAGCGGGGCATCTGACCCGATCGAGTTTTGCCGTCATTGCCGGGCTCGACCCGGCAATCCATCCCTGGGCGAAGCTTGTTCTTGAGATGGATGCGCGGGTCAAGCCCGCGCATGACGAGATGAGGTGGTCAGCCGAAACGCAGGCCCGGCGCGATACGGGTGCCGCGCAGGAAATCCGCGGCCTTCATGGGACCCTTGCCGGCGCGCTGTAGCTCGGTGACGCGGATGGCGCCGTCGGCGCAGGCGATGGTGAGCTGCTCGTCAAGAACGGCGCCCGGCTCGCCCCTGCCGCCGGCAAGCGCGCAGCGCAGGATCTTCAAGCGGACCGCTTCGCCATCAAGCGTGAACTCACTCCAGGCGCCAGGAAATGGCGACAGGCCGTGGATGTGCCGCAGCACCGCGTGGGCCGGCTTCGTCCAGTCGATCCGCGCCTCGGCCTTCTCGATCTTGGCGGCGTAGGTGACGCCTTCCTCTGCCTGCTTCGTCAGCGTCAGCCCGCCGCGCTCCAGCGCCGCCATCGCGCGCACCATGAGATCGGCGCCGATCCGCGACAGGCGGTCGTGCAGATCGGACGCCGTCATCGCGTCGGTGATCGCAAGGCGCTCGGCCATCGCGACATCGCCGGTGTCGAGCCCGACATCCATCTTCATCACCATGACGCCGGACTCGGCATCACCCGCCATGATCGCGCGGTTGATAGGCGCGGCACCGCGCCAGCGCGGCAGCAGGGAAGCGTGGAGATTGTAGCAGCCGAGCTTGGGCGCATCGAGAATGGCTTGGGGAAGGATCATGCCGTAGGCGACGACCACGGCCGCATCGGCCTGATGAGCCTGAAACTCGGCCAAGGCCTCCTCGGTCTTCAGCGTCTTCGGCGTGAACACGGCAATGCCGAGCCGGCGCGCCTCGGTCTCGACCGGCGTCGGCTGCAGCGCGAGGCCGCGGCGGCCGCCGGGTTTCGGCGCGCGCGTATAGACCGCCGCGATCTCGTGGCCGTGGCCGGCGAGTTCGAGCAGGGTCGGCACGGCGAAATCCGGCGTGCCCATGAAGATCAGGCGAAGCGGCATCTGGTGGAAGATCCTGCATTGCCGAATCCTCCGCGTCATGGCCGGGCTTGTCCCGGCCATCCACGTCGAGCTGCCTGTAACGCGCGGCGAGACGTGGATGCCCGGGTCAAGCCCGGGCATGACGGAGGAGAGAGTTGATCGTTACTCGCTGGCGCGCTTGGCGGCCTTGGTGAACTTCTTCATCACGCGGTCGCGCTTCAGCTTCGACAGATAGTCGATGAACAGCACGCCGTTGAGATGATCGATCTCATGCTGGATGCAGGTGGCGTAGAGCCCCTCGGCATCCTCCTCGCGGACCACCCCGTCGAGATCGGTGAAGCGCACGCGCACGCGCGCCGGCCGCTCGACCTCCTCGTAATATTCGGGGATCGACAGGCAGCCTTCCTCGTAGACCGACAGCTCGTCCGACTTGGCGACGATCTCCGGATTGATGAAGACGCGCGGCTCGCGCTTGCCTTCCCCGTTGGCGTCGGGCTTGGCCAGATCCATGGTGATGACGCGCAGCGGCTGCGCGACCTGGATCGCTGCGAGCCCGATGCCCGGCGCGTCATACATGGTCTGGAACATGTCGTCGACCAGCTGCCGGATCTCCAGCGTGACCTTCTCGACCGGCTTGGACACCAGCCGCAACTGCCGGTCCGGCAGGATGATGATTTCTCTTAGGGACATGGCGCGCGATTTAAGCCGCGGAACCGGCGGGGTCAATGTGATGGCTCGCGGTTAAGACTTCACTAACCATGAATTTCAACGTTTCGTTAACCATGATTCTTAACGTGCCCTTAACCATAATTGTTCTCTCTTCGTTCGCGAGCTTGCGCGAATCGGATAGACGGGGGTGATGACCGTCAGCCAATCCCTCAATCCTGTCGTCGTCATCATCGGCGACCTGCCCATCAGGGCGAGCGATGCGCTGATCGGATTCGGCGTACTGGTGCTGCTACTGCTCGTGATCATCGTGGCCGCCGTGGCCCGCTCCGGACGGCGCGGCGCGGAGCTCGCCGCCCAGCAGGCGATGCGGGCTGACGAGCTCGAACAACGGTTCGGCGAGATGATCCGCGTCCAGAGCGAGGCCTCCGGCCGGGTCGACGCGATGGCCCAGCTGCTCGCCGGCCGTCAGGTGGACCTGGCCCGCAGCGTGAACGAACGGCTCGATGCGGTCACCCACCGCGTCGGACAGTCGATGGAGCAGAGCACGCGCCACACAATGGATAGTCTGCGCGTGCTGCACGAGCGCCTCGGCATCATCGACAACGCCCATCGTGATCTCAGCGAGCTGACGACGCAAGTGACGACCTTGCGCGACGTCCTCGCCAACAAACAGTCGCGCGGCGCCTTCGGCCAGGCGCGCATGGAGGCGATCGTCCAGGACGGGCTTCCGAAGGGCAGCTACGCGTTTCAGCACACGCTCGCCAGCGGCAAGCGCCCCGACTGCGTCGTGTTCCTGCCCGACACGCGGCCGCTGTGCATCGACGCCAAGTTTCCGCTGGAAGCCGTGACCGCGCTGCACGACGCCGTGACCGAGGACGAGAAGCGCGCCGCGGCGCAGCGGCTGCGCACCGACGTGCTCCGCCATGTCAATGACATCGCCGAGAAGTACCTCGTGGTCGGCGAGACGCAGGACACGGCGCTGATGTTCGTGCCGTCGGAATCGGTCTATGCCGAGATCCATGACGGCTTCGACGACGTGATCCAGAAAGCCTATCGAGCGCGCGTCGTGCTGGTGTCGCCGTCGCTGCTGATGCTCGCGATCCAGGTCATGCAGCAGATCATGAAGGATGCGCGCATCCGCGACGCCGCCGACCAGATCCGCAACGAGGTGATCCATCTCGGCGACGATCTCGGCCGCCTGCGCGAGCGCGTGCTCAAACTGCAGAAGCATTTCGGCGATGTCGGCGAGGACATCCGCCAGATCCTCATTTCCGCCGACAAGATCGAGAAGCGCGCCGCCCGCATCGAGGAGCTCGATTTCAGCAAGCAGGATTCGCCGGTGGACTCACCACGCATCGCGCCGGTTACCGGCACGACGCCGGATCTGTTTCCGCTGGCGGGACGCGTGCAGGTGGGGGAGTGATGGTGGCGTCGCGAAGGCCGTTCAAATCTGCTACCACCCGCCCATGACCGCACCTGACGCCGCTTCCGAGATCCCTGCTGCCGCTCCAAAGCCCGGCGCTGCCAAACCCGCCCCCACCTGGCGCGAGAGCATGGCCGTCTACTTGCAGCCGCGCGTGCTCGTGGTGCTGTTCCTCGGCTTCTCGTCGGGACTGCCGCTGGCGTTGTCCGGCTCGACGCTTCAGATCTGGATGCGTGAGCTCGGCGTCGATCTCGGCACGATCGGGCTGTTCGCCCTCGTCGGAACGCCTTACACGCTGAAATTCCTTTGGGCGCCGCTGGTGGACGCGCTGCACGTGCCGCTGCTCACGCGCGCGTTTGGACGGCGGCGCGGCTGGCTGGTGTTCGCACAGCTGCTCTTGATCGGCGCCATCCTGCTGCTGGCGCTCACCGATCCGGCACATGCGCCGTTCATGGTGGCGCTGGCCGCGCTGCTGGTCGCCGCGATGTCGGCGACCCAGGACATCGTGGTCGATGCCTTCCGCGTCGAGAGCCTGCCGGAGAGCGAGCAGGCCGCGGGCATGGCGGCGTATGTCGCCGCCTATCGCATCGGCATGCTGGTCTCGACCGCCGGCGCACTGGTGGTGGTCAGTGCATTCGAGAACTCGGGGCTGACGCGTCCGTCGTCCTGGATGTGGGGCTATGTTGCGATGGCCGTACTGGTGCTGATCGGCACGATCACGGCCCTCGCGGCGACCGAGCCGGCCCAGTCGCAGCAGGCGGAGGCCGCGATGGGTGCGGACACCGCGCTCACCCGCGTGATGCATGCGGCTGCCGGAGCCTTCGTCGAGTTCCTCGGCCGACGTGATGCGCTCACGGCGCTCGCCTTCGTCGTGCTGTTCAAGTTCACCGACGCCTTCTCCGGCACGATGACCGCGCCGTTCGTGATCGATCTCGGCTTCAGCAAGGTCGACTACGCCGCGATCGTGAAAGGCGTGGGCCTCGCCGCGACGCTCGCCGGCGGCTTTGCCGGCGGCTTCGTCGCGCGACGCTATTCGCTCGCGACGAGTCTCTGGATCGGCGGCATGGTGCAGGCGCTGGCGAACCTCTCGTTCTCCTGGCTTGCGATCGTCGGAGTCAATCAATGGGCACTGGCGCTGGCGATCTCGGCGGAAAACTTCACCAGCGCGGTCGGCACCGTGATCTTCGTCGCCTATCTCTCCGCGCTGTGTCAGAACCCGCTGCACACCGCCACCCAATATGCACTGCTGACCGCGCTCGCCGCGGTCGGGCGCACCTATTTGTCGTCAGGCGCCGGCTACGTGGCGAAGGCGACCGGCTGGCCGCTGTTCTTCGTGATCTGCGTGCTGGTCGCGATCCCGAGCCTCGTGCTGCTCGCCTGGCTGCAGCGGCGCGGACATTTCGACCAGTTGGGGCCAGTGAAGGTGTAGCTGCCGCCTCACATTCGACCGTCGTCACCCACCACCGGGTGTCGTCTTCGACGAGCCCGATGACAGGCTCCGACGGGTGACCCAGTATTCCAGAGACGTCAGCCATCGACCGAGCAGCCGCGGGGTACTGGATCGCCCGGTCGAGCCGGGCGCTGACAGCGGAAAGTCAGGACGCCGCGCTCGCGTGGACGGCCCAATCAGGTCTCACCGCTTCACTAAGCTCCACTTGGTCACGACCGCCTCGCTCATCTGTCCCGCATCCTGGGCGCAGGCGATCTCGTCGACCTTGACCGCGATCTGCTTGCCGAGCAGACCCTTGAGCTGCGACGCCTGCGCCGTGTTCGCGGTAACGAGCTGGAACGTCTCCGGGCCGGTCTCCAGATTGCACAGCCCGCTCGGCGGCGGCAGGCGGCGCGGCTCGCTCGTGATCTGATAGGCGGCGGACGGCTGGCCCGGCTTGGCGCCTTTGAGCTTCAGCGCGTTCAGCTCGCCCGACAGCACGTCACCGGCATTGAGCGGCTTGCCCGCCTTCTGCGCCGCCTCGCTTTGCTGCGCCAGCACTGACGGCGCCGAGAGCGCCGCCAGAATCGCGCCCAAAGCCAGCCGTTTGCCGAATCCGCGTTTCGTCATCATTCCACTTCCGTCTGTGCTTAGAACAAGGTCCGCTGCCGCATCGCGGCCGAGAGCGTGCCTTCGTCGAGATAGTCGAGCTCGCCGCCGACCGGCACGCCATGTGCCAGCCGCGTGACCTTGACGTTCGCCTCCTGCAGGAGGTCGGTGATGTAGTGCGCGGTGGTCTGGCCGTCGACCGTCGCATTCAAAGCGAGGATGATCTCGGACACCTCGGGCGCATGCGCGCGCTGCACCAGCGCATCGATGGTGAGATCCTGCGGGCCGACGCCATCGAGCGGCGACAGCGTGCCGCCGAGCACGTGATAGCGGCCGTTGGAGGCCTTGGCGCGCTCCAGCGCCCAGAGGTCGGCGACGTCGGCGACGACGACGATCATCGCCGGATCGCGACGCGGATCGGTGCACACGGTGCACGGGCTTTGCGTATCGATGTTGCCGCAGGTCTTGCAGACCTGGATGCGATCGATCGCGACCTGCAGCGCCGAGGCAAGCGGCACCATCAGCGCCTCGCGCTTCTTGATCAGATGCAGCGCGGCGCGCCGCGCCGAGCGCGGTCCGAGGCCGGGCAGGCGCGCAAGCAATTGGATCAGGCGTTCGATCTCGGGACCGGCGACGGCCATCAGTTCACGAATGTCATCAGGTCAACTAACCGAAACCGAAGCCCGGCGGCAGGCCGAGCTTGCCGGTGATGGCCTGCATCTTCTCCTGCATCGCGGCTTCAGCCTTGCGGCGCGCATCGCCATGCGCCGTCACCAGGAGGTCCTCCAGGATCTCGGCCTCCTCCGGCTTGAGCAGCGACGGATCGATCTTGATGCTCTTCACGTCCATCTTGGCGGTCATGCGCACGGCAACCAGACCGCCGCCCGAGATGCCCTCGACCTCGACGTTGCCGAGTTCCTCCTGCATCTCCTGCATCTTCGTCTGCAGCTGCGCCGCCTGTTTCATCATGCCGAGAAAGTCAGCCATCGGAGCACCTCATCATCAGCCATCTTGTTGAGCATGATCTCCGCGCAAACGCCTTTGGCGTTTGTCGCGAGGAAAACCGGTTTCCACTTTTCCGGATCATGCTCTAGAAATCATCATCGTCGGACTCGTCAGGCGGCTCGACAGCACTGGCGTCCGATTCGGGCGGCTCGGGGGCGAGCCGGCGCACTTCGACCACCTTGGTGCCCGGGAACCGCGCCAGGATCTCCTGCACGCGCGGATCGGCCTCCGCCGCCGCCTCGCGCTCGCTCTTGGCGCGCAGATTCTGCTCGCGCAAGGTCGCCTGGCCCGGCTCGTTGGAAACGATCACCGTCCAGCGCCGGCCGGTCCAGTCCTCCAGCTTGCGCCCGAGGTCCGAGACAAGCGAGCGCTGCGCCGTCCGTTCCAGCGCGATCTCCAGCCGTCCCTCTTCGAAGCGGACCAGCCGCACGTCCATCTCGAGCGCGCTCTTGGTGATCAGGTCACGATTCTTGCCGGCCAGCGCGACGAGTTCCTGAAAGCTCCCTATGCGTAGCGCGGGCTGGTCCTGTGATGCCTGCGCCGGCTGTGACGACATCGCCTGCGGGCGCATCGAACCGCCGACCGCGGCGAGCGTCGGGCCTTGCGCGCGCGGCGCCTGCATCGGCGCCGACGTCATCACAGACGGCGCCCCCGCGCTCATGGTGGATGCCGGCGCAGGGCGCGCCCCGCCGCCGTTCGTGACGATCGGCGAGCCACCACCGCTCTGCTCGATCATACGAATGGCTTCGTCGGGCGTCGGCAGATCGGCCGCGTAGGCGATGCGCACCAGCACCATTTCCGCCGCTGCAGCCGGGCGCGTCGCGCCTTGTGTCTCGGCGATGCCCTTGAGCAGCATCTGCCACATCCGCGACAGCACCCGCATCGACAGCTTGGTGGCGAAGTCGCGCGCGCGCAGCCGCTCGGTCTCGCTGAAGGCCACGTTGTCGGCCGTCGCCGGCACGACCTTCACCCGGGTGACGAAGTTCACGAACTCGGCCAGATCCGACAGCACAACCACAGGGTCGGCGCCGACGTCATACTGCTCGCGGAATTCCTTGAAGGCGGCGACAATGTCGCCGCTGGCGAGATGGTGGAACAGGTCGATCACGCGGGTGCGGTCGGCGAGGCCCAGCATCTGACGGACATCATCGGCGCGCACCTCGCCGGCGCTGTGCGCGATCGCCTGATCGAGCAGCGACAACGAATCGCGCACCGAGCCTTCGGCGGCGCGCGCGATGATGCCGAGCGCCTCGGGCTCGATCGTCACGCCTTCCTTGGTCGCGATGCCCTGGAGATGCTTCATCAGCACCTCGGCCTCGACCCGGCGCAGATCGAAGCGCTGACAGCGCGACAGCACCGTGACCGGCACCTTGCGGATCTCGGTGGTGGCGAACACGAACTTGGCGTGCTCCGGCGGCTCCTCCAGCGTCTTCAGGAAGGCGTTGAACGCCGCCGTCGACAGCATGTGGACTTCGTCGATGATGTAGACCTTGTAGCGCGCGCTGGCTGGGGCATAGCGCACGCTGTCATTGATCTGGCGGACGTCGTCGACGCCGGTATGGGACGCCGCGTCCATCTCGAGGATGTCCATGTGCCGGCTTTCCATGATCGCCTGGCAATGGGTGCCGAGCACCGGCATATGGATGGTCGGCCCCTTCACCGAGCCGTCCGGCAGCTCGTAATTCAATGCGCGGGCGAGAATGCGGGCGGTGGTCGTCTTGCCGACGCCGCGGACGCCGGTCAGAATCCAGGCCTGCGGAATCCGGCCGGTCTCGAACGCGTTCGAGACCGTGCGCACCACGGCCTCCTGGCCGATCAGATCTGCGAAGCTGGAGGGGCGGTATTTGCGCGCCAGCACCCGGTAGGGCTTGGCGGGAGCGTCGGCGCTGTCAGGCGGAACAGGTGGGGCGCCAGCGTCGGTCATCGAGCGATCCGCAAGTGAGTATTCCAGGCCGACATCGATCGCGATCGTCGACGCAATCAGCCGGGGCGCGGTCGAGCGCCCGCCCTGCGCGGGGTCCCCGCCATCTTTGCGCGATTCGCTCGAGAAAACAGGTAGGAGACTGACGAGCGACCCGATCCGGACCTCGTTAGGGCTGCTTCCTTCCGGACCTGACCCGGTTGGCGAGTGGCTCGTCCACCGCCAATCTCCCGCTGCCTATTTGGGGCCAAACGGTCCGGAAAGCAAGCGCGAGCTTCGCCGGGGCGGCCCACCGCCCCGCGGGCTTGTGCCGCAGCTCGGAAAGGCTTTAGGTGCCGTCGAATTCCCGCCAGACCGTCCGCCAGGAACCGCCGCATGCCCGAATCAGCCTGGTCGCTGCATCCGCAACTTGCGAAGGATACGATCGACATTGGCGACCTGCCGCTGTCCCGCGTGCTGGTGATCAAGGACGCGAACTATCCTTGGCTGCTGGTGGTGCCGCGCCGCGAGGGCGCGGTCGAGATCATCGATCTCGACGAGGTTGCGCAGGCGCAGCTGATGACCGAGATCACGCGGGTGTCGCGCGCGCTCAAGGAGATCACCAAATGCGACAAACTCAACGTCGCCGCGCTCGGCAACATGGTGCCGCAGTTGCACGTCCACATCATCGCGCGACGCACAAGTGACGTGGCCTGGCCGCGACCGGTGTGGGGCACCGCGCCGCCTGTGCCTCACGATGCGCAGGAGGTGCAGCAGTTCATCAGCGCTGTCAGGCGCAAGATCTGGTTAGGGTAAGAGATGTCGCCATTCGACTTGTTTCCGCTCGGCAAGCCGGCCTTCGTCAGCCATCCAATCGATCGCGCCGCCCATCTGCGCTTCCATGATGACAAGCTGATCGCCTTCGAGAGCAATCCCTCGACGCGCGCCTATGTCGTGCACCGCGATTCGCTGGTGCTGAAGCGCGACGGCGACCAGCTGCGCGCGCTGCTGTCGATCGACGAGGCGCTGAAGTTCGGTGCCAATCCGGGAACGATCTTCCTCGGGCTGCAGGACGGCGCGGCCGTGTTCGGCATGGGCATCTCGCCGGCCGCCGTCGAAAAGCTCGCCGGGCGCGACGATGTGTCGGTCGCCGAGCTGCGCGGGATGGCGATGCAGGGTGCGACCCCGGTCGACCAGCTGGCGACGATCGCGATGGCGAAATCCCTGGTGTCCTGGCATCAGCGTCACGGCTTCTGCGCCAATTGCGGCGCCAAGACCGCGATGCGCGAGGGCGGCTGGAAGCGCGAATGCCCGAGCTGTAAGACCGAGCATTTCCCGCGCACCGATCCGGTCGTGATCTCGCTGGTCGCTTCCGGCGACAAGTGCCTGCTCGGGCGGCAGAAGCAGTTTCCGGCCGGCATGTATTCCTGCCTCGCCGGCTTCGTCGAGGCGGCCGAGACGATCGAGGACGCCGTCCGGCGCGAGGTGTTCGAAGAATCCGGCATTCGCTGCACCGACGTGACTTATTACATGACCCAGCCCTGGCCTTACCCGTCGTCGCTGATGATCGGCTGCAGCGCCCGGGCGCTCAACGAAGACATCGTCATCGACCGTAACGAGCTCGAGGACGTGCGCTGGTTCAGCCGCGACGAGGCCCGGCAGATGCTGGTGCGGCAGCATCCAGATGGCTTGGCGGGACCGCATCCGTTCGCGATTGCTCATCATCTGGTCGGCCGCTGGCTGAAAGAGAACGACGAGCGGTAGCAGGAAACCAGCTATCGCTCCGCGGAAACGGCCAGCCCGTCCGCAAAGGGCTGAACGGCCGATCCTTGCCTTGGAACGATTTTCTCTATATGAGGGTTTTATAGCCTTCATATGGAACAAGTTTCTCCATGACCGATGTCGCCGCCCAAAGCTCCGAGGCCAATCGCCGGCTCGATGCCATCGACCGCAAGATTCTGATGGTCCTGCAGGAGGACGCTTCGCTGTCCGTCGCCGAGATCGGCGACCGGGTCGGACTGTCGTCGACACCGTGCTGGAAGCGCATCCAGCGGCTGGAGGCCGATGGCGTGATCCTGCGCCGGGTGGCTCTGGTCGATCAGAACAAGATCGGGCTCGGCATCTCCGTGTTCGTGTCGGTGGAGAGCGCCGACCATTCCGAGGCCTGGCTGCGCAAATTCGCCGAGGCGGTCAGCTCGATGCCGGAGGTGATGGAGTTCTACCGGATGGCCGGCGACGTCGACTACATGCTACGCGTCGTCGTTGCGGACATGCAGAGCTACGATGTCTTCTACAAGAAGCTGATCAGCGCGGTGCCCCTCAAGAACGTCACCTCGCGCTTCGCCATGGAGAAGATCAAGTCGGTCACGGCGCTGCCGGTGCCGCCGGTCTGAGCCGAGCATTCCGGGCAGCTTCGACGTTGCAGCGCTAGCGTCCCGAACCTCGGTCGTCATCCCTAACGAACGTTTACCGGAAGTTATTCCCATCCCTCTATTCTTGGATGCGATGACGTCCGGTGCAACCATACCTCAGTCTTCGCGCGCCTGGCTCAATGCCACGGCACTCCTGATCGCGAGCTTCGTCGCGGTTGCTGCGCTGTCACTCCAGGTGCGCATGGGGAGCGAAATCGTGGCCGTCGCTTTCCCACCTTGGTGGAGCGCGCAACAGGCGATGCTCGCTGCGGCCTCGGCTGACGCCGCTCTCGTGCGCACGACAACCGTTTCATCGCTGCTGGTCGTCCGTCCCGGCGAACACGACGGCTTGGCGCGGCTGCGCGAGGCTGGCGCCTGGCTCATCATCGATCCGCAGGCGGTGTCCGCCTGCTTTGCAAAATGATCTCTTTGGGGGAATAGGAAATGACCGTCGAGACCAGCGATCTGGCAACCCTCCGGCACACGACCAGCAAGCTTCTGCTGGCGGTGCTCTGGGTTCACGTTCCGCTCTCCCTCATCATCGGGCTGTCGCGCGGCGACTGGTTGATGCCGACCATGCTCATGGTCGTCATGGCAGTGGTGGCAACCCTTTCCTGGCGCAGCGCTGGCGACACTTTGTCGACCCAGCTCACCGTCGCAGTCGCCGTCATGGGCGGCGTATCCGTGCTTGTCTACCAAATGTCTGGACATCCCTGGCAGATCGACATGCACATGTATTTCTTCGCGGCGCTGGCCTGTCTGGTCGCATATTGCGACTACCGGCCGATCCTGGCCGGCACCGTTGCCGTCGCGCTTCACCATCTGGTCCTGAACTTCATCTTTCCTGCAGCGATCTATCCGGGCGGCGCTGATTTCGGCCGCGTTGTGCTGCATGCGGCCATCCTGCTGATCGAGGCCGGCGTTCTCATCGCCCTCGCGCTCAAGCTGACGCAGTTGTTCGAAACCAGCGCGCGCAAGACCGCGGAAGCCGAATCGGCGATCGCTGCCGAGGCGCGCGCCAACGCCGAGCGGTTCGAGGCCGAGCAACGCGTCAAGCAGCAGGCCGATCTTGCCCGGCGCGAGCTGGCAGAGGGCTTCGAGCGCAAGATCGGCGGCATCGTCGAAGCGGTGGCCGTCGCCGCCAACGAGATGCAGAGCCTGTCCTCGTCGATGAGCCGGAGCAGCGCCGAGTCCTCGCGCCAGACGTCGGCCGCGGCCGGCGCCTCGCAGCAGGCGTCGACCAATGTCGAGACGGTCGCTGCCGCAACGGAAGAGCTGACGGCGTCGATCAACAACATCTCACAGCAGGTGACGCGCTCGGCGGAGATCGCCGCGAAAGCGGCGGACGAAGCTCGCCGCACCAACACGGTGGTCGAGAGCTTGGCTGCCGGCACCCAGAAGATCGGCGAGGTGGTGACGCTGATCCAGACGATCGCCAGCCAGACCAACCTGCTGGCGCTGAATGCCACCATCGAGGCGGCGCGCGCTGGCGAGCACGGCAAGGGCTTTGCCGTCGTGGCAAGCGAGGTCAAGGCGCTCGCCAACCAGACCGCGAAGGCCACCGAGGAAATTTCCAGCCAGGTGCAGAGCATCCAGAGCGCCACGGGGGACGCCGTCAGCGCCATCCAGGCGATCGGGGGAACGATTGCCGAGATCGACGAAATCTCCAAGGAGATCGCCACCGCGGTCGAGCAGCAGGGCCTCGCCACCGGAGAAATTTCCGGCAACGTGCAGCAGGCGGCCGAAGGCACGCGGCTTGTCAGCCAAAGCATGGGCAGCGTGACCCGTGCCTCCGACGAGACCGGCAGCGCCGCCTCGCGCCTGCTGGAGTCCGCGAACGGACTCACCTCGCAATCGACCTGGCTCAAATCCGAGGTCGATCAGTTCCTGAGCTCCCTGAGGGCCGCTTGATCCCATCGAATAGGATGGGATCAGCGCGAGCATCGGCCCTAGCGCGACATCATCAACGCGGCCTCAGATCGTCTGGTTGTAGGCGCCGACTTCGGGATGCGTCCGCAGCACCTCGTTGACCGCCTCGAACATGTCGTGCATGCGCCGCTCGGACACCGGGCTTTCGACCACCACCACGAGCTCGGGCTTGTTGGATGACGCTCGCACCAGACCCCAGCTGCCGTCCTCGACCGTGACGCGGACACCGTTGACGGTGACGAGATCGCGGATCGGCTGCCCCGCCACCTTGCCGCCCTGCTGCTGCAGCGCCTGGAAGTGCCTCACGACGGCGTCGGCGACGCCGTATTTGACCTCGTCGCCACAATGCGGCGACATCGTCGGCGACGACCAGGTCTTCGGCAGCGCGTCCTTCAGGTCGGCCATCGACTTGCCCGGCGCCCGATCGAGCATCTCGCAGATCGCGATCGCCGAGACCAGACCGTCGTCATAGCCGCGGCCGAACGGCTTGTTGAAGAAGAAGTGGCCCGATTTCTCGAAGCCGGCGAGCGCGCCGAGCTCGTTGGTGCGGCGCTTCATGTAGGAATGGCCGGTCTTCCAGTAGGCGGTCTTCGCGCCCTGCGCCTGCAACACCGGATCGGTCATGAACAGGCCGGTCGATTTCACGTCGACGACGAACTGCGCATTCTTGTGGATCGCCGACATGTCGCGCGCCAGCATCACGCCGACCTTGTCGGCAAAAATCTCCTCGCCGGTGTTGTCGACCACGCCGCAGCGGTCGCCGTCGCCATCAAATCCGAGACCGACATCGGCCTCGTGCGCGAGCACGGCATCGCGGATGGCGTGCAGCATCTCCATGTCTTCGGGATTGGGATTGTATTTCGGGAAG
Organism: Bradyrhizobium sp. SZCCHNR1043; assembly: GCF_032489675.1. Classification (NCBI taxonomy): domain Bacteria; kingdom Pseudomonadati; phylum Pseudomonadota; class Alphaproteobacteria; order Hyphomicrobiales; family Nitrobacteraceae; genus Bradyrhizobium; species Bradyrhizobium sp. SZCCHNR1043. The sequence continues at coordinate 55,093 of NZ_JAUEYN010000018.1, forward strand.
GTGTGGTCGAGCTCGGTGTCGAGCGGGATCACCTCGCAGCCGATCGCCTCCAGCACCTGCGGCGCGAACGCGCCCGCGGTGCCGTTGCCGCAGGCCGCGACCACCTTGAGCCTGCGCTTGAGCTTGGGCCGGCTGGTGAGGTCGGCGATGTAGCGCGCCGGATAATTCTCGTGAAATTGGTAGGAGCCGCCACCGCCGTTCTTGAACTCAGCGTTGAGCACGATCTCCTTCAGCCGGGTCATCTCCTCGGGCCCGAAGGTGAGCGGACGGTTGGCGCCCATCTTCACGCCGGTCCAGCCGTTGTCATTGTGCGAGGCGGTCACCATGGCGACGCAGGGCACGTCGAGATCGAACTGCGCGAAATAGGCCATCGGCGTCACCGCGAGGCCGACGTCATGCACCTTGCAGCCGGCGGCCATCAGGCCCGAAATCAGGGCGTATTTGATCGAGGCGGAATAGCCGCGGAAATCGTGCCCGGTCACGATCTCCTGCTTCACGCCGCGTTCGGCGATCAGCGCGCCCAGCCCCATGCCGAGCGCCTGCACCCCCATCAGATTGATCTCCTTGTTGAACAGCCAGCGCGCGTCATATTCGCGGAAGCCCGTCGGCTTCACCATCGGCTCGGATTCGAAGGCGTAGGTATTGGGAACCAGGACGGGCTTGGGTTTCGGAAACATCAGGAGACGGCCTCGGCAATATCACATCAATGGAAGAAGGCGTTCATGCTTAGCACGACGTCAGACAACAGTGTCAGAAGGCAGAGGAATGCAGGCAACAATCGGGCAGGACCGCTCGCGCAGGCCACCCGACGAACTATTCAATGACTGCGACTCGGGATCGGCCTGCCTGCCGGTATATGGGGGCCGGTGACGCGCGAAACAACATTCCGCTTCGGTGCAGCCTACTGCTCCAGCACCATCTGGCCGTTGGCGTAGGCGAAACGCTTCAGCTTGGACAGGAACGACAGGCCAAGCAGATTCTCCGACAGCGCCGTATCGGGCAGCACCAGGGCATCGACGTCACGCACGGTGAGCTCGCCGAGCTCGACCATCGCAAGCTTGGCCCGGGCGGCCTTCACGGTGCCGTTGGCCGTGGTCACGGTGGCGGTGTAGTCGCCGCGCGCCGGACGCAGGCCGAAACGGGCGGCCGAGCTCTCGTTCAGCGCGACCATCGAGGCGCCGGTATCGACCATGAAGCTGATGCGCTGGCCGTCGATGCGGCCGTCGGCGCGGAAGTGACCGCGGCGGTCGGTCGGAATGCTCAGGCTGCGCTGGCCCGCGGCAGACGGTTCCGCCGTGGCAACCCGCACGGACGGTGTCGCGGATGCCGACGCGGGGGTCAGGCGATCGGCCAGTTGCGCCATGAAGGTGCCGAGACCGACGAGAACGGCCGCAAAGATCATTATGTTACGCATGACGCAAACGCCCGACTTTACCCCGCAACCGATTTGACCATCAAAGCCGCTGACGGGCGACTGCGAGCGACCGGCTGCCGCCGCCATTTTGGCGAAAACGATGAGTGAAGCGTTAACGACAACGATAGCGGCGGTACAATTTGCATGAGCTACGTTCCCCGCGGCTTGGCCCGCCGGGTCGGCTCGGCATGGGCCGGATCGTCGGGCCAGGGATGGCGCGGATAACGGCCGCGCAGGTCGGTGCGGACCGCGGCATAGGAGCCGCGCCAGAAGCCGGGCAGATCGCGCGTCACCTGTACCGGCCGCTGCGCCGGCGACAGCAGCTCCAGCACCAGGGGCACCGCGCCGCGCGCGATCGAGGGATGGACGTTCAGGCCGAACAGCTCCTGCAGCCGCACCGCGATGGTGGGCCCCTGCTCGGCCTCGTAGTCGATCGCCAGCATGGTGCCGGTCGGCGCCTCGAAATGCGTCGGCGCCTCCCGGTCGAGCCGGGCCCGCAGATCCCAGGGGAGCAGTGCCATGACGGCATCCGAGACGTCGCCGGGCGAGACATCCTTGAGCGAGGTCTTGTCGGCCAGCAGCGGCACCAGCCAGTCCTCGCGCCGCTCGGCAAGCCCCGCATCCGACAGGTCCGGCCAACTGTCGCCTTCCGCCTTGCGCAGGAAGGTAACGCGATCGCGCCATTGCAGGGCGGCCTTCGACCACGGCAGCCTGTCAAGGCCCGCGGCGCAGATGCCGTCGGCGAAGATGCGCGCGGTCTCCTCCGACGGCGTCAGCGCGACCGGCGCATCGGCCATGGTGATCGCATGCAGCTTGCGTCGGCGCCGCGCCCGCAACGCCATCGCGTCTTGATCGAAGCTGACCTCGTCTCTCGCTTCGATATGCGCAGCAAAATGCCGCTCGATATCCTCGATCGCCAGCGGCGCCGCCAGCAGGATGCGGCCGCTGGCCGCCGTTCCCGTCAGCTCACCGACCGCGATATAGGGTACGCGCGCCAGCGACGAGGTCGGCTCGACGGCGGCGCCACGGCCATTGGCGAGCACAAAGCTGGCATTGCCGCGGTTGCGCGCGACCCGGTCCGGAAAGGCAAAGGCGAGCATCAAGCCGGTGCTGAGCTGCCCTTGCACTTGCGGGGAGGAAGCCGCCCCGACCTGCTGCGCCCAGCGCCGTGCCATGTCTCGCGCACTCTGCGCGCGTTGCGAGCGGTCGCGACGGAACTGATCGAGCCTGACCTCGAGATCAACGCTGTCGCCGCCCAGCCCGCGCTCGGTCAGGATGGCGGCGATGTCGGCGGCCTGCGCGGCGGCGCCATAATCGGCGGCGTCGACGATCATGCGGGCGAGCCGCGGCGGCAGCGCCAGTGCCCGCAGGCGGCGGCCCTCGTCGGTGAGGCGGCCTTCTTCGTCGAGAGCGTCGATCTCGCGCAGCAAATCACGCGCCTCCTTCCAGGCCGGTTGCGGCGGCGGATCGAGGAAGCTCAGCGCGGAGGGGTCACTGACACCCCATTGCGCCAGATCGAGCACCAGCGAGGACAGGTCGGCGCTGAGAATTTCCGGCTGCGTATAGGCCGCCAGCGAGGCCGTCTGCGGCTCGTCCCATAGCCGGTAGCAGACGCCAGGCTCGGTGCGGCCGGCGCGGCCACGGCGCTGATCGACAGCGGCGCGCGAAGCCCGCACCGTCTCTAGCCGGGTCAGGCCGATGTCCGGCTCGTAGCGCGGCACCCGGGCGAGCCCGGAATCGACCACGATGCGGACGCCTTCGATGGTCAGCGAAGTCTCGGCAATCGAGGTCGCCAGCACCACCTTGCGCTGCCCTTTTGGGGCGGGCGAGATGGCGCGGTCCTGGACCGCGGCATCGAGCGCACCGAACAGCGGCACGATCTCAACGCTGGCATCGTGGACGCGCTCGGCGAGCATGGTCTGGGTGCGCCGGATTTCGGCGGCGCCCGGCAGGAAGGCGAGCACGGAGCCGGCATCGGCGCGCAGCGCGCTGGCGATGGTTTCGGCCATCTGGCGCTCGACGGGCGCATCCGGCTTGCGGCCGACATAGCGGGTCTCGACCGGATAGGCGCGGCCCTCGCTCTCGACCACCGGTGCATTGCCGAGCAGGGTAGCGACGCGGGCGCCGTCGAGCGTCGCCGACATCACGAGGATGCGGAGATCCTCGCGCAGCCCCTGCTGCGCATCACGCGCCAACGCCAGGCCGAGATCGGCATCGAGCGAGCGCTCGTGGAATTCGTCGAACAGCACGGCGGCGACGCCGGTCAGCTCGGGATCATCAAGGATCTGCCGGGTGAAGATGCCCTCGGTGACGACCTCGATGCGGGTCGCGCGCGAGATCTTCGAGCCGAAGCGCACGCGGTAGCCGACGGTGTCGCCTACGCGCTCGCCGAGCGACTTCGCCATCCGCTCGGCGCTGGCGCGGGCCGCGATCCGGCGGGGCTCCAGCACGATGATCTTCTTAGTTCCGACCCACGGCGCATCACGCAAGGCCAGCGGCACCCGCGTGGTCTTGCCGGCGCCGGGCGGCGCCACCAGAACGGCGGTGTTGCTGCGTTCGAGCGTGCCGGACAGTTCGTCCAGCACGGCATCGATGGGCAGCGGCGTGTCGAAGCGAAGAGGCAATCGTTGAACCCGTCATTGCCCGCGAAGGCGGGCAATCCAGTAGACGCAGATCTCGCGGATGACGAAGATCGAGGCTACTGGATACCCCGCCTGCGCGGGGTATGACAACGCCATGTCACGCTCCTCGCATCACGCGCCCTTCACCGACGGCCTGCCCACGCTCTCGTAGACGAAGCCGTGAGCGGCCATCTCGTCGGGGCGGTAGACATTGCGCAGGTCGACGACGACCGGATGGGCCATCACCTCCTTGAGGCGATCGAGATCCATGGCGCGGTACTGCACCCATTCGGTCACCAGCACGATCGCATCGGCGCCCGTCGCGCACTCATAGGGATCGTCGAAATAGGCGATCTCCGGCAGCTCCTTCTTGGCCTGCTCGATGCCGACCGGATCATGCGCGCGCACCTTGGCGCCCATGTCGAGCAGCCCGGTCACCAGCGGGATCGACGGCGCCTCGCGCATGTCGTCGGTCTCCGGCTTGAAGGTGAGGCCGAGCACCGCCACCGTCTTGCCGCGCAGATTGCCGCCGACCGCATGCGCGACCTTGCGCGCCATCGCGCGCTTACGGTTGTCGTTGACGGCCAGCACCGATTCGACGATGCGCAGCTGCGTGTCGTAGTCCTGCGCGATCTTGATCAGCGCGCGCGTATCCTTCGGAAAGCACGAGCCGCCGAAGCCCGGACCGGCATGCAGGAACTTGGAGCCGATGCGGTTGTCGAGACCGATGCCGCGCGCCACCTCCTGCACGTCGGCGCCGACCTTCTCGGCGAGATCGGCGACCTCGTTGATGAAGGTGATCTTGGTGGCGAGGAACGCGTTGGCGGCGTACTTGATCAGCTCGGCGGTGCGGCGCTCGGTGTACATCATCGGCGCCTGGTTCAACGACAGCGGACGATAGATGTCGCCGAGCACCTTGCGGCCGCGCTCGTCCGCGGTGCCGACGACGATGCGATCCGGCCATTTGAAATCGCGGATCGCGGCACCTTCGCGCAGGAATTCCGGGTTGGAGGCAACGACGACATCGGCCGCCGGATTGGTCTCGCGGATGATGCGCTCGACCTCGTCGCCGGTGCCGACCGGCACCGTCGACTTCGTCACGACCACGGTGAAGCCGGTGAGGGAGGCTGCGATCTCGCGCGCTGCGGCATAGACGTAGGTGAGGTCGGCGTGACCGTCGCCGCGCCGCGACGGCGTACCAACCGCGATGAACACGGCATCGGCCTCCGCGACCGGCTGCTTGAGGTCCGTGGTGAAATCGAGCCGCTTGGCCTTTACGTTGGCCGCGACCAGCGCATCCAGGCCGGGCTCGAAGATCGGGATTTCTCCGCGATGCAGCGCGGCGATCTTGCTCTCGTCCTTGTCCACGCAGGTCACCTGGTGGCCGAAATCGGCGAAGCAGGCACCGGACACCAGCCCCACATAGCCCGTGCCGATCATCGCAATTCGCATCGAAACCCATCCTTCAAGGTTAATACTTTCGCGTCTTAAACCATTTGCGGTTCAAGGGGAATTTAGAAAACGGCATGACGTTTGGATGACAAGGAGGAGTATTAACGGCTCTGCCCGACAATGCGGCAGCTCCGCGCCAAAGAGGGACAGCATGACCGCAAATGGTACGCCGAAATCGGCCGGAACCGAGGCGCGCATCGACTGGGTCGACTACGCCAAGGGTATCTGCATCATCATGGTCGTGATGATGCACTCGGTGCTCGGCGTCGAGCTGGCCGCCGGCGAGACCGGCTTCATGCACGCCGTCGTCGCCTTCGCCAAGCCGTTCCGGATGCCCGACTTCTTCCTGATTTCCGGCCTGTTCCTGCCGCTGGTGATCGACCGGGATTGGCGTACCTATATCGACCGCAAGGTCGTGCATTTCGCCTATTTCTATGTGCTGTGGGTGACCATCCAGTTCGGCTTCAAGGCGCCCGGCTTCGCCGCCGCGTCTGGCTGGCAGCATGCCGGCTATCTGTATCTCGAATCCTTCGTCGAGCCGTTCGGCACGCTGTGGTTCATCTATCTGCTGCCGATCTTCTTCGTCGTCATCAAACTGACACGAAAGCTGCCGGCGCAGGTGATCTGGGGCATCGCGGCCGGCCTGGAAATGTCGCATATCGTCACTGGCTGGACCGTGATCGACGAATTCTGCGCCCGCTTCGTCTACATCTATTCCGGCTATCTGTTCGCGACCACCATCTTCGCGCTGTCGGACCGCGCGCGGGCGCAGCCGATACTCGCCATCGTCGGCCTGCTCGCCTGGGCGGTGATCAACCAGTCGCTGGTGAACCTCGGTGTCAGCGAATGGCCGGCGGTGTCGCTCATCCTCGGCTATGCCGGCGCGGTCGCCATCATCATCGCCGGCACGCTGCTGGCGCGCGCGCAACTCCTCAATGCGCTGCGCTTCTGTGGCGAGCATTCGATCGTGATCTACCTCGCCTTCTTCCTGCCCATGGCAGCCACACGTACAGTCCTGCTGAAGACCGGGGTGATCGGGGACATCGGAACGATCTCGCTGCTGGTCACGATCGCCGGCGTGCTCGGCGCGCTCCTGATCTGGCGCCTCGCGCTCCGCGTCGGCGCCCGCTTCCTGTTCGAACGCCCCATCGCGTTCTGGATCGCGCCGCCGAAGCCGAAAGCCGTGTTGCAGCCGGCGGAGTAGCCTCACCGTCAGGGCACCAGAAGCAGCGCGCCACGGCTGCGGCCGCTCTCCAGATCGATATGGGCCTCGACGACCCGCGCCAGCGGATACGCGGTGCCGTGGCCGACGAGATCGCCATCGGCGAGCGCGGCGAGAACCGTCGCTGCATCCCTGCGATAGTCGGCGACATCGTTGACATGGGCCATCACGCTCGGCCGTGCCAGCGACAGGCTGCGGCGCGGCCCCAGCTCCTCGACGGCAAGGCTTGGAATTGGACCGCCGGACTGACCGATGCTGGCGACCGTCCCGAACGGCCTGACGCAGGCGAGCGTTTGCGCAAGCGTCTTGCCGCCGACGCCATCATAGGCGACATCGACGCCGCGCCCGTCGGTCAATCGCTTCACGGCATCGACAAAGTCAGCATCCCGGCCGACGATCAGATGGCGCGCGCCAGCGGCACGCGCGAGCTCCGCCTTGGCCTCCGAGCTCACCGTGCCGATGACGGTCGCGCCGCGCAGCCGAGCCAGTCGCGTCAGCACCTGGCCGAGCCCGCCGGCGGCACTGTGCACCAAAAGCGTCGTTCCGGCTCCGACGGCGTAGGTACGATTGAGCAGCATCACCGCGGTGATGCCTTTCAGCAGGGTCGACGCAGCGCTCGCTTCAGACACGGCGTCGGGCAGCGGCATCGCGCGCCAGGCGGGCAGATTTCGCTCCGAGGCATAGGCGCCGACCGGGGCGCCGGCATAGGCGACGCGGTCGCCGACGGACAACTCTGTCACGTCCGCGCCTTTCGCGGTCACGATCCCCGCCCCTTCGACGCCAGGAACTCCATCGGGCAGCGGATAGAGGCCGCTGCGCTGGTAGATATCGATGAAGTTCACGCCGATCGCGGTGTGGCGCAGCCGGATCTCGTTGGCGCCCGGCGCCGGCAGCTCAACATTCTCCAGCACCAGATTCTCCGCGCCACCCGGTGACTTCAGTCGAACGATAGCAGCCATGCCCGTCTCCACATCTTGCCTTGATCCGGACAGTGTGGTCAGCGTTGGCATTCTGCGGAATTGCCCAATTTGGCTCCCCTATTGTGAATATTCGAACATGCGGATCGACTGGACCGACCTTCACCACTTCGTGACGCTGGCCCGCGAGGGCACGCTGTCGGCCGCCGCACGTGGTCTCGGCGTCGATCATGTCACGGTGGCCCGCCGGGTCGCGGCCCTGGAACGGGTCACCGGGCTGAAGCTGGTCGACCGCCGAGCGCGGGCCTATGAGCTGACCGAGGACGGTCGCCGCCTCGCCGCGGCCGCCGGCCCGATGGAGCAGGCGGCGTTCGCGATCGAGCGCGCCGTGGTCGCATCGCGTCCCGGTCTGGCCGGTGAGGTCTCGGTCAGCGCGCCGCCGACGCTCGCCAACAGGCTGATCGCGCCACGGCTGGTCGAGCTGCACCGACGGCATCCTGCAATCATCATCAAGCTGATCGGCGAGAAGCGCAGCGCCTCGCTCAACCGACGGGAAGCCGACATCGCTCTGCGACTGTCGCGTCCCGACGAGCCCGGCCTGATCGCACGCAAGATCGGCAGCTTCGGCTTCAACCTCTACGGCGCGCCGCACTATCTCAAGGAGACGCCGCAGCATGCGCTCGGATTCATCGCCTATGATGCCAGCATGGACTCGGCACCCCAGCAGCAATGGCTGAAGGCGGTCGCCGGGCAGCGCACGATCGTGTTTCGGAGCAGCGATCTCGAGAGCCAGGCCGCAGCGGCGCGCGCAGGGCTGGGGCTCGCCGCCCTGCCGCATTTTCTCGGCGATCATGATCCCGACCTCACCCGCTTCGAAGCCGGCGCGGCCATCAGCAGGGACATCTGGCTCATCGTTCATCGCGACCTCAGGCGCACGCCCCTCATTCGCGCCGTCATGGAGTTCCTGACCCGCTGCGTCCGACCGGACTGAGGGGCGGAAAAATCCGGTGCGCATGGCGTCGTCACGGCTGTCAATGCGAGCGAAAATCCCTACATTGCGGCCATGCCCAAAGCTCCCCAGAAAGCCGCCGCCACGCCCGCCGTTCCCGCGCCTGCCGCCGCCAAGGGCGCGGCCAAGGGCGACCATGTGTTCCTGGTCGACGGCTCGTCCTACATCTTCCGCGCCTATCACGCGCTGCCGCCACTCAACCGCAAGTCCGACGGGCTGCAGGTCAATGCCGTGCTCGGCTTCTGCAACATGCTGTGGAAGCTGCTGCGCGACATGCCCGAGACTGACCGTCCCACGCATCTGGCCATCGTGTTCGACAAGTCCGAGGTCACGTTCCGCAACAAGATCTATGCCGACTACAAGGCGCACCGGCCGCCGGCGCCCGACGATCTGATCCCCCAATTCGCGCTGATCCGCGAGGCGGTCCGCGCCTTCGAGCTGCCCTGCCTGGAGCAGGCCGGCTACGAGGCCGACGATTTGATCGCGACCTATGCGCGGCTTGCCTGCGAGCGCGGCGCCACCACCACCATCGTGTCCTCCGACAAGGATTTGATGCAGCTCGTCAACGACTGCGTCACGATGTACGACACGATGAAGGACCGCCGCATCGGCATCGCCGAAGTCATCGAGAAGTTCGGCGTGCCGCCGGAGAAGGTGGTCGAGGTGCAGGCGCTGGCCGGCGATTCCACCGACAACGTACCGGGCGTGCCCGGCATCGGCATCAAGACCGCCGCGCAGCTGATCACCGACTATGGCGATCTCGAAGGGCTGCTGACGCGCGCGGGCGAGATCAAGCAGCCGAAGCGGCGCGAGGCGCTGATCGAGAACGCCGAGAAGGCGCGGATCTCGCGCCAACTGGTGCTGCTCGACGACAAGGTCGCGCTCGAGGTGCCGCTCGACGACCTCGCGGTGCACGAGCCGGATCCGCGCAAGCTGATCGCGTTCCTGAAGGCGATGGAGTTCACGACGCTGACGCGCCGCGTCGCAGAGTATTCGCACATCGATCCCGCCGACGTGTCGGCGGATGAGCAGTTGAAGAGTGGTGCGGGCACTGCTGCCTCCGTTCCCTCCCCCCTTGTGGGGGAGGGTCAGGGAGGGGGGCACCCCACCAACGGTGCCTCCGCAGCACCCCTCTCCCCAGCCCTCCCCCACAAGGGGGGAGGGAGCCCTCGCACCGGTGATCCGCGTACCGACAAGTCGGCGATGAGCAAGGGCACGCCGGCGAGCCTCGCGGAATCCAGGGCGGAGGCGGCGAAGAGCGGGCGGATCGATCGCGACAAGTACCAGACGCTGCGTAGCCTCCCAGAGTTGAACACCTGGCTCGCGCGCATCCATGACTTCGGCCGCGTCACTCTCGAGGTCAAGGCCAGCTCGATCGATCCGATGCAGGCTAGCTTGTGCGGCATCGCCCTGGCACTTGCGCCGAATGAGGCCTGCTACATCCCGCTGGCGCATCGCCAGGCCGGCGATGGCGGCGGCCTGTTCGATGCCGGGCTCGCGCCGGACCAAATCAAGGAGAGCGATGCGCTCGCCGCGCTGAAGCCGGTCCTCGAATCCACAGGGCTGCTCAAGATCGGCTACAACATCAAGTTCATCGCCGTGCTGCTGGCGCAGCACGGCATCACGCTGGCGAATGTCGACGACATCCAGCTGATGAGCTACGCGCTCGATGCCGGGCGCGGCTCGCACAAGCTCGAGTCTCTGGCCGAGCACGTGCTCGGCCACGCCGTGCTCGGCGAAAGCGAGCTGATCGGCAGCGGCAAGAACAAGCTGACGTTCGAGCAGGTCGCGATCGACCGGGCCACGGCGCATTCCGCCGAAGCGGCCGATGTCATTCATCGCGTCTGGCGCGTGCTGAAGCCGCGCCTCACGGCCGAGCGCATGACCGCCGTCTACGAGACCTTGGAGCGGCCGCTGGTGCCGGTGCTCGCGCGCATGGAGCGGCGCGGCATCTCGATCGACCGCCAGGTGCTGTCCCGTCTGTCCGGCGATTTCGCCCAGACTGCCGCTAGGGTCGAGGCCGAGCTGCAGGAGCTGGCCGGCGAGCCGATCAATGTCGGCAGCCCCAAGCAGATCGGCGACATCCTGTTCGGCAAGATGGGCCTTTCGGGTGGCACCAAGACCAAGACCGGCGCCTGGTCGACCTCTGCCTCCATCCTCGATGATCTTGCCGAGCAGGGCAACGAGTTCGCGCGCAAGATCCTGGAATGGCGCCAGGTCTCGAAGCTGAAATCGACCTATACCGATGCGCTGCCGACCTACGTGAACCCACAGACGCACCGTGTGCACACCACCTACGCGCTGGCCGCGACCACGACGGGGCGGCTGTCGTCGAACGAGCCGAACCTGCAGAACATCCCGGTCCGGACCGAAGATGGCCGCAAGATCCGCCGCGCCTTCATCGCGACTCCCGGCCACAAGCTGGTGTCGGCCGACTACTCGCAGATCGAGTTGCGGCTGTTGGCGGAGATCGCGGACATCCCGGTGCTGAAGCAGGCGTTCAAGGACGGGCTCGACATTCACGCGATGACGGCGTCCGAGATGTTCGGCGTGCCGATCAAGGACATGCCGAGCGAAGTCCGCCGCCGCGCCAAGGCGATCAATTTCGGCATCATCTACGGCATCTCCGCCTTCGGCCTCGCCAACCAGCTCGGCATCGCCCGCGAGGAGGCTTCGGCCTACATCAAGCGCTATTTCGAGCGCTTCCCGGGCATTCGCGACTACATGGATGCGACCAAGGAGTTCTGCCGCAAGCACGGCTATGTCGTCACGCTGTTCGGCCGCAAGTGCCATTACCCGGAGATCAAGGCATCGAACGCCTCGGTGCGCGCCTTCAACGAGCGCGCCGCGATCAACGCGCGGCTGCAGGGCACCGCAGCCGACATCATCCGGCGCGCCATGACCCGCGTCGAGGAGGCCCTGGCGCAAAAGAAGCTGTCGGCTCAGATGCTGCTGCAGGTGCATGACGAACTGATCTTCGAGGTGCCGGACGACGAGGTCGCCGCGACCTTGCCGGTGGTGCAGCACGTCATGCAGGACGCCCCCTTCCCCGCCGTGCTGCTCTCGGTGCCGCTGCACGTCGATGCGCGGGCCGCCGACAATTGGGACGAGGCGCATTGAGCTGATCGCGGTGATCTCTGCTTCGTCATCGCGAGCGCCGAAATCCGTCCACGAGCGAGATGCCACCCTCCCCTGGAGGGGGAGGGTGGGCAGTGTGCCTCGCAACGCAGCCCTCATACGCATCCGTTTGATGCTCCCCGATACGATGATCATTGGCTGCAACGCGAGGCGTAGACATGCCTCAGCCTTCTCGCAGCATGATTTGCTCGAGGGATGCATGTCGTTCGCCCTCTGAATTTTGCAAAGGGCGCAGGGAAGGCCGGGCCTCGGCTGAGGCCCGTGGCCCGCCTGCTCAAAAGAATGCAGGCGGCAGGTACCACAGGTCCAGCCGGACAAGACCCGGCCCTCCCTGCGCGATGGGCTTAACGTCTGCTCCGAGCTCTCCCCGGGGACCGGCTTGTTTGCCCCCGTCACCAGCGCGACACGTGATGTCACGCAGGCTTGGCGCCAGCTTCGGGGCGCCAGGACCACACGGCTTGAACGTCCGCGAGCTGCCAATCGTCCAGTGCATCAGCACCTGACAGGCCCACGGCCACCGCTCCCCGCCTCAACGTATCGTGACGACGCGTACGCCCCTCTGCATGAGGACGGGATGCGCTGAATAGAACACGACTTCGGAAAAATAGCAATATAAATCTTGACGAGCGTTGCCCGATGCGGAGCGATGACCCCGTTCCCTGTCCACGGTCACTCGGAACGCGGCGATTTTACCCCTCGTTAGGCACGATGAGATCGCGCCTGGCCGGATGAACGGACGGTAACACGGCGTGCAGCGCACCCTGGCAAGGTTGGAGAGGCACCGCACGCGAGCGATCGCTGACAGCTCCGATCATCCCCATGCCACGACTGCGCCGAGGGCGCGAACGAAGAGCTCCATGACCGCGATCTCATCCGCAGCTCACCCCAAGACGCGCGACCGGCGCGCGGTGCTGATCCTGCTGGTCGCGATGGCGCTCTACAACGGCGCCTATCTCGTCGGCTGGGCGCTGTCGTCGCCGCAGCCGGCGTTTGGCGACTTCTTCGGGCTATGGTCGTTCGGCAGATTTGCCGCGCTGTCCGGCGCCAGCATCTACGATCCGGTTGCGCTCGCGCGCTATCAGCAGGCGCTGGATCCGACGCTGGGCGGCGGCGGCTTTCCCTATCCCTATCCGCCGACCTTCCTGCTGGTGCTGATACCCCTGGGCATGCTGGCGCTGCCGGTGGCCTATGTCTGCTGGATCTCGGTCACCTTCGCGCTTTATGGCCTGGCGACGCTGGGGCGCGATTGGCGCTCGTTAACCTCTCTGGCGCTGCTCGCGGCGCCGACGACGCTGATCAACGCGATCACCGGCCAGAACGGCTTTCTCTCGGCGGCCTTGCTGATCGGCGGACTGCGCCTGCTCGCGCGCCACCCGATCGTTGCCGGCACGCTGCTTGGCCTGCTCGCCTACAAGCCACAATTCGTGCTGCTGATGCCGGTCGTGCTGCTGGCGTCACGCAACTGGCGCGCCATCCTCTCGGCAATCGCCACGACCGTGATCGTCGCCGTCGTCAGCAGCGCTGCGCTCGATCCGTGGATCTGGCTCGAATGGATCGTGAAGTTTCCGCGCTATCAGGCGCAATTGCAAGCCAACCAGGCCAGCCTCGATCACATGATGCCGACGGTCATCGCTGGCTTGCACGCGCTCGGCGCGCCGCCGCCGATCGGCTACCTGGTTCAGCTCCTGTTGTCCTGCTCCATCGTCGTGATGGTCTGGGATGCCTGGCGACGCGGCATGACGGAGCAGGCGATCGCGCTGGTCGCGGTCGGCAGCATCATCGCCACGCCCTATGCGATGATCTACGACATGCCGATGGTCGCGGCGGGGATTGCGATCCACTGGAAGGCGCGGAGCGACGCCGGCGAGCCGATCCCGCCGCTGGAGATCGGCCTCGTGATCGCGCTGGGAGCCTGCCTGCTCGCCATGATCGTGCACTCCGTGCCGCTCGCGGCGGCCATTCTGCTGGTCCTGCTGGCGTTGAGCATCGCCGGTGTGTTCGACCGCTCCAGCCGGCGCGCCCCTGCATTGAACATGACGCCGCCGGCGGCGGGCTGATTGCTCTCGGTGCAATTGACCGGATGACGATGCGTGATCGTCCGCGCTAAAGCAGCGGCAGAGATCCCGATCATCGAACCAGTCATGCCGCACACATCCTCCCTGCTCGCTTTCGCCCTCGTCTCGCTCGGCATGGTGCTGACACCAGGGCCGAACATGATCTATCTGATCTCGCGCTCGATCACGCAGGGCCACGCCGCCGGCCTGGTCTCGCTCGGCGGCGTTGCCGTCGGCTTTCTGGTCTACATGCTGGCGGCGGCGTTCGGCATCACCGCGCTGCTGTTTGCCGTGCCGTTCGCCTATGACGCGCTGCGCCTCGCCGGCGCGGCCTACCTGCTCTATCTGGCGTGGCAGGCGGTGAAGCCGGGCGGACGCTCGCCATTCCAGGTGAGGAAGCTCGCCATCGACAGCCCGCGCCGGCTGTTCCTGATGGGGCTCGTCACCAACCTGCTGAACCCGAAGATCGCGATGCTGTATCTGGCGCTGCTGCCGCAGTTCATCGATCCCGCTGTTGGCGGCGTGCTGACGCAGTCGGTGGTGCTCGGCGCGATCCAGATCGTGATCAGCGTCAGCGTCAACGCCATGATCGCCATGGCGGCGGGATCGATTGCCCTGTTCCTGGCGACACGGCCGAGTTGGGCGCTGGTGCAGCGCTATCTGATGGGCACGGTGCTCGCGGGACTTGCGGTGCGCATGGCGCTGGAGGCACGACGGGGGTGATTTGCATCGGCTCCCCCGCCTTGTCCGCCGAAGCCTCCCGGCAAAGGCGGACGAGAGCGGGAGAGGGGGCACCGCGCGTGCGGCAAGATCTCGGAAATCATCGTCGGCAAAGAACGGCCGATGAGCTTCTCAGTCCAGCTTCGCCTCCATGCCGCGCTCCACGGCGGGGCGGGCCATCAGGGTATCGTACCAGCGCTCGACGTGGGGAAAGTCGGCCAGATCGACCTTGTGGCGCGGGTGGCGCCAGGCCCAGCCGAGGATGGCGAAGTCGGCGATCGAGAGCGCGCCGGCGACGAACTCTTGCTGCGCCAGCCGGCGGTCGAGCACGCCATAGAGCCGGACCGTCTCGGCCATGTAGCGCTTGAGGCCGTAGGCGCGGTCCTGCTCGTTGGTCAGCGCGATGAAATGGTGCACCTGGCCGGGCATCGGGCCGAAGCCGCCCATCTGCCACATCAGCCATTCATAGACCGGAATCCGCTCGGCGAGGGATCTCGGCAGGAACTGCCCGGTCTTCTCAGCCAGATAGAGCAGGATGGCGCCGGATTCGAATACGCTGACCGGCTTGCCGTCGGGGCCGTCCGGATCCACGATGGCGGGAATCTTGTTGTTGGGGCTGATCGCCAGGAACTCCGGCGCCATCTGGGCGCCCTTGGTGATGTCGACCGGAACGACGCGGTATCGCAGCCCCATCTCCTCCAGCGCGACCGAGATTTTGCGCCCGTTCGGGGTGTTCCAGGTGTACAGCTCGATCGTCATGCGGGGCATCCTTCCCAATCGTCCTTGCTTGGTCGCGGGCTCCCATTAGCTCGAAACTGCATCCGGCTTCAAACGTACCGTTGTTGATGGGACATCGTGGCGGCTGGTCTCCGCCGCCCGCCCCCGATAGATTGCGCCACCCAAGAATCCACCCTCAGGGGAAAACGCCGTGTCCAAATCCGCCTCCCGCGCCCGCCTCCTCGAGATCATCCGCAGGCGCTCGTTCGGCCGTGGCGAGGTCACGCTGGCCTCCGGCCGCAAGAGCGATTTCTATTTCAACCTGAAGCCGACCATGATGGACCCGGAGGGCGCCACCTTGCTCGCCGAGCTCACCTATGAGGCGCTGAAGGACGAGGGCTTCGATTATATCGGCGGCCTGGAGATGGGCGCGGTGCCGCTCGCCGGCGCGATCGCCCAGATCTCCTGGATCAAGGGCCATCCGATCGCGGCCTTCTTCGTCCGCAAGAAGCCGAAGGAGCATGGCGCCAGGCTCGCGATCGAGGGCCTAACCCGCGACGAGACCCTGGCCGGCAAGCGCATCGTCGTGGTCGAGGACGTCACCACCACCGGCGGCTCGGCGATGAAGGCCGTGGAAACCCTGCGCGAGGCCGGCGCCGAGGTGACGCTGGTGTTCACGATGGTCGACCGCGAGGAAGGCGCCGCCGAGACCTTCGCCCAGGCCGGCCTGCCGTTCCAGGCGCTCTTCAAGGCGCACGAATTCCTCTGAGGCGCTTGGCGCGCGGCGCAATTCGCCGCCCGCGCATACCGCTCATTTACCAACGCCCGTTAAGGTTACCGCAAGGCTGATGGCGCCATGCCTTGGGCAAGGCGCGTTCGATCGCACATGATCGAGCGACGCGGGTTGCCGCGTCACGGCGTGGCTTTGCGGTGAAGATCCTGGCGATGGAGCGGGCGTTGCGTAGCGTGTTGTCGTTTCGGCGGAGGTCCCGCCACGTCGCTGTCGCGGCGACGGTCGGCCTCGTCGCGGCCGGCGCGCTGGCGCCGCGGATGGCGTCGGCCCAGGGCCTGTTCGACTTCCTGTTCGGCGGCTTCAACAAGCCGCAATCGCAGCGGCCGGCGGCGCAAGGCGGCCTCTTCGCCGATCCGTTCGGCACCAACCCGCAGGCCCCCGCCCAGCCGCGCGCCGCGAGCGGCGGATCGGGGGCAGCGTTCTGCGTGCGCACCTGCGACGGCCGCTATTTTCCGCTGGCGCGCGGCCTCGCCTCGCCGGCGCAGATGTGCCAGGCGTTCTGCCCGGCCAGTGCGACCAAGATCTATTTCGGCTCCAACATCGACTACGCCACGGCGGCGAACGGGGAACGCTATGCCGACAGCGAGAACGCATTCGCCTATCGCCAGGCGCTGCGCGCCGACTGCACCTGCAACGGCCGCGATCCGGCCGGGCTGGCGCCGGTCGATCTGTCGCTCGACACCTCGCTGCGCCAGGGGGACGTCGTCGCCACGGCCGACGGGCTGGTGGCCTATTCCGGCGCGCGCGGCAGCGGCGGCCAGCCGGCCGACTTCAAGCCGGTCGCGTCCTATCCCGGGCTCAACTCGGACATGCGGGCCAAGCTGAGCGAGATGAAGGTCGCGCCGGTGCGCGCCGACATGGTCGGCGCAGACGCGCAGGCCATGGCTCTGCCGGCGGACGTCAATGTCAGCGCCGCACCGCCGCCCCTGAGCATCGCGCCAAAGCCCGCCGCAAGCCGGCTGAAGCAGGCGGATGTGAATTGAACACGCGCTGCGCCAAGGCGCAGCGCCGGCGTCGGTGCAGGCCGGCTCGGCACAGCGACCTCTGGAGCTTGAGCGCGCACTGTCCGCCGGGACTGACGGCCAGGGCTAGCGCGCGACGATCACGCCGATGACGTTCGGCGCTTCCAGATATTTCTCCTCGATCGCCGCGCGGGCGGCGGCGCGGTTGTCCGGCGTCAGCAGGCCGCGCTTCTCGGCCAGGATCATCCAGCAGAAGCCCCACCAATCGGTCAGCATGCCCTCGTCGTCGACCAGGTCATAGCCCTGCTCCGCGGCGAAGATGCGCGCTCGCGCCTCGTCGAGGCCATCGAGGAAGGTGTGGTCGGTGGCCGAGAACAGGTCGTCGGAAATGTCGTCGGTGGTGTAGCCCCAGACCGACATGCACACCGCGTTGAAAGCGCGGTCGATCTGGTCGTCGTCGACGGCCCGCCGCCGCGCCGTCTTGTGCAGCCGCGTCAGGCTGCGCGCGAAATCGGCAATGCGGGTCAGGGCCAGGGGATCGAAGGCGATATGGGACATGGGTGTCCTCGCGGGATGCACTGATGCCGGTTTGTCTGGGGCGGATCGAATCGCAATCAGGATAATCGATCGTCTGCTGAATTGTTCTTAATTTGTTCTTGCGGAAAAAGGAAGTGCTGATTTATCGTCGTCCCGGCCCCCGAGCCGGGACCCAGAGCCACCGCAGCAGCCCTTTGGTTTGCACGGACCGATGAGCACCCAGGCCGCATGGACGGTCTACATTCTTGCCAGCGGGCATCATGGCACGCTGTACATCGGCATCACCAATGATGTCAGAAGGCGCCTCGAAGACCACCGTGCCGGGCGAGGCGCCAAGTTCGTCAGCAGGTACAAGGTTTTTCGCCTGGTTCACGTCGAGAGCTTTCCAACTCCGATCGAGGCGATCGCTCGCGAGAAGCAGCTCAAGAACTGGCACCGCGACTGGAAGGTCGAGCTGATTGAAAGGGACAGCCCCGATTGGAGTGACTTGTCGGGCCTCATCTTCGGCCGGTGAGTCTGGATCCCGGCTTTCGCCGGGATGACGATGTGGAGAGTCCTTTCAGCATCACCGCATATGCAACCAGCCGCCAGCGTGTTCCGCCCCCGGAACTCCGGCCCCGTTTTTGCATCATTTTCCATCACCTAGCTGTGCGGACCAGCCTTTCCCCGGGTTTCGGACCGCGCGCAACCATCGTATGCTTTTACCGGTTCCTCGTAGCATCACAGGTTTCCAAGGTGACAGATCAGCCGTCCCAGCGCAGCTTCGTAAGCATCGGCCAGCCCGTCGACGAATTGGCGGTCGCGGAGATCAAGAGCGACATCCTGGCCAAGCTTCGCCTCGCCATCGGCAAGGAAGCGAGCCAGGCGACGCAGCAGGACTGGTACCACGCCGCGGCGCTGACCTTGCGCGACCGCATCGTGCATCGCTGGCTGACCGCGGACAAGGAGAGCTACGACGCCGGGCGCAAGCGCGTCTACTATCTCAGCCTCGAATTCCTGATCGGCCGCCTGTTCACCGACGCGCTCAACAACATGGGCCTGATGAAGGTGTTCGAGACCGCGCTCGGCGATCTCGGCGTCGGCCTGATGGACCTGCGCAAATGCGAGCCGGACGCCGCGCTCGGCAATGGCGGCCTCGGCCGCCTCGCGGCCTGCTTCATGGAGAGCATGGCGACCTTGCAGATCCCGGCGATCGGCTACGGCATCCGCTATGATTTCGGCCTGTTCCGCCAGGTGATCGTCGACGGCTGGCAGCACGAATATCCCGACGTCTGGCTGTCGTTCGGCAATCCCTGGGAATTCCAGCGCCCAGAGGTGGTCTATCACGTCCATTTCGGCGGCGGCGTCGAGCATGTCGACGACAAGGGCCGCGACCGCGCGATCTGGCACCCCGGCGAGACCGTGCAGGCGGTCGCCTATGACACCCCGATCGTCGGCTGGCGCGGCCAGCATGTGAATGCGCTCAGGCTGTGGTCGGCTCGCTCGCCAGACCCGCTGAAGCTCGACGTCTTCAACTCCGGCGACTATCTCGGCGCCTCAGCAGAAGAGGCGCGCGCCGAGGCGATCTGCAAGTTCCTCTATCCGAACGACGAGAGCCCGGCAGGACGCGAGCTGCGGCTGCGCCAGGAATATTTCTTCGTCTCGGCCTCGCTGCAGGATCTCGTCAAGCGCCATCTCGGCTCCGACGGCCAGCTGCGCAGCCTGGCGCAGAAGGCCGCGGTGCAGCTCAACGACACGCATCCTTCGCTCGCCGTGGCCGAGCTGATGCGGATCCTGGTCGACCTGCACAATTTCCGCTGGGACGAGGCCTGGAAGATCACCATCGCGACCTTGTCCTACACCAACCACACGCTGCTGCCGGAGGCGCTCGAGACCTGGCCGGTCGAGCTGTTCGAGCGGCTGCTGCCGCGGCATCTCGAGATCATCTACCACATCAATGCGCAGCATCTCGCGCTCGCCGAGCAGCGCGCACCGGGTGACATCGACTACCGCGCCTCGGTGTCCCTGATCGACGAGAAGAGCGGCCGTCGCGTGCGCATGGGCCAGCTCGCCTTCGTCGGCTCGCACCGCATCAACGGCGTCTCGGCGATGCATTCCGACCTGATGAAGGAGACCGTGTTCCACGATCTCAACCATCTCTATCCCGGCCGCATCACCAACAAGACCAACGGCATCACCTTCCGCCGCTGGCTGACCCTGGCCAATCCCAAGCTGACGAACCTCTTGCGCGAGGCCTGCGGCGACGCCGTCGTCGACGATCCGACGCTGCTGTCGAGCCTCGAGAGCTACGTTGCCGACGCCAGCTTCCACCAGAAGTTCCGCGCGGTGAAGCATCACAACAAGGTGCTGCTGACGCGTCTGATCGTCGAGCGCATGAACGTGCGTCTCGATCCGGGCGCGCTGTTCGACGTGCAGATCAAGCGCATTCACGAATACAAGCGCCAGCTCTTGAACATCCTCGAAGCCGTCGCGCTATATCAGGACATGAAGGACGACCCGCAACGCGACTGGGTGCCGCGGGTGAAAATCTTTGCCGGCAAGGCGGCGGCGAGCTACCGCTACGCCAAGCTGATCATCAAGCTGATCAACGACGTCGCCGACACCGTCAACAACGATCCCGCGATCGGCGGCAAGCTGAAGGTCGTGTTCATGGCCGACTACAATGTCAGCCTGGCGGAAACGATCATTCCCGCGGCCGACCTGTCTGAGCAGATCTCGACCGCCGGCATGGAGGCCTCCGGCACCGGCAACATGAAGCTGGCGCTGAACGGCGCCCTTACCATCGGCACGCTGGACGGCGCCAATATCGAGATCCGCGACAATGTCGGCGCCGACAACATCGCGATCTTCGGCATGGAGGCCGACGAGGTCATGCTCCGCCGCAAGCAGGGGCTGGACGCGTCCGACGTGATCCACCGGTCACCGCGGCTGGCGCGCGCGATCGATGCGATCGCGACCGGCGCGTTCTCGCCGGACGAGCCCGGCCGGTTCGAGCCGATCGCGCATGCGCTGCGCCATCTCGACCACTACATGGTCTCGGCCGATTTCGATTCCTACTACGAGGCCCAGCGCGGCATCGATGCACGCTGGCAGACCGTGCCGGCCTGGACCCGCGCCTCGATCCTGAACGTCGCACGCATGGCGTGGTTCTCCTCCGACCGCACCATCCGCGAATATGCCGACGACATCTGGAACGTGCCGGTCGGCCCGGTGATGGCGCCGGTGCAAGCGCAGCGGGCGTGACGGGCCCTTCCCCTCGCCTTCAGCAATGACCCATGACGTCATTGCAGAGGCCTTCCATTGCGTTTCACCTGACGGCCATCATACGATGACCGTCGGGAGGAATGCATGACCGAACCGCCAGCTCACCTGTTCGACGAGGCGACCCGGGTCACTGCCGGCGACAGCCGCTGGCAGGGGCGGACCAGCCCGGACTACTGGGCCTTCGTCGGGCCGTTCGGCGGCGTCACCGCGGCGACCGTGTTGCACGCGTTGATCCAACATCCGCAAATCCAGGGCGATCCGCTGGCGGTGACGGTGAACTATTGCGCGCCGATCGCGGAAGGGCCGTTCGATCTCGACGTGCGGTTGGTGAAAGCGAACCGCTCCTCGCAACATTGGTGCGTCGAGCTGAGTCAGGGCGACTCTGACGCGGCGACGCTCGCCACCGTCGTGTTCGCCGAGCGCCGGCCGTCCTGGTCGCACCAGCCGGCCACAAAGCCCGAGGCGCCGCCGTTCGACCAGGTCAAGCGTCATCCCGACACGAACATGTCCTGGACCAAGCAGTACGATTTCCGCTTCATCGAGGGCCGTCCGGCATTTGGCGCATCGTCGTCGGGTGAGCCGCACAGCAGCTATTCCCGGCTCTGGATCTCCGACCGCAAGCCGCGCAAGCTCGACTGCCTGTCGCTGCTGTCGATGTCGGACGCCTTCTTCGGCCGCGTCTTCCACGCCCGCGGCGAGCTGGTGCCGTTCGGCACGGTGTCGCTGACGACCTATTTCCACGTCAGCCGGGACGAGCTCGCGGCCGAGGACATCACGCACGTGCTCGCAACGGCCGATGCCAAGATCTTCAACCGCAGCTATCAGGACCAGCATGGCGAGCTGTGGTCACCCTCCGGCCGCCTGCTCGCGACGACGACGCAGATCGCGTATTTCAAGGCGTGAAAGCCGGGACGCAAGCCAAGAAAACGGCGTCGTCCCGGCGTTCGCCGGGACGACAGCTGTGGGTATGGCTTGAGCTCGCGCCTCTCGTGCATTGAACGGGGCGGAGCGGGAAAATGTGGGGTCAGCCGCAACGCGACCGCCCCCTTTGACGTTTGCAGCCCTACTCCGCCGCCAGCTTCAGATCCGGCGCGGCGTTACGGACCTCGGCATCGACCTGGGCCTCGAACTTGGCAAAATTCTTCTGGAACATGCCGACCAGCGCGCGCGCAGTCTTGTCGAACTCGGCCTTGTCCTTCCAGGTGTTGACCGGGTCGAGGATCTCGGTCGGCACGCCCGGTAGCGCGGTCGGCACCGCGAAGCCGAAATATTTGTCGGTGCGGAACTCGACGTTGCGCAAGCTGCCGTCGAGCGCCGCCGTCAGCAGCGCACGCGTCACCTTGATCGGCATGCGCGAGCCTGTGCCGTACTTGCCGCCGGTCCAGCCGGTGTTGACCAGCCAGCAGTCGACATTGTGGTCGGCGATCAGCTGCCGCAGCATGTTGCCGTAGACGGACGGATCGAGCGGCAGGAACGGCGAGCCGAAGCAGGTCGAGAATTCCGGCTGCGGCTCGGAGCCCAAGCCGCGCTCGGTGCCCGCGACCTTGGCGGTGTAGCCGGACAGGAAGTGGTACATCGCCTGCGCCGGCGAGAGCTTTGCGATCGGCGGCAGCACGCCGAAGGCGTCGGCGGCGAGCATCACGACGTTCTTCGGATGCGGCGCGCGGCCGGTGCGCGAGGCGTTCGGGATGTAGTCGAGCGGATAGGCCGAGCGGGTGTTCTCGGTCTTGGAGCCGTCGTCGAAATCGGGAACGCGCGTATCCTCATCGAGCACGACGTTCTCGAGCACGGCGCCGAAGCGGGTCGACGCCGCGAAGATCTGCGGCTCGGCTTCCTTCGACAGCTTGATGCACTTCGCATAGCAGCCGCCCTCGAAGTTGAACACGCCGGACGGGCCCCAACCATGCTCGTCGTCGCCGATCAAGGTGCGGTTCGGATCGGCCGACAGCGTGGTCTTGCCGGTGCCGGACAAGCCGAAGAAGACCGCGGTGTCGCCCTTCGGCCCGACATTGGCCGAGCAGTGCATCGGCATCACGCCGCGCTCGGGCAGATAGTAGTTGAGCGTCGTGAACACGCTCTTCTTCATCTCGCCGGCATAATAAGACCCGCCGATCAGGACGATCTTGCGGGTGAAATCGATCGCGACGACGTTCTGCGAGCGCACGCCATGACGTTTCGGATCGGCACGGAAGCTCGGCATGTCGATGATGGTGAGCTCCGGCACGAAGGTGTCGAGCTCGATGGTCTCGGGGCGGATCAGAAGGGTGCGGATGAACAGCGAGTGCCAGGCGAGCTCGGTGAAGACGCGCGTCTTGATGCGGAAGGTGGGATCGGCGCCGCCATAGAGGTCCTGCGCGTACAGGGTCTTGCCTTCGGCGTGCTTGATGAAGTCCTGATGCAGCGCCTCGAACTGCTCGGGCGTGATCGCCTGGTTGCCCGCCCACCACATCTTTTCGGTGGAGGCGTCGCGCACCGTGAACTTGTCCTTCGGGCTGCGACCGGTGAACTCGCCAGTATCCGCGCACAGCGCCCCATCGGCCGACAGCACAGCCTCGCCGGCCGCCAGCGAATACTGATAGAGCTGAGGAGCGCCGAGATTCCAGTGCACCTGCTTGAGGTTCTTTAAGCCGAACTTGTCGGCACCGAAGGCGCCGTTGCGAATACCCGTCTCTTGCACGAAGATCCCTCCTGAGAGCCCGCATCTGTTGCGCGCAGTCGCGCGCGTTGCGCGGTGACCGTTGCCGTTACATCGCCTTATCGAAGCGCGGTCGCCGACCTAATACTGATCAACGCTGGTCTTGCCAAGACGATCCGGCCCAATTGGTTATTGGCAAGCCGTGATGCACGTAGCTCATGTTTTGCCGCGTCATGCACATTCCAGCGGCAGCCGCCTGCGCTTCGCCGAGATGCTGCAACGCAACAGATATATCAGCGCGGTTGGATTTCATGAGAGGGACGGACGATACTCGAATCGATAGATTCGCGCCGGCAAGCGAAGACCAAGCATCCAGCAACGCCTGTCGCAGCGCCTCGCTGCAATCAATCACGGGACGCCGCCAGAGCCGACGGAATGTGTCGGTGATCAGCCGTGTCGTCGCCACGCGCGATCAGCCGGCTTCCACTCACGATTTTCTCGCGCTTGCAGGATCACGTGATTCGATTCTCCCAGCCGGGACGATGGTCCCAGCGTTGGTCCATGGCACTCAACGCCGCACGCGTTCACCCCAGCCGCGACGTCAACGAGCTGACTAGCGCCCACGCCGTGGAGTTCGCGCGGCGCTCACCCTCCGCTGGACAGGCAGCGTGCACATCGAGCATCACTACAAACTGCGCTCATGGGTGAACTTCACGGTCTTTCATCACGAGACGATGAGCACAGCCATCAAAGCCCGCTCGAACTACACCTCACTTCGCGCGTGCCTCGTCAGCAAGCCTCACCAGCATCTTGCGCAATGCCCCGGGCGTGGTCACGCGCTCGGGAAACTCCAGCCGCAGCGTCCTGCCGTCGGCCATCAGATCCAATCCCTCCGGGTCACAGCCGCTACACCGCCACTCCGCGGCTTCGGCGCCGAGCAGCGTCGTCGCGTAGAGGGCGAGCGCCTCGCGATGATCTTCGTTCATGTGATCGACGGCGCCCTGCTCTGCCAGAATCAGTTCGTCAGCATCGGATATATCCGTGAGAAACTGCTCGGGCTTGAGATCGACGATGCGGCCGAATCCGGCGACGAGATGTGTGCCTGACGGGCGAATCACGAAGAACGAGAAGTCGGCGAAATCCGCGTAGTCCGCAGCAGACGGATGCGCATTGAGATACCGACGGCGCAGCATCTCGCGATTGTCGTCGCTGGCCTGCTCGGCTTTTCCCGACAGCATGATGCGCGAACCTTCGAGCGGATCGCCGGGCGCGCGTTCATCGAGCATCAGCGACACGCGCGAATCGGCAAGTACATTCCTGGTGTGCACGGCTAATCGCGAGATCAGGATGATCGGAGCACCATCGGACGCAGTAGCGACATTGACCAGCGAGCAGTAGGGATCGCCCGAGCCAACCATCAAGGTTGCAAGTGCGCCCTGCCGGCTCCGGCGCAGCAGGGAATGCGTCACGCGGTTAGGGTTAAAGCTCGCAGACATCATCTTTCCCTCGTCCAAGCAGTTGCAATGAAGGCCTTTTTTCGGCTAAACGGACCACAAACTTGGGCGGGGCACAAACTTTGCCATGCTATTTGTGGAACTCGGTCACACTTCAGCCCAGCTTGCATTGCTCGTTGACCATGTTCGAAGCCCAGTTATGCGGCCCTTAGCTCGATTCTCGTGTCTCGGCTAACCAGACTCTGAAAGCAGGCTCATGCCCACAATCGCCTTGGTCGATGACGACCGCAACATTCTGACATCCGTCTCGATCGCGCTCGAGGCCGAAGGCTATCGCATCATGACCTATACCGATGGTGCATCGGCGCTCGACGGATTCCGGACCAGCCAACCCGACCTTGCCATCCTCGACATCAAGATGCCGCGCATGGACGGCATGGAGACGTTGCGGCGGCTGCGGCAGAAGTCCGACCTGCCCGTGATCTTCCTCACCTCCAAGGACGAGGAGATCGACGAGCTGTTCGGCCTGAAGATGGGTGCGGATGACTTCATCCGCAAACCGTTCTCGCAGCGCCTGCTGGTCGAGCGCGTCAAGGCCGTGCTGCGTCGCTCGCAGCCGAAGGATCCGACGGCGCTGCCGAAGGAGAACGACGCCAAGGCGCTCGATCGCGGCCTGCTGCGCATGGATCCGGAGCGTCACACCTGCACCTGGAAGAACGAGCCGGTCACGCTGACCGTCACCGAGTTCCTGATCCTGCAGGCGCTGGCGCAGCGTCCGGGCGTGGTCAAGAGCCGCAATGCGCTCATGGACGCGGCCTATGACGACCAGGTCTATGTCGACGACCGCACCATCGACAGCCACATCAAGCGGCTGCGCAAGAAGTTCAAGATGGTCGATGAGGAGTTCGAGATGATCGAGACCCTCTACGGCGTCGGCTATCGCTTCAAGGAAACCTGAAACGATAGCCCTGAAGCAAGGGACCTGAAGCATTGCCTTGCGCGACGTCATGCGAAATTGCGCGCTGACGTCGCGGTCTCGATTGGATAGGCTACGCCTCCTGCGCGTTTGTCCGAGCGCAGATGCCGGAACGGGGCCATTGTTGCGGCGAATTCGGGTGCGGCAAGTCGAGTTCTCACGGGAATTCGCCGCACGACCCCTACGAAATTCGGAATCGGAGCACTCACATTGCTCGATCGCACGCAGCTTGACCCAGCCGTGAATGCCCACGACGCCGCGGCGACGATCGCGTCCGAGGCGGCGGACGAGACCCCGCAGGTCTCCGGCTGGCAGCGTCCGCTGAGCTGGCTGCGCCGCGCCGGACAGTTCCTGTTTGCGCTGTCGTTCTCGAGCCTCACCCGCCGCATCGTCTCGCTGAACATCGCCGGCCTGCTCGCACTGGTTGCAAGCATTCTGTACCTGTCGCAGTTCCGCGCCGGACTGATCGATGCGCGCGCGCAGAGCCTTCTGGTGCAGGCCGAGATCATCGCCGGCGCCATCGCCGCCTCGGCCACCGTGCAGACCAACACCATCACCATCGATCCCGAGCGCCTGCTCGATCTCAAGCCCGGCGAGAGCTACGGCGCGCCGGACGAATATTCGCCGCTCGACTTCCCGATCAATCCGGAACGCGTCGCACCGGTGCTGCGCACGCTGATCTCGCCGACCAAGACCCGCGCACGCATCTATGACCCGAATGGCGGCCTGTTGCTCGATAGCCGCAATCTCGAGAACGTGCTGCGCTTCGACCTGCCACCGCCGTCGAGCGAGAAGCCCGGCTTCGTCGAGCGCGCGCTGATCTCGGTACGCACCTGGCTCAATCGCGGCGACCTGCCGCTGTACCGCGAATATGGTCCCGAGAACGGCAACGGCTACGAGGAAGTCGCCGACGCGCTGAAGGGCCAGAAGCGCAGCATGGTCCGGGTCAATTCGCGCGGCGAGGTCATCGTCTCGGTCGCGGTGTCGGTGCAGCGCTCGCGCACCATCCACGGCGCCTTGATGCTGTCGACGCAGGGCGACGACATCGATCAGATGGTCACCGCCGAGCGTCTCGCCATTCTGAAGGTCGGCGGCGTTGCCTCCGCGGTCATGATCGTGCTGTCGCTCTTGCTCGCCAGCACCATCGCCGGGCCGGTGCGCCGGCTCGCCGACAGTGCCGAGCGGGTCCGCCGCCGCATCAAGACCCGCGTCGAGATTCCCGATTTCACCCGCCGCCGCGACGAGATCGGCCATCTCTCCGGCGCGCTGCGCGACATGACGGACGCGCTCTACAACCGCATCGAGGCGATCGAGATGTTCGCCGCCGACGTCGCCCACGAACTCAAGAACCCGCTGACCTCGCTGCGCTCGGCGGTCGAGACCCTGCCGCTGGCGCGCAACGACAACAGCCGCGCCCGCCTGCTCGCCGTGATCGAGCACGACGTGAAGCGGCTCGACCGGCTGATCTCCGACATTTCCGACGCCAGCCGGCTCGATGCCGAGCTGCAGCGCCAGGACATGACCCTGGTCGATCTGCGCCGCCTCCTGAACACGCTGACCTCGGTCGCCAACGAGACCAAGCTCGGCACCGACGTCGCCGTCGAGGTCCGGTTCGAGGGCCGCGGCGCCAACGACACGTTCTCGGTGCCCGGTCATGATTCGCGGCTCGGCCAGGTGATCTCCAACCTGCTGTCGAATGCGCAATCGTTCTCCGCCGCCGGCGGCAAGGTGCGCATCACCTGCCGACGCGTGCGCTCGGAGATCGAGATCACGGTCGATGATGACGGTCCCGGCATTCGCGAGGACGCCCTGCAGCGCATCTTCGAGCGGTTCTATACCGACCGGCCGCACCAAGGCTTCGGCCAGAATTCCGGCCTGGGCCTATCGATCTCCAAGCAGATCATCGACGCCCATGGCGGGCGGATCTGGGCCGAGAACCGGCCCGGCCCTGTCGACGCCGACGGACATCCGACCTCGGCCGGGGCCCGCTTCATCGTCCGGCTGCCGGCGTCGTGACGACCGAAGCGGCGAGCATCCATGCGTCTGCCGTCCAGGTGGGGGAACTGGCCGTCCTGATCCGGGGTCCCTCCGGGTCCGGCAAATCCCGTCTCGCCTTCGATCTGATGCTCGCCGGACGCGCGGGACAGCTGCCGCCGACGGTTCTGGTGGGCGACGACCGTGTTCATCTCGCCACACGCGGCGGGGAAATGTGGGTAAGTCCCGCACCCGCTCTGGCCGGACTGATCGAGATCCGCGGCCTTGGAATCCGCGCCTGCGACCATGTGTCGGAGGCGAAACTGGGGCTGGTGGTCGACCTGATGGCCGAGGATGCCGCCCGCCTGCCGAACGCCGAATCGCTTCGCATTCATCTCAACGGTATCAAATTGCCACGCATACCGGTTGGGCCGGGTTTTCCACCCCTCCCGTTGGTTGTAGCAGAGCTTATTACCACTCCGACTTTCATGTTCCGGTAATCTTTCGGCCGATTGTGTGGAGCAAATTGGTAACCATATCAGCCCCACTATCGCGACCGATTAGACCGCCGCCAGCTCCCATTCTGTATGCCAGAATCCGGGAGGCTCGCGAATATGCCCTCTTGCGCGGGGGCTCCGGATGGTCAAAGTGGCGCGTTCGTGCGGTGCACCCAAGGCGCCCGCGAGGAGTATCCGATGATTGGCCTGGTACTGGTGACCCATGGGCGCCTCGCCGACGAGTTCAAGGCGGCGCTGGAACACGTCATGGGCCCTCAAAAACAAATCGAAGCGGTCACGATTGGCGCCGACGATGATTCCGATCTCTGTCGCAGCGACATCATCGAAGCCGTGAACCGCGTCGACACCGGCGACGGTGTCGCCATTCTCACCGACATGTTCGGCGGCACGCCTTCGAACCTCGCCATCTCCTGCATGAGCCGGCCCAAGGTCGAGGTGCTCGCGGGCATCAACCTGCCCATGCTGGTCAAGCTCGCCAAGGTGCGCGAGGAGCGCTCGCTGCCCGACGCCATCGCCATGGCGCAGGAGGCAGGACGCAAATACGTCACCATCGCCAGCCGCGTGCTCGCCGGCAAATGAGCGACGAGGACGCCCCGCAGGACAACGTCGCCGGCCCGGCGGTCCCTGCCGGAGCCCTCTCGCGAGAGCTGCTGATCACCAACAAGCGCGGCCTGCACGCGCGGGCCTCGGCGAAATTCGTGCAGATGGTCGAAAAGTTCCAGGCCGAGGTCTGGGTGACGCGCGGCGGCGAGACCGTCGGCGGCCGCTCGATCATGGGCCTGATGATGCTGGCGGCGGCGCCGGGAACCAAGATCCTGGTCTCCGCCACCGGGCCCGAGGCGGAGGCCGCGCTGCAGGCGATCACCGACCTGGTGAACGACAAGTTCCACGAAGAAGGCGTGTGAGGGCCTCCCGAACCTCGCTTCGCCTGCCGCAATGGGGCATTCTACCCCATGTGCGCCTATCCTCGCATAGCGACGCGGTAAGGATGGCATGTCCAATAGCGCTATTCGGCTGAGCGAGGCAGACCTGCGAGCCGTGGCTGAATACGCAGCCCTCTCTGCACTTCCGGCGCTGGCGATCTTCGAATGCGACCGACCGGATGATCTTCGTGCACGAGCCGCAATACAGGCCGCCCGGAGCTTTGCGAGCGGTGGGAATCGGAGCAAATCCCTACGGGATAGCGCGTGGGCGGCGCAGCGGGCGGCAATCGAGGCCCGCGATGAGGGGTTGCGCGCGGCCTATGAGGCCGCTCGCGCTGCCCTCGCCGCGGCGGGCGCCGGCTTCCTTCATCCCCTCCCGAACCCTTCCCAGGTCAAGCACATCCTCGGAGCTGCCGGCCACGCGGCGCGAGCTTTCGAAATCTCAGCCGGAGACGTTCCCGCTGTCGGCGCTGACTACCTCGCGCGATCACGGCTTCTTGCTTCTCAAGAGGTCGTGGACGTCCTCAGACGTTATCCTTGTCCACCGCCCGGCGGAGGCCGAGTCGGAGAGCTGATCCGCCAGCTCGATACCCTGCTCCGGTGATCGGGAGGCCTCGCGCGCAGGAGCGCTTGGCCGGGACGGCAGCGGAGCTATCTCCCCGGTCCCTGAATATACACCTTCCAAACGATTGCAGGGCCCGCCTGGCCGTGGAAGAAGCGCTGGGTGGTCATCACCAGCGGCTCAGCCTTCGGCGCCTCCTTGGCCATCCAGGCCTCGCAGGCCGCGATCCGGTTGTCGGTGGTGTCGCAGATGCCGATGAATCCCTCGCGCTTGAGGTCCTCCAGCGTGCTCAGGCCGGAACTCCAGGTCTCCTCCGCCGTGGTGGGCACCGTGAACGGCCGCGGGTGGTCCGGGCTATAGAAGGTCATCGGCGTGTTCATCTCGGAAAAGCCGGCCACGAGCGGCCAGGGCGAGCCGAACCGGGCGTGCCAGGCCTTGGTCAGCTCCCGTGCCAGCTCTGAACGGGCGCCATAGCCGGTCGCGCCATTCGGATTGGCGGCCATCTCGCGCCGGGCAATCCAGGGCGAGGCGATCAGCGTGAGCAGCGACAGGACGAGCCAGACGGCGGCGAGCCGCGGCAGCATGACCGATCGCAGCCGCAGCGCGGGGATCGCGACCAGGGCCAGCGGCACCAGGAAGAACAGCGAGATGCCCCAATCGGTCTTCATGTAGATCGTGAAAGCGAGCCCGCCGAGAGGCGGCCCGACGGCGACGATCGCCTGCACCAGCCAGACATTGATCGCCTGGCTTACATTCACGCCGGGATTGGGACCGCCGCGCCAGTTGTGAAACGCAAAGCGCGGCGGCCAGGCCATCACCAGCGCCGCCAGCGCCACCGGCAAAGCCAGCAGCGCCAGATTGTGGCCGACATAGCCGAGCACGAGCTCGGCGGCCCGGCCGCGGTCCGACAGCGTATAGACATCCCCGGCATAGGTGATGGCGACGAAATCGACCCGCCACAGCCACACCAGATGCGGGATCATCGCCACCAGCATGGTGACGATCGCGACCCACGGCGCGGGCGACGCCAGGAAGCGCAACCGTTCCGGGTGCAGCAGTGCCGCAAGGCCGATGGCGCCGATCATGGTCAGCACCCAGTATTTGGTCATCAGCGCCGCCGCGCCGGCGAGGCCGAGCCACAGGCCGGAGGCGGCGCTGCGCTTTTCGAACGCGTTGAGATAGGCCAGCACCAACAGCGGCAGGGTCAGCAGCTGGACCAGGTCGGCGTTGTACTTGAAGCCCTTGAAATTGAAGATCGGGTACAGCGCGACCATCACCACGACGAAGAAGGCGCGGCGGCGGTCGACCACCTTGAGGCTCGCGAGCCAGACGATCACGAGGCCGCTGCCATTCACGGCCATCGCCAGCGCATAGGTCGCCCAGTCCTTGACCGGAAACACTGCGAACCACAGCCCGGCGATCCAGCCCGACAGCGGCGGATGCTTGCCGTAGCCGAGCAGGAAGCGGCTGCCCCAGGCATAGGCCTCGGCGACGTCCATGTGGACGTCCTGCGCTGCCTTCAGATTGGTGAGGATCGCCGTCCACAGCACCGCGTGGACCACCGCGAAGCCGATGACGACCCAGATCGACGTTGCCGGCGCCGTGGCGCGCGCCACCAGCCAGGCGGAGATTCGCCGCGGTCCGAGACGGCCGCGCATGCGCGCCGCGAGAGGCGGGAGAGAGGTACTCGACATCCGCCCTCGGTAGCCTGTTTTCAGCGCCCGGGGAATCAGCTTGCCGTGAAGAAAGGCCCTGGAAATTCAGCAATATGGTTGCTGGTTGGGGGCTTGGGGTGCTATCTGCGCGACCCATGACGACCGCCCCCATTCCCAACATCCGCAACTTCTCCATCGTCGCCCATATCGACCATGGAAAGTCCACGCTCGCCGACCGCCTGATCCAGATGACGGGCGGGCTGTCGGACCGCGAGATGGCGGGCAAGGAGCAGGTGCTCGATTCGATGGACATCGAGCGCGAGCGCGGCATCACCATCAAGGCGCAGACCGTGCGCCTGCGCTATCGCGCCAAGGACGGCAAGGACTACATCTTCAACCTGATGGACACGCCCGGCCACGTCGACTTCGCCTACGAAGTCTCCCGGTCGCTGGCGGCGTGCGAGGGCTCGCTGCTGGTGGTCGACGCCAGCCAGGGCGTCGAGGCGCAGACGCTCGCGAACGTCTACCAGGCGCTCGACAACAACCACGAGATTGTCCCGGTCCTCAACAAGATCGACCTGCCGGCGGCGGAGCCCGAGAAGATCAAGCAGCAGATCGAGGACGTCATCGGCATCGATGCCTCCGATGCCGTGATGATCTCGGCCAAGACTGGCCTCGGCATTCCCGACGTGCTGGAGGCGATCGTCACCCGGCTGCCGCCGCCGAAGGGCGATCGCGACGCCACCCTGAAGGCGCTGCTGGTCGACAGCTGGTACGACGTCTATCTCGGCGTCGTCGTGCTGGTGCGCATCGTCGACGGCGTGATGAAGAAAGGCCAGCGCATCCGGATGATGGGCACGGGTGCGGCCTATGACGTCGAGCGCGTCGGCTTCTTCACGCCGAAGATGACCCAGGTCGACGAACTCGGCCCCGGCGAGGTCGGCTTCATCACCGCCGCGATCAAGGAAGTGGCGGACACCCGCGTCGGCGACACCATCACCGACGACCGCAAGCCGGTGACGGAGATGTTGCCGGGCTTCAAGCCGGCAATCCCCGTGGTGTTCTGCGGCCTGTTCCCGGTCGATGCCGATGATTTCGAGACCCTGCGCGCCGCGATGGGCAAGCTCCGCCTCAACGACGCCAGCTTCTCCTTCGAGATGGAAACGTCGGCCGCGCTCGGCTTCGGTTTCCGCTGCGGCTTCCTCGGCCTGTTGCACCTCGAGATCATCCAGGAGCGCCTCTCCCGCGAGTTCGATCTCAACCTGATCGCGACCGCGCCAAGCGTCATCTACAAGATGAAGCTGACCGACGGCGAGGAGATCGAGATCCACAACCCGGTCGACATGCCCGACGTGGTCAAGATCGCCGAGATCCAGGAGCCGTGGATCGAGGCCACCATCCTGACGCCTGACGAATATCTCGGCAGCGTGCTCAAGCTCTGCCAGGACCGCCGCGGCAATCAGAAGGAGCTCACTTACGTGGGCAGCCGCGCCATGGTCAAATACGACCTGCCGCTCAACGAGGTGGTGTTCGACTTCTACGACCGGCTGAAATCGGTCTCCAAGGGCTACGCCTCGTTCGACTATCACCTGACCGACTACAAGCCGGCCGATCTCGTCAAGATGCAGATCCTCGTCAACAACGAGCCGGTCGATGCGCTGTCGATGCTGGTGCACCGGACCCGCGCCGAAGGCCGGGGACGCGCCATGGTCGAGAAGATGAAGGACCTGATCCCGCCGCACATGTTCCAGATCCCGATCCAGGCGGCGATCGGCGGCAAGGTGATCGCGCGCGAGACCGTGCGCGCGCTGCGCAAGGACGTCACCGCCAAGTGCTACGGCGGCGACATCACGCGTAAAAGAAAACTTCTGGAGAAGCAGAAGGAAGGCAAGAAGAAGATGCGGCAGTTCGGCAAGGTCGACATCCCGCAGGAAGCCTTCATCGCCGCCCTCAAGGTGGATAGCTGAGGCGCGGGTCCGCTCCCTTCTCCCGGTTTCATCAGCACGATAGGCTGAAGAAAATCCGGATTCCAAAGCGGAACCAGCGCTCCCGTGCAACTACGGTATTCGTTCCTTAATGGTATTCTGGGACCCTTGCTGCAAAGCAAGGAATGCCCCGAATGTCCCGCCTCCGGTCCATCTCCGCCCGCCTCATCGTCGCGCTCTCGCTCACCGTCGCCATCGCCTGTGCCGTGCTCGGCACCTTCTCCGTCATCCAGCAGCGCGCCCTGACCCGGCTGGCGCTGGAGCAGCAACTCAAGCTGCAGTTCGACAGCGTGTCGGCCGGCATCGACTATGAAGGCCGCGCCGCGCTGGCGGTCAGCTCCACCCTGGCGGCGCTGCCGCCGATCGCCGATGCCTACCTCAAGGGCGACCGCGACGCGCTGGGCGCCCTGCTCGGCGGCGCCATGACATCGCTGAAGGCGCAAGGCATTCCGCTGGTGAACGTATGGGCGCCGCCGGCCACCAATTTCTATCGCGTGCACGAGCCCAAGGTGTTCGGCGACGACACCTCCAAGCGCCGCATCACCGTGGTGCAGGCCAACCAGACCGGCCGCCTGATCGCCGGCGTCGAGCAGAGCCGGCTGTCGCTCGGCATCTTCGGGATGACGCCGATCGTGCGCGACGGCAAGGTGATCGCGACCGTCGACGTCGGCGCCGCCTTCGGCAAGGAATTCGTCGAGCGCGCCAAGCAGCGCTTCGGCATCGATCTCGCGGTCTACTGGATCGACAACGGGCAGCCGAAGCGGCTGTCGTCGACGTTCGGCGACGATGTCGTCGCCACGCCGGACGAGGTGCTCGCGGTGTTCAAGGGCACGTCGCTGCAGCGCGACGCCACCCTGGCCGGCAAGCCCGCCGCGGTCTATGCCGGCCAGATCAGGAACTACGCCGGCGACCCGATCGCCGTGCTCGAGCTGATCAAGGACACCACGGCCTATGAGGCCGCAGCCAGCAGCGCGCAGCAGCAGCTGATCATCGGCACGGTCGTGATCCTGCTGCTCGCCGTCATCGTCGCGCTGTTCGTCGCCCGCGGCATCTCGCGCCCGCTGGTCGCGATCACCGCCGTCATGCACCGGCTGTCGAGCGGCGACACCGAGGTCGCGATCCCCGGCGGCCAGCGCAAGGACGAGCTCGGCACGATGGCTCAGGCGGTCGACGTGTTCCGCCGCAACATGATCGAGACGGCCAGCCTGCGCGAGGCGCAGGAGGCGACGCAACACCGCGCCGAGCAGGAGAAACAGGCGCTGCAGCGGCAGATGGCCGACCGGTTCGAGGCCGACGTCAAGGGCGTGGTGTCCTCGGTTGCCAAGGCCACGGCGGACATGGAGCGCGTCGTCCACGAGATCACCGTCAGCGTCAACGGCACCTCGCAGCGTGCAGCGGCCGCCGCTGCCGCGTCCGAGGAAGCCTCGAGCGGCGTGTCGACCGTCGCCGCGGCCTCCGAAGAACTCGCCTCCTCGGTGACCGAGATCGGCCGCCAGGTCGCGCATTCCAGCAAGGTCGCCGATGCCGCGGTCGTCAAGGCGCGCCAGACCACCGAGATGGTCGGCAGCCTCGCCGCAGCCGCCGAGAGGATCGGCGACGTGCTGCGCCTGATCGACGCGATCGCGAGCCAGACCAACCTGCTGGCGCTCAACGCGACCATCGAGGCGGCGCGTGCCGGCGAGGCGGGCCGCGGTTTCGCGGTCGTGGCCGCCGAGGTCAAGGAGCTGGCCGGCCAGACCGCCAAGGCGACGGAAGAGATCGCCGGCCAGGTCAGCTCGATCCAGGCCGCGACGTCCGACTGCGTGACTGCCATCGGCGGCATCAGCACAACGATCCAGGAGATCAGCGGCATTGCCGCGACCATCGCCGCCGCCGTCGAGCAGCAAGACTCGGCGACGCGCGAGATCGCGCGCAGCGTCCAGCAGGCGGCGTCCGGCACCAACGAGGTGTCGCAGAACGTCGTCGGCGCCAGTGACGCCGCCGAGCAGTCACGCCAGCTCGCCGACCACGTCATGGTCGCCACGCGCGACCTCGGCAAGCGTGCGAACGACCTGTTCAAGAGCGTCGACACCTTCCTCGCCGGCCTGCGCAAGGCCGCGTAGCTGGCGGGCCGCTTGCGCTCAGCCGCCCGGCGTGAGCGCAAAGCCCTCGTCGAGCCAGCCGGCAATGCCGCCGATCATCATCTTGACCGGCAGCCCGAGCTGCGCGAGGCGGATGGCCGCCCGGTTGGCGCCGTTGCAATGCGGACCGGCGCAGTAGACGACGAAAAGCTCGGTCTTCGGATACTCTGCCATCCGCTCCGCGGTCATGGTCCGGTGCGGAATGTTGATGGCGCCCGCGATGTGGCCCTTCGCGAACGAGGCCGGGCCGCGGACGTCGACCAGGATGAAGTCCGGAGCGGCCGCGCGGAGGCTCTCGTGAACGTCCCAGCAATCGGTCTCGAATCCGAGCATCGCCTCGAAATGCTGGAGCGCCAGCGCTGAGGGAGCGGCGGGTACTTCGGTAACATGCGTGGTCATTGGGTCTCCATTCGGTGATGTAAACAGACCCGAATCTCGCCCGAGATGCCCGGCGCCCCAAGTGACGGATCCGACAAAGTCCGGTAAGTTTCCGCCAATGCCGCCAGCCGCAGCCAGCAGCCATCCGCAGGATCCCGGCCTCGTCGCCGTCATTGCCTATGACGGGCTGTGCACGTTCGAGTTCGGCATCGCGGTCGAAGTGTTCGGACTGCCACGGCCGGAGTTCGATTTCTCCTGGTATCGGTTCAAGGTGGTCTCGGCCGAGGGACGGCGGTCACGCGCGATCGGCGGCATCGTCGTTGAGGCCGGCGCGCCGCTCTCGCGCCTGAAGGACGCCCGCACGATCATCGTGCCGGGGTGGCGCGATCGCACCGAGCGGCCGCCCGAGCGCCTGCTGCGCGCCATCTCGCAGGCGGCTGCGCGCGGCGCGCGATGCCTGTCGATCTGCTCCGGCGTGTTCGTGCTCGCAGCCGCAGGCCTGCTGGACGGCAAACGCGCCACGACGCATTGGCGGCACATCCCCGACCTGAAGCGGCTCTACCCCCGCATTCAGGTCGAGGAGGACACGCTCTACGTCGACGAGGGCAATGTCATCACCTCGGCCGGCAGCGCGGTGGGCATCGACGCCTGCCTGCATCTGGTCCGGCGTGATTTCGGCAGCAAGGTTGCGAACACCGTTGCGCGGCGGTTGGTGATGCCGCCGCACCGGGACGGCGGGCAGGCGCAGTACGTCGTCGCACCGGTCCAGGCGCGCCCGGGACGGACGATCGGCGAGGTCATGGACTGGGCACGGGCGCGACTGGCGCAGCCGATTGCGATCAGCGCGATGGCAAAACGCGCCGGGATGAGCGAGCGCACCTTGCTGCGGTCGTTCAAGGACAGCACTGGCGCGAGCCCTGCGGCCTGGCTGCAGCAGGAGCGCATGGCGCGGGCGCGGGAGCTGCTGGAGACTGCGACGCTCTCCCTGGCGGACATCTCGGCGCAGTGCGGCTACCGGTCGCTCGAAACGTTTCGCGTCGCTTTCCGTCGCATCGTCGGAACATCGCCCGCGGCGTATCGCCGGCGCTTCGAGGCGCGCCCGACATCAGCCAGCGTCGCTCGCTCAAGCCACCAGCGCGTTGCCAGATGAGGCACCGTCCATGGCATCTCGCTGCGCCTGCAACAGCCGGACGATGTCGACATTGGGCCGGGGCCGGCTGAACAGATAACCCTGCCCTTCATGGCAGCCCTCGGCGCGCAGGCAGCGCAGCTCCGCCTCGGTCTCGACGCCCTCGGCCGTGATGATGACGCCGAGCCCCTTGCCGAGGCTGACGATCGAGCGGACGATCGCCTGCGCCTCGCGATTGGCGGCGAGATCGCGGATGAAGGATTGGTCGACCTTGATCTTGTCGAACGGAAAGCTGCGCAGATAACTCAAGCTGGAATAGCCGGTGCCGAAATCATCCATCGAGATGCGGACGCCGAGCGCGCGTAGCGCATGCAGGGTCGCCAGCACCTGGCCGCTCTTTTCAAGCACCAGGGTCTCGGTGATCTCGAGCTCGAGCCGGCTCGGTGGCAGGCCCGACTGCTTCAGCACGTCCATCACCAGCGACAGCACGTTGCCGACGCGAAACTGCAGCGGCGACATGTTCACGGCGACGCGGACGTCGTCCGGCCATTTTGCAGCGTCGCTGCAGGCCTGGCGCAGCATCGCGCGGCCAAGCGCCGAGATCAGGCCGGTGTCCTCGGCGACCGGGATGAACTCCGACGGCGGGATCATGCCGCGCTCGGGATGCGGCCAGCGCACCAGCGCCTCGAACCCGGTGATGCGTCCGGTCGAGAGGTCGATCAGCGGCTGATAATGCGGCTGCAGCACGTCGCGCTGGATGGCCTCGCGCAGCTCGGATTCGATCTTGCGCCGGCTCTGCGCGCGGGCATCCATGCCGGGTTCGAAATAGCTGAAGGTGCCGCGCGTCTCGTTCTTGGCGCGCGACAGCGCCATGTCGGCGTTCTTGAGCAGCTTCTCGGCATCGTCGCCGTCGTTCGGCGCCATGGCGATGCCGATCGTGGCGCCGATCGTCACCGAGCTGCCGTCGATGAGATAAGGATCGGCGATCGCCTGCAACAGCCGGCGGCAGAGCTGGGCCGCATCCTCCGGCCGTGCCTGCCCGCCTTGCACCACCGCGAACTCGTCGGAGTTGAGACGGGCGACGATGTCCTCCTGGCGCAGGATCGAGCGCAGCCGCTTGCCGACCCCGCGCAGCAGCCGGTCGCCGACGGCGTGGCCCAGCGTGTCGTTGATCGACTTGAAATTGTCGAGGCCGAGCACCAGCACGGCGATTTTCTCGGAGCCGCGCCGCATCTGGGCGAGCTTGTCATCGATCTTCTGGCGCAGCAGGTTGCGGCTCGGCAGGCCGGTCAGTGCATCGTGCTGGGCCAGGAAGGCGAGCCGCGCTTCGGCGCGCTTGCGTTCGGTGATGTCCATCAGCGCCAGCAGCACGGCGGGCTGGCTGTTGTGGACGAGATGGCGTGAATAGATCGCGAGATCGATCAGGGCGCCATCGGCGCGGACATGCTTCCAGGTGCGCGCCGCCTGCTCCTCGCCGGACTGCTCGCCGGCCCAGGGCGGCTCGCTCTCATAGGCCTGCAGGTTGCGGATGCCGAGCCGCTCGAAGGCGGCGCGGCTATAGCCGTAATGCTGGGCCGCCGCTTCGTTGACGCCGAGCACGCGCCCATCATCGGTCGCGCAGACGATCATCGGCACCGGATTGCCGTCGAACAGCAGGCGGAACGATTCCTCGCGCTGCTTCAATTCGGTGATGTCGACGCGCAGGCCGACGATCCCGCCATCGCCGGTCAGGCGCTCCTCGATCAGAATGATGCGGCCGTCGGACAATTTCTGCTCGTGGCGGCCGCTCGGCTGGAACAGCCTCTCCAGCCGCTCGGCGATCCATTCCTCCTCGCGCCCGGCAGCTTCCGGATAGTCGCCCCGCGCCACGCCGACCCGGATGGTGTCCTGCAGCCGCGCGCCGGCTTCGAACAGGTCCGAGCTGCGGTTGTAGATTTCGGCGTATTTCTTGTTCCAGAGAATGTAGCGGCCGTCGGCGTCGAGGAACACGATACCCTCGGGAAGAATGTCGATCGCTTCGATGAGACGATCATGCGCCTTCTTCGCCTCCGCCATCGCCACTTCGGCGCACTTGCCCGCGATCTCATCGACGGGGCCGAGGTCGCGCAGGTTGTGCCGCCGCAATTTCGGGCTCGGCTTGACCGGGTGAATTGCATCGCGGGCGCTTGGCACGCGATTGCGCTTTTTTGCCGTGGGTGGCCGAACGGGCCGCATTGCGTGCCTCACTCTCCTTCTCGACGAGCAGTTTTCGGCCACGTTTCTGAAAAAATGGTATCTTGATGCGGGGCACGACAGCCACTGGTTACGGGAACAGGCAGACGCACTCGCGTATTTGGAGAGCTGAGACTTGCGCGGAGGATCAACCAAGGGCTGCGGTACAACCAGCGATAAGTGACGTCGGTTGCCGCAGACCAAAAAAGACCCGCATACCGTGCAATGGCCCCGCACATGGTGTTCATTTACCGAACGAACTCACGCAATTGAGCCGTGTTCAGCCGGTTCCGCCAATCGGGCAGCAGGGTTAAAATCAGGTTACAGTGGCTCGAATGCCTGACGTTGACGCAGAATTGGGCATCTCGACCGGTCGGCAGCCGCTACACTCGCTCCATGCATGTCCGCCTGATTCTGGTCGCCATCATCAGTTCGGCCGTCATTGCCGCGACGGCTCCGGCCCGTGCCCAGGACAAGGGCAGCGTCGAGCCGAAGGCCCTGCCGCCCTTGGCGCATCCAGACGATCCGGATACACCGGCCAAGGAGCTGTTCGCCCGCAGGATCCTGCCCTCGGCGCAACCGACCAAGGTGATTGGAACCTATAATCGCGGCTGCATCGCCGGCGCCGAGCGAATGCCGATCAATGGCGAGGGCTGGCAGGTGATGCGGCTGTCGCGCAACCGCAATTTCGGCCATCCGAACCTGATCGCGCTGCTGAAGCGGCTGGCGACCCGCGCGCACAAGGATGCCGGCTGGCCCGGCATCCTGGTCGGCGACATCGGCCAGCCGCGCGGCGGGCCAGCGCTGAGCGGCCATGCCAGCCATCAGATCGGGCTCGACGCCGACATCTGGCTGACGCCCATGCCCGACCATCGGCTGTCGCGCAACGAGCGCGAGGAGATGTCGGCGGTCATGATGGTGCGGCCCGATCGCCTCGACGTCGATCCGCGCGTGTTCACGAAGGGCCACCTCGCCGTGATCCGCGCCGCGGCGCAGGAGCGGTCGGTGCAACGCATCTTCGTCAACGCCGCGATCAAGAAGGCGCTGTGCCGTGACGCGAGGGGGGACCGCAGCTGGCTCACCAAGGTGCGACCGTGGTGGGGCCACGACTATCATTTCCACATCCGCATGGTGTGCCCGCCGGGCAACCCGGACTGTCATGGCCAGACCGACCAGGAGGGTGGCGACGGCTGCGGCGACCTCGACTATTGGTTCTCGGACGCGGTGCTGCATCCGCCGCCGCCGAAAGAGCCGCCCAAGCCGCCGCAACCGATCACGATGGCGCAACTGCCGCCTGGCTGCCGGGCGGTGCTGCATGCGCCGGACGCCAAGAATTGATGCGACCGAAAGCCGACACGACGAAGGAGTCGCAGGAGCGCCTGGATCGCTCTCGGATGACGGCGCTCGCACCGTGAGCGCGACGATCGAAGGGGATGACGGTCCCTCCACCTCCTGTTATCGCGGTATCGAAATGCCGCGGGCCGTTGCGCGGCGTAACGGTAGCGAGTCCGTCATGATCCTGATCCGTCCCGCCGCGACTGCCCTCCTCCTCACGCTGGCCGCCAGCACGGTCGCGCTCGCCACCGAGCCGAGCGGCTGCGACAAGTTCAAATGGGACATCGCGCGCGAGCGCGCCGCGCTGACCTCGGCTGACCGCCAGAAGCTCGCATCGGGTGTGGAGGTCGCCACCATCCCTGCGACCGGCATCGTGCTGGAGCTGCGTCCGGCGGCTGAGGCCAAGCTGGCGATGCCGCCGGAACGCGCGCCCAAGGACGGCACCTTCGCCGGCCTCACGCGGATCACCGCGGCGCCAAAGGCCGGCGTCTACACGATCAGCCTGTCGGCCGCGGCCTGGATCGACGTCGTGCAGGACGGCAAGATCCTCAAGCCGGCCGGCTTCAGCGGCGCCACCGATTGCGACGGCATCCGCAAGACCATGAAGTACGAGCTGGGATCGCAGCCCTTCGTGCTGCAGGTCAGCGGCGCGCCGGAGAATACGATCTCGATCGCCGTCCTGCCGGCGGCAGAATGACGCTCACACCCCCGCGACCGACGACCAGACACTGGCCAGCCTGCGCTTCATCCGCTCCTTGCGCGTCAGCACCGGCACATCCTCCTCGTCCTCCGGCAGGCGCAGGCCGACCACGTTGACGCGGCCGCCGGAGATCGAGCGGGCGACCAGCACGATGGTATCGAGCGCCACGGTCGCGCCTTCCTTCGGCGCGTTGTCGAGATGGATGTCGAAATAGTCGGCGAGCGTCAGCTTGTCCTCGCCCTCGTCGAGCTTGACGCCATAGATGCCGGCGACCTCGTCGAGCGTATGCTCGGCCGAGACCATGAAGTCGCCGAGCAGATGCGGGTCGGGCGCCGCCGACGGCGGCATGTCGACGAAGAAGCGGTCGAGCGACTCGGCCTTTTCCGGCGGTGCCAGCAGATAGAGATAGTCGCCCGGCGCGATCGGCTCGGCCTCGGGCGGCGACAGAATCTGCTCGTTGCGGATCACCAGCGTCGGCTTCGACCAGGACGGGATCAGGCCGCGGCGGAAGTACAGGCTCTTGGAGCGAATCGAATAGCCGACCAGCTGCTGCTCGAGCTGGCCGGGCAGATCGAGCTCGATGCGGCGCGGGCCCCGATCGGTGCGCGGCAGCGCCACGTGCAGCTTGCGCGCGGCCACGCCGAGCGTCCAGCCCTGCGCGAGCAGCGAGATGATCACGACCACGAACGCGACGTCGAAATAGAGATAGGCCTTGGACAGCCCGACCAGCAGCGGGATCGAGGCGAGGAAGATCGCGACCGCGCCGCGCAGGCCGGTCCAAGCGATGAACGCCTTCTCCCGCCAGTTGAAGCGGAACGGATAGAGGCAGAGAAACACCGCGACAGGTCGCGCCACCAGCATCAGCATCAGCGCAACAGCGATCGCCGGCAGCAGGCTGTCGAGCAGCCGCTGCGGCGACACCAGCAGCCCGAGCAGCACGAACATCACGATCTGGGCGAGCCAGGTCGCGGCATCGAGGAAGGTGACGACAGAGTTGTGCGCGCGGGTCGGACGGTTGCCGACGATGAGGCCGGCGAGATAGACCGCGAGGAAGCCGGAGCCGTGGGCGATCTGCGCCATGCCGAAGATGACCAAAGCGGCCGTGGTCACGAACGGCGCGTGCAGACCCTGCGGCAGCGCCACCCGGTTGAGGCCGATGACGACGAGGCGCCCGCCGACGATGCCGAACAGCGTGCCGAGCACCGCTTCGCGGACCAACTCGAACGCGAAATGTCCGAACGAGCCGTGACCGACCG
This sequence comes from Bradyrhizobium sp. SZCCHNR1043, assembly GCF_032489675.1. NCBI lineage: Bacteria > Pseudomonadati > Pseudomonadota > Alphaproteobacteria > Hyphomicrobiales > Nitrobacteraceae > Bradyrhizobium > Bradyrhizobium sp. SZCCHNR1043. The sequence goes on from NZ_JAUEYN010000018.1 coordinate 97,724, forward strand.
AGATCAGCTCGACCAGCATCAGCGTGAGGAACACCGCGAACGGATCGTTGCTGCCGGACTCCGCCTCCAGCGTGGCGCCGACGCGCGGGCGCAGCCGCAGGCCTTGGGCGTGCACCAGCAGGAACACGGCCGCCGCATCGGTCGAGGCGATGACGGCGCCGACCAGCATCGCCTCGGTCCAGCCGAGGTCGAGGGCATATTTCGCCACCGGCGCGGTGATGAACGCGGTCATCAGCACGCCCACGGTGGCCAGCACCATCGAGGGCGCCAGCACGGTACGGATGCTCTGGAAGCGCGTGCGCAGGCCGCCGTCGAACAGGATCAGCGCCAGCGCGACGGAGCCGACCAGATAGGTGGTACGGACGTCCTGAAATTCGATATGACCAGGGCCGGAATCGCCCGCCAGCATGCCGATGACCAGGAACACCAGCAGCAGCGGTGCGCCGAAGCGCAGCGCCAGCAGGCTCGACAGGATACCGGCCATGACGAGGACCGCACCGAGGAGGATGGCAATGCTGACGGCGTCGAGGGATGTCATGAAAAAACGCTGATGAATCCGAGTTTTACATCCTTATCGTCGCCACACTTGCACGCCAACCGGATTTGCTCCTATCGCGGCGATATGCCCATTTTTCCATCCTTGGCCGTGTTCGGGGTATATTTCGCGGCAATCGCCCGTGACGAACACGAACTAAATCCCGCTGATCCCGCCAACCCGCGCCACTGTTCCCCTCCGAGACCCCGCTGATGGACCTCGACCTGAAAGACGTTCTCGAATTCCTGCAGACCGTTGGCCGCTCGATCGGCGCCGAGGTCACCTCGCCGTGGTTCTATCTTCAACTCGGGCTGGTGCTGAGCGGCGCCGGCATTGCCTTTGCGGCACGCGCCGCCGTGCGCGCGCGCATCGACATGACCTCGCTGGCGATGGGCTGGCCGGGCCCGCTGCGGCAGCTGCTACGGGTGCTGCTGGAGAGCGTCGCCACGGTCGTGTTCGTGATCCTGATGCGGATCGCCCGCACCGGCATGTTGCTGTGGACCTGGCCGAGCCGCAGCTACCTGCTCGCCGTCGCGCTCAAGCTGGCGCTGGCCTGGCTCGTGATCCGGCTGATCACCTCGGTGATCCGCAGCACCTTCATCGTGCAGATCGTGTCGATCTCGGCCTGGCTGGTCGCCGCGCTCAGCATCATCGGCCAGCTCGACAACGTGGTCGACGCGCTCGATTCCATCTCGGTCGTGCTCGGCGGCCTCAGGCTGACGCCGCTGCTGGTGATCAAGCTCGGCGTGCTGCTGCTCGCGGTGCTGTGGCTGACCAACATCGCCAGCAATTTCGTCGAGAGCCGCATCACCCGCTCGACCGACCTGACACCGTCCATCCAGGTGCTCTTGATCAAGATGGTCCGCATGGGCCTGATGATCCTCGGCGTCGCGATTGCGATCAGCGCGGTCGGCATCAACCTGTCGGCGCTCGCGATCTTCTCGGGCGCCGCCGGTGTCGGTATCGGCCTCGGCCTGCAGCGCATCGTCGCCAATTTCGTCGCCGGCATCATCCTGCTGGCCGACAAATCGGTGAAGCCGGGCGATCTCGTCACCATCGGCGACAGCTCGGGGCGCATCAGCGCGATGAACACGCGCTACATCTCGGTCGCCGCCGGCGACGGCCGCGAGTTCCTGATCCCGAACGAGGACCTTGTCACCCAGAAGGTGACCAACTGGACCTACACCGACAAGAACACGCTGGTGAAGGTCAATTTCGGCACCAACTACGACGCCGATCCCCGGGTCGTCTGCAAGCTCGCCACCGAGATCGCGGCCGAGACGCCGCGCACCTTGAAATCGAAGGCGCCGAACTGCCTGCTGACCGAGTTCACCGAGGCCGGCATGAAGTTCTCGCTGACCACATGGATCGCCGACCCCAGCTACATGGACAGCGTCAAGAGCGAGGTGATGCTGGCCCTGTGGGAGGCATTCAAGCGCGAGGGCATCAGGGTGCCGTATCCGGTGCGAGAGCTTCGCGTTCGCGGCGGTGCGCTGCCGGTGGAGACCACGCTGGAGGTGCCGACCGGCTAGGCGGCAGATCCGGCCGTGCACACCCGGCTTGCACCGGCCGGCACGATCATTAAATTAGGCGATCACCCCGCGACACCCCTGAGAACGAAACAGGCCCATGAACTATATCGAAGCGACCGACACCACTGCGCGCAAGAACGGCCAGATCAAGCTGCACGGCCCGAGCGGCTTTGCCGGCATGCGCAAGGCCGGCGCGCTGGTGTCGAGGTGCCTCGATGCGCTCACCGACATCGTCAAGCCGGGCGTGCCGACCTCGCGGATCGACGATTTCGTCCGCGACTTCGCCTTCAGCCACGGCGCCTATCCGGCGACGCTGATGTATCGCGGCTATCGCTACTCGACCTGCACGTCGATCAACCACGTGGTCTGCCACGGCATGCCGAACGACCGGCCGCTGAAGGAAGGCGACATCATCAATGTCGACGTCACCTTCATCGTCGACGGCTGGTACGGCGATTCCAGCCGCATGTACGGGATCGGCCCGATCGCGCGCAAGGCCGAGCGGCTGATCGAGGTCACCTACGAATCGATGATGCGCGGCATCGCCGCGGTGAAGCCCGGCGCCACCACCGGCGACATCGGCCATGCGATCCAGAGCTTCGTCGAGCCGCAGAGCATGAGCGTGGTGCGCGACTTCTGCGGCCATGGCCTCGGCCGGCTGTTCCACGACGAGCCGAACATCATCCATGTCGGCCGGCCCGGAGAGGGCGTGCTGCTCAAGCCCGGCATGTTCTTCACCATCGAGCCGATGATCAATCTCGGCAAGCCGCATGTGAAGATCCTGTCCGACGGCTGGACCGCGGTGACGCGGGACCGCTCGTTGTCGGCGCAGTTCGAGCATTCGGTCGGCGTCACCGCCGACGGCGTCGAGATCTTCACGCTGTCGGAGCGCCATGGCGAGAAGCCGCTGACGCAGGTGTGAGCGGGCTCCCTGGACGAATGGTCGCAGGGCGTCCGATTGTTGCCATGTCCGGCTGATCGACTGCCGCCTCCATCGCATGCGATTGCGGGAGGCAGCTCTGACCATCGCAACACGCCGTGGCGTTCTCGGCCTTCTCTCCGCGGGCGCAGCGCTGCTGACGCCGCCGGCGCGCGCCGCGTCGGAGACAGTTCCTGCATCGGCGAATGCCGACGATGCCTGCATCCTGACGCCGCAGTCGGAGTCGGGCCCCTATTATCTCGATCCCAAGCTGGTGCGCGCCGAGATCGCCGAGGACCGGCCGGGCGTCCCGCTCAGGCTGCGCCTTCGCGTCATCGAGGCCGGCTCCTGCGCACCGATCCCGGGCGCACGGGTCGACGTCTGGCACTGCGACGCCCGCGGCATCTATTCGGGCTATCCCGGCCAGAGCGACAATCACAAGCTCGACCAGAGCGGCAAGACGTTCCTGCGCGGCACCCAGATGGCCGATGCCGCCGGCTGGGCCGGCTTCAGGACGATCTATCCCGGCTGGTATGCCGGCCGCGCCACCCACATCCACTTCAGGGTGTTTGTCGACGAGGCCACGGTGTTGACGGGACAGACCTTCTTTCCCGAGGCGCTGAACGAGTTCATCTACACCAACGTGCCCGACTACACCGGACGGCCTAAGCAGCGGCTCGTCATCAACGCCAACGACCGCGTCGCGACCGAGGCCGATCCCGATCACCGCGCGCATTGCGCGGTGAAGGAGGAGCGCGACCATTATCTCGCAACATTGACGCTGGCTGTGAGCCGCAACCCGGCCGCCGCGGTCGAGATGCCCACCGGCAAGCTGCCGCCGGCGCCGTGGATCAAGGACCGGCTGGCGGCGCTGGTGCCCGGGCTGAGGCGCAGCCCGTTCTGATCAATCCGGCTCGGTGAACTGATAGGCCAGCGCGGCGAGCGGCAGCGCCGTGCCGAATGCGGCGGCGGCCGTCCAGCCGCCATGCGCATAGGCCCACGCGCCGAGGCCCGACCCTGCTGCGCCCGCGACGAAGAAGGTGGTCATGTAGAGCCCGTTGAGTCGGCTGCGCTGGCCTGCGCCGAGCACGAACAGCACGCGATAGCCGAGAATGAGGCTGAGCTGCGCGCCGCAATCGATCGCGATGGCGGCGATCACCAGCGAGATCAACGACCAATTCGTTCCGAGCGGGACCAACAGTGTCAACGCGAACCCGGCAGCGCACAGCACCATCGACGCAACCGTCGCCGGCCTCGTCCAGCCGCGGTCGGCGATGCGGCCGGCGACCGGTGCCATGATCGCGCCGGCGACGCCGGCCAGCGCGAACAGGGCGATGCCGGTCTGCGACATCCGGAAATTCGGTCCGGCCAGCAGCAGCGGTGACGTGGTCCAGAACACGCTGAAGCCGCCGAACAGCGCGGCCTGGTACAGCGCGCGGCGGCGCAGCGCCGGCGTGTCGCGATAGAGCTCGACCATCGAGCCGAGCAGCTGGCCATAGCTCAGCCGCGCCTGCGGCTCACGCGGCGGCAGGGCCAGGCGCAGCACGACGGCAAGGATCAGCATGGCGAGCGCCGAGGCCATATAGATGACGTGCCAGGAGGCATGGGCCGCAACGAAGCTCGCGAGCGGCCGTGCCAGCATGATGCCGAGCATCAGACCGGTGGTGACATTGCCGACGGCGCGGCCGCGGATCGCCTCCGGCGCCATATGGCCGGCATAGGGGATCAGGATCTGCACTGCGACCGAGCCGAAGCCGATCAGCAGCGCCGAAAGCAGGAAGGTCGATGGGCTCGTCGCCAGCGCCGCACAGGCCAGTGCGACCGCGCCGACGATGATGGTCGTGATGACGAGCTTGCGGTTCTCGATGAGGTCGCCGAGCGGCACCACGAACAAGAGACCTGCGCCGTAGCCGATCTGGCTCATCGTCACCAGCAGTCCCGCGAGCTGCGGCCGCAGCCCGAGGTCGGCGCTGATCGGCCCGATCAACGGCTGCGCATAATAGATGTTGGCGACGATCAGCCCGCAGGAAAAGGCCAATAGCAGCGTGATCCAGGCGGACAGCGAGTCGCCGGAATCGGACGTGATGGTGGTCAACGCGGATCTCTCTCGGGCGGAAACGGCAGGCCATAGGGCCTTATGAGAACAGAGGCTGTCGAGCCGTGATTTTGCATCGCAGCATTCAAGCCCGACATAGGTGCTGAGGTCCCCCGCACCAATTCACGTCTACGTGGGCGCTGCATCGCCCAAGCCGGAGCGGAGGGAGCAGGCAATCGAGGCCGCTAGCGCATGCCACGCGCTGACGTTTCGGTCTCTTCGGTGCGCCGGCCGCCGATCAGCCGCGGCAGCAGCATCGGCACCCGCTGGCGGTAGCGCCGATAGCTCTCGCCGAACTCGGCAACCAGGTCCCGTTCCTCGAGCTGCAGCCCGATCAGGATGTAGGCCGTGCTGAGGACCGCGAACAGCAAATGACCGACCGACATCTCCGGCGTGGCCCAGAACGCGAGCAGGAAGCCCAGCATCAGCGGGTGGCGCACCAGGCGATACAGCAGCGGGGTCTTGAACGGCTGCGCCGTCGCATCGGTGCCGCGGAGGGCAAGGACGGCCTGCCGCAGGCCGAACAGATCGAAATGATCGATCATGTAGGTCGAGCTGAGCGCGATGAGCCAGCCGAGCCAGTGGACGCCGGTCAGCACGGCCGCGGCGACGCCCTCGACGCGCCAGACCGGGATCGGGATCGGACGCCATTGCCAGAACAGCAGCAGCAGGATCACGCTGGACAGCAGCACATAGGTGCTACGCTCGGCCGCCGCCGGAATGATGCGCGTGAACCACCGTTTGAAAGCCGGACGCGCCATCACGCTGTGCTGGGCCGCAAACAGCGCCAGCAGCAGCACGTCGACGACGACGGCCTCGGTCACGGTGCCGGACACGCCCACGTCGATCGACTTGGCCGTGAGATAGTTGTAATTGCCGACGAAACCGACCGCCCAGACGAACGACCCAAGAAAGACGGCATAGCTCGTGATGGCGTAGAGCATGATGAGGAGACGTCCGGACATGAATGTTTCCTTGTTGCATCGAGGACGGCATGGCCGTGATCGAGACGCCCGATCCTGGGATCGTTCACGTCCCGCGCGAGCCTGAGCCTTACCAATCGACCGTCCCCCGAGCGTCCCCCGGACGCAGCCATGCAGGTCGCACGACAATGGTTCAGTTCCGCGTCCGGACATTCGGCTTTCCCGAGCTGCATCGCGACGGCCAGCCATGCCCGCTGTCGCTGCGCAAGGGCCTCGCTCTGCTGGTCTATCTGGCGGAGGCCAAGGGCCGCGTCGCGCGGGACGTTCTGGCGACGATGCTCTGGCCCGAGAGTTCCGAGGAGGTGGCGCGGGCGCGGCTGCGGCGCCTGCTGCACCGGCTCCAGCTCACGCTCGGCGACGGCTGCCTCACCATCGATCGCGCGACGATTCGGTGGGCGGCCGCGGTCGAGCTGGAGGTCGAATCCGGGCTGTTCGAAACGGCCTGCGACCGCGGCGAATTCGAGCTGGCCTGCCGCCTCTATGCAGGTGACTTCCTCGACGGCTTCACGCCCGGCGATTGTCCGCAGTTCGAGGAATGGGCCTTCTTCCGGCGCGAAGCCTTGCGCGGCCGGGCGGTCCAGGCGCTGGAGCGCGTGGTGCAGGATCGCAGCGCGGCCGGTGACCATGCCGCGGCGGCGGCCCACGCCCGGCGCCTCGTCGCGTTCGATCCGCTCAGCGAGGTCTATGGCCGCGCCCTGATCCGCAGCCTGCTGCTGGCCGGCGACCGCGCCGCCGCCGAGCGTCATCTCGACGCCCTGACACAGCGCCTGCGCGACGAGCTCGGCGTCTCCCCCGAACCGGATACGCTGGCGCTGCTGACGCAGGGCGTCGCGGCGCAACGCGAGAGCGCGCCGCCGACGCGCTATGTCCTGGGCGACGGCGTTCATCTGGCCTATCAGACCTACGGCACCGGTCCTCTGGACATCCTGCTACTGCCCGGCTTCGTCTCGCATGTCGAGCGGATCTGGGAGGAGCCGCGCTGTCGGGCCTTGCTGTCCGCGCTCGCCAGAATCGGCCGTCTGATCCTGTTCGATCGCCGCGGCATCGGGCTCTCCGACCGGGTCGGTTTCAGCCCCAGCGTGGAGGCGACGGCGCGCGACATCGCGACCGTGCTCGACGCCGCCGGCAGCCGGCGCACGGTGCTGCTCGGCGCCTCCGAGGGCGGACCGGCCTGCATCACCTTCGCGGCCGACCATCCCGAGCGTGTCGCCGGGCTGATCCTGTTCGCCTCGCTGGCCAAGGGCAGCGCGACATCAGACTATCCGCATGCGCTGCAGGCCGGCCAGTACGGCATCTGGCTGCGACAGCTCGTGGCCGAATGGGGCGGACCGGCGGGCATCGAGACGTTCGCACCGAGCCTGGCCGGCGATCCCCAGGCGCGGGCCTGGTGGGCCGGACTGCTTCGCGCGGCATCCAGCCCCGGCGCCATCAAGGGCCTGCTCGAAGCCTTCAGGGATATGGACGTCCGCCACCTGCTCGCCCGGGTCTCTGCACCGACCCTGGTGCTGCACCGACGCCGTGACCGCGCCGTACTCGTCGGGGCCGGGCGACATCTCGCCAGCCATATCCGTCACGCGCGCTTCGTCGAGCTCGACGGCGCCGACCATTGGATGTTCGCCGGCGATCAGAGGCCCGTCCTCGCCAGCATCGAAGCCTTTATCGGCAGTCTGCAGCCATAAGCAGGATCGCCCGGACGAGATGGACGTCGTCCGGTGCTGCTCACGCTCGTGATCCTGTTCGGCCTCGGGCGGCTGCTGTTCTGGCTCGGCTATGCCAGGGGCGCGGCGGGCCGCGCCTTCGGCGTTGCGCTCACCTTCTACCCCACAGCGTTCTCGCTCATCATCGGCCTCATCCTCGTGCTGACCGGGCGCGCGGCCTAGCAAGGCGCGCCCTGCGGCGCGCGAGCACTTCGAGGTTGCAAAAATGCGGCATCACGGCATGCTGACGCCGATGCCCGAGAAAGCCCCTCCTCCCAACGATACGCCGCCGGACACGCCGCACTATCACGGCCACCGGCAGCGGCTGCGCGAGCGCTTCCACAGCGCCGGCCCCGACGCGCTCAACGACTACGAGCTGCTGGAGATGGTGCTGTTCGCCGCGCTGCCGCGGCGCGACGTCAAGCCGCTGGCGAAGGCGCTGCTGAAGACGTTCGGATCGTTCGCCGAGGTGATCCACGCGCCGGAGCCGCGGCTGCGCGAGATCGACGGCGTCGGCGACGCCTCGATCACCCAGCTCAAGCTGATCGCCGCCGCCGCGCACCGCATCGCCAAGGGCGAGGTGCGGCAGAAGCACGCGCTGGCGTCATGGCAGGACGTCATCACCTATTGCCGCACCAGCATGGCGTTCGCCGACAAGGAGCAGTTCAGGCTGTTGTTTCTCGACAAGCGCAACCAGCTGATCGCCGACGAGGTGCAGCAGACCGGCACCGTCGATCACACGCCGGTCTATCCGCGCGAGGTGATCAAGCGCGCGCTCGAATTGTCGGCCACTGCGATCATCCTGGTGCACAACCATCCCACTTGCCCGATTTCGATCACGCTAGATCCCGTCCTTATCCATTGAATCATTTGAGTTTTCTGGCTTGTCGTAGTCTCGGATATCGTGGCATATTGGGGTCGGTTTTGAAGGGGATCGAACGCCCTTTAGACCCCAGTCGCCGACCCCACGCACCCGTCTGGCGACCCCACCTCAGAGCCGATGGGAGAGCCCAGTGCCAAGCCTTACCGACGGAGAAATACGACGCGCTCTGAAACAGGTGCAGCAGACCGGCAAGCAGCTAAGCCTCGTCGACGGCGATGGTCACGGAACTGGTCGCCTCGTCCTGGTGATGAAGCCCATGCCAACTCGCGTCACGGCGGACTGGATGGCGCAGCAATGGCGCGATCAAAAGCGTCTGAAGAAGAAGCTCGGCTCGTATCCTTCGATGTCGCTCAGCAAGGCCCGGGAGGTTTTCGCCCGCGACTTCGCAGACCTTATCCAGAAGGGCCGCAGCATCAAGATCGCCGGCGACACCCGCCCGGGCACGGTGGCCGACTTATTCGAGGCCTACGTCCAATATCTGAAGGACGCGGAAAGGCCTTCGTGGAAGGAGACAGAAAAAGGCCTCAACAAGATAGCCGACACCCTCGGCCGCAACCGACCGGCACGCGAAATCGAGCCCGAGGAGATCGTCGAGGTGATCCGGCCGATTTATGAGCGTGGCAAGAAGGCGATGGCCGACCATGTGAGAAGCTACGTTCACGCCGCCTATAGTTGGGGCCTAAAGTCAGAACACGACTACCGAAGCGCTTCGCAGCGTCGCTTCCGCCTTGTCTACAACCCCGCCGCCGGAATTCCGACGGAGCCCAAGAAGGTTGGGACACGATGGCTCAACGAAGACGAATTCGTGCAACTCTACCGCTGGCTTGAATGCCCCGATGCACCGGTGCATCCGCCCTATACGAGAGCGGTCCGGATCCTCATGCTCACAGGTCAGCGTGTGGAAGAGATCGCCCGCCTCCACCTCGACAATTGGGATGCGGAAGAAAAAATCATCGATTGGTCAAAGACCAAGAACGGCACGCCTCATGCTATTCCCGTACCTCCCGTCGCTGCGGAGCTTATCCAAGCGATCAAGCCGAACGAATACGGTTGGTTCTTTCCCTCGGCGAAGGACCCGAAGCGGCCTGTTAGTCACGGAACGCTCTACAGCTTCATATGGCGACAGCGCGACCGGGGCGTGATCCCGGTCGTGACCAATCGCGATCTTCGCCGGACATGGAAGACACTTGCAGGCCAGGCGGGCGTACCGAAGGAAATTCGTGATCGCATTCAGAATCATGCGCTGCAGGACGTGAGCTCCAAGAGCTACGATCGCTGGAACTACATGCGCGAGAAGCGGACGGGCATGGCCAAATGGGACAAGTTTGTTCGCGCGATGTTAGCGAGAAAGCGTCCGCTCAGGCTGGTCGCCTAGATCAGCTGAAAGCTGAAGAGATAGACAAATTCAGAGACTTAACGAGCCGGCACGGATCGTTTTCCCGCCTGAACACTTGAGCACCCGCCGCTCGGCTGGATAGAGCGTCGCCCTCCGAAGGCGAAGGCCACACGTTCGAATCGTGTCGGGTGCGCCACCCACTGGATAGCTCTCGCGGAAGCCGGGGTGAGCTAGCAGCACTTCCTCCAGCCACTCGCTAGAATTGCGTTCAGCGCGAAAAGGCGCCATCGCCCGGTTGCGTTTGGTCGTTAGAAGCCAATTCATTTGCTTGAGTTGCGAAACTCGGTCCTGACGCCCTAGATCGAGGCAAGTGGGGTGCATAGATTTTGGGCCGGTTAGGCCTTGGGGCTCTTGAGCCTCACGCCCTCGCCCTTTTGGTCGGCAACGAGAAATTCTATGCCGGCTTTGACCAAAGCGTCCTGAACAGCTTGCACCGTACTTATCCGAGAATCCACAACACCGCCTTCGAGCCTGGCAACGGCGTTAAGCGACACGATCGCCTTGTCCGCGAGTTGCTGCTGGGACCAGCCAAGCAACGCTCTAGCAGCCCGAATTTGTCGAGAGGTGATCATGAGATCACCATCGACACCCCTAGCAAAAGCGCCACTATAAGGTTATAATTACCCCTCTAAAGGGTATTATTTACCCGTAAAGGAATGAAATCTCATGTGGATAGCGCGAGATTTCCGAACTGAGCCGTCCGCGCATTTTCCGGATGCAGATGTTGTCGTCCATTAAGGCTGCCTGATCAATGAAGACCCCCTCGTCTCAACCGTCTTACAAGTCTCAGACCAAAGTCGGTTCTCGCCCTGGCCGCTGCGATGGCGACAATCCTAGCAACGGTTCTAGACGCTCAACTTCAGACCTCGCCAACATACGGTTCAAGGCGACCGACGACGATTTCGGCTTGATCGTGTTGGGCAGGCAGCTCGAAGAGGCTCTTGCCAAGATACGAGCCTTCGATCCGGTGTCACCAGACCATCTCGAACGAATTGAAACCTTGCTCGCTGGCCTAGCGCCCATAGAGCAGGCCATTATTGCCACACCGGCACGAACTATAGCCGGTCTGGGCGTAAAAGCTCGTCATGCAGCCTACGTCAATTCCGAACACTGGGATGCGCCGGTTGACGAGATCGACTGGGATGCCCGGGCCGTTCGTTCCTTGATTGAAGCGGTGTGCGACATGGCCTCCATACCATTTTCCTTGGGGGCGAACTCCAAGGAAGACAAATAGTCGCGCCGTACAGATCTTGCTGCCGTTCAACTTTCGATGGAAGGACTGGAGCGAATGAGCATCGTGTCGATCATGGCCACGTTCCTCGAAGAGAAGTTGCGAGAACACGGTATCCGCGGGCTAACCCAACGCGACCGTGAAACGATAGTCATCAGCATGATCGAACGCACTGCTGAACTCGAAACAGACATCAAGCAGCGTCATTTGGGAGCACGCCTCGATGATCAGAACTGAGGACTGTTGGTGAGCTGCGGACGTTTTCAAGCGTGGAGGAGGGGGAGTCTGCACTAGCCGTCGAGATTACCATTTTACATCAATTTCTTAGCTAACTCTCCGTGCCAGCTGCCCATTGCTTCACCCACCCGAACAGGGACTGGAACGATCAGGGGTAAACTGGAGGCCGGATCGCAGGGTTGAGCGGAGTTTCGATACGCCCCTTGTGTTCAGAAAGTCTGTCAAGATGCGCGAACGGCCGGGGGGCCGCAGGCGCCAAACTTTGCCTTCCGCTCCAAATTTATCGGCCGGACTGGTCAGCGGTACGATGCAAGATGCCAAGTTGCCCGGCCGAAAATGGGAATACGTACCCGAACGGCGTTCGTGCTCGACAGGAAACAAATTGGGCATCTTGACGGTTGTGGTACCACGAGGGCACAATTGATAATGGAATTGATCGGGGACATGGGGGCCAGACACTATGACGTTTGGGCATGACGCCCATCACTGCGTTTCGCAGCTTCGGCAAACCCTCGCTGCAGACAAACTCCCAGTTGGCTTTTTCCTAGGGGCCGGCTGCCCCTGCGCCGTTAGGATCGACGAAGGAAACGGCTCGCCGCCGTATTCGATCATTCCGGACATTCGGGGGCTTACTGCCTTCATTCACACGGAACTAATTGTGAATGAGGACGTAAAGGAACCCTACTCCAAGCTACTTGCACTATTTAAAGAAGATGAAGTTGACAATCCGAATGTCGAGCAGATGCTCAATCGGGTACGACAATTTCGAGAAGTTGCCGGCAGAGTCGGCGTGCGGGGCGTCTCCGCTGCTGAGCTGACCGCTCTGGACAAGGAAATCTGCAAATCGATCCGAGCGAGGGTGACCAGATCACTCCCTGCGGCTTCAACTCCATATCATTCGCTCGCGGAGTATGTCGGCCGCCATCGATCTCCATCGACAGAGCTGTTTACGACGAACTACGATCTACTGCTCGAAGAAGCTCTCGAACATCACCAGGTTCCGTTTTTCGACGGTTTTGTTGGCTCGTCACGCCCCTTCTTTGATCAAAAGGCGATCGAAGATGGGGAAGTACCAGAGAGATGGGCCCGGCTATGGAAGCTGCATGGATCGATCAACTGGAGGTTCAATAGGGACTCAAAGGCTATCGTCCGCACAGATCGGGATGATGCTGGCGATGAGCTGCTGATTCATCCCTCGCATCTAAAATACGACGAAAGTCGGCGAATGCCTTACCTCGTCATGGCGGACCGACTAAAGACTTTCCTAAAGCGTGGCGAGCGCCCCGTTGCCATGTTTATCTTGGGATACTCCTTTGGTGACGAGCACATTAACGAGGCACTTATTGATTGCCTGCGCTCCAACCCCTCCGCCGCGTGTTTCGCAATACAATTCGGGAGTCTGTCTAATTATCCAGCTGCGGTGAAGCTTGCGACCGAGAATCCCAATCTTTCAGTCATGGCAAAGGATAGAGCGGTAATTCGACGGCAGGAGGCAGGTTGGCTTATGACGCCAACTCGGGATGTTACGGCTCTAGCTCAAGTCTTCACTGTGGGGGCAGAAGCACGTGGAGCCGATACTGACGCTCCCCGCCCATGTGACTTCCAGATCGGTGACTTTGCAAAATTTGGAGACTTTCTCCGTCTCGTGTCAAGCTCCGTAGAAGCAAGGTAGTCTGCCGTGGCTCGAACAGATCCCACATTGCTTGGTACTGTAGAGGATGTCAGCGGAGCTACCGTCAGAGTGAAGCTAGGTAGCGAGACAGTTTCGGGCCTGAGCTTCATTGAAGGACAAAGCTATCGCGTCGGACAAGTTGGCGGCTTTGTTCGAATTCCATTGGGCTTTGTGAATCTTTATGGAGTAATTTCGCAGGTCGGCGCCAGTGCAGTGCCAGAGCGCCTAGCCGAAATCGAAGTTCATGGCAATCGGTGGATGACGATCCAATTGGTGGGGGAGGGCCAGCCAGGCGCTCGATTCGACAGAGGCATCTCTCAGTTTCCTACTGTTGGTGATACCGCTCACCTCGTCACCGAGACCGATCTTAGAACAATTTATGGACGCCCCAACGATGACCGCTTCGTACAAGTCGGGCAGCTAGCAAGCGCGAGCAGCATTCCTGCATTGGTAGAGATTGATAGGCTAGTCACACGTCATAGCGCCGTACTAGGGACAACAGGCTCCGGAAAGTCAACCACCGTGGCGGGGCTGCTGGCCGCGCTATCAGACCGCAGCCGCTATCCATCCGCGCGCATCCTCGTCATTGATATTCATGGAGAGTATGGGAGAGCGCTACAGGACAGAGCTGCAGTGTTCCGTATTAATCCAGATCTCAAAAAGGGAGAACGGCCGCTTTACATCCCCTACTGGGCAATGACCCTCGACGAATTGTTGCCAGTGACGCTTGGCTCCATAGACAATCCCGGTGATCGGGGAGCGGTCATTGACCGCATCATGGCTCTAAAACTAGAGGGGTTGACCACCTACCCAAGACCCGGCGTCGACTCCGAGACCTTAAGCGTTGATACGCCGGTCCCCTTTAGCATTCATAAGCTATGGTTTGACTTACATTGCGAGATGAGATCGACTCACTTTGAACGAGACGGACAACCTCAATCGAAGGAAACTTGGGCGCTAGAGCTCGATCCAGCAACTAACAAGCCTGTACAAGAAGGCGACGCAATCCGAGGGATACCGCCGCGATTTCGTGCAGCGAAGGACATAAAAGGTGATACCGAAAAAATACGGCTAAGTCGATCGTCCCTGTCAGTCAGTAGGCAGATGGATGCGTTAGGCTCCAAAATTCGTGACCCCCGGTTTGATTTTATGTTGAGGCCGGGTCCCTATTGTCCCGCAGAAGACGGGAAAACAGAACAAGATCTCGATACACTGCTGTCGGATTGGCTCGGGGACCGCAGCCCCATTACGATTCTTGATTTATCGAACATTCCTCCAGCGATCCAATCCGAGCTGGTGGGAGCTGTCCTACGCATTGTTTACGACGCCCTTTACTGGGCTCGAAACATTCCAGAAGGCGGACGAGAACGGCCACTGCTAGTCGTTCTTGAGGAAGCTCACGCCTATCTCGGCGAAAAGCAAATCGCCGCCACAGCTGTTCGCAAGGTCGCCAAGGAAGGTCGAAAGTACGGCATTGGAATGATGCTCGTTAGTCAAAGGCCAGCCGAAATAGATCAAACGATTCTTTCACAGTGTGGGACGCTATTCGCGCTTCGATTGAGCAATGCGACAGATCGTAGCCACGTTAAAGGTGCCGCCTCGGACAACCTTGACGGATTATTTGCGATGCTTCCTGTCCTTCGGACGGGAGAGGCTGTTATTATCGGTGAGGCGGTGAATTTGCCGATTCGTACGCTTATCAATCCACCGAGCGTAAACCGGAGACCCGATAGCTCCGATCCGAAGGTTGTGGTTTCCGGCTCTGAAGCCGATGGCTATGAAGGCCCTGGCGGATGGAATCAGAAGCGTGACCCAGCAAAGTATTCTGAAGCCGTCGAACTTTGGCGGCGGCAAAACGCGCGACCAAGCAACGTTGTTGTTGAGACGGCGGCTCCAGAAGGTATCGAATTAGAGAGAGGGACGGAATGAAGCGCGATGCAGTAAGCTCATCGAATATCGCCGAAGTCGGCTATGATGCGACCAGTCGCACCCTCGAGGTACTATTCAAGACCGGCGCGGTTTATCAATACTTTGACGTGCCCGAGCAGATTTACGACGAGCTTATGCGATCTTCGTCGGTCGGAGGCTTCTTAAATTCAAGTGTCAAGGGGCAGTACCGCTACGCTCGCCTATGACTGATCGGGTATGAGGTGAGCACTTCGACTCCGTCGAACTACGTCGGTGTTTAATAGCCAACGACGTCAACGACGCCGCGCTGTCCCTACACCTGCGAGGGCTTGTTGACATGCGGCACCGACACCTCACTCAGCAGCTTGGCCTTTCAACTCCGCAAACTTCGCTGCCATTGTTGGATTGCCCTTGGTCAGCCTCTTGATCGTGACGTCCTGGGCTTTATCGTTTGCAAGGCGCAAGTTACGGTCTGCACCGATCAATGCATCCTTCGTTCTCTGGAGATGATCGATAGACTTATCGATCTCAGCGATCGCCGTCTGGAAATGCCTGGAGGCGAGATCGTAATTCTTCGCGAAGCCGTTCTTAAACGTCTCCAGCTGGCTTTCAAACTGCGTGATGTCGATATTCTGCGCCTTCACGAGCGCCAGCTCGTTCCTGTACTTCAACGAATTCAGCGCGGCATTTCGCAGAAGCGTAATCATCGGCAGAAAAAACTGCGGTCGGATGACGTACATCTTCGAATAGCGGTGGAAGACGTCGACAATGCCCGAGTTATAGAGTTCGTTGTCGGGCTCAAGTAGCGAGACCAGGATCGCATATTCGCAGCCCTTCTCGTTGCGGTCTCGGTCGAGCTCCTTCAGGAAGTCCTCATTCTTGCTCTTTGTCGCGGTTCGATCGCTTTCGTTCTTCATCTCGAACATGATGGAGATGATTTCGGTGCCGACCTCATCTACGTCCCGGAAGATATAATCGCCTTTGCTGCCGGTCCGCGCGTCGTTGTCCTTCTCGAAATATGCGCGCGGGAAGGCCATCGAGCGCACCCGGTTGAACTCGGTCTCGCAGTGCTGTTCGAGGGTCTCTCCGACCATCTTAGTCGAGAGACGCGCCTTCATGTCCTTGAGGCGCTCGATCGCGTCATCGCGATCCTTAATCTGAGTCTCATATTTGTCCTTGAGCGACTTTTCGGCGAGTTGCTTCTCAAGCTGCACCTGCTTGATGCCGTTTTTCAGCTCATCGCGTTCCTTCTCGAGAGCACCGACGGCTTCGGTAACGGCGAGCTTCTTCTCAAGCTCGACAGCCCGAAGCTTGGCATTCAGCTCGCGGATCTCCTCCTCCTTGGCAGCAGACACCTTGTGAACCTCGGTGGCCAGAAGGGCCTCGGCCAGCTCGGAGGCAGCTTTCTTCTCGCGTTCGGCTTGGGCAAGCGCATTTGCAAGCCCGTCGCGCTCCTTCTCCACGGCGCTGAGCGCCTGGGTGACGGCGAGCCGCTGAGACACCTCGCTCGCCTCAAGCCTGGCCTTCAACTCCTGGATTTCGGCATCCTTGGCGGCCGCGGTCTTCTGGAGATCGCTGCTGAGCTTGGTCTTGGCTAGCTCCACAGCGCTCTGTTTGTCGCGCTCGGCCAGCTCCAGCCGATCGTGCAGCTGTTTTTCAAAGTCGGCGTCACGGACCTGTTTCAGGATCTCGGCATAGCCGGCTTCGTCGACCTTGAAGGCCTTGTTACAGTGGGGACAGATGATCTCGTGCATTTTTCCTGTCCAAAGGGCTGGCGCATCTGCGGTAGTCTCGAAGGATGAATCCAGCCCGACCCGGCCAACCAGCGTGAGGGCGAACTCCCCTCCTCATGAGAACAAAATTAGAACACGCCACCCTAGGCCGGTCAAGCAGTGCACAATGGTTACGGGCATTTTCCCCCGATTTCCGATCTGGGCGAATTAGCCGGCGGCCCACGGCACAGAGGTACCCAAACGATAGGCTCCGCCCAATCTAAGGAAAAGAAAATGCACTATCCTCTCCTTACGAGGGATCATAGGGAAAGGATAGCTTGCTTGGCCACCGCGTCAGGAGCCCGGCAGGGAACTTCTGTCGAAAGCTCGGTGGGCGGGGAGCTTGTACGCGCCTTCATGCCCCTCCACTGCCGCCGGTTTCCCCCGTCGACCGGGTCAAGCTGGTCGGTCTGCTGGACCGAGCCACTGCCGCCTTGGGCCGCCTGGACGGCCTGACCACCGCACTTACCTGACCCAGACAGTGCACCCCGATGAATTCGCTGGACCGGGCCGGGCCGGCGGCTGAATTGTGCCGCTCGGTCAGGAGCTGCGCATTAGGTGGTGGCACCTGAACCGGTGACCACCGAGCATAGGCATCATGGGGAAACGGCCGGCGATCAGACACGGCGCGATCAAGAGGGCAGGAAAATGGAAGCGCAGGAGAACGATCTCTCGAACGAGGCGGCAGCGCTCGCAGACATCCTCACTTGGTCGGGGGACCTGCCGGCATGGCAACGCGACGCGCTACGCCGGTTGAGCAACCAGACCAAGCTGGACGTCGCCGACATCACCGCCCTCGTCGCGATCTGTAAAAGCGACGCGACAGCCGTCCCACTCGATGCGAGCCACATCAGGGACCCCGCAGCCAGTCACGCCGTCGTCAGCCTTGGCGCTCTTCACAGCCTGTCGAACGTCAACGCGCTTGCGCCGGGCGAACGCCTCTCATTCGGCAAGGCGGGGCTTACCATCATTTACGGCGACAATGGCGCCGGCAAGTCCGGCTACGCCCGCGTCCTAAAACAGCTCTGCAGGGCACGCTCGCCGAAGGGCGACGCAATCCTTCCAAACATTTATGCGGCTGGCTCCGGCATTCCGACGGCCAGCGTCGACTTCTTCATCGGGGGACAGAAGCGAAGTGCATCCTGGACGCAGGGTAACGCGCCCGACCCGATGCTCTCGGCCATCAGTGTGTTTGACTCACGCACGGCCAATGTCCACGTCGAGAACACAAACGATCTCGCCTACACGCCGCTGCCGCTCCGGATCCTCGCCGGTCTCGCGCAAACGTGCCAGGACGTAAAGGCCAAACTAGTTGCCGAGATAAAGGCGCTCCAAGAGCAAGAGCCCGCAATCCTGTCAAAACCGGAATGTAAGCTGGACACGCCGGTCGGCAAGCTTGTCTCGGGCCTCTCGGGCAAGACGAAGCCGGAAGTGGTCGAGAGGCTCGCGGGCCTAACGGCGGAGGAAGAAGCCCGGCTCCAAACGCTCAGCACCGATCTGGCCAGCGATCCCGCGCGCACGGTCCGTCAACTCCAGAACCAAGAAGCCCGCATCAAGTCGGCGATAAAGCAGATCGAGCGGCTCATGGCAGCCGCGGTGGACGAAACCCGAACCGCGCTACGCGACACCCATGCGCATCTTGCAACAGCTCGCTCCGCCGCGGCGGCCGCCTCCGCCGACCTGTTCGCCGATGAGCCGTTGCCCGACATCGGCTCGGACGTCTGGAAGGCCTTGTGGGAGGCGGCCCGGGATTATTCCCACGCCGCCGCCTATACAGACCAGCCGTTCCCCGTGACAGGAATTGGAGCCCACTGCGTCCTTTGCCAGCAGCCACTCAGCGAAGATGCCTCTAAGCGACTCAGCAGCTTCGAGGCATTCGTGCAGGACGAGAGCAAGCGCCGTGAGCAGGAGGCCACAGACGCATACAACAAGAAGCTAGAAGAGGTCTCGTCACAAGCCATCTCAATGAAGGATCTCACCTCGATCGTCGCTACGATCCGCGACGATATCGGCCAGGAGCAGGTCGCGAGCACTCTTCGCCGCGAGATCCTGCAACTGGCCTGGCGGCTGCGTGCCATCTTGCGAACCCACAATCTTGCAACTCTACCTAATCTTCCGCAACAAGTCGCCATCTCGCTCGATCCACTGGTCACGGTCCTCAGCAGTATCGCCACGCGTATCGAAGGCCTGCAGTCGGAAGCCAGCTCCCCGCAACGCGCCGCGCTTATCGGCGAGCGCGACAGCCTCGCTGACCGCAAATGGCTCGACGTGGTGAAAGCCGATGTGCTTGCTCAGATCGAACGCCTCAAAGCTATTGAAGCGATCGAGAAAGCCAGCAAGGACACGGCCACGAACAAGATCACGACCCAGAGCGCCCGCATCGCTCAAGCTCTCGTCACCAATCGCCTGCGAGGCAGGTTCGCAATTGAGGTGGACAAGCTCGGCGTCGCGGGTCTCGCTATCGAGCTTCAGCAGGCCAAGACCACTGCCGGCGTACCCTTCTTCCAAGTCAGGCTGATCAACAAACCGAACGAGCCGGTTGGCAAGGTCCTGAGCGAAGGCGAGCATCGCTGCGTCGCGCTGGCCGCGTTTCTCGCAGAGCTGTCGACCATCGATGCGCAGTCCGCGATCGTGTTTGACGATCCTGTGTCTTCGCTCGACCATTTGCATCGCGACAAGGTAGCTGCCCGATTGGCGGAAGCGGGACAGACCCGCCAGGTGATCGTTTTCACCCACGACATGGCGTTCTTGCTTCTTCTCGACGAAGCCTGCCGGGCGACCAAGGACCGTGAAGCGACGCCGGTCGCATACCGCCTGATCAGCCGCGGCCCCGAAAATGCGGGTTACTGCCATCAGGATCCGCCCGCCAATGTCATGCCCCTCGACAAGGTGATCGAGGGGATGAAGGCCCACCTCGCCAACGTGAGGATCCATCACGAACGCGGCGATCAGGCGAAATGGCTGCGCGAGGTGACGTCCTTCCAGGACCAACTCCGCACCACCTGGGAGCGCGCCGTCGAGGAAGTGGTCGGGCCGGTGATCCGCCGCCTGTCCCGCAAGGTGGACACGACGGGCCTCATCAAGCTCACCGTGCTCACCGATATCGATTGCACCACTATGCGTGAGGCGTTCGGACGGTGCTCGGCGCTCCTTCACAGTCAGCCCGGTGAGATCAATCCGCGGCTTCCCGCGCCATCGGCCATCGAAGCGGAAATCAAAGCGCTGGCACAGTGGATCGCCGACATTCGGATCCGTCAAGATAAGGCAGAATGATAATGCATCGCGCCATCGCCGGTCGCTCCGACACGCCGTCGTGCACTCATATCGCATCGTCATGCATCACGACGTTCTGCCCCCCCCCTTGCGGGTCATCTAGTCCGCCTCAAACGCTTGCTTTCCTTTTGCAGCCCAGATCGCGAGTGCCCTTCCGCCATGATCGCTTTTTAGTTTCTCAGCAATCCAGATCAGCGCGCCGAGAATCGTGGTGCGATCATTGCCTATCAGGTCCACGATACCGGCTTTAACGACGAGGCCGCCGAGTTCGATGAGGTGCCGGGTACGCTTGCGGCGCTCGACCTGCCACGTGCGCATGTCATGTCGCGCCCTTACGGCTTGACACCGGTTGTGCGCCGCCCGGTTGCGCCGGAGCGCCGTCCATGTTGCGGTCAGTTGCTGGCGAATTTCGCCGCGCCCGGCTTTGAAAGAACGCGGCCCCGCGCTTGGCCCATGCCTCCCTCTTCCCGGTATCCTTCATCTCCGTCAGCACGATCAGTGCACCCGCGAGTTCGTCGGTGCTGAGGCAATCTGCGCCGATAGTGATGACCAGTTCACCGAGCTGCTGGACCTTGCGACTCTTGAGATCGCGCGCCTTGTCCGTAAGTGCTTTCAGTTCAGCATCAAAGTCCCGGGGCTTTCGCATCGTCGTCTCCTTGAGCGTTTATGGAGAAATGATAGCTGGGCACTCGGGACAACGCTGCAGGGTCCTCAGGACGGGCTGAGACGGTGCGATCCCTCCCGAGATTTTTTCGAGGAGGGCGCGCTTATACGTCGTGCCGACGTACGCTTCGCTGTGTAGATGCTCTGGTCGCGATGGCGATCTATCATCTTCACGTCAAGGTCATCGGCCGCAAGGCCGGGAGCAGCGCGGTGGCATCGGCGGCCTACCGCTCTGCCTCGCGGCTGCGCGACGAACGGCTTGGTCGTGATCAGGAATTTTCCGGCAAGCGCGGCGTCGTCCATTCCGAGGTGATGCTGCCGGAGAATGCGCCGGAAGCGTGGAGCGACCGGGAGCGGCTGTGGAACGCTGTCGAAGCGTTCGAGGTCCGGAAAGATGCCCAGCTTGCCCGCGAGGTGGAGTTCGCCCTTCCGCGCGAGATGAGTGAGGCACAGGGGATCGAGTTGGCCCGGGACTTCGTTCGGAGCGAGTTCGTCGGTCTTGGCATGATCGCCGACCTCAATGTGCATTGGGACATGGCCGAGGATGGCATGCCGAAGCCACATGCTCATGTCATGCTGACCATGCGGGCGGTGTATGAGAACGGTTTTGGCCAGAAGGTACGCGACTGGAACCGCACCGAGATGGTCGAGCGCTGGCGCGAACGCTGGGCCGAGCTTGCAAATGACCGCATGGCCGAGCTCGACATCGACGCGCGGATCGACCATCGCAGTCTGGAAGCTCAGGGCATTGCCCTGGAGCCACAAAGTCAGATTGGCGCACCGGCGAAACGGATCGAGGTTCGGGGCTTCGCCGGCGAAGGCGGTGAGGCCGACCGGGCCGAGATGCACCGCGAGATCGCGCGCGGCAATGGCGCGCGGATCATCGCCGATCCCTCACTTGGGCTAGACGCGATCACGCAGCAGCAATCGACCTTCACACACCGCGATCTGGCAAAGTTCGCGCACCGGCATAGTGACGGGCTCAACCAGTTCAACGCGGTGATGGGCGTGATGCAGGGAGCGCCCGATCTGGTCGAACTCGGCCAGGACGCCCGTGGCGAGGATCGGTTCACCACCCGCGGAATGATCGAGGCGGAACAGCGATTGCACCGTGCCGCCGAACGGATGGCGGAACGGGAGCGCCATGAGGTGCGTGACGCGGATCGAGAAGCCGCTCTGGCGCGTGCCGAAGCGCGCGGCCTGGTGCTGTCCGGCGAGCAGGCCGAGGCGCTGGCGCATGTCACGCACGGACGCGATCTCAGCGTCGTGGTTGGCCATGCCGGGACGGGAAAGAGCGCGATGTTGGGCGTGGCGCGAGAGGCCTGGGAAGCGGCGGGCTTCGAGGTCCGGGGCGTGGCGCTCTCCGGTATTGCGGCGGAAAACCTCGAAAGCGGATCGGGCATTGCGTCGCGCACGATCGCCAGCCTGGAGCATGGCTGGGAACAAGGTCGTGAATTGCTCAGATCAAGCGATGTGCTGGTGATCGACGAGGCGGGCATGGTGGGCACGCGCCAGCTCGAGCGCGTGCTGTCCCATGCTGCCGATGCTGGCGCAAAGGTGGTGCTGGTTGGCGATCCGCAGCAACTGCAAGCCATCGAGGCGGGTGGCGCGTTCCGCTCGATTCATGAGCGTCACGGCGGGGTGGAAATCGGTGAAGTGCGCCGTCAGCGGGAGGACTGGCAGCGCGACGCTACGCGCGATCTGGCGACCGGCAAAGTGGACCATGCGCTTGACGCGTACCTCTCCCACGACATGGTGCATGAGGCCCAGACCCGCGAGCAGGCACGCGGCGATCTGATCGAGCGCTGGGACCGCGACCGGCAGGCCTCACCGGGTCGGAGCCGGATCATCCTTACCCACACCAATGACGAGGTCCGGGCGCTGAACGAGGCAGCGCGCGGGCGGATGCGGGCGGCCGGCGATCTAGGCGACGAGGTGCATGTGACGGTCGAGCGCGGCACGAGAACCTTTGCCAGCGGAGATCGCGTCATGTTCCTGCAGAACGAGCGCGGACTTGGCGTCAAGAACGGTACGATCGGGACCGTCGAGCAGGTCAGCTCGCAATCCATGACCGTGCAGACCGACGATGGCCGCTCCGTGGGCTTCGACCTCAAGGATTACAACCGGATCGACCATGGCTATGCGGCGACGATCCACAAGGCGCAGGGCATGACGGTCGACCGCGCCCATGTGCTGGCGACGCCCGGCATGGATGCCCACAGCAGCTATGTCGCGCTGTCGCGGCACCGCGACGGCGTCGACCTGCATTACGGCCACGACGATTTTGGCAATCGGGACCGGCTTGTCCGCGGTCTGTCGCGCGGCCGCGCCAAGGACATGGCTTCGGACTACGAGCGTGCCGATCCGGTCCAGAGCTACGCCGAGCGGCGCGGGATCACGTTCCGCGAGCGCGTGGCCGAGATCGTGCGCAAGGTCGTACCGGAGAAGCTGCGCGACATGTTCGGCGGCCTACGCGTCCCTGGAGAGGTGCCCGACCGGGATAGCGGACGAAGACCCGAGCAGGGATCGCCGGAAAGGGAAAACAGCGCTACAGCCGCCGACCGCCGCGAAGCCGAAATACCGGCAAGGAACGTAGCGCAAGATCCCGAAGTGGAAGCGCGTCGCGGCCGGACCCGGGCGCTCGTGCGCCATGCCCGCGCCGTGGATGCGATCTTCGCCACGCAGGAGACGGGCGGCAGAGCGAGCCCCAAACAGGTCAAAGAGCTGCAGAACGCCCGCCAGGCCTTCGAGGCGCTGCGGCCCTATGGCCCGCACGACGCCGAAGCCGCTTACAAGCAGAACCCAGAACTGGCCCGCGAGGCCGCTAGTGGCCAGGTCAGCCGCGCGGTGCGCGCGCTCCAGCTCGAAACCGAACTCCGCGTCGATCCGGGCCGCCGCGCAGACCGCTTCGTGGAGCGCTGGCGGAAGCTCGAGCAGACCAGCCAGCGCCTGTATCAAGCCGGCGACATGGCCCGCTATAAGGCGACGCGCACGGCGATGGGCGACATGGCCAAAAGCCTCGAACGCGATCCGCAATTGGAATCCATCCTCGCCAGCCGCAAGCGGGAGCTCGGTATCGCCTTCGAATCAGGCCGCAGGCTCGGTCATGAATTGGCTTTCGCCCATGGCATCGACCTCGGCAGGGGCCGGGGCCTCGGAATTTGAACCATCCCGTTTGCCGCCGGCTCTACGCTATAACCAGCAACTTACGAGATCCTCTTGTCCGTCCGCAGCTGCTAGGCCTCTCTGGTCTCACAAGCCGTCAGCAACAGCCAGCAAGAGGCAGCGCCGCCATGCGCGAACCGGACCGCATCATTCGGCTAAAGACCGTCCTCGCCAGGACTGGGCTGTCCCGATCCACCATCTACCGCAAGATCGCGGAGGGCACCTTCCCGGCCCAGCTCAAAATCAGCAGCAACGGCTCGGGCTGGCATGAATCCGATATCAATCGCTGGATCGTAGATCCAGTTGGATGGCGTCCCGAGGGCGGGTCTCCAAAAAGGCCGGTAAACCCAATGGCGCATCCTGCAACCGACGGCAGGGCGTAAGGCTACCGCTCTCGCATCCTTTCTTCGTGCGCTCCTAATTCCAATCGCGAACGCTTCCTGCGCCAGTGTATCCGAAACCCCGAGTTCATCTCTGACGCTCTTCCATTTCCGCATCCAACACCTCTTGGCTGTGCTTAGGGGAGGCGTAGTCTCTAAAGCTCAGACCGAGCAATTTTGGAAACGTTCGCCTTCGGTCGGCAAAGGCGATCAAAGTACTTCTAAGGAAGCGCGGCTTTGTCTTGGTCGCCTGATCGGAACTCAAGTGGCTAGAGATGCGATCAAACATCGGCGGCACGACCCGCGCGAGCTAGATGGTGAATTATTGCGTTGTCACTATCGGTTGCAGCGATGCCGAGATCAGGTACCACTTTGAGCGGAAATTGACCCACGGGACGCGCACTTTCGATGGAGACGTTTCCTCCGGCTTTCGCGACCAACGACTGCAACCGCCCAAATTCGCTGCACCAGATCGCTTCCATGTCCTTATCTCGTCCTGCATCGCGTGCGTCGGTCGGATTGCCGATACCTACGGCCCTGACCTGCATGATGTCAGCCTGCGATCCACCTGAAAGCTCGACCCCATACCCTGGAGTAGCCGGCTTTCGGAGAACGACCCGGCCGCCCGCGACCCACGCCGTCATCATCCCCTCGGACACCTCATAGCCGAGGCTCGCGAGCCCGTCCAAGACGGCGCGTCGCCGCTCCTCCGCAGCCATAGAGCGGACTTCGGCTTCAATCAGTAAGTCAGCGCGTTGGACGAGTTCCTGATCATTGGCGCTGGACCTCGCGATGGCCCGCTCGATCTCAACGCGCAACGCGGCCGCTTCGGCCGATTTCATCTCCGACAGCTCGGCATGCCGCTCAGCAAGATCCCGTTCGAGGCGTGCGCGCTCGCGTCCGGTCTTGATCGCAGCGCTGAGATCGAGGAGCAGACTGTCAGCAACAAGAGCCCGCCGGGCGCGTGGCTCAGTCTCGAGAGCGGCGATCCGGGCGGAAAAAGGACTCGGCTCGATCCCAAGGCTAGCAAGTTCGCCGAGGAGCTTGTCCACCTTCAAAAAAGCTTGGTCGTCGCTTGCGCCGATTTGCTGGGAAGTCCACTCCTCGAGCGTGATACGACGGTCGCCGGCACCGAGCCGATCGGCGAGCGCCCGCTGACGCTCGGTGACGCCTTCGGAGCGATCCGCCGGCTGAAGCAGCATTAGCCCCTTGCTTACAGCCTTGTTGAGGCTCTCGACTGACGCCGCGGGGGTCGTAAGCTCGCGTCGTAGATCGACCGGGATTTCGATGCGGGAAGCTTCGAACTTCTCGAGCAGTGCCTGGGCAGCGGACTTGGCACGCCTCTGATCGCTCTTGCGCTTCGCTTCAGATTCTGCGGCCTTTTCGGCGCGTCGCTCGGTATCGGCGCTCAAATACGAGATCTCGGCTATGACCTGCTTTTGAAGGTCCGTGAACCTATCCGCGTTGAGCATGCGGCGAATTTCGTCGCGTCGAGCGATAACCCGGTCGATATCCGACTGATCGATCGTCCCATTACGTTTGCAGGTCAAAGTCCAAAATTCGATAGCCGCCTCGAGGCGGGCCAAGCTGCGGCGGCAAATTGAGATAACTTCTGCGCGGGTGACTATCCGGAAGGCTTTCGGACCACTCATTGGTATCCTCCTCCGCTTTGCAGGGCGTTTTCGACGGCTTGCTTGAGGCGTTGACGCTCTTCGTTTCCGGCATGGGTCCAAGCGTAGGATGACACGCGGTGAATGAACGGGACAGCTCCATTCAGAACCTTTGGACGCCAGACCTCCCGCGCTCGCGCTCTCTGGAGCAACAAATGCCGCGGAGCGTCGCACTCTACGCCTAGCGCATACAGACCCGTACGAGGATCGGTGATCGCAAAATCAAGACTGAACGCGCCACCGTCGCGCGCCTTTGCCGGCTTCCATCCATTGGTTTCCAGGAATTTCTCGACGGATTTCGTGAAGCCATCCTCTGCGTGGCTTTCATATTCGTGATGTGGACTCTTTTCCGTCACGAGGCGTTCGAGCAAGGTCCTGCCGGAGTCCGCGGATCCCTCCGAAACGGCACGAGCGTATTCCAGGTAACCCTGCAGGTAGTCCCGAGGTACACGCGGTCCGCTGCGTCGAGTCAGGAGGTCAGAAATCTCGGATACCGGCATGGACGTGACGATGACGACTTTTTCCCTCGCTCTGGTCACGGCCACGTTCAAGCGTCGTTCACCGCCGGCATGACCGAGCGCCCCGAAGCTCTTGCGGAAAACGCCATGCTCGTTGCGTCCGAAAGTGGTCGAGAACACGATGATGTCGCGTTCGTCGCCCTGAACGTTCTCGACGTTCTTAACGAAGAAGCCCATATCCTCGCCGCCTTCGATGCGCTCACGCTCACGCATCAAGGCATCGCGAAATCCCTCGTCGTTTTCGGCGCGATCTTCAAGCGCGTCCTCGATCGCGTCCGCCTGCTTGCGATTGAACGTCACCACACCAATCGACGGCGGCGAAGCGTCCTCCCAGAGGCTACTGAGATACTCCACCACATCGGAGGCTTCCTTGGGATTGGTCTGGCTCTTGTAGATGCCGTCCGAGCGGAGAACCTCGATAGGCTTGATCCTCCGGATCGTTTCGTCAGGGTGGCGAACAGGTACACTGAGACCGTTCGCGTAGAACGAAGCGTTTGAAAACGAGATGAGCTCGCGATACTTCGAACGATAGTGGACCTGCAGCGTTCGGCTTTGGAGGGCAGAGCGCGCAAGCTGGAGCAGGTCGGGACAATCCTTGATCTCCCGCCGATTCCACGTTTCCGTGAAGGCCTCGCGTTCCTCTTCGGTCGCTTCCTCCTCCGGCTCCTCGCCATCAAAGATTGCCGCCTCGTCGTTCTCAACCCTGCTTGCAAAGAATGTCGTAGGCGGCATCTGCTTCTCGTCGCCGCTCACGATCACGATCTTGCTCCGGAATAGCGACGGCAACGCATATTCCACCGGCATCTGCGAGGCTTCGTCGAAGATGACGGAATCGAACGTGCCGGGCCGCGCCTGCAGCACGCGGCTCGCGATGTCGGGAGTCATCAGCCAAACCGGCCGCAGCGCGAAAAGGCCGAGCGGAGCGGCTTTCTCGATGAACTCTCGAAGTCGCAACGCCCTCGGTCCGCGCAGTCGAGTGATCGGTTCCCACGCTCGCGTCGGGTGGACCCGGCTGACGTCGATGCCGTGGATCAGAAGCTCCCTGTTGCAATCCCTGATCTGCGCGTCGGCTTCGGCAAGCGACCTCACCTTCGCTTCGACCGCTCCCGTATCGAGCAGAACCTCCGGATTGGCGGCTTCCATCGCGCTCTTCCAGGCCAGCCGCGCCTCCCGTCCGATGGTTGCACGGATGCAAGAATCAAGATCGCTGGTACCGAGCGGCGAGAGTTCAGCTTCCTTCGAGCGAAGATTGCGGAAGATAGCACGTTCCTTGTCGCCGAGACGAACGGAGCGGAGCCGAAATTCCTGGTAGGGCACCAGCATCGGTAACGCCTGGAGTATTTCGGCGAGGGCGGGCTCGTTTGAACGGCCGCCGTCGATCGCCGCGCGTCGCGATTCGATCCAACCCTCGTCAAAATATCGGGCAAGATCATCCAACGCCACATGGCTTTGCTGCCGGACATCCCGTCTTCTGAGGGCACGATCCGCTCGCCCAAAGAACCAGTCGATGCCTTCGACCTTTCCGGTAATGGCTGCCCGATCGAGCTCAGCCCGGTTGGGGCAGTCGTCGATGATGGTCACGAGGTTGTGGACGACCGCAAGTATCGAATGCAGGTTCCTAGAAAATTCGGCGAGTTTGCCGGGAGCAACGTCGTGATCGGGAGCCTTGCCGAAAAGCACGGTGAGATATCCGGCCAACTGCGTTCTCAGCGGCCTGAGCACCAACTCCAGTTCGGCCCCGCGGCGGAAAGACGAGATGGCTCGGTCGTCGTTGGCAAAATTCATGGTCGTCAGCAGAGCGCGAAGACGACGTTTTCGAAGCCAACGCATGGGATTGATCATTGCCAATCCCGTCGCTGGCTGGAGTACCGCTGCCGCCAGTTCCGAAGTGGATCTTAGCTCGTGGTCGTGGACCCCCACCAGTTTCCGGACCTGCTCCGGCTGGTGGGCTGCCGGATCAAGCGAAGCGAGGCGTTCCTGAAGCTGGACGAGATCGGCGAGCATATTCGTGCCCTTAGACCCGCCGCGCTCGGGAGTTCTAAACAAAGGAAGCCAGCGTCCGAGATTGGCGCAAAGGCCATCGCTGATCGAGCGAAGCTTCTCGGCCGTCCGAAGCCATTGGCGGAAGGCATCAAAATCTGAAATCTTCAACGAGTCCGCAGTCTCCGCTTCCGCGTTCTCGCGTCCTGCCTCCAGGTCCGAGAAGGTGCGAAGGGATCGACCGAACTCCTCCGCCGTTCCGCGGTCCGGGTTGAAGACCTTGAGAGAGGACAGGGGATTGCCCTCGAATTTTGCCGGAAGCCAATATTTTGCAAGCGGTCCGCAATTCTCCTCGACGGTTGCGATGTCCGACGGATGCAAATCCGATAGTAGCGAACGAAGCGCCGGCGCATCGATGGGCTTCGGCTCGTTTTCCTCGATGGCCAGAAGTTCGCCGAGCAATGACCGATAGGTCAATCCCGTCCGATTGTTGACTTCGTGCAAAGCGGCTTGTTGCCGATCGAGTTCCGCTTCGAGCACTTCTATTCGGGCTGCCAATCGATCGCGATCGCGCTTCCATGCGGGCGAGCCGCCCGCGGGACGACTGTGCAGCGCTTCGACCTGGGAGCGGATCGCACCGACAATAGCCTCGCGATCTCGCGTCGCATCCGTGATCATGACGAACCGGTCGCCAAGCCGCTCTCTTTCGAGGCGTTTCCTGACGACGTCGATTGCCGGTTGCTTCTGGCAAATCACAAGCAGCGATTTGCCTCTGCCGATCGCGTCCGCCACCATGTTGACGATGGTTTGGCTTTTGCCCGTCCCTGGTGGCCCCTCTATGACGAGGCCTGGTGCCTGTCGAGCTTCGATCACCGCAGCCTCCTGGGAGGGATCGCTGTCGGCCGTGAAGTAGCGATCGATCTCCCGTACCGGGGCCGGCGTAGGCGGCGCCGACTTTTGATCCGTGAGACGGAGTGCCGCCTCGAGTGCGGTCGCCGTGGGCGGCATTTGTCTCAAGAGCTGGAGATCCTTCATGACCGCCTGCCCCATGAAGGCGAGATGGAATAGCACGGCTGCAGGCACGATTTGTCGTTCGTGCGGGCCGACCTTCACGTCCTTCCCGGGAAGGGGCGTCAACTCGCTTCCCATCGGCGTGGCGAGCTGGCTGAACGCATCCATCACATCCTGAGCCGTAAGACTGCCACGGGTAAGCAACTCGTCCGCCGCTTCCTGCCATCGTCTTGCTTCGGGAATTCCCACCATGCCTTCGAGGGCTGGGTTGACGGCGACGTATTCGGCGTCCGCCTCGGCGTTCTTTTCGCGCCCGTACCCGATCGTGACGTGACCACGGTTTCCAACCTCGGGCGACACGCTAACCGGCCAGAGCAGGACGGGCGCGATCCTCGGCTTCGTGTTCGGTTTCCCGTCTCGCATGAGGAGAAAGGGAAATCCCATGTATAGACCGTCGATCCCAGTATCTCGCTTGTAGAGCAGTGCATGCGAATGGAGAGACCGCAGTCTGCGTTCCAGTCCCTCGTTCTCGGAAAACGCAGCAGGATCGACGTTCACTGCTCGACCCGCTCTGGCCAAAAGAAGACCAAGAATCTCAGATCCCGGCAGTCGCGCCGCATTCAACTCGGTCAGATCTATCCTCGCGGTCTTGCCGATGAGCATCCGCGTCAGCGGTCCGCGCAGTACGCCGCCTGATATCTTTTTCGCGAAAAAATCCAGAATGGTCGAAACGTAGCCTTGCTTGGGAAGCGGCTTCCACGTGTCTTTCGGAACAGAGAGAAGTGCGAGCGCCCGACCGATCGGCATGCGTCGGTCAAGACGAAATTCGTCGGCCCATTCGTCGACCGTCGAAATCCCGCACCTGGCGAAATTCTGTATGCGCTCGTCGACGGCCTGGTAGATTTCACGGCGAGGCCGCGCGAGTCGCGCCGCAGCCTCCTCCTCCGAAAAGGCGCTCAAGCCTGCCGATGAAGCCTGCTTGGCTACCTCCCCGATCACCTCCTCCACCGAGCGGAATTGGCTCGGCGATGCGCTGAGAAGAATTATCAGATCCTCTTCGGCCGACTGTCGCCGCTCGACGAGCGAAACTATCCCCGCATGGTCGGTGTCGGGAAGCAGCCTCCGCTTCTCCTCCCACAGAGCCGACAAACGGGCCATTGACGTCGAGAGGAGGTGCACGCGAAGCAGGTCTTCCTCGACGTCAATGTCGAGCTGCTCCAGGCGCTTCCTGACCGTCTCGGCGCGCAGTTTCAGACGCCAAAGTAGATCGTCCGCATCGACCTTTCGAAGAAGATCTGGGGCCGGGCCCGTGATGAGGCTGAAGCCGTCGTCGGGATGATCGAGCAGCCAGCCCGGCGTAACGATATTGCCCCGAACGATCAAAGGCATGGACGGGTTCAGTGTCTTCAACGAGATCGATAGCCTCAGATCTTCGTTCAGTTCCTCGACCCTTGCGAACTGTCGCAGCGCCGCGGGCATTTTCGCGTCGAAGCCCGCCTCCATGGCCCAAGTCGCCACCGCCCCCCGCAGGAGAAGGCCTCTTGCCTCATCCCAGACGGACGCTTCGGCAGCGGCAAGAGCGAACGAACCGGCCGATCGATACTGCTTGCCGCCGAGCGTGATGGATGCGCGCCCCTCCGCTTCGCCGACTTTCTGTCCTGTAGGTGCCGACACTGCTTCGCCCGCCAACCAGGCCTGAACTTCTTTCCATTGCCACCGCTGACGGCGATCACTTGCGAGAAGGC
This sequence comes from Bradyrhizobium sp. SZCCHNR1043, assembly GCF_032489675.1. Lineage (NCBI taxonomy): Bacteria > Pseudomonadati > Pseudomonadota > Alphaproteobacteria > Hyphomicrobiales > Nitrobacteraceae > Bradyrhizobium > Bradyrhizobium sp. SZCCHNR1043. The sequence goes on from NZ_JAUEYN010000018.1 coordinate 128,989, forward strand.
CTCGAAGGAGCTGGTCAAAAGAAGGAGCCAGATCCTCCGGCAGCGGTACACCGTTGGTCAACACATGGATCAGAAAGGCCTGCTCGTTGATGCCTTCGAAGCAGGCCCCTGCGGTGATCCGCTCCAGCAGGATCATCCCTAGGCTCCACCAGTCGGAGGCCGCCGCTACGCCGCCCGCAATCGCTTCTGGCGCCATGTAGCGGGTCGTTTCTAGCGGAGAAGCGATGTCGAGATCGTATTCCGAAAGCCGTGCGGAGCCGAAGCTGCCGATAGCGAGGTCGAGCGGGTCCTGGGAGCGAACGAAAATGGTGGAAGGACGGAGATCTCTGTGGCGCAGGCCTGCCTCGGTCAGCGAATGTACGGCTAGGGCAAGTTCGCTGATGAACCTCTCAAGCGCCAGCCTATCGCCGACGTCCAGCGACAGATCCGCGATAGTACCGCCCGGGAATTCTTCTACGACCTCATAAGCCCGCTCGCACCAGCGACCGGTCGCGATTATTTCGGCGACGTGATCGCGCGGAAGTTTTCGCAGCAGATCGTAGATCGCTCCGTCCGGTTCGGACGTGGTTGCAAATAACGTAAGCACTCCGCGACGTCCGCTGGAGTCCTGCACAGCCGTATAGCGTTCACGAACCGTGCTTGAAGACTCGATCCTGTCGAGAAGACGCCAGCCGTCGATGATTGTCTCGGTCGGCGATGGTTCGGTATCCGGTTCGGGTCGTGGAGCGGGCGGGGCCGGTTCGTCGAGATTTTCTCCGCAGGTGCTGCAGATGAGATCGCCCGGCGAATTGGCGTGCCCGTTGCGGCAAGTCGGATTGGTTGGCGTCGGCGCGGGAGGGACAGGCGCAGGTTGCGGCCGGCCAAGTGGCGTCACATCGACCGACGACAGATCCCATCCGCAATTGCGGTCGTCGACCGCGCCCTCACAAAAGTATTCTGTGACGGGGCGCTCGGTTTGGCAGTTCGGGCAAAGTCTTATCATGCCGGTCGAGCCCGCATGGAAAAAATGCGCTTGTCCTCGGAAATGTCGAGTGCCGATCCATTGCTTTCAAGTAGTTCCTGCAGTCTACGAAAATCATTGCGCGCGGGTATACCGGCAAACCAAACGTCGCCATTTTCGTCGAACATAACGTCGACGGACCGATCCCGCTCGTCGGCCAGGCGCTCGAAGTTGGCGAACCGGGCGCGCCCTTTCTCCGTGATGAAGTGAAGTTCCTGATTGTCGCTCCCACGCAGAGCAAGTGTCTGCTTTTCCTCGAAGTCGAAAGGCCCCGTAACGAGGGCATCGATCGTAGCGGGGGACGTGCCAACCATGTCGCGGATGTACGCCCACAGATATCCTGTGAAGACGAGTATGTCCGCCTCGGTTTTCGACCTAATACGTGCCGTTAGTTCCAACAAAGCGTCGGGCTGATCGAAAGGCTCGCCTCCCGAGATGGTGATGCCGTTGGCCGTCGAGATCCACGGGATGATGGAATTGACGACTTCTTCGACCGTCGTGTCTCCTCGTCCTTCGACCCAAGTATCCATGGAAATGCAGCCCGGACAACGGATAGAGCAACCCTGAAACCAAATGCCGAGCCTTCGTCCGGGTCCTAAAGTCGTCACGGGAAAATGAATACGCGATAGGGAGATGCGAACCGTCATCTCTATGGCTCGCTTTCGAGACGAAGCGTCGACGATGCCCCGGTTTGAACTTCCAAGACCCGAAATCGACTTCCTGCTGCTGCGCCCCTATCGAACAGACCGCGCGAAAGCGGGTTGACGAGATGGGCTTCGACCTGATTGCGTATGCCGCGGCCGCCGTTCGAAAGATCCGCCAGACACAGACCGCGCAGCGTCGCGCGGGCCTGTTCCGACAGTGTCACGTCGTAGCCTAGCGATTTGACGTCGTTCAGTAGGTTGTCCAACATCTGATCGAAGATCTCGTTGGCGACATCTCCGCGAATGAAATCGAAGACGATCACGTTCTCGCCGATGCGATTCAATATTTCCGGCCGGTTGAGCACTTGCTTGAAGTGCTTTTCGATCTCGGTGCGGACCTTCCGCTTGACCGCATCGAACGTCTCCTCGGGCGTCACGTTCGCGATCCGCTCGCCCGTGGGGCCGGGAGTGTAGATACCGAGATTGGACGTGAAGACGATGAAAGCTTCGGAGAAGTAGACGCGGTCGCCTCGTCCCGAGGTGAGGACGCCGTCATCCAGGATCTGAAGGAATTTATCGAGGATTCGCGGGTGCGCCTTCTCGATCTCGTCGAAAAGGACGACGCTGAATGGCTTTTCCCGGATCGCGTTCGTGAGTTCGCCGCCGACGTCGTATCCAACGTAACCGGGCGGGGCACCGATCAAGCGCTGATCTGAATGCTCGGCACTGAACTCGGACATGTCGAAGCGGATGTATGCACTGTCGTCGCCGAACAGCAGGCTCGTGATTGTCTTCGCGAGTTCCGTCTTGCCGACTCCGGTGGGACCGGCGAGGAAAGCGACGCCCCTCGGTCGGCCTCCCCTCGGTGATTGGCCGATCCCGGTGACGGCGCGTTTCACGATGTCGAGCATGTGAGTGACGGCGTGCGCCTGTCCCTTCACGCGGCGCCTTACGAACTCGTCCGCCGAGCTGATCTTGTCGTGGCTTATTTTGCGCCACGGGTCTTCGGTGACGCCGACCTTGAACCGCCGAACCGCATCGGAGATGCGATCGAATGGAACGTTTTCGCTTCGGGAGAGCTGAGCGATCGCGCTGAGGTCGAGAAGCAGGAGTCCCTCGGTCTCGTCGACGAATCCGTTGGTCGACTTCTCCAAGTCGACCGGCGCGGCATTTTGAGCGCCAGGCAGTCCCCGCATCAACGAGCTGATCATGGTCCGCCGGGCCAGGTGGTCGGGCCGACCGATCGGAATGTGCCGAATACGTGGATTGCCGATTAGGAACCAGTCGGGAAGGTCCCCTTCTTTGTCCGCGATCCAGATCACTGTGTTGAAAAATGGCTGACGACGATCGCCGGCCGGGCGCGCGCGCGCAGAGTGGGAAAGGATCAACGCGCGCGAAAACAGCTGATGTTCGGCAGGAGAGAGGGCCTCGCTGCGAGTGATCAAGCGCGACGCGAAGTCGATGATGAGGGCCGAGGGCAGGCCGTCGGATGGAACATGCCGTTCAAGGGCCGAGGCCAACAGATCGATACCGCCGGCAGCGGTGCCGTTTGCAGGCGACAGCCGAAGATGCGTCAGAAAGCTATCGTCGGATGGTTCGAGGGCTCTAAAGCCGTTCAAAAGATCGAAGCTCGCGATCCGGCCATAGCCGGCGTCCTTCAGCGCGTCCGGCAATGCTCGGGCTAGGGATACCGATGTGATCTGGCCAGGCGCGGCCTCATGGATCTGGAGATCCCTAGTATTGCCCGAAAGGACGAATTGGCTTCGCAAGGGCAGAAAGCGAAGCAAATCGCGCAGCCATCTCGCCTTCTCGACCGTACCAGCCCCCACCGGCTCGCCCCCCGCCCACACTCTTTGCGCGACTATAGTAGATTACTCGCCTCTTTCGAGTCGGATCGACTAGGAAAATGGCATAATGGGCGCACGCTAGACGGCCGAGTAGGGTCGCCGGCAAACGGCATTGTGGTGGGGAATGCAGAACGTCGGCGGGAATTTGTGTCTGAGTTCGACCGATTTGGTCGGGCACCTGAACTGTGCGTATCTGACGGAACTCGACCTCAAAGTGGCCAAAGGCGAGCTTCAGAAGCCCAAGGTCTGGGATCCGGTTCTTGAGACCCTTGCCAAGCGCGGTGCCGCGCACGAACAGGCCTTCATCGATCATCTGAGGACGCTCGGAATGCCCGTGACGGTGATCGATGGAGGGCTCGATCCCAAGTCCATTTCGGCGACCTTGGAGGCCATGACTCGCGGCGATGCGGTCATCGTTCAAGGAGCATTACAATTCGGGACGTGGAACGGCCGGGCAGACGTGCTTCGCCGCGTGGAAACGCCGAGTCGGTTCGGTGCCTGGTCGTACGAAGTTACCGATACGAAGCTCTCGCGCGAAACGAAGGGGAACACGGTTCTGCAGATATCACTGTATTCGGACATGCTTTCCGCGATGCAGGGTGTCGAGCCGACGTCGGCCCACGTCGTGACCCCGGGTACGAATTTTGAGCTGGAAACCTACCGTATCGCCGACTACTCAGCCTACTACCGGCAAGTGAGATCCAGCCTCGAAAGGGCGATCACCAACGGCGTCGACGCCGCCTATCCCGAACCTATCGAACATTGCGACATCTGCCGGTGGCGCCACGATTGCGACGATCGGAGGCGGCGGGACGACCACTTGTCGTTGGTCGCCGGTATCAGCAAGTCGCAGATCGGAGAATTGACCAGACGCGGAGTCGGCTGCACGGCCGCGCTCGCCGCCATGCCTATTCCTCTTGAATGGAGGCCGGAACGCGGAGCTGCCAAGAGCTACGAAAAGGTCCGCGAGCAGGCGAGAATTCAGGTCGAAGGCAGAACGAGCGGCTCGATGAAGTATGAGGCGCTACCGCCTATCGCCGGCTTCGGCCTGTCACGGCTTCCCGCGCCGTCTCGAGGCGACATCTTCTTCGATTTCGAGGGTGATCCTTTCGTTGGAGAAGGCGGCCTAGAATTCCTGTTCGGCTACTCCTTCCTCGATCACGAAGGGAAGCCGACGTACATGGGTGACTGGGCCTCGGACCGGCGGGAAGAGCGGGCCGCATTCGAGCGCTTCGTCGACTTCGTGACCGAGCGCCTCAAATCCTACCCCGATCTGCACATCTACCATTTCGCGCCGTACGAGCCGGCCACCATGAAGCGCCTGATGGGCCGTTACGCCTCGCGCGAGAACGAAGTCGATAACCTTCTTCGGGCCGAGATCTTCGTCGATCTGTTCGCCGTCGTACGCCACGGGATTCGTGCCAGTGTGGAGAGCTATTCGATTAAGAAGCTCGAGCCCTTGTACTCCTTTACCCGCAGCGTTCCGCTGGAGGACGTCGGGGCGGTCATGGCCAGGACTCAGGCGCGCCTCGAAATGGCGGATGCCGCCGGCGTTCCCGATGCGGACAAGGAGACGATCCGCGGCTACAACAAGGACGACTGCGACTCGACGGCCGCGCTACGGGAGTGGCTCGAAGCGCTGCGTGCCAGTCTCATTGCCAGCGGCGAAGATATCGAACGGCCCGTTCCAAAGCCCGCGGAGGTCAGCGAGAAACTCGGCGATTGGCAGAAGAAGGTGGCAGTGCTCGTCGGAAGGCTTACGGAAGGTATCCCGGACGACGTCGCCAAACGGACCACCGAGCAGCAAGCCCGCTGGCTGCTGGCATTCATGCTGGACTTTCACGGCCGGGAGAAGAAGGCCGTTTGGTGGGAATATTTCCGGCTCCGTGATCTATCCGCCGACGACCTGCTCCATGAACGCGCCGGTCTATCTGGGCTTACGTTCAAGGAAGTGGCCGGTGGCACCCCGAAGGTGCCTGTTCATAGGTACAACTTCGTCCTTCAAGATACCGATCTTCGGCCCGACAGCGAACTCCGGAGCGTCGGCGGGCAGAAGTTCGGTAGCGTCGTCGCCATTTCGCATGAAGATAGAACCATCGACATCAAGAAGCGAGGCGACACCGCGGATTTCCATCCGGAAGCCGTCTTCGCTCACAAATCGGTGGATCGCGACGAACGTCCCGAGGCTCTCTTCCGGCTAGGACAGTACGTGGCGGAAAACGGAATCGAAGGAGCCGGCGAGCACCGCGCTGCGCGCGATCTTCTCTTATCGACCGCGCCGCGGCTCCAGGGAGAGAGCCTGCAGGTCGAGGGCGAAGATAGTTTGAAGACCGCCACCCGGGTTGCACTTGCGCTGGACCAGAGCGTCTATCCGGTCCAAGGACCGCCGGGTGCCGGGAAGACATTTACCGGGGCCCGCATGATCTGTGCTTTTGTGCGCGCAGGAAAGCGAGTTGGGATAACCGCCAATAGTCACAAAGTCATTCGGAATCTTCTCGACGAGGTCGTCGAAGCTGCAGGAGAAGAAGGTCTTCCGATCCGCTGTGTTCAAAAAGTCGATGAGAAGCATCAAGAAGACGATCTCGACAGCTTGAAGTTCATCAAGAAGAACGAGCATGCCCTCGACGAGTTGCGGACGAACTGTTCCGTCGGCGGAGGGACATCGTATTTCTGGGCCCGGCCGGACGCACGTCTAAGCGTCGACGTGCTGTTCATCGATGAAGCCGCTCAGATGGCTCTCGCGAACGTGTTGGCCGTCGCACAAGCTGCACAGAGCATCGTTCTGCTGGGAGACCCGCGGCAATTGGAGCAGCCGATTCAAGGAAGCCATCCGGATGGCGTCGGAGTTTCGGCCCTGAACCATGTCCTTGGCCCTCATGCCACCATTCCGGCCGATCGGGGCCTATTCCTCGCTGAGACGTGGCGGCTTCATCCGCTCATCTGTGCCTTCAATTCGGAACTGTTCTATGAAGGTCGCCTGAAGTCTCGGCCGGGACTTGAGTGGCAAGAAATCAGGATCAAGTCCGGAATCAACGGCTCTGGCCTTCGCTACCTTCCGATCCAGCACGACGGAAATCAGAGTTCGTCGCCAGAAGAAGCCGATGCGATCCGCGACCTAATTGCGGACATCCTAGGGTCAGGCACGACCTGGGTCGACCGGAAAGGTAGTGAGTCCCCGATTTCGCTCGACGACGTGCTGATCATCGCGCCGTACAATGCGCAAGTCTTCGAGCTTCAGGAGCGCCTCCCCGGCGCGCGCATCGGCACCGTAGACAAATTTCAAGGCCAGGAAGCCCCAATCGTCATCTATTCTATGACAACTTCAAGTCCTGCGGATGCGCCGCGCGGAATGGAGTTTCTGTACAGCGCCAATCGGCTCAACGTCGCCGTTTCGCGAGCGAAGTGCATTTGCATAATGGTCGCTTCGCCGCGTTTGTTTGAGGTCGAGTGCCGGACCCCTCGTCAAATGCAACTAGCTAATGCCTTTTGTCGGTACGCCGAAATGGCGTCAGCATTGTAAGGGTTATCGCTGGACTATGTAGATGCGTCCATCATCAAATCGAATCCACTGTCAGGCTCGAACGGTAAATCGATCGAACGACGTCAGGATTTGTGAACGCGGCTCGACATGCCGCAGGTAGATTTCGGTCTTGAGAAATGCGATATCTTCCGTGATTTTGCTTTCGTCTACGCCCTCATACCTCGATCGCAGCTTACCATCACTTCCATCGCTCCGCCCGCAGCGACGAAGAGTACACGCTGGTCTGGTCGCGCCGGGCAGGCGACTGATTGACGCGGAATCACCGACCCTCCATGTTGAGAAGCTTCAAGTCACCGGGAGCCGAGTATCGGCTTCAAGGTTGTTCTCGGTATTTTTGGTCGAGAGATTCGTTGGGCAATGACCGCGAGGACTACGGCTTCTGGCCCATCCCCGACTGGAATCTCGTCTACCGATGACGCTGCTCGATTCACTGGCTGGCTTCAGCCGCGTGAGCTAAGACACGCCTATTCAACGCCGACCGCCCGCCCTCGTGCGACCCGTCGCTCACGCGAGTTCCATGTCCGAGCGGGATGTTGAATGCTCCGAGCGTACCCATGGTGATGGGAGTGACGGCATGGAAGATCGGAAATACCTGACCGCCGAGGAGGTCACAGAGCGCTATCGTGGCGCCGTGAGCGTAGGCACATTGCGGAATTGGAGAGCGATGCGCGTTGGCCCGGCTTTCGTCAAAGTCGGGAAAGCAATCCTCTACCCAGTCGGAGAACTCGAAGCCTGGGAGAAGAGAAACATGGTGTCGTGCCGTGCGCCTGGAAGACGAAGCATTGCCGTGTCTGACCGAGCGTGATCATCACAATCCGTCACGCAGTTCCGTCCCCATTCCCCGCCCCCACTTAAACGCCAAATCTCGAAAAACGAAAACTTATCAATTATATAGAAGTGACATCACGTTCGGGTCGTGTCCCCGGAGGTGGTGTAGCTCGGTGGAGCAAAGCCGCCCGGACGCGCGCTCCCAAATAGCGCCGTAGCGGGCGGGCGGCTTTGCGGTGGTCACCGGCAGTTCTCCGGTAGGATCGGGTTGCGACACGCCAACGCAACCGAGGAACCACCGATGACCGAAGACATGATGAACCTGCGCACGCTGGTAGAGAAGACCCCAGACGCCGATCTGCTGCGCGAGATGATCGGCTTTGCGGCCCAGCGCCTGATGGAGCTGGAGGTCGAGAGCCAGACCGGGGCTGCCTATGGCGAGAAGAGCCCCGAACGTCTGGCCCAGCGCAATGGCTACCGCGACCGGATCTGGGAGACCCGCGCCGGTGCGGTGGAGCTGCGCATCCCAAAGCTGCGCAAGGGCTCCTATTTCCCCGGCTTCCTGGAGCCGCGGCGCATGGCCGAGAAGGCGCTCACCGCCGTGGTTCAGGAGGCTTACGTTCAGGGCGTCTCGACCCGTTCGGTCGACGATCTGGTGCAGGCGATGGGCATGACCGGCATCTCCAAGAGCCAGGTCAGTCGGTTGTGCGGCGAGATCGACGACAAAGTGAAGGCCTTCCTCGGCCGTCCAATCGAGGGTGACTGGCCCTATCTTTGGATCGACGCCACCTATGTGAAGGTGCGCCAGCAGGGGCGCATCGTCTCCGTCGCGGTGATCGTTGCAGTCGGCGTCAACAGCGACGGCCGGCGCGAGGTTCTCGGCATGGACATCGGGCCGTCCGAGGCCGAGACGTTCTGGACCGCCTTCCTGCGCAAGCTGGCCCGCCGCGGCTTGCGCGGCGTCAAGCTGGTGGTGTCCGACGCCCACGAGGGCATCAAGGCCACCGTGACCAAGGTGCTCAACGCCAGCTGGCAACGCTGCCGCGTCCACTTCATGCGGAACGTGCTGGCTCATGCCGGCAAGAGCGGACGGCGCGTGGTCTCCGCCTTCATCGCCACGGCCTTTGCCCAGGACGATGCCGAGGCCGCTCGCACCCAATGGCGCAAGGTCGCCGATCAGCTCCGTCCCAAGCTGCCCAAGCTTGCCGGCTTCCTCGACGAGGCCGAGACCGACGTGCTTGCCTACATGACGTTCCCGCCGCAGCATCGGACCAAGTTGCACTCCACCAATCCGATCGAACGCCTCAACGGCGAGATCAAACGGCGCACCGAGGTGGTCGGCATCTTCCCCAATGAGGACGCTATCGTCCGCCTCATCGGAGCTGTCCTGCTCGAACAGAACGATGAATGGGCGGTCCAACGCGCCCGCTACATGACGCTGGAAACCATCGCGCCATTGAGCGATGATCCGAACGTCAGCCTCACGGCTATCGCCAGCTGACAGGCCCGGCTCCAGCCGGCGAACGCGGTGGGCCGCCAGCTACACCACGCTTGGGGACACGATCTCACGTTCGTGCACAACTATCCCGCTCGATACCCTTCGAGCACATCAGCTCACGCGTGAGCGCGGCGGGATTCCTACCGTTTAAAAGTAAGACAGAAGCAGCTTCCAGGCACATCATCGACGGCCATCGAAGGCATCCCATCCTGCCACGACAACCGGCTCTCGAGATAAATATCCTCCGGTATATCGAGGATATCGACTGAGATGTCGAACGGCGCGGCGGTCTTTAGGGATACTAGTTCGCTCATGTCCAGACTGGCATCGAACGTCTCCATGATTGCCGAGCGGATGACGGAGTTCACAGGTTCTTCCCGAAGGCTTTTCGCTAGTGATCGCTTGGCGTTTCGAAGGGTGTCGACGATCACTACCGACCCGCGTGGCTTAAGCAATCGATGTAATCGCTTTAGTTCTGAAGCAGGATCAGGGAATTCGTGAAAGCAAGCATAGGAAAAGATGAATTCAAACTGTTCCGAGGACTCAAGAATCTTGTCATAGATGGCGGTGATTCCAATCTCGGGCGAAACGATCCAGTTTGGAAGTTGCGGTGGTGTTTCCAAAAGCGTCAGGAACTCCGGTTGGACCGCAGCCAACACTCGATATCCAGATACCTTAGAAAAGAGTCGAGAAAGTACGGTTGGACCTGCGCCATAATCGAGCGCCAAACAATTTGGGCCCATAGCAACATTCTGGTCAGTCGCGATCGAACGCAGGAAATGAGCTAGATCCCAGAGCGCGAGCAATTGAGGCCCGACCGCAAACTCCAAATACCGATCCGAGGTCCAACCCATGCTTTCTTCCTTTAGCTTCAAGTCTCCTTGGGCATTACCGGCTGCGTCTACACTAAAGAGAGTCCGCCGTCCGCAACCAGCACCGATCCGGTAATCCAATGGCTCGTTCTGTCCACTAGAAACGAGACCAGATGCGCTACATCTGTCGAGGTTCCTAGATAGCCGAGCGGTGTAGCGGCGATCAGCTGATCCCGAAGCATTGCCCCTTCCATCTCATGCTCCTTATCACGAAATTCCGGATTGATTGCTCCAAGACATATGCAATTCACTCGAATACCGCGATCCGCGTAGTCCAACGCTGCAGCTTGGGTTAGATGGATGATGGCGGCCTTGGTTGTGCTATACGCAGCGAAGCGCGGTATCGGCCGGGCGCCGGCCGTGGACGCAATCGTCACGATTCGAGCGTCCGCTGGCATTAGGCTTAGGAAGGCTCGGATCGCCATCGCTGTACCAAGCACGTTGGTGTCAATGAGCTGATGCCAAATTGCTTCGGAGATTTCATCCAGCGCGCCAACGTGCATTACGCCGGCCGCTGTACACAACACGTCGATCTTGCCCCAACGGGAGTTCGCGACCGATGCGGCACGCTCCAGATCTTCCGCTCGACGGACATCGCAGACCTCGATGATCACCCTACTGTCATCCAGACCTTGGGTTGAAGCGACGATCGCCTCCAAGGTCTGCCTCGTGCGGCCTATCAGCATAATGGCGAAACCTGCTTTCGCCAGCATTGCAACGATTCCCCTTCCGATGCTGCCAGCAGCGCCGGTTACGACAGCTACCCGTCGCGAGCTAGCTACGACCATGTGCGAGGTCCAATATTTCTTTGGCAACGCGAATTGGATCTCTACCGAGAACAACTCGGTAGCCTTGAAGCTTGCTCGCCAACGAGGCGGCATAGTCGAAGTGTGCAGATGTGTGACGCTCGCCGTAAAATACGTTATACATCGTCAAGGCGACCGCAGTTTCTATCTCGTCGATCGGCTCGATGGATCCTGCCGTGCCACAGTCGCACATTTCCAAAAGCAGCCGAGCCTGCGCCCGCTCGCCTACGGTAAGACCGGCCGCATATGGGTCAAAAACAGCAAGGTCTGCTTCGCTGTCGGAGACCCGCGCGGAGGCCGGCAGATCCGCCAACCAGTTCCAAATTGGACCGTCATGACGATGCAACTTGCAGCGGATGGGAAAGGCCAGAAGCTCGGGACCGGTGGACCCATCGCTTAGCAGGCCCAGTTCGTCCGCCAGCAGGGAGGCTCCCGTTCTGCAGAGAGCCAATAGAAGGCTCGTCTTACCCATCAAGGGTTCTCCAGCGATGATGATTCCGGCTTTCTCAAATGCGCACATTCCGGCGTGAAGCGGGAAAATGCCGGCGAGAGGTAGCGCCTCAAGAATCAGGCTCTTGAACAGAACCGACGATGTGTAGAGCGGATCGTAGTGCGTTCGGAACCAATCTAAGTCGTGAACAACGATATCAATTCGGGGGCCCCTATAGCTGATAAGTGCTGTCGCGAGCCCAGAGAAGTCAATCAATAGTCGATCGTTCGCCTCGTCTTCTAACGTTCTCAGGAGGAGATTTATCCGACCCTTGCTAAGATTGAATTCTCTCCAACGAGGTGCGCAACAACTGTCTATCTGCGGAAGTCGGTATTCGGTGCTCAACGATATACTAAGCCAAGGAACGATGAAATCAGCGCACCGGAAAGCCGTCAGGCCTTCATTGACTAAATCTGCCAGAAAGCCATCTTCGGCATCAACCGCTATCCGCCCACCATGAATTTCAAACTGCATTTTCATCGGCATTGACTACTATTTTGTCGGACGGCGCGCCAATTGTACCAAGATAACGTCGACGAATTTCATCGATATCGCATTCAATCGCAACAGTCGTACTGGAGACGCCATCGCTCGGCCGAAGGGATGTTCGCCCATAGTGATCCCCGGCCGAGCAATCAACGCTCACGAGCGCCGACCTGAAGGTAAACAGTTCGGGCCAAAGGACGGCGGCCACGCCGAGCACGTCGCCGCCGGCAAGTCCAGTCGGCTGGCCAGCCTTTTCGAGTTGATCTAACACGGTACCGTAGAACCGGCCGACCCGTGTATCAATTGCCGAAATCCGCGCCGCATCCTGTTCGTCAAAGTTCATGCGACGCATCAGGTGCAGCGGTATAATTGTCAATCTGATCCCGCTGCTAATTACCGTTTCTAGTGCTTCGGGATCAACCCAGACATTAAACTCCGCCTCGGGCGTAATATTACCTGACGGCGCCCCAAACTCGTCGAACGTACCGCCGGCAAAATATAGTTGGCTGAGATTCGAGGCGGTCGCGGGTTGCTCGTCGAAAGCAGCGGCGAAATTCGTAAGCGGCCCTAGGGCGACAGCAGATATTTCACCAGGCGCAGCTTGCGCACATTGCGGTATCCATTGCCTTGCAGGAGGCTCAGCCGGATTCATCGTAGGCGCATAACCGAAGGGCCAGACGGGCGGTGTATCATCCCCCCACTGTCCGTAAGCGCGGCGCTCAAAATCACCATACGAATGGTATCTTGGGTTTGCTTCCCCGCTGTGGACTCCGATATCCGGGCGCCCCAGATACTCGGCCAGCGTCAGAGCATTGTAGAGAGACTGTTGCATTGTGAGATTTCCGGCACACACCGAAATGCCATCAACGCGCAAGTTTCGGCTCGCAAGTGCGAGCACAAGGGCTTGACAATCGTCGTTACAAATTCCGGCGTCGCTATCGATCAAAATTCGCTTTGTCACTCAACACCCCCAAATACGCCGGCACTCCCAACCACCGGCATTCTGCCAGAACGCAAACACCTCACCGTTATCCAATCCGAGCTTTGTCCATTGTCGCGTCGTCCCCTGGACGAGCTGAGCACGCAGCATTGCTGTGGCAGCCCAATGCGTGATCAACAACGGATAACATGTCTTCGGTATTAGGTCGCCGATGGATGAAGTGAGACGCTCGACAAATGCGACGCGACTCTCTCCGAATGGCCAGGTAAAGCTCAAGTCTTCCTCGTCCTCGATGGCTCGCGAGTGATTGGGAAACCGACGGGAAAACTCTTCTGGTAGGAGCCCCTCGGCGCGACCGAATCTAATCTCGTCGAGACGCTCATCAGCCACGCTCGCCAAGGCAAGCTTCGATCCAATAATGATTGCCGTCTCGATGGCGCGCGGCAAAGCACTCGAAATAATCTCGGTCGGTCGGTCAGGCAGGTCGGCAAGCGCTGCAGCTATGCGATTTGCTTGATTTCGCCCCGCATCTGACAACGGACTGTTTCTTGCCGGAAGCCTTCGCTCGAGATTGTCAATGCATTCACCGTGACGTGCGAGTAAAAATCTTCTCATGTCAAAGCCCAGTAGCCGGAATTGTTATCAGCTCGCCTTCCATCATCATGAGATCGTTGTTCACCTCGATCGGTATGGATTGATCCGCCCGAATCTGAATCTTCGAATTGACGACGGCCGCTTCGATCCTGATTGAGTCACGTCTCGACCACCATTGGGCGAACTGGTGAAATGTCATATCGGGTAGTCGCCGCACATCCGGATATTCCAGCAGGATATCGATTGCCGGCTCGTCCCCATCGACAAAATCTCCTGGGTGAAAAATAAAGCTAATCGGTTCGTTCCTTGCTAAACATCTCCGCACGAATTGCGACCAGCCGTTCCTGAATTGATCAATCGTAGGCTGGCCCGCGAGAAGGCACTGCAAGTATGGGCTGACAGGAATTTGCAGCGCAGCGTTGCAATCGCCCCTGTGAGCGGTCCAGAATGGCAGACCATCGTATCCACAGCCGAGTTCGGAAGAGTAGGAAAGCCCGTGTTCGACGACTGCTTCCGCGACCGACGGATACCAAACGCCGCCTGGGCCTCCGTATCCCTTCGGAGGCGAGCCACACAACGAGCCGAGCACCGTCTGCGCGCGACCGATATCTTCAATGCATCTTCCGCGTTCAGAGAACACCGTGTGCCAATAGCCATGATTGGCTATCTCATGGCCCGCGTCGCTTAGACATGCGAGGGCAAAACCTTCGGTTTCGCAACGAAGACTAGGGACACGTTTACCCTCGCTGTCTTCCGTTTCCTCCTCACCGCTTGCATTGGCGAAAAATGTTGCCCTTCTGCCGTATGCCGAAAAACGTGAGGCGGTTGTCATCAAAATGCTGGCATCAACAACATCGATGTCGAGGCGTCCAAGGAAAATGGAAGAGGAAACTGTGGGGTAATACCATTTACGAACATAGGGCACATTCGCTTTGGTAAAGGCCAGCCGAAGCACCTTTGACAGAATTCGGCATATGCCATTGTGGTCCACGGCCGCAAGCAGGATCTCAACGCGCTCGACTTCGGCCGCAGTATCCGTTCCCGGGAGCGGATAGGGGTGGAAGCCAGAGCCGCGCGCAACCAGCAGTTCGCCTAACGCTAACGGCAGGTAAAATCTCCCCGCTTGCTCGACGCAGGCGGAGTAGAGCCGACCAGCACTCGGCGATCCTTCGTCAACAAAAGTCTGCAGAAAGATGGCAGGCCAGAAGGGTCTGGCCGGATAAAGCTCAGCGATACCGCCAACACGCACCCTTTCGCCATCTGTCTCGACATGGGAGACAAAGCCGCAACCTAGACCAGCGATTGGTGGCGACACGCCATCAAGGATAACAACACTATCAGTGCCGAAATCTGTGTTCGACACATTCTCCAATGCCACGACGACGCGGCTTCTTCCCGTTGGGGCATCTACTTCAACAAATGGCAGCCCTTCGCGAAGCAGGAAGCCTCGCCAGCCAGCCACCGCCTCGTGAGATCGTCCGCGAACGAGTTCAACGCCGATCCAGGTCATGAAGCCGATCGTTCGGTAAGAATCACCTTGAGCTGCTGCAACTCGCTGACGAGTTCAACCACGTCGCATTTGCTGACCGTACCAGACGTTAATCCTTCCACTCGGTCCGCGATCTGGCCTAAAGTTCGATCTCCGTCGATCTGCTCAAATATGAGCTGAGCAGAGGCATTCAGGACGTAAAATCCACCTACGTCGAATTCATAAACGACCAGCTTGTTTCCCTTGCGACGTGATACCACCGACTGATGATTTATTCGCACGCGGGTAACGCGCCAGTCGTCTCCCAGGATTTCTCGCCCTTCAGTCAATGACATGTTGGCACAGGTAATCGACGAACGCCTCGGCTTGATCCTTGCGCGTAAAGTTCTTGGATTCAATTATCGGAAGCAAATGATTGAAACGCTCCCAATCCCGATCGGGTATGCTGATGCCAAACCGCTCGGGATGATCGAAATATGGTGTACCCGGATATGGAGCAAGCATCGCCAATCCGTACTCGTCTAGTTCAAGCGCTCCCATGGTATCGATCACTCGGGACATGTCATCTCGCGTTTCCCATGGAAATCCGATGATGAAGTAGCCGGCCACCTCTAGACCTGCCTCTTTGGCCATACGCACCGCAGCGAATACATCGCGAATATGCGTATCCTTTCCACATTTCGCCAAACTCTCCTCATTTGTTGTTTCGATACCATAGATGATACGAAAACAACCGCTGCTTTTCATTCGCTGCAGCAAATCATCGTCGACCCGGTCGACACGAGTCATTGCTTTCCAGCGTACATCGACGTCCCAGCGCTTCATGCTATCGCAGATATCAAGAACGTGCGCGCGATTCACCGTAAACGTGTCGTCATAGAATATGAATTCCCGACCGCGATATGCATAGCGATCAACAAGCCATTTC
Source organism: Bradyrhizobium sp. SZCCHNR1043 (assembly GCF_032489675.1). Lineage (NCBI taxonomy): Bacteria > Pseudomonadati > Pseudomonadota > Alphaproteobacteria > Hyphomicrobiales > Nitrobacteraceae > Bradyrhizobium > Bradyrhizobium sp. SZCCHNR1043. The sequence continues at coordinate 144,892 of NZ_JAUEYN010000018.1, forward strand.
ATCTCGCGGGCGACTTCATCTGCAGACCGCCACGTTACTTGACGTCCCCACTGACCTTGAATGGTGCAGAAATCGCAACGGTATGGGCAGCCTCGTGACGTGTGTATTCCGAGAGCCTCAAGCTCGACGTAGTGCTTCATATCGAGCAGATCGTAGGGCGGAAACGCGATGCTGTCCAAGTTGCGAATCCGCTTCGGCAACGACGTGTCCCCGAACGACGACGCGCCCTTATCATCTAGCCGATCTCGGGAGCGACGCTGTGCGGGCCGCGCTATCAAGCCACTTACCTTTCCATCCGGCGCCTGACCTGCCACCAGCATTTGAAGCAACGACGCAAACGCCTGCTCGCCTTCTCCCTTAATCACGTAGTCGACGCAATCGCTGGAGAGAGCCTCCGCATACTCGAAGGTAACGTGTGCGCCGCCCATGACAACTCGCGCGCCGGCTGCTTTGGCAATCCGCGCGCAACGCATGGCGTTCGGGAACGTCGCGGTCATCGTCGTAACGCCCGCCAGATGAGGGCGGAATTCATCTACGATCCGCTCCACTTCGGTCCAGCCCATATTGGAGACCGGCATATCGATGACACGAACATCGTGCCCACCCTGCATAGCGACGCCTGCAAGGTAAAGAATCCCCATCGGCAAGTGAATCAGATCAACATCATGAATCAACTCCCGGCCATTTGGAAATTTATTCGATAGTGCCGGATTCATCATCAAGATGCGCATCTCGACCTCAACCCCGTAGCGTGACGCCCATTTCGTCCAGTTCGGCCTGGTATTCCGGATTGATGATCCATTTTCCGCTAACGAACATGTTACGGTCCCATGGATGGATCAGAAGATCATCCGATTCGATCACGTACCAATCCGGGCGCTTACTGAAGCGATGAACCGCGAGCGTTGCCGTCCTGACCTCCGCCGCTCCCAAATCAAGTATTGCCTGCCGCGCAATATTAAGCGTCCTTAGGGTGATGCAAATGTCGTCAACGAGCAGCACCCTCTTGTTGGCCACATGCTGCGTAGGCGGAACAAACATCTCGGGAATCTCGCGCACGATCTCCTCGTTGTGGCGGCTCGAGAGTTTGACCGGAAAGAGATCAACTGAGAACGCCGATGCAATAACCACGGCGGGCATCAGTCCACCTTTGGCGATCCCCACCACAATCTCCGGCTGATAATCACGGCTTATCTGTTCGACCAAGCTCATGGAGAGCTCGCCAAACCGGCTCCACGACAGGTCGTTCACGCCGGTATGCTCATGGTGATACGAGGGAGCTTTTTTGGAATCCGAAGTGTTCACAGCATACCTACTCCAACGATTGAGTCACGGGGAAAGACGCCCGCGTCGAATGCTCCCTGGCAAAGCACATCGGAGGCATCCTTGCGGCCCGTCTGAAGTCGCGAAAGCGGCCGATTACCTCCTCCGCACACATCCCAAAAGGCACAAACGCGACAGACCCCGTCGACCTGATTTCGGTCGGTCAAGAGAAATGGCAGCTCCGATTCGACAGCCGCGGCGTAGATCTCTTTCAGGCTGCGCGAACGAACATTTCCTAACAAGTGACCACAATTGTTAAGATCGAGGTCGGCCAGAGCGCAGTTCCCGTCGGCATCGATTGCGAACTCAAAGGGAAATGGCCGAAGATACGCCTTAGATAGCCGATCGCCAAGCCCGGAAGTGGCGATGGCGGGCGGCAGTAGGGATGAGACCCGCAACGACTGGCCAAAAAAATGGCGTTCAAGCATCTGGCTCAGCGCGATCAAGCGCTCTATCGGCACCTGAAGGTCTTGCGACGCTCGACCAGTTACGGTGAGGGGCACTAGTACGAAACTCCGAGCTCCCGCGGCGAGCACCATTTCGGCTAGGGAGAGGATTCGGCCTTCATTGCGCCGGCTGACCACCGTCGCGACGATGAGGTCACGATCGAGGGGAAACTCTTTGGCGGCTAGCGAAATACTGTTGAGCGCTCTGGCCCAGAGACCGGGGACTCCACGAATCTCGTCGTGCAGCTCCCCATCGGCGTCCAGGCTCACCTGTAGTTGCCGCAAACCGGCATCGCGCAGCGATTTTATCAAACGATCGCTCAGATGGCCGCCATGGGTACTAATGCCAACCTTGATGCCGGCGGAAGCCGCCCGGTCAACAACCCTGCACAAATGTTTGCTGAGCGTGGGCTCTCCCCCGGAGATGAACAGACGTACGAGACCGAGTGCGGCCAGTTCATCGACAACGCGAAGGCATTCGCCCTCGTCGAGCTCGTTTGGCAATGGCTGCGCTGAACTCGAGTAACAATAGCCGCAACGCGCCGAACAAGCTCGGGTCAGACGCCAATTGCACGAAACAAGCGGAGTTTCCCCAAGGAGAGCAATTATCTCTTCCCAAGCCGACAACACCTGTATGCAACTCGCCCTCTCTGCATCCATCGCTTGTCCCGGTTTTGGCATCCCCTTGACTAGAGCAGGATTGATTGGTCACGAAGCATTTTGAGAACATACGCGACATCCGCTCGGGCCGTCTCAAGCGGAACGGCAAATTCGTCGCTGTAGCTATGGACGATGTCCTCCGTTCTGGTCGCACCATCGCACCGTTTGAACACGAAAGCGGCAGTCGCATTCATTGCAATCCCACTTTCAGTCAGGATTCCTTTGGCGTACTCACGCCAATCGGAAGATGGGTGCCGGGCCGGGAACTCACCGCACTGTGGAGCAATTTCACTCATCGAGTGACCCGAATCGTTCGTGACGGATTCATCTGGCCGTGCGACTTCTGCGTATGAATTTCGAGATATTTGTGGGTGCGCGCCTTAACAATTGCACGCGTGTAAGGCGTGGCCCCACAATCGGTGTAAGTTCTATTCAGGGCGTGTGACAATGCCGGACATTTTCCAGAGCAAGAATATTGGGAGTGGCCCAATTCGCATCCATGGCATCTGTCAAACTTCTCGAAGGTAATGTCGCGCATCTCCTGGAAGGAATACGCCCATAGCAGCGAGAACGGCGCAAGACGAACGTTTCCTCCACTTAAAATCTCCTCGCCTGCGCAATTCGAGCACGGATAAACGTCACCGTTCGAGGCGATGTATGCGATAGACCGCGCGCCCTTACAGCGCGCGGTCAAGCTGTCCAGCCAATAAGCGAGCTGCAGAAAACCCGCATAATAGAGCTTGGCGCGAGGATCCACGCACTCCTCGTAATAGTCCTCTAGCTCCTCCTTCGCCACGAACACCGCAAGGTCGTCTTCGACGTCAAGCGGGCTCAATTGCAGGCCCTGCGCGTTGCGCGCGCGACCGATCATCTGAGTCTCGAGCGTCTCGAGCATTACGTCATTTTCCCGGCACCAAGCGATCAAGCGCGGCGCCTCCTTAATATTCAGCTTGTTCAGCGTGAGAACGATATTGAAATCAACCCCTGCACGCTTTAGCTTCAGCGCTCTTTCCGCAATAACTTCAAATCGCGACTCGCTTCCACGAAGCAACGCATTGCTCTCGATCCCGTCGATACTAAGCCCCATTCCAAAATCACGCGTGGGAAGGCGCGCGATGACATCGTCCGTCAGGTGAAGACCATTTGTGACGAACGAGGTTACGAATCCCAATTCGTGCGCATATGTCAACAAGTCCAGGAAATCAGGATGTTCCAGAGGCTCCCCGCCTATGAACTGCAGGCAAAACACACCACAGCGGTGAAGATCATCGACGAGTTCAAATAGCTCACCGCGGCTAAGTTCGTTGGCACGCGCATCGCCACCATCGATGTAGCAGTGTGGGCATTTTAGCTCGCAAGCCCGACTGATTTCGATGCTGACGATCAACGGGTGCCGGAGATGAAACTGCTCCGACACCGCCGTGAAGCCACGCAGCCGATGCTGGTCCAACTCGGTTGTGGCAATCCTTTCCTGTTCCAGCAGCCTGGATACGGAATGGTCATATAAGTCGATATCGCCATCCGGCCGCGCGACAATGCAGCCAAACTCCTCACGTCGCCAGCGAAGACTCCTTGCAGTCAGCCATTCACCCGCAACCAACCGAACCTCCCGGCATCTTTTGCGAAGAGCTGAAACGACGTTGACGGGCCCACGCCGAATAACAGGTATTCGGCGCCCTCGGCACACTGATCTGAGATCAGACCGTGTGGCCGCCCGCAGCGAGGACTCGTCTCACACGCACCACCTTGGGCTTTTCGTATTTTACATCTGGCGATAGCCGTTCACCTTGCTCCGGCGACGGAGCGGTTGCATTGGATATCGACGATTGACGTTCGTCAATCGAACCATGTTGGTCGTCCATTTCCGTTCTCCTCTTAGAATTTCGCTTGATAGGCCACGGATATCGATTGCAACCTAAAGGGCTGCGCCAACGATTGCAGTCGCGGCAAGGTTCAGTTGCACTGAGCGATCGATTGTCTTGCGTAGCTGTTTTGCGGTATTGGGCCCAACCGGCTCTGCGACGGTAGCACCGGACGGGGTACTGTCAGGGACATGATCGAGTAGTGTAAGCACCGTGACCGCAGCCAACTCGTTGCGGTCGATTCCCGTTTGGAGCAGAGCTTGGCGAACCATGTCCTTTTTCTTGTCGATGTCCGAGATCGCCGAGGAATGGATACCGTGTTCGTCGATCAACCCGTGCGGTAATTTTACTGCAGCCATAGCAATCCTCCTATGTCATTGGGAGATGGATAAGGATCTTCGTTCGGTCGTTCCGCTCGAACCTCTCAAAAATACTTCAGTAATGCGTCTTCGCCGCTCTTAGCTTTGCTGCGTGCACTCAGGAATTCTGCGTAGTCGGCGATTTCGCCCGATTCCAGGTCGGCTTTGACTTGTGCAATAAACTGTTTGAGTTCACGACAATTCGGATGCTTGCGGTGCAGCCCGCCAGTTTGATGCCAGGTCATGGCTCTGCAGCCACCAGCACAAATATAGCGATACTCGCAACTACGACATTCCTCGATCGTCTCTGCGCCAAGATCAGGGAAGCGCCCATTGTTGCGCGCTGTGCTTACGAGCTCGGTCAGACGCTGCCCATCCTTGATCGAACCGATCCGCATCTCCGGAACATCTCTCTGTGCTGCGCAGAAGTATGCGGTGCCATCTGACGCAACCTCAACCGTACGCCCTGCCATGGCGTTGCAGTAGTGCTGCCGGCGAACTCCTAGCACGATCGGTAGAACGAGATTTTCGATAAAGTCGATACAGACATAGAGGTAGTTATCCTTTTGAAGCTGGTAAAGCTCCTGTAGGATTGGCTCCAGATCCTTGATAAAGAGATTTCTTTGAAACGCGCTCCCATCCTTCCAGTGGGTTGGAGCGAAGTGGACAAATTGAATATCTCGATCGATCGCGTACCGAACAATGTCTCCTGCATATGCCTTGTTAGCGTTTGTCAGAGTCACGGATAAGGTAACAGGGATGTCATGCCTGCGAAGATGTTCAATCCCGTCTAATGCCTTCGACAGGAGATGATTGCCGCGTATTTCTCGATATAGCCTCGGATCAACTGCATCGAGGCTCACTTGCACGGTGCATCCGTGCTCTTGCAGCGCCCCCAATACCTTGGGAGTCATGTGCGTGCCATTCGAGACAAGCGTAACCTTCAGACCAAGATCGCCGCACGCAAATCCAATCAGGGCCTCGATATCCGGATAGATAGTGGGCTCACCGCCGCTCAGCATGACGATCCGAGCTCCGGCTTCGCGCAGTTCTGTTAGGACTGACTTGGCTTCGTCCATAGTCAGCTCTCCGCCTCCGGCTTGCGGACCAGACTCGGTATAGCAGTACGTACATTTGAGATTGCAGCGGTTCGTAAGCTGAACCCAGCCGAGGAGACCGTCCGAGTCACCGCCTTGCAGACCGTCAGTCATGGGAACACCAGCCCTCATGTACCTAGGTGCAGTCACCATAGCGTTCAATCACAAGGATGTCACGTGCATTTTCGTGTCCCACACCTTGTGCGATTCCAGACGGTCAATTCGACGCGGTGTCCTCCAAGGAAAGCAGTTGACGCACCGCTAATTGGACACTTTGCTGGGGGTCGAGATCGTTGGCGGATACGCTGACGATATCGTCCGGCGAAATTGGACCTATAGCGTCGGGTAAGGCGGCCAGTAGCTGGCCAAGGCGGGACGTGGCATTGGCATTGCGAGCCGGGTCGTTCGAACCCAAACCATCGGCAAGCTCTCGCCACTCTTCAAGTTTGACGAGCCGCGACCGCACCGCGGCGAGCAGCAAGTCTAGCCAAGTCGGTTGTCCGAGGGTGATATTTAGCGAGACGGAGCATTCATCGCCGCGCGTCGCATGCCAAGTGCCGCGCGGCACGAACAAACAAGAGCCTGGGTCGAGGACAACCTCTTCCGCCTGCGGCGGCATCTCATCCGGGAGCCGCGCCGGGCTGTATAGCTTCAACTCCGGCGATACGTACGGAAACTGACGAACATCATAGTGCTCTGTCGGATGTTGAACCACCTGATTTGGCGCAAGATTCCAGACTTTTCGACCGGTCAACTGCAAAACAAAATTGGCGTAAGCGTCGAAATGAGCCGGAAACCCCCCACTAGTCGGGGTTACGTAGATGACGGCTTTGGAGGAGCAGCCAAGAGGTAATCCCAGCTCCCGTTTGAGCTCGTCGACAAGGTCCCTGAGGCTTTGAAAAGCCAGATCGGCATGATCCAGTTCCAGCGCGGCTCCATCCGAAAGCATTGAAAGTGCTTTGCTAGGCGTCACCAGAATACGATCCGTCAATCCCGCTGCGTCCGTGAATTGCTGCTTGCCGACGGCCATTACCAGATTCGAATACTCCCTAACGAGCCGAGCAATATCCTGATAATTGATCTCGCTAAGCGGCAGCTCAAATCGGTCAAGTTCGCCCCTCGTGACCCACACCTTTGAAGGCCAATATTCAGAGAAAAATTCAGCCTGGGAAAGGGGTGCAATCAGACGCTGCAAAACGCCCATAGTTTCCTCCGCAAAGCCAGTGTCAGCGCGCCGCTTCGGTCTCTGGGTTCGGTCACCGCTTGTGGGTTGTTCATCTTACGCGAGCCTGGCTCATGAACTCAAATGGCTTGAGCATCTTCCTGCCGAACACTCTGGGCGATTTGAACAGGTTCGGCTGCGGCTTTGAAAGTCGAAGGACCGCTAGAATCAGAAAGGCAAAATGGACCTGACAACATCGTGCCCCCTTCCAAGTGCGTGAAGGTTTCCACCAAATCGACCTCATTGCAAGCTCAGATTGTGACTGCCAGTAAGATGCACAAACGAAGGAGCTCCACCTCTGAGCTAGTAATTCAGCCGGTCATCCGCAGAGTTCACTAACTCTTGAAGGTGCCTTTTGGTCTGCCGACAGAGCGCCTCAGGGTCGAGCAGAAAGAACGACACGAGCAATCGCGCGAAAGGGATCGGCTCGCCCGGGAGCAGCGACTGCTGTCCGGCGCTGATTGCAAGTGGACACAGTTGGCGAGATCGCCCGACTGGCATTGTCGCACGAACGGGCGACTGTACCGGCTTTCGCCGACTAAAGGACAAGATGTGGAATCTCTACCGTGCAAACAGTGTCGATAGATCGAACGGTTCGCTGATCGGAAAATACCAAAGGCGGAGTGACGCGTCGAAAGTCGTCACCCAGATGGCATATCAGCCCGACCAGCTTTAGCTGGCTGCATCGCGCCTGAAATGCTTATGCCTTCGGTAGGGGCCGATCTTGCCATCGGCCAGAGATGGTAACGCTATTTGCTCGATGGATCTCGAGTGCCTTGGTTTAGGCGAATTTAATACAGAGTTGCTCGCGACCCAACGTGCACCAAGCAAACGAAGACTACGTAGACGTTACCGACGATGATGTTCACGCTGGATCATGACCTGCCGACCCCAGACCCATACCCCAGCGATTTTTCGCGCCGACAAAAATGCATTTCAGTTCAATGCGATAGATCCTGAGAGAATATTGGTGCACAATCACCCTTCGGGCGATCCGACGCCGTCGCAGGCCGACATCCGGATGACCAAGACGATCGTGGAGATCGCCAAGCCGCTCGGCATCACGGTTCACGATCACATCATCGTCGGCAAGAACGGCCACACCAGCCTGAAGAGCATCGGGGTGATGTGAAGGCGCGACGCCGACGAGACGACGCATGCAGCGTGCCGCGGTCGGAGCCGCCAAAAGATCGCCGCGGGATAGACGAAACGTCGGGCCGCGTTGAACCGGCCGTCTTCCCACGTCGGCTAATGCTGGCGAAGCGTGGAGAGGAATGACGGATGCGCGCGGCCTTCATCGGACTGATCCTTGGCGTCCTGACCGTCACGGCGGCGGCTGCCTACGACGCCAACGATCCCGCCAATTGCAATGGCATCGGCTGGGACGATGCGCGGCCGCTCGTCGTCGCCAAAGTGAGCGGCCAGCCGCGCGTGAATTTCGTCAAGAGCCCCTATGACGATGATTTCAAGGCCGCAGGCTGTCCCGCTGCGACCGACGCCTGCCGGAAGAAGGCGTACCTCGTCGGCGACGACCTCGTGCTGGTCGGCAGGACCCACGGCGATTTCGTCTGCGTCAGCTACCAGGCGCCGCGTGCGAAGGCCCAGATCTGGACCACCGGCTGGCTGCCGCGCGCAACCCTCACCACCGTCCCGCCAATGGCCGCGCCGGCAATGTCCGACTGGGCCGGAAGCTGGGAGCATCCGGGAGGGGGACTGACGATCAGGAAAGAGGCCGGCAACCGGTTCAGGATCGAAGGCGATCAGGTGCTGCCGGCCGGTCGCGAGTTGCGCAACGGATCGCTCGGCGCGACGGCAGAGCCCAAGGGCGGCCTCATCGCCTTCGTCGACGACGGCAGCACGCCGTTCGATCGGCCGAATGCCGGCGACGAGTGCCGCGTGCGTCTGCAGCGCATCGGCGCGCTTTTGCTGGTCGAGGACAACAATGATTGCGGCGGTGCCGGCGTCAGCTTCACCGGACTCTATCACCGCAAGTAGCCGCTGACGGCTTACGCCCAGCGACGCGCCATCGCCACACAGACGACGACGATTCCGGCTGCGGCGATCATCGTGGCCGACACCGGCTCATGCAGCAGCAGGCTCGCGAAACCGAGGCCGAGGAAGGGCTGCAGCAATTGCAGCTGGCCCACCGTCGCAGTGCCGCCGCGCGCGAGCCCGCGGTACCAGAAGGCGAAGCCGATGAACATGCTGAAGACGGAGACATAGGCGAGGCCCAGCCACGCCGCGGCCGTGATGTCATGTGACGCGCCGGGTAGCGTCAGCACCGCCATCGACAGCATCAGCGGTGCGGACAACAGCAGCGCCCACGAGATCACCTGCCAGCCGCCGAGCCGGCGCGTGAGCATGGCGCCCTCGGCATAGCCCAGGCCGCAGACGATGATCGCGGCGATCATCGCGAGATCGCCGATCGGCGCCGCGACGCCGTCCTGCGACAGGGCGAAGCCCGAGACCGCCGCAGCGCCAAGGGCTGCGAACAGCCAGAACAACGGCCGCGGCCGCTCGCCGCCGCGCAGCACGCCGAACAAGGCGGTCGACAGCGGCAGCAGACCGACGAACACGATCGCATGGGCCGAGGTGATGTGCTGGAGCGCGAGCGCCGTGAGCAGCGGAAAGCCGATGACCACACCGAGCGATACGATCCCGAGCGACACCAGATCACGCCGGCCGGGCAGCGGCTGCCGCAACAGCAAAAGACAAAGCGCAGCCAGCACGGCCGCGAGCGTCGCGCGTGCGCCCGTCAGGAACAGCGGCGCAAAGCCCTCCAGCGCCGCCCGCGTGGCCGGCAGCGAGCCGCTGAAGATCGTCATGCCGACGATGCCGCTCCCCCAACCTTCGATCAATCCCTTCATGCACCGCTCCTCCTCGCAGATCCCATAGCCGGATCGGGCTTGTTGCGGCAGTCACAGACCGATACAATTTCGACATTCTGTATTGATGCAGGAGGCAATACACTTTGGAATCAAGGGCGCTCGAGTCCCGCCGAGACGGCACGCGGACCACCGCCGTGGTCGATGCGATCCGGCAGCGTCTGGCGACGCGCGCGCTCGACGTCGGCCAGCGCCTGCCGTCGATCCGCGCCTTCGCCGCGGCGATGGGCGTCTCGCCGGCCACCGTCGTCGAGGCCTATGACCGGCTCGCCGCCGAGGGGGTCATCCGGGCCCGGCGCGGCTCCGGCTTCTATGTCGCCGACACGGCGCTGCCGCCGCTGGCCCTCGCCGATCGCGAGCCGCGCCGGCCGCGCGCGGTCGATCCGTTCTGGGTGTCGCGGCAGTCGCTCGACGCCGGGCCGGGAACGCTGACGCCCGGCTGCGGCTGGCTGCCGGCCGAGTGGATGCCGCAGGACGCGCTGCGGCGCGCGGTCCGCGCGCTGGCGCGCGGCGGCGGCCCAGTGCTGAGCGACTACGGCGCGGCGCGAGGATCGGCGGCGCTACGACGGCTGCTGCAGGGCCGCCTTGCCGGCCTCGGCATCGACGCGTTCAGCGAGCAGCTGGTGCTGACCTCGTCCGGCACGCAGGCGATCGACCTGATCTGCCGCATGCTGCTGCGCCCCGGCGACGCCGTGCTTGTCGACGATCCCTGCTACTTCAATTTCCTGGCGTTGCTGCGCGCGCATCAGGCGCGGATCGTCAGCGTGCCGATGACGCCGGGCGGACCCGACGTCGCGCGGTTCGAGGCGATGCTCGCAGCCGAGCACCCGCGGCTCTACATCACCAATTCCGGCCTGCACAATCCGACCGGCGCGACGCTGTCGCTGCAGACGGCGCACCGGCTGCTCAACGCCGCGGTGGCGCATGACACGATCATCGTCGAGGACGACATCTACGGCGATTTCGAACCCGAGCCGTCGCCGCGGCTCGCCGCACTCGACGGGCTGACGCGGGTGATCCTGGTCGGCAGCTTCTCCAAGACGCTGTCGGCCTCGGTGCGCTGCGGCTACATCGCCGCGCGCGCCGACTGGATCGAGCCGCTGATCGACCTGCAGATCGCGACCGGCTTCGGCGGCCCCGGACAGTTCGCCGCGGAGACACTGACCCAGGTGCTGACCAGCGGCAGCTACCGCAAGCACATCGAGGAGCTGCGCGCTCGGCTTGCGCGGGCGCGGCCACGCGTGGCAGCACGGCTGCAGCGCATCGGCATCGCGCCCTGGCTGATGCCGCGCGGCGGCTTTCATCTGTGGTGCAGGTTGCCGGACGGCTGCACGGCGATCGAGGTGGCCCAGGCCGCGCTCGAGGAACATGTGGTGCTCGCGCCCGGCGACGTCTTCAGCGCGGCGCAATCCGCCGCCACGATGATGCGCTTCAACGTCGCGCATTGCGAGGATCCGCGCGTCATTCACGCGCTGGAGCGCGCGACAAAGCCACCGGCCGCGCGTTCGTCGCGCCGCCAAGCGGTCAATTCAGCCGACCGGTAAGACTTAGTAGCAGTAGCGCGGGTGTGCGCGGACCCATGACCCGTCGCCGCGTTGCAAATAGCAGCCATTGCGATAGGAATAATAGCCGCCACGACGGCGCTCGCCATCGGCCGCGATTGCAGCTCCGGTGCCGGCCCCGATCACGGCGCCGATCGCAGCGCCCCGGCCGCCGCCGATCGCGCCGCCCAGGATCGCTCCGCCGGCGCCGCCCAGGATCGCTCCGCCGAGCACGTCCTGCGCAGCAGCCTGATGCACCGGCGCGACGACGGCGAGCGTGAGCAGCGCCGCAGCGCCAAGGCGGGTAGCAAAGGGAATCCCCAGACGTCGGATCATGAACAGGCCTCCGTTCCGGGCACGCTAGTCCGCCCGGCGTGGCCGTTCTTGATGCAGATCAAGGCGACGTCAAGGCAGGGCAATCCAAGGCGTTGCCACGTGACGCATCATGCCGCCACGCGCTGATCCTGCGTGCGGTCCTCGATGATGCTCAGCAGATATTTCGGCTCGCCCTCGCCGATCGAGACCGGCAGCCGGCGCACGACGATGTCGCGCGGACCATTTCCGGGTGTGAGGATGCTATGGGCTCGCGGCTCATCGTCGCCGCGCCCTGCGAGCTGTTCGCGGGCGGCTTCCTCGAGGATCGCGCCGGTCGGCGCGGAGAACAGTTCGCCCGGCGTGCGGCCGATGATGTCGGTGCGAGGCACGCCGAACAGACGCTCGGCGGCGCGATTGACGAACATGTAGCGCAGCGACTGCGCATCCTTGGCCAGCACCGCCTGCGGGATGTTCTCCAGCAATGCGGCGAGGAAATATTCGGCGCGCGCGAGCTTGCGTTCGGCACGGCGCTGCGCGGTGAAATCCTCGTGCGTCGCGATCCAGCCGCCGCCGTCCATCGGCCGCTCCGAGATGCGGATGATGCGGCCGTCGGCGAGCTCGACCTCGACGATCTCCGCCCTTCGCTCCTTCATGCGCTCCCGCAGCGCGGCGAGGAACTCCGACGGCTTCTCACGCAGCAGGCCGAGCTTGGCGCGGTGCGCGAGGATCTCGCGCACATGTGCACCGGGCTTCGCAACCGAGGCAGGAACGCCGTAGAGCTTGCGGTACTGCTCGTTGACCATCAGTACGTAGCCGAAGCTGTCGAGCATGATCAGGCCCTGGGCCATGTTGGCGACCGCGGCATCCAGACGCTGCTGGTTGCTGAGCGCGCCCTGCTCCAGCCGCTCGTGCTCGCGCAGGATGTCGGCGTGCTGGCGCTCGATCTCGACCTCGTGCTGCTCGAGCTCCTGAATCCGGAAGGCGCCGTTCTGGAAAGTCTCCACCGCATGCGCGACCCGTCCGATCTCGTCATGGCGCCGCGCATGCGGAATCTTGAGCTTGATGCGGCCGGCGGCGATGCGGTCGGTGACGCGGGCGATGTCCAGCAGCGGCATCAGCACGCCCCAGCGCAGCGCCAGCGCCGCGGCCGCGATCAGCACGATGATCACCGCCCCGAGCGCGCCCAGATAGAACGCGGCCATGCCGCGCGCGTCGGCCGCCTCGCCGAGCTCGCGGGTGCGGTCGGCATAGAGCCGCGACAATTTCTCGAGGTCCTCGTTGAGCGCGGTGCGCACCGCGCGATTCTCGTCATTGTCGCCGAGCTCGCGCGCCGCCGACGATCCGACCGAGATCGTCTGCCGCGCCATCTCGGTGCGGAATGCGACGAACTGATCGATCCGCTTCCTGAACGGGGCGAACAGCGCGGCGTCGTCATCTGTGACCCGGCTTTCCCATTCGTCGACCACCTTGCTCAGCTGCGCAATCTTCGCAAGCTGCGAGTCGGCGTAGCGCCGCGCGACGGTGCGGTCCAACGACATGTAGATGCCGCGCGATTCCATCACGACCGCGTAGATCAGCGCGTTGGTGCGCTCGATGTTGCGGGCTGCAATGGAAAGCGCTTCGAGCCGATCGTAGAACAGGCGCTGCTCGCGCAGCGCCGACAGCGCGCCCAGTGTCGACAGCATCACCAGGACGGCGAACGCGGCCGCAGCCGCAGAGATCTTGTCGTTGAGGCTGAACGACGGCAGCGACCTGTTGAACCGGCGCAACAACTCACGCATGGCGGGCCCCCTCGATGGAATGCAACCATCAGACGCAAGATGCGTAAACAACAAGTTCCAATTGGTGGAACAGGCACGTAACCGACCGTTAACCAAATCCGATGCCGGAAGAGGCTTGCCCGACGCGCGGCAAGGGCGCTCAACGGCGCGCGTCTCGCCCTACTGCCTGAGCATGATCAGCGGATTGGCGCTGTCGGGCACCAGCCGCCACTGCGCATTGTCGTCCGCCTCGAACCGCCAGGTCTCGCCGCGATCCGACATCAGCATCATCTGGCCGTGCTCGAGCCGCCACTGGCTCGGCGCGAACGCTGCGATGGCGGCGTCGCATTTCGGCTTCACGAACACCTGGAAATTGTCGTGGCCGGCGTCGTTGTTGGTCAGCACCAGGCTGCAGATCGTGGCGCCATTGCCGCGGACCATGGCCCAGTCGCCGATCATCTGGTCCATGGATTTCGCCAGCGACCGCGCCGCCGCCAGGTTCTGCAGGATGTAGACGCCTTCGCCCTGGCGCAGGCCCTCGAAGATGCCGGCCTCGACCTCGGTGAAGTCGATCACCGCCTCGCCATTGGCTGCCTGGAGACTGACGATGTCGAGGCCCTTCACGTTCCAGCCGGCGATGTCCTTGGTGAAGGGCAGCGCGGCGGCACAGCCCGGCTCCAGTTCGAGCTTCTGCCCACGCGGCGCCGCGTCCGGCTTCAAGGTCACGACGCAGGTCTTGCTGCGCTCGGTGGTCGCAAGCTCCCACTGCCCGATCATCGCCTTCTTCAGGCCGGCGGCGTCCTGCGCAACGGCGGGGACGCCCGCCACTGACGACAGCAGCGCGATCAGCATTGGGAGCGAACGTTTCATCAGCGGCCTTTCACCGGCGTTTCCGGAACGGGCGTCAGCGGCGGCTTGCCGGCAAACCAGACCTTGAGATTGTCGACCACCAGCTGATCCATCGCGTTGCGGGTTACGATGGCAGCCGAGCCGATGTGTGGCAGCAGCACGACATTGTCCATCGCCTTGAGCGCGTCGGGCACCGCCGGCTCCTTCTCGAACACGTCGAGGCCAGCCGCCAGGATGGTGCCGGACTTCAGCGCCTCGACCAAAGCCTGTTCGTCGATCACCGAGCCGCGGGCGACGTTGACGACGACGCCGCGCGGTCCGAGCGCCTTCAGCACCTCGGCATTGACGATCCGGTTGGTGCCGGCGCCGCCGGGCACGATCACGATGAGCGTGTCGACGTCCTTCGCCATCGCGAGCAGGTCGGGATAGTGCTTGTTGGCGACACCGGCCGCCGGATTGCGCGAGTGATAGACGACGGGGACCAGCGAGGCTTCGAGCCGGCGCGCGATCGCCTGGCCGATGCGGCCCATGCCGACCATGCCGACGGTGCGGTCGCGCAACGAGCCGACGCTGAGCGGATAGGGCTTCGACGTCCACTCGCCGGAGCGCACGAAGCGGTCGGCCTTGATGAACTCGCGGCAGGTGGCGATCAACAGGCCCATCGCGACGTCGGCTACCTCCTCGGTCAGGACATTGGGCGTGTTGGTGACGATGATGCCGTGCTGACCGGCATGGGCGGCCGCGATGTGGTCATAGCCGACGCCGAAGCTTGCGATCATCTCCAGCTTCGGCAGCATCGCCATCACGGCGGCATCGGTCTTCACGGTGTGGAAGGTCACCGCGACGCCGCGGATCCGCCCTTTCACGTCCGCTGGCAGCGCTTCGAGATCGGCCTGTGTCGTCGCATGGTGCACAGTGAAGCTGTCCGGGAAACCCTTTTCCAGGATCGGCCGCAGCGGCCCATAGATCAGAACATCGATCTTGTCAGACGAAGTGGCCGCCATCAGTTGTCCTTTCCAAGAGCACTTTCGTGCCAGCGCCGCAAAACGAGGTGCGAAACTAGCGCCAGCAAGCCATAGATGACAATCCCGGCGACCGACAGCAGCACCAGCGCGGCGAACATGCGGGGTATGTTGAGACGATAGCCGGATTCTGCGATGCGATAGGCGAGGCCTGATCCCGCGCCGGCGCTGCCGGCGGCGATCTCGGCGACGACGGCGCCGATCAGCGACAGGCCGCCGGCGATGCGCAGACCGCCGAGAATATAGGGCAGAGCGGCGGGCAATTTCAGATGGCGCAAGGTCTGCCAGCGCGAGGCGCCGTAGAGCTGGAACAGGCCAGCGAGATTGCGATCGACCGAGTTGAGCCCGAGCGCGGTGTTGGACAGCACGGGGAAGAAGCCGACGATCCAGGCGCACACGACCACCGCGGTCTGCTGCGGCAGATAGATCAGGAGCAGCGGCGCGACCGCGATCACGGGCGTCACCTGCAGCACCACGGCATAGGGAAACAACGCCCATTCCAGCCATCTCGACTGGTTGAACAGCAGCGCCAGCGCGATGCCGCCGAGGGCGGCGGCGATGAAGCCTTCGAGCGTCGTGATCAGTGTCGTCAGCAGCGACTGCGCCAGAATGTCCCAGTCGGCAACCAAGGTCTTCAGGATGAGCAGCGGCCCCGGCAGCACATAAGGCTGGATGCCGTTGACGCGCACCACCAACTCCCACGCCGTCATCGCTGCGACGAAAACCAAGGCCGGAAAGGCGAGGCTCGCCAGCCGCGCTGCCGCGACAAACGTTCTCTGCTCTCGTACGCCGCTCACAGCGCATGCACCCCGGTGTAGGCCGGCGCCAACGCGTCCGAGACGCGGCGGCAATATGCGGCGTAGTCCGGCGAGGCGCGGAACGCATCATCGCGCGCGTCGACGTCGATCCGGATCTCGGCGCTGAGCCGGCCGGGCCGCGCCGTCATCACCAGCACGCGCTGCGACAGGTAGACCGACTCGAACACCGAATGGGTGACGAACAGGACGGTCATGTTCAGGCTGCGCCACAGCGCCAGCAGGTCGTTGTTGAGGCGGAAGCGCGTGATCTCGTCGAGGGCCGCGAACGGCTCGTCCATCAGCAGGATGTCGGGCCGTGTCACCAGCGCTCGCGCCAGCGAGGCGCGCATCTTCATGCCGCCGGACAATTCGCGCGGGAATGCATCGGCAAAATCCGACAGGCCGACCTGCGCCAAGGCGGCATCGATCCGCGGCCGTGCCTCCGTGGCCGGGACATGCGCAAGCTTCAACGGCAAGCCGACATTGTCGCGCAGGCTGGTCCAGGGCATCAAGGTCGGCTCCTGGAACACGAAGCCGATGCGATGGCCCGGATGCGTCTCGGACGCGAACGCCGCGACGTCGACCATACCGCCGCTCGGGCTCGCAAGCCCGGCGATCAGCCGCAGCGCCGTCGACTTGCCGCAGCCGGAGGGGCCGAGCAGCGAGACGAACTCGCCTTTGGAAATCGTCAGGTCGATCGGCCCCAGCGCGGCGACGCCGGACTCGTACACCTTGGTGACGCCGCGCAGGCGTACCGCGGTCGCAACGGCGCGCTCGGACGAAGGGGGTGAACTCATGTGCTGAAAGCGCCGCTCAAGCGTCCTACTTCTTCGGCCGGAGATCGATGCCGACCCCCTTGTTGACGAAACGCAGCGTATAGGACTTGCGATAGTCGATCGTCGACTTGACCACGCCGGCCCGCACCATCTTGTCGAAGAAGCTGGCGATGCGCTCCTCCGTCATGGCGCCGATGCCCTTCTCCACGCTGTCGCCGGAATCGACGATGCCGTACTCCTTCATCTTGGCGACCGAATAGGCCAGCAGGTCGTCGGTCATCTCCGGGTTCATCTTCTTGATCAGCGCATTGCCGGCAGAATTGTCGCCGTAGATGTAATTGTACCAGCCGACGATCGAGGCATCGACGAAACGCTGCACCAGGTCCGGCTTGCTCTCGATCAGGTCGCGCCGCGTCTCGATCAGGGTCGAATAGGTGTTGAAGCCGTTGTCTGCGAGCAGGATCACGCCGGGCTTGAAGCCGGCGGCGCGCTCGACCGCGAACGGCTCTGATGTCACGTAGCCCTGCATCGCGCTCTGCGCGGTGGCGATGAACGGCTGCGGATTGAACGTGTAGGGACGCACGTTCTTCTCCGAGAAGCCGTATTCGGACTTCAGCCACTGATAGTAGCTGGAGATGCCTTCCTTGGAGACGAACAGGGTCAGCGGCTTCAGCTCTTCGAGCTTGGTGATCCTGGACTCCGGATGCGTCAGGAACACCTGCGGATCCTTCTGGAACATCGCGGCGATCGACACCACCGGCACGTTGTTGGCCACCGCGTCGAACGACATCAGCGTGTTCGCGGCCATGAAAAAATCGATCTTGCCGGAGATCAGCAGCATGCGGTTGTTCTCGTTCGGACCGCCCGGCACGATCGTCACGTCCAGACCGTAGCGCTTGTAGGTGCCGTCGGCGACCGCCTGGAAGAAGCCGCCATGCTCGGCCTCGGCGACCCAGTTGGTGCCGAACGAGACCTTGTCCAGGGTCTGGGCCTGGGCCGCCGGGACCAGCGCACCCGCGACGAGCAAAGCCGCCATTAACGTTCGCGACAGAAGCCCCTGCGTCATGATTGGATTCCCCGGTTAGTCTCGCCCAAGATGCCGTTCGAAGTGCTATGGTCGGGCGATAAGTACCCTGCCCGAGGCACGAAAGAAACAGCCAGCACGATGACCACCCCGCCCCGCGACTGGACCGAGCTGCACTGGCCCTTGATCGGAACGTCCGAGGCGGCGCGCTGGATCGCAGTGCTGCCGCTCGCGGCCACCGAGCAGCACGGACCGCATCTGCCGCTCGGCACAGATGTTTACATTGCGGAAGCCTATCTCGCCCGCGTGCGCGCGCTGCTGCCGCCGGCACTGCCGGTCACCTTCCTGCCGGTGCAGCCGGTCGGCATTTCCACCGAGCATATCGATTATCCGGGCACGCTGACCTTGCCGACCGAGACCGCGCTGCGGAGCTGGCGAGCGCTCGGCGACAGCGTGGCCCGCGCGGGAATCAGGAAGCTCGTGATCGTCACCAGCCATGGCGGCAACAGCGCCGCGATGACCCTGGTCGCGCAGGACCTGCGCGCCGCCTTTCGGATGCTGGTGGTGACGACATCGTGGTCGCGCTTCGGCGCGCCCGACGGCCTGTTTTCTTCCGACGAGCTGCGGCACGGCATCCATGGCGGCGCCGTCGAGACCTCGATCATGCAGGCCTGTCATCCGGAGCTGGTGCGTGGCGACGCCATCGCTGCCTTCGCGTCATCTGGCGCTGAGATCGAGAAGAACAATCGCGTGCTCTCGACGCAGCGGCCGGCGCCGATGGCCTGGCAGACGCAGGACCTGAATGCGAGCGGTGCGGTCGGCGATGCCACGCAGGCGTCGGCGGAGAAGGGCGAGCGCGTGCTCGACCACGGCGCGCGGGCGTTCTGTGCGCTGCTCGAGGATATCGATAACTTCGACGTGAACGGGCTCGGCGGCGGCCCGCTGGCGAGCCGTTGGATTGGGCCCAACTAGAGCATGATCCGGAAAAGTGGAAACCGGTTTTCCGGAAAGATCATGCTCAAACAAAGAGATGAGATCATGATGCGATTCCGTGGAATCGCATCATGATCTAACTGGATTTTCAAACGAATCTCTGAACCGCCCCGGCCTTGTTCGGGCGATTCGAACCGCTTTCGAGAAGCCTCCGTCCAATTTGACAGACGGCCAGCACCGGCCGCCCAACGGAAAACAGGAGCCTTCCATGTCCATCAAGACCAAGCTTGCCGCCCTGACCCTCGCCGCCCTGACCGTGACCGGCGGCGTCGCCGCGACCTCCACGCCTGCCGAGGCCCATGGCTTCCATCACGGCTGGGGCTGGGGCGTCGGAGCCGGCCTCGTCGGCGCCGCTGTCGTCGGCAGCGCCATCGCCGCCAGCAACGACGGCTATTACTACGGCGGTTATCGGTACTGCCACTGGGTGCCCCAGTACGACGCGTTCGGACGTTACGTCGGCCGGGTCAGAGCCTGCGGCTATTGATGGCGCGACGGTCACCTTGCCCAACCGAATCCACCAGGGCTCGCCACGTCGGCTCGTGAACGCGCTGCAGCACCGGTCCCGCGTCTGATACGGGTGTCCCCATCAGCTCAGACCCGTGTCCCAACCCGCCCGGCTATCCCCCCCCCCGGGCGGATTGTCGGGGTGGCAGGTCGTTCGACTCAGAACTGCGCGTGCAGCCGCGACCCGATGATCGAGACCGGCCCGCGATCGCGGCTGTAGGCCGGGTTGACGATGAACTGATAGTCAAACGTCAACTGCCAATTGAACACCGGCAGCGAGTAATACGCTTCGAGGATCTTCTCGGCCCCGGGGTGCGGCAGCTGCCCATCACCAATCAGCGCCGTATAGCCGCCCGCGGCCAAATAGGCCTGATGCGCCGGCGAGATCTGATTGACCACCCCTGCGAGGCCGAACGTGTCGTCCGGCCGTCCCCAGAATCTGCCTGACACCGAGGTGCCGGCGGCAAAGGTCGTGTCAACGTCGGTGAACGCGTAGGCCTCCAGCTTCCCGGGCGTGTAGCCGGCGCGCGCGAACACGCCGAGCCCCGGCAGGATCTGCTGCTCCCAATTGGCGGAGATGCCGGGCTTGCTCTTGTAGGTCCGGACCGCCGCGAGATCCGGAGCGGCTCCAGTCTGCGCCGCCAGGGTCACCGCATCCTGGAAATTGCCGAGGCGGGCCCGCGTCAGATAGCCGGTGACCAGGATCTTGCCCGGCTGCCCCCAAAGCTCGTAGCGGCGTTCGAGTTCGCCGACCATCTGGAATTGGCCGAGCTTGGCATCGAGATCGGTGCTGTTTGGGACGGCCGGACCATCGAAGATACCGGCGCGGACCGTCCACGGGCCGGTGTACCACTCGGCCGCTGCGCCATAGGTGAACGCCCAGGCATCCGCGGCATAGTCGAACGTGCCGGTATTGACCAAGGTCCAGTTCAGGAAGTCGGCACGCGGGTCGTGGGCGTATTTGTTCTGGTCGAAGATATCGACGACGCCGAACTTGCCGACGGTGAAGACGAGACGATCGGATGTCTGTGATCCCGCGAACTGGTTGATGCCGGCCTCGACCTTCTGGCTCTCGCCGCCGAGATCGATGGTCTGGCGCAGGAAGGCGCGCGGAATGCGGGCATAGGGATAGCTTGAGCCGACCTTGTAGGCCTCAGCACTCGGGAAGCCGGCGACGCCGAACGTGCCGCTCAGGCCAAAGCCCTGGTCGATTTCGGGGTTGATCCAGATCTCGGCGCCGTCCCAGGGGCGGAAACCGACGTACAGGTCGAGGTCAAAGGTTTCGCGGCCGATATTGGGATCCAGGCTGTTCCGGCCGGCATAGGGGGCACGGAACGGAAAGTCGTACTGCGTCGTGATCGTGGTCTGGCCATGCACGGCGAAATTGTCGAGCTCGGGTGGCACGATGCCCTTGCCGAGCAGGTCCTTCTTGGCCGGATCCGTGCCCAGCTGGTAGTTGAGCCCGAGTTGCAGCCTTTGGATCGACAAATCGGAGTCGTAGAGCTGGCCGGCCGCGGTGAAGCGTTTCCGATGATGCCCGAACTCGGAGTCCAGGAATTCGAGCTTGGCGCTCCAGGCCGGCGCGATCGGCACTTCCACCCCGAGACCGGCGACCCAGCCGAGCCGCCAGGTCAGCGCCATATCGACGTCGCCCACCGCCGCATTGCCGGCCGTGCCCGCGAGCTGAGTCCGCTCCAGACGGTCGTAGCTCCAGGCGAGGCCGCCGGTCGCGTAGACCAGCCATGGATTGAAGTCGTAACCGATACGCCCGCGCAGCGTACCCGTCCCCAGCACCGTATCGCGATAGGCCGCCTGGCCAGTTGCCGGGGAGGTCGGGGCCCGCACGCCGGCGAGCGTGTTCGGAGCCGAGAAGTCCCCCTCCACGCCGAGCAGGAGGCGCGGCGACAGCATCCGGTTGTAGCCGGCCTGCAGGCCGAACAGATAGCTGCCGGTCCCCTTGAAGGCATCATAGGAGTTAAACAGGCCGGTCGATCCCGAGAGCATCGGGACGCCGGCGCCGGCCTCGAGGGCGGTCCAGCCGGACTTGCCTGCGGCGTAGCCGAGGTGCCCGCCGATATAGAATCCGTTCCAGTCAGGGGCCGCCGAATTGTCATACGACTGCGGCCGCGAATTTACCGACCCGAGATCGGCCGCTGTCGCGGTTTTGGACAAAGTGAGCAGGAGACCGAGCGTCGCCCGAGCCAGGAGCCGGTGGTCCATCTTGTTCAATTCACGTGAGAATTACGATCAGTGCCGTTCTGACATCATCTCGTAACGGATTTGCAACACGCGGGTCTCCCACCATGCGGCAGTTCCGTCTTCGAATCGCTCGTCAGCTCGATTGCCTTGCGACGTCATG
Organism: Bradyrhizobium sp. SZCCHNR1043; assembly: GCF_032489675.1. Classification (NCBI taxonomy): domain Bacteria; kingdom Pseudomonadati; phylum Pseudomonadota; class Alphaproteobacteria; order Hyphomicrobiales; family Nitrobacteraceae; genus Bradyrhizobium; species Bradyrhizobium sp. SZCCHNR1043. Next base: position 166,686 of record NZ_JAUEYN010000018.1, read on the forward strand.
TCACAAGCGAGCTCGATCGCGAAGGGCCGACACCCGTTCCCACAGCCGATAGGGCCATCGAAAATCACCGCTTCCGCGCGCGAGCCGTGACGTGTGACTTCAAAGTCATTGTAAGTAACTTGCAATATTCGCTAGGGTCCGCATCACCAGCGCCTCTGTTCACTCCTGCTCTTGCGGTCCATACGCTTGCCGACGGTTACGCCAATACGATCCGGACGATCGCGCGTCCGAAGCTGGACCGGGCTTGCCGCCGTCGTCGTCCTCGGCTCGGGAGCTGCGGCCCAGGCCGCGGATTTGGCGCTGAAAGCGCCGGTCGCACAGACGGAGTTCGATTGGACGGGTGTCTATGTCGGCGGCCACGCCAGCTATACGCGCGATCGGAATCACGAAGCTCGTGATTGTCACCAGCCATGGCGGCAACAGCGCCGCGATGACCCTGGTCGCGCAGGATCTGCGCGCAGATCACCGCATGCTGGTGGTGACGACGTCATGGTCGCGCTTCGGCGCGCCCGATGGCCTGTTCTCCGCCGACGAGCTGCGTCACGGCATCCATGGCGGTGCCGTCGAGACCTCGATCATGCTGGCCCGCCATCCCACGCTGGTGCGCAGCGATGCCATCGCCGCTTTCCCCTCGCGCGGCGCTGAGATGGAAACGACCTACGAGGTGCTCTCGACGCAGCGGCCGGCGCCGATGGCCTGGCAGACGCAGGACCTGAATGCGGGCGGCGCGGTCGGCGATGCCACGCAGGCCTCGGCGGAGAAGGGCGAGCGCGTGCTGGACCACGGCGCGCGGGCGTTCTGCGCGCTGCTGGAGGACGTCGATAACTTCGACGTGACCACGCTCGGCCACGGCCCGCTGCCGGGCTCCTGAGCCAAAGATAACATTCTGGATCTTCTGATGAATCTCCGGATGGCGTCGATCGCCATCAGGCGATTCGAACCGGTTTCGAAAAGGCTCCGTCCAATTTGGCAAGCGGCCGACGCCGGCCGCCGCAACATCAAACAGGAGCCTTCACCATGTCGATCAAAACCAAGATTGCCACCCTCGCGCTGACCGCGCTCGCCGTGACCGGCAGCATCGCCGCAACGTCGACGCCTGCGGCGGCCAACGGCTTCCATCATCATCACCATTGGGGCTGGGGCGTCGGTGCCGGCCTCGTCGGAGCCGCCGTCGTCGGCAGCGCCATCGCCGCCAGCAACGACAGCTACTCCTATGGCGGTGGCTATCGGTACTGCCGCTGGGTGCCGCAGTTCAACGTCTACGGCCAGTATGTCGGCCGCGTCAGGGCCTGCGGCTATTGATGCCGGGCGTTCGTCGCGTCCCGCCCGGCCGCCCGGGCGGGCTGATTGTTGCGTGGGCGCCACACCCTCAATCGGAAACCGGATGAGACCGCCCCACGCTTGCTGTTGCGAATTAATCGCAATATAAATCATCCACAAATTGCCGCGTGCCGTCCACACTTCCGATCGAACATCGACGACTCCGTAATCTTCTCGTGACTGTGCGCGGGCAATCAGTTGTGACGTTTGCCTGTGTCGTTTGCCTCGCCTTGGGAATCCGCCGCCATGATCCGTTCGAACTGCACCCGGGAGATGATCGCGGCCGGCGCCATGATCGCCGCGCTCGCTGCCCCCGCCGCTGCCGCCGACCTGCCGGTCAAGGCCCGGATGGCGCAGACGGTGTTCGACTGGACCGGCCTCTATGTCGGCGTCCATGCCGGCTATACCCGCGACCGCGCCCAGGCGACGCTGACCGACCCGAGCGGGACGGTCAGCGCCGGTAGCCCGTTCAGCGGTCTCACTGGCGGCGTGCAGGCCGGCTATAACTGGGTCACCCGCTCCGGGCTGTTGCTCGGGCTCGAGGGCGATTTCAGCTTTCCGAACTATCTCACCTCCAACCACACCGTCGCGATGCTCGGCACGCCCGGCTCGAACGTCTCGGAGCTGTGGGACTATGTCGCCACCGCGCGCGGCCGGGTCGGCTACCTCAAGGGCGACTGGCTGGTCTACGCCACCGGCGGCCTCGCCTGGACCGGCGGCCGCTTCATCAACACCAATGCGGCCGGCGACACCGAGAAGCTGCTGACGACGCGGCTCGGCTGGGCCGCCGGCGCCGGCATCGAGCGCAGCTTTGCGCCGCATTGGAGCTGGCGCCTCGAATATCTCTACAGCCATTTCGAGAACGGTGGCGTCCGCTTCTCCAACGGCGCCAGCTACAATTCGCAACTCGACTTCCAGACCCTGCGGGTCGGGCTCAACCGCAAGCTCGATTTCGTGGGCGGGCCCGACCTGAAGCTCAAGAGCGATCCGTCCGATCCCGAATCCGACCGCTGGGAGATCCACGGCCAGGCGACCGTGATCGGCCAGGGCTATCCGGCGTTCCGCGCCGCCTACACCGGCGCCAACAGCCTGACACCCGCGCGCCAATTCCAGGAGACCTGGAGCAACAGCCTGTACATCAACGCTCGGCTGTGGGACGGCGGCGAGGTCTACTACAATCCCGAGCTGCTGCAGGGCTTCGGCCTCAGCAACACCGTCGGACTCGGCGGCTTCCCCAATGGCGAAGCGCAGAAGTCCGACTTCCCCTACCCGCACTACAACACCTCGCGGCTGTTCCTGCGCCAGACCTTCGGCTTCGGCGGCGAGCAGGAGCAGCTCGGCAGCGGCCAGCTGCAGCTGTCCGGCAAGCAGGACATCTCGCGTCTCACGCTTCAGATCGGAAAATTCCCCGTGCTCGACGTGTTCGACGGCAACGCCTACGCCAAGGACGCACGCAAGGACTTCATGAACTGGTCGGTGTGGGCGCCCGGCGCCTTCGACTATGCCGCCGACAAGCTCGGCCTGACCTACGGCGCCACCGCCGAGTTGAACCAGAAGAACTGGGCGCTGCGCGCCGGCTATTTCCTGGTCGATGCCGAGTCGAACTCGAACAATTTCGACACGAAGGTTTTCAGACGCGGCAGCTACGTCGTCGAGCTGGAGACGCGCTATCAGCTGTTCTCGCAACCCGGGCATCTGCGCACCATCGGCTGGTTCAACAACACCTTCTCCGGCAGCTATCGCGAGACGCTGGACAATCCCGCGCTCAATCTCGACATCGGCCAGACCCGCCGCGGCCGCGGCAAATACGGCTACGTGATCAGCTTCGACCAGGCGCTCTCGGACGATGTCGGCCTATTCGGCCGCTGGAGCTGGAACGATGGCAAAACCGAGATCATGGCGTTCACCGACATCGACAGCAGCCTGTCGTTCGGCACCTCGATCAAGGGCGCGCGCTGGGGCCGTCCCGACGACACCATCGGCCTCGCCGGCGTGACCAACGGGCTGTCGCGCGACCACCGCGCCTTCCTCGCCGCCGGTGGCCTTGGCCCCTTGATCGGCGACGGCGCGCTGAACTACCGGCGCGAGAACATCATCGAGGCCTACTACGCCTACTCGATCAACAAATACCTGACCTTCACGGCGGACTATCAGTTCATCAGCAATCCCGCCTACAACGCCGACCGCGGTCCGGTGTCGATCTTCTCGGGGCGGCTGCACGGGGATTTCTGAGGGGCGGCTGTTTTTATTTGCGCAGGCCATAGCTCCTCACTCGGTGTCGTCCGCGCAAACGCGGGGACCCATACCGCGGAAGCTATCGAGGGACGTCACTGCCGATTGCCCGCCACATGACGGCCGGTGGCGATGGGTCCCGGCTCAAGGCCGGGACGACAGCGGAGGTCCAGGCGCGGCAAGCCCCAATCTGACCGCCCACCCGTCTCCAGCCATGCCCCCACCGCAACGCGGCATTGGGCGCTTGCCATCCCCATATGCTAGGACCTGTCCCCATCCCGCCCCCTCCGGGCGCCAGACCAGGTCGAAATGCTCTCCGTCGAACTCGCCATCATCGTCGTCCTCATCGTCGTCAACGGGCTGTTGTCGATGTCCGAACTCGCGATCGTCTCGTCGCGGCCGGCACGCCTCGCCATGCTGGCCGAAAAGGGCATCGCCGGCGCCCGTCGGGCGCTGACGCTGGCGTCCGATCCGGGGAGGTTCCTGTCGACGGTGCAGATCGGCATCACCCTGGTCGGCGTGCTCTCTGGCGCGTTCTCGGGCGCCACGCTCGGCCAGCGCCTGACGCAGTGGCTGCTGGAGCTCGGCCTGTCCGCCTCCGTCGCCGACATCATCGGCGTCGGCCTGGTCGTCACCACCATCACCTATGCGACCCTGATCGTCGGCGAGCTGGTGCCGAAGCAGCTGGCGCTGCGCGACCCCGAGGCCGTGGCGGTCCGCGTCGCGCCGGCCATGCAGGTGCTCGCCAAGGTGTCGCTGCCGCTCGTGGTGCTGCTCGATCTCTCCGGCAAGTTGATCCTGACGCTGCTCGGCCGCTCCGGCGAGGCCGAGGAGAAGGTGTCGGAGGCGGAGATCCACCATCTGGTGCGCGAGGCCGAGACCGCAGGCGTGCTCGAGCCCGGCGAGAAGGAGATGATCGCCGGCGTGATGCGGCTCGGCGACCGCCCGGTCGGCGCCATCATGACGCCGCGCCCCGAGGTCGACGTCGTCGACCTCAACGACGATCCCAAGACCATTCGCGAGCTGCTCGCCAAGAGCCCGCATTCGCGCCTGCCGGTGTCGGACGGCGAGCGCGACCGTCCGATCGGCGTGCTCCAGGCCAAGGACCTGCTGGCCGCCTATCTGCGCGACGAGACGCCGGACCTGCGCAGCCTGGTGCGGGAGGTGCCGATCATTCCCTCCACCGTCGATGCGCGCGACGTGATCGCGATTCTCAAGGTGGCGCCCGTGCATATGGGGCTCGTCCACGACGAATACGGCGCGTTCGAAGGCGTCGTGACCGCGGCGGATATTCTGGAGTCGATCGTCGGCGCGTTCTCCTCGGAGGAAGGTCCGCCGGAGCCGGCCTGCCTCCGCCGCGACGACGGATCGCTGCTCGTCTCCGGCTGGATGCAACTCGACGAGTTCGCCGACGTCCTCGCCATCGAGGTGCCGCCACATCGCGGCTACCACACCGTCGCCGGCCTGGTGCTGCAGCATTTCGGCAGCGTGCCCGCGGTCGGCCAGAGCTTCGAGCTGCAAGGGTGGCGCTTCGAGATCATCGACCTCGACGGCCGCCGCATCGACAAGATCCTGGCGACCAGGCTCGCCCCGGAGGGCGGCGAGCCGAACGTGGGGTAGCGCTCACTCAATTGCGCCAGGGCGTTTCATGATGCGTATCTCGGCCCGCATCATCGAGAGACCCGCGCAGGCGCGGCACCGGCGGTGCGCCCCCTCTCCCGCTTGCGGGGGAGGGCTGGGGTGGGGGTGCCACAGCGGCAGTCTTTCCGGAGCAATCCCCCACCCGCATCGCATCTGACGATGCGATGCGACCTCCCCCGCACGCGGGGGGAGGCGCTGACCGATCGCGCCGCGCCTGCGTGCCACAAACAACTTTGCAATCCCCGATTCGCCCGTCGGGCGGAGTGCCGATCTCCAACACGCCGGCGGACGGCCGATGCGCCACGCATGTCGCCTGCGCCAAAACACTCATTTCCCCCGCGCCCTCAATATGAAGACCCACTTCAAGAGCCTCTGCGAAAAATAAACAGCTTCCGAAAATCATAATTCCTGTCCTATGCTCCTCCCATTCCGGTCCTGATGAGGGGCGTACGCGCGTCGTCACGAACGTTGGACCGGCAATGCGATGGACGTGACGGCGGCGCTGGACGAGCGCTGTCGTCGCGGACGGCGAAATCGTGTGGTCCTGACCTCCCGACGCTGAGGTCCGCGGCAGCGCGCGTGATGCGCGCGTTGTCGCCACGGTGGCCAGAAAGCCGGCGCACCGGGGAGATCACGTATAAGCCGTTAAAACCGATCGCGCAGGGAGGGCCGGGTCGTTCCGGCTGAACCTTGTATGGGGAGTAAGTTGTCAAGAGGGGCGTCGTTTGTTGGGGGCGGTCTTTGGCGCCAAGGAGAG
>NZ_JAUEYN010000019.1:0-127783 GCF_032489675.1 Bradyrhizobium sp. SZCCHNR1043
ATGGCCGCGACCGGCAAGCCGCAGAAGCACGTCGCGACCAATGCGCCGTGCGAGACCTGCCACAAGAGCACGACGACATTCGGTGGAGCCCGCTTCAGTCACACCGGCACGATGGCGGCCTGCGCGAGCTGCCACAACGGCATGGCCGCAACCGGCAAGCCGCAGAAGCACGTTGCGACCAATGCGCCGTGCGAGACCTGCCACAAGAGCACGACGACATTCAGCGGAGCCCGTTTCAGCCACACCGGGACGATGGCGGCCTGCGCGACGTGCCACAACGGATCATCAGCCGGCGGCAAGCCGCCGCGCCACGTGGTCACCAGCGCGCCATGCGAAAGCTGCCACAAGAACACCGTGTCGTTCTCGGGCGCACGGATGGATCACACCAGCCTCACTGCGCCGTGCGCCAGCTGTCACAATGGCTCCAATGCCACCGGCAAATCGCCGAAGCACTTCGTGACCAACGTCCCCTGCGAGAGCTGCCATCGGACGGTCAGCTGGAGTTCGGTCAACTACCGGCACATGTCGGCAAGCTATCCGAACCATAGCGCCGCCATTGGCTGCACCGCCTGCCACAGCGGCAATTCGCAAGCCGTCGTGTTCAAGTTCGCGGCCTACAAGCCCGACTGCGCCGCCTGTCACGCGAGTGATTTCCGGCCGCAGCAGCATGCCAAGCTCGTGAAGCCGGCGCCGATGGACTACACCGTCGCCGAGCTCAAGGACTGCACCGGCGCGTGTCACATCTATGCTGACAAGTCGCAGACCGCCATCATCACCCGTCGCCAGCGGCAGCACCGGGTCAATGGAGGCGGCTGGTGATGAGCTGCCGCTTCAGTCAAGCAGCAGCAGGGAGACCGACCCGATGGGCGATGACTCTGCTGTCCGGCCTGCTCGCAATCCTGCTCGACGGAGCCTTCGGCGTCGCACCGGCGCAGCCGGTCATCGATCAGTTCGTTGCCAGTGCAAACGCCACGACGATCGGCAACTGCAGCCTGCTGCGCGTCAACTTTCATGCTCGCGTGCGCTACACTGGGCATTTTCCGCTGGATAAGGGCAGCCAGCTCAGCGTCTCGCTACAATTGGTCGATCGGGACGCCGTCATCACGCGGCGTCTGGTCAGACGAGAGGGCGTGCGGGTCGACAATGCCCAGGGCTCCGGCATCCAGGACGTCTATTTGACGCTCGATCAGAACAGAGGACCGATCCTCGTCGCTCAGTTTGCTGGCGAGTTCACCTATCAGATCGTGCAATCCGGCAGCTTCGAGCAGGTCACGATCGTGATTGCCCGGAAGGGCCCGGTGTCGGCGTGCAAGGTGAAGGCCCTGGTGCCGAGCGTAGCCGCTCCGGATGCGCCGAAACCGGTTGCGATCCCCGGTGCGGCGGCGTCGGTCCGCAACGACAATCGCACGATGCAGCCGGCGTCCGCGGCGGACATCCGGTTTGCGGAGGCCTCGATGGACGAGGCGCGCGCATCGATCAAGAAAGGCAATTTCAACGCCGCGATCGACCTTCTGAAGAAGGTGCTGAAACTCCCTGAGACCGGCTCGAGCGCAGAGGCGCAGGAGCTGCTCGGCGTCGCGCGCCAGAAGGCCGGGCAGACCGCTGCAGCCCAGGCCGAATTTGAGGACTATCTGCGCCGTTATCCGAACGGCGAGGGCGCTGAGCGGGTGAGGCAGCGGCTCGCTGCGCTTCTGACCGCAACCAGCAGCGCGCCGGCGCGGCCGCGCGACATGTCTCCGGCCAACTCCGATGGCGGAGACATGGGGGCAGGGATGCCAACCAAGTCGGCAGGGCCGAACGGCGATACGCGCTGGTCGATGTCGGGCAGCCTCTCGACCACCTTCATCACCAATGACAGCACCAGCGCCGTCAAGGACAGGGCCATCGCGCCGAACCCGAATGCAGATCCCGATGCCCACCGGGTGCACCAGAACACGCTGCTGACCAATTTCGACTTCCTGGGCACCGCGGACAACGATCGCATCAGGACCAAGTTCAAGCTGGCGTTCACCCACGAGCGCCAATTCGATACGGGCAATGACAAGTATGGCGTCTCGACCGCGCAAGTCGATTACACGCTGAAGGAAGCCGACGTGACCTTGCGTGTCGGACGGCAATCCCGCAACACCGGCGGCGTGATCGGCCGTTTCGACGGCGCGGTGCTGAGTTGGCAGAAGAGCCCCGGGCTGCGCTTGAACGTGCTCGCGGGCTCGCCGAACTGGAGCCGTTTCGACGCACCGTTCAAGGATGGCAAGACGCTCTATGGCGCAAGCATCGATTTCGGCAAGATTCTCGGCGGGCTCGAGACCACCGTCTACCTGATCACGCAATACGACCGCAACATCATCGACCGCCAGGCCATCGGCGCGGAATTCCGCTATTTCGACACCAACAAGTCGCTGCTCGGCCTGATCGACTACGACACGCATTTCCGCGCGCTCAATGCCGCCGTGTTCTCGGGAACGTATACGTTCGAGGACAAGTCGGTCATCAACGCCTCGTTCGATTACCGAAGAGTTCCATTTCTCTCGACCTGGAATGCGTTGCAGGGGCAGCCGTTCCTCACGCTCTACGACATGATGAAGTTCAATACCGCAGGCGAGATCAGGCAGCTCGCGATCGACCGCACGCCGACATTCCAGTCGGCGATGGTGAGCTATTCGCGGCCCCTGAACGAGACCTGGCAGGTCGCCGCCGATGCCACGGTGACCAATCTGACCGGCACGCTGCCGTCCGGCGGCGTCGACGGCACGCCGGCGAGCGGTCTCGAATATTATCTGTCGGCCCAGTTGACCGGGAACAGCATCATCAAGCCGGGCGATCTGTTCATGGGCGCGCTACGCTACGCGAGCCTGGCGGACTCGAAGTTCTATGTGCTGGATCTTGCCTCGCGCTACCCGATCACGCCCGATCTCGCCATCAGCCCGCGGCTGCGGATGGGCTACAGGTCCGGCACCCGGACCGACTTGAAGGAGTACACGATCCTGCCGTCGTTGCTGGTCAGCTATCTCTGGTCGAAGGAGATCAGCTTGGAAACAGAGGTTGGCTACCGGTTCGTCGACAGCACGCTGGCCAACGTCAAGACGACGACAAAGGACCTGTTCGCGACGGTCACGTTGCGGCGCGATTTCAACGCCGACGGTGTCACGAAGTGCAACGCCTCGATCGTCAGCTGCGCCTGGGCCAGGCCTGCAGCGTTGCAAGGCGGCCAGGGCGCGGGCTCGGGCGATATGCCGCTGCGGTCGCGCGCGTCGATCCTGCCGTCCTATATGCTGGAGACCGGAGTGCGCTACTGGTTCAGCTCGGGGCAGAATCGCTACCGCTATTTCGCCGATCAGGCTGCGACGCTTCAGGTCTCCCGGCTCGCTTATGGCGGAATGACCGGACACAGCGGCGAGATGTTCTTCAGGGTCGATGCGCTCGACGGCCCGTTCACCAACATGTTTCTGAAGGGCTATTTCGGGGCGGGCAAGATCAGCTCGGGCACGCTCGTCGACGAGGACTTTGCTCCTTTCGTCAATCCGTCATCCAAGACCGTCAGCAGCGTGGGCGGGCGGCTGCAATACGCAAATCTCGATGTCGGCTTCAACCTGCTGGAGACGGGGCGTTTCCGGCTTGGTGCCTTCGTCGGCTATCAATATTGGACAGAAACGGTCGACGCGCGGGGCTGCACCCAGGTGGGTGGCAATCCGACGATCTGCAGTCCGGCTCTTGGGGCAGGCGTCAAGGTGGTGACCGAGCAGGATCGCTGGCATAGCGGACGGGCCGGTGTCTCACTCGACACGCGGCTGTCGGACCGGCTGAGCTGGCAGGCGGAGGCCGCTTATGTCTGGACTTCGCAGAATGCGATCGACACGCACTATTTCACGTTCGGGCGCGATCCTGCCTCAGGACAAGGATCCGGATTCCAGGCCGAGACCGTGCTGAACTACCAGTTGACCGACAATTTCCGCATCGGCATCGGCGGACGCTGGTGGCATCTCAGCACCAATGCGGTCGATTCGTTCAATCAGGTCCTGAGATACACGACGGAGCGCTATGGCGTCTTCCTGCAGGGCTCCTACCAGTTCAATCGGGCAAAATAGTCGGCAGGAGTCGTCCAATCATGAACTACCAGATGCGGCCGTTGAGCCTCCTCCCCGAATATGACGCGATGTTCCGCGGTGCGTTGGATCGACTGCATCAGGAACGGCGCTATCGTGTCTTTGCGGATCTTGAACGCCAGGCGGGGCGCTATCCCTATGCGATCTGGCATTCGGGGGAGGGCAAGCGTGAGGTTGTGATCTGGTGCTCGAACGATTATCTGGGCATGAGCCAGCACCCGAAGGTCATGGGAGCCATGATCGATGCCGTATCGCGCATGGGCACAGGAGCCGGGGGCACCCGTAATATCGCGGGAACGAACCATCCGCTCGTCGCGCTCGAGCAGGAGCTGGCCGATCTCCACGGCAAGGAAGCCGCGCTGGTGTTTACCTCCGGCTACGTTTCCAACGAGGCGGGGATATCGACGATCGCCAAGCTGCTGCCTGGGTGTTTGCTGCTTTCCGACGCGTTGAATCACAACTCCATGATCGAGGGGGTACGCAAGGCCGGTGCTGAGAAGCAGATCTGGCAGCACAATGATCCTGAGCATCTCGAACGGCTGCTGCGGGCGGCAGATCCCGAAAGGCCAAAGCTCATCGTATGCGAGAGCCTCTACTCGATGGACGGCGATATCGCGCCTCTGCATCGAATTTGCGACTTGGCCGAGCGCTACGGCGCACTGACCTATGTCGACGAGGTGCATGCGGTCGGGATGTATGGCCCGCGCGGCGGCGGCATAGCTGAGCGCGACGGGGTCATGGAAAGGATCGACATTGTTGAGGGCACGCTCGCAAAGGCCTATGGCTGTCTCGGCGGCTATCTTGCGGCTGGGACGAACCTGATCGATGCGGTGCGCTCCTACGCCCCCGGTTTCATCTTCACGACGGCATTGCCGCCTCCGGTCTGTGCAGCCGCGACCGCTGCAATCCGGCATCTGAAAGCCTCGACAGCGGAGCGCGTCCGGCATCAGGATCGTGCAGCGCGGCTGAAGTCCGTCCTGACGGCAGCAGACCTGCCGGTGATGCCGAGCGAGAGCCATATCGTGCCGGTGCATGTCGGCGATCCCGAGAAGTGCAGGGCGGCTTCGGACCTGCTGATGTCGGAGCATGGCATCTATATCCAGCCGATCAATTACCCCACTGTCCCGCGAGGAATGGAACGCCTGCGTCTTACACCTACGCCCTATCACGACGACGCGCTCATGGACCAACTGGTCCATGCGATGATGAAGGTGTGGGACAAACTCCATCTCTGTTACCGCCGGGAGAGAGGCTTCACACGTGGGCATGAAGCGCCATAGCGCTGCCGGCGAAAGATTGGATCAGAAATCGGCACGTCCGGCCGGTGTGCGGAAAGGCGGTCGTGCTTCAGCTACTGAACGAACGCAGGTGTTCTCCCGCTCCGAGCGCACCATCCAGCCTCTCCTCCTTTCCAGTCTGTTTCCGGTTGTTTGCGGATGGCCGTGTCCGGCGACGAGTCCGAGCTGTCCGACGGCCCATGCCAGGCATCCGGCCGGATCAGCGCCAGGCCCGATTCCGGATCGTGAAACTTGCGCAGATGCGCCGGCGTTTCGGTGATGATGATCTCGAGGTCGGCCGGATGGCCCGACCTCGTATAGGCGTAGCCACCGAAGAAGTCCTCGCCCTTGCCCTGCACGCCGATTTGATCATGCCCGCGATGGTTGCGCTGAGTTTAACTTCCACGAAGCGTGTCATCGGATCGTTGTCTTCCGCGCTCTTATATTAGGGAATGCAGGCAGAATCGGAGCGGTCCTTACCACAGCCGGAGATAGAATTGCGACTGTCAGCCTGAATGAGAATCAATTACGCTGAAATCGTAACCGGGACGAATTGCAGCAATGAACCGTCGCGAGCGCCGAGCTTCGCCCACCAAAGTGAAGCTCCAACCTGCCAAGCCCGATGGTGCCGCGAACTTCTATGACGCTGCCTTGCGTGACGTCGCCAATGGCCGACATGCGGACGCCGAGCGGTGTTGTCATATGGCGCTTGCGATCGATGGAGGGCATGCGCCGACCCTCAACTTGCTAGGGATCCTTGCACTGCAGGCACAGCAGTATGAAGCTGCACTGCGGTGGGTATCCCGCGCGATCCAGCAGGATGTTCAGCCGCAGTACTTCCTGAGTCTTGGCACGGTGCTACAGGTCCAGGGACGCTCGGATGAGGTGATGAAGGTCGTCGAGAAGGCGAGGGCGCTCGGTCTCGAAAGCGCCGATCTGTGGATGCTGAGGGGCAATGCCCTTGTCAGCCTGCAGCAGCTCGCCGACGCTGTGTTGAGCTTCCAACGTGTGCTGGAACTGAATGCGAGGCATTGGGACGCGGCAAACCAGTGCGGCATCGCGCTTCAACGGTTGGGGCGGATCGACGAAGCGCTCGCCTATCTCGATCTGAGCGACGCCTTGCGGCCCAACCATGTACCGACGTTGTTGATGCGTGGTGCACTTCTGAATGGCCTGAAGCGCTTCGACGAGGCCCTTGCCATCTGTCGGCGAGCCCACGAGATCGAGCCTGGCAACTCTGACATCTGCGTCAAGACGGGCATTGTCCTGCGGACGATGCGCCGAGACGAAGAAGCGCTGCAATGGTTCGAGCGGGCGCTGGCTTTGCAACCTGGCTCCAGGGATGCTCTGCACGACAAGGCCTCTGTGCTGACGAAGCTGCGTCGATTCGACGAAGCGTTCGAGGTCTACAGGCAGTTGAAGCGTGCCGACCCGAGAGACACGCTGGCCGATCTTGGGACGGCTCATTTGAACCTGTTGCTGGGGGATCTCGACGCGGGCTGGTCTGGTCGGGAGGCCCGTTGGAGCCTGCCGAGCTCTTATCCGCGCTTCCAGCAACCCATGTGGCTGGGCCAGGACGGCATCGCTGGAAAAACCATTGTCATCGCAGCCGACGAAGGACTGGGCGATACGATCCAGTTTGTCCGTTACGTGCCGATGGTCCTGGCGCTAGGCGCCTGCGTCATCCTCGCCGTTCAAAAGCCGTTGCTACCTCTGTTGTCGAATGTGCCGGGCATTTCGCAGTGCATTCCGGTCTCGGAGGCCGCCGACCTTGCGGGAGTGGATATCCATTGTCCGATCATGAGCCTGCCGTTTGCCTTTCGGACGACACTGGCCGCGATTCCAGCGCCGGTGTCGTATTTGCCGGCGCCTGATCCGGATCGGATTCAAATCTGGCAAGAGCGCCTTGGTGCGCCTGAGAAATTGCGTGTCGGCCTGGTCTGGTCAGGCAACCCCAATCATCTCGACGACCACAATCGCTCCATCCCATTGCGCATGTTTTCCCGCCTGCTCGGCGAGGACGCGGCGTTCATCAGCCTGCAGAAAGAGCCGAAGGCCGAAGACAAAGCCGTGCTCCAGGAGACGAGCCGGATTGTGGACCTGACGGGTCAACTTGCCGATTTCGCGGACACGGCCGCGCTGATCTCATGTCTGGATCTCGTGATCACCGTCGATACCAGTGTCGCTCATCTCGCCGGCGCGCTCGGCCGTCCCACCTGGACGCTTCTGTCGTATACGCCGGACTATCGCTGGCTGCTCGATCGTGACGATAGCGTCTGGTACCCGAGCATGCGTCTGTTCCGTCAGCGCGAAGGGCGCGACTGGGGCGAAGTCATTGATCGGGTCGGAGATGCTCTTCACAAGCTGATTGTGGCGAGGGCGCCGTCCCTGCCGGTGTCGAGCGAGGAGATCGCGTGATCTGCCGCCGTTTCACTTCGACGACTGGCGGCTTGCCGTCAGCTGCTGTCGGTAACGTTCGGCGTCCCAGTTGAGCAGCAACTGCTCGTGCTGAGACGAGAGATAGCCGATATCGGCCGATAACGGCAGGCGGCTGGTCACGAGCGCGAGGCAGCTCAGCATGGCCTCGGCGCCCGGGCTGGCGTCGCTGCGGATGATGGCGCCGAGACCCGGCGCGAGGACCGCGACGGGCGCGGGCAGGCGGCTCGCGTCCGCCCGTGCGAGCAGCGTGGCGAGGCCGCCGGCGCTCTCGATCGTCGGCAGGCCCGGGCCGAGAAACACGACGTGGTCCGGATACAATGAGCCGCCGGTTGCGATGGCGCGGTTGAACGGATCGGTGGCGATGCCGTGGCTACCAGCGTCGTGCGGCAGGCGATAGTCGGCGCCGGCGCACAGGCGGCGCAAGGCCGCGGCGTCGGCGGCGGGCGCCGAGCGCACCGGCAGCGCCAGCCGGCGCTCGACGTCATGGACCAGCGCCTCAGCCTGATCGCAGGTGTCGGCGCCGACGACGAGGCCGTGATTGCCGAGGATCAGCACGTCGATGCGCTCGCGCGCGACGATTGCACTCACCGCGCGCGCCAGCGGCAGCCCGGGATGAAAGTAGTCGAGATCGCGCCAGGAGAGCCCGACCAGTCGCGCCGAAAATTCATCGCGTGCGTCGCGCCGTGCCGCCCAGGCGATGGTGTTGACGGCATGCACGTGCAGCACGACCCGGTGCGGCAGCAGCGCATGCAGCGCGGTCTCGATCGAGGCGCGTAGCGGGCCGGGGGCTGCCAGCGGAATGCGCTCGTCATCAGCGGCGAGCGCGTCGCGCGCTGCAGGCAGCAGAACAGGCACGAAGATGTCCTTCGCGTCGGCGTCGGCAAGCCAGGTGCCGGACGCCTTCACCCACAGCACATCATCCTGCTTGAGCGAGGAGTTGCCGCCGGCGCCTTGAACCAGCTCCACGTTGCGGCCGACCCGCGCCGACATCCGGCGCAAGTCATCAAGCTCGGCAGGCTCGCGCATCTCGCGTCTCCTTCTCACCACACCAGGTGCTGCATCGTCCAATTCGGCATGCGGCCTGGCGAAGCCGCGAGCTTGCGCGTCGCGGCAGCCAGGTCGGGCGCACCGGCCAGCGTCGTGCGATGCACGCCATCGCCGAGCAGCAGGCTCTGCAGGCCTGCGGCGCGGGCGCCGGCGACGTCATGGTCGAGCGAGTCGCCGATCATCAGCACGCGATGCGGATGCGGATGGCCGAGCTGCTCCAGCGCAGCCGCGAAGATCGGCGCATGCGGCTTGCCGACGAAGCTCACCGGGCCGCCGAGCCACTCATAGGCGCGCGCCAGCGTGCCGGGCGCAGGCACGAGGCCGCTCGCGCCGAACATCATCAGGTCGGGATTGGCGCAGATCATCGGCACGCCTCGCGCCGCCGCTCCGGTGAATTGATCGCGCCAGAGGTCCGGCTCGGCGAGGTCGTCATCAAGGCCGCCGAGCAGGATGAAATCGGCGTCGTGCATATCCGTCACGATGACGAGATCCAGCCCGTCGATCAACGAGCGGTCGCCGCCCCTGGTGATCAGGAAGCAGGCATTGCCACAATCGGTGAAGGGCGCGCGGGTGCGGTCGCGCAGGCCGGTCCAGGTCACCTCGCCCGAGGTGAGAATGCCGTCATAGGTCGAGCGCGGCAGGCCGAGCCGGGCGAGGCGCTCGGCATTGGCGCTCGCGCGCTTGCCGGAGTTCGACAGCACCAGGATATGCTTGCCGGCCTCGCGCAGCCGCAGGACGCAGTCATGCGCAGCGGTAAGCACCGTCCTTCCGTCATGCAACGTGCCCCATTGGTCGAGCAGCACGTGATCGAACCGGTCGGCGATGGCGGACAGGCCGCTGATCTCGCACGCCGCCGCCGTCATCGCGGCGGTCCCTGCAGCGCCAGCAGCGCCGTGCCGTAGCTCGCTTCGGTCTGCGCGGCGACGCTGACGGGCACGCCGACGATGCGCCGGCGGATATCGGTCCAGGCATCGTTTCGGACCCCGCCGCCGATGCTGATCACCCGCCGCAGAGCCGGCGCGCCGAGCGCGTGAAGACGCCGATAGGCCAGCGCTTCCACGCCAGCAATTCCTTCGAGCAGCGCCTGGAAGAAGCGATGATCCTCGACCGGCCGTGGCGTGATCCGCGGCGCCAGCGCGGGATCTGCGATCGGAAAGCGTTCGCCGGGTTTTTGCAGCGGATAGTAGTCGAGCCCGGTGGGCTCGTCCGGGCGCAGTAGCGGTGTCATGCGATCCATGGCGTCGGTGGTGAAATGCGCAAGCAGCGCGGCGCCGCCGGAATTCGATGCGCCACCGGCGAGCCATTTGTCGCCGAGGCGGTGCGAGTACACGCCCTGATCGGCGGCGAAAATCGGCTGCGTCGCGACCAGCTTCACCACCAGCGTGGTGCCGAGCGAGGTCACCGCATCGCCCGGCGTATCGGCGCCGGTGGCGATGAAGGCGGCGACGCCGTCGGTCGTGCCGGCGACGATGCGCGTCGATGGGGACAGACCGAGCGACCGCGCGATGGCTGGATCGATGTCGGCGAATGGCGTGCCCGGCACCAGAATGCTGGGCAGCACGTCGCGTGGAACGCCGAGCTGATCGATCCACTGCGGCCATTCGCGCCTGACAGGGTCATAGCCGAGCTTCAGGGCGTTGTTCTCATCGCTGACGCCGTGACGGCCGGCGAGGCGTCCGGCGATCCAGTCGGCCTGGTGCACGGCATGCCGCGCGCCGCTCGTGGAGGCGAGCAGATGCAGCAGCTTGGCGAGCGGGCTGCTCGTGCCATGCGCACCGCTCTCGGGCGGTGCGACGGCTGCGATGCGCCTGGCCTCGTCGACGGCGCGGGCATCATTGTACATCAGGCCGAGCGAGCGGGGCCGCCCGTCGGCGTCGATCAGCAGCAAGGTGCCGGAGGTGCCGTCGACCGCGATGTGCGCGACGGCGCCGAGATCGACGATCCTGCCGAGCTTGTCGAGCGCCGCGACCGTCGCCTGCCACCACAGCTCGGGATCCTGGTCGATGGCGTTGCCGTCCTGACGCGGCACGACCAGCGGAACGGCGGCTGCGCCCTTGATCTCGCCGCTGATATCGACGGCGCAGGCGCGCACACCGCTCGTGCCCACGTCGATGCCGACAAACAACTCCGTCATGCGACCTCATCCCGTTGTGCGCCGGCGAGCATGCCTGTGCTCGCCCGGCGCGTCGTCCCTGACGCGCTGCAGCACGTTTGGGGGATTGACGGCCGGATCGGCGTCGGCAATTTTTTGCAAGGAGTGAAGAATTTTGCAAGCAGGCATTCGGCGTGACGACAGCTTCCGACAGGGCGCCCATGGTGGACGGCGAGGCCTCGCTCGCAACGCGCGCCGCGTGGCTGTATTTCGCGGCCGGGCTGACGCAGTCGGAGGTCGCCGACCGGCTCAACATCCAGAGCACCAAGGCGCATCGCCTGATCGCGCGCGCCAGCCGCGAGGGCATGATCCGCGTCTTCGTCGAGGGCCCCGTCGCCGAATGCGTCGCGCTGGAGAACGCGCTGGCCGAGCGCTACGGGCTCGCCTTCTGCCGCGTCGCGCCGGATCTCGGCGAGGGCGATCTGCCGCTGAAGGCGCTGGCGCTGGAGGGCGCCAGCTTCCTGCGCCAGGTGCTGGAGCGCGGCGACGACAAGATCATCGGTGTCGGCCATGGCCGCACGCTTGCGGCGGTGGTGGCGCAGCTGCCGCAGACCCCGGCGCGCGACGTGCAGTTCGTGTCTTTGCTCGGCGGCCTCACGCGCAAATTCGCCGCCAACCCGTTCGACGTGATCCATCGTCTCGCCGAGCGCACTGGTGCCGAAGCCTATCTGCTGCCGGTGCCCGTGTTCGCCAATTCGGTCGCGGACCGCCGCGTGCTGATGCAGCAGTTCGGCATTGCCGACGTGTTCGCGCTGGCGCAGCGGGCGTCGCTGCTGTTCGTCGGCATCGGCCAGATCCATGCCGACGGCTTCCTGGTGTCGAGCGGCATGATCAAGCCGGACGAGGTCGTCGAGCTGAAGCGCGCCGGCGCCTGCGCCGACCTGCTCGGGCATTTCTTCAACGCCCAGGGCGAGCTGCTCGATCTCGATCTTTCGGCGCGCGCCACCTCGATGGCCGCTGCCGATCTGAAGAAACACCGCATCGTCGCCATCGGCGGCGGCGAGGCAAAGATCACGGCCCTGCGCGCGGTGCTGCGCAGCGGCTTCCTGAACGGTCTCATCATCGATGAGGTAACCGCTCAGGCACTCGCTACCGACAAGCCGGAGAAAACATCCGGCCACGCCAAGAACAAGAGTCGGAAGGGCAGGTAACGCGAACACGTCTCTACAAAAAACAAAGGGAGGGTTGAATGTACGATCGTGAGAAGAATCTCTTTGCGTCCTATGCCGGCAAGCGCATCAGCCGGCGTGATCTGCTCGACGGCGCTGCCAAGCTCGGCATCGCCGGTGTCGCCGCCAATGCCGCCTTTGCCTCGGCGATGTCGAGGGCGATGGCCGCGGATTTCAACTGGAAGGCCCATAGCGGCAAGACCGTCAAGCTGCTCCTCAACAAGCATCCCTATGTCGATGCGATGATCGGCGACATCGAGGCGTTCAAGAGCCTGACCGGCATGAACGTCAGCTACGACATCTTCCCGGAGGACGTCTATTTCGACAAGGTGACGGCGGCGCTGTCGTCGAAATCCGATCAATACGACGCCTTCATGACCGGCGCCTACATGACCTGGACCTATGGTCCGGCCGGCTGGATCGAGGACCTCAACACCTACATCAAGGATCCCGCCAAGACCAATCCGGCGTTCGCCTGGGACGACGTGCTGCCCGGCCTGCGCTCCTCGACCGCCTGGGACGGCGTGGCCGGCTCCGAGCTCGGCTCGGGCAAGGCCAAGCAATGGTGCATCCCGTGGGGCTACGAGCTCAACAACATCACCTATAACCGCAACATCTTCGACAAGGTCGGCGTCAAGCCGCCGAAGAACCTCGACGATATGCTCGACGTCGCCGCCAAGATCACCAAGGACGCCGGTGGTCCCTATGGCGTCGGCGTGCGCGGCTCGCGCTCCTGGGCCACCATCCATCCCGGCTTTCTGTCGGCCTACGCGAATTTCGGCCAGAAGGACTTCGTGATGGAGGGCGGCAAGCTCAAGGCCGCGATGAACACCAAGGCGTCGAAGGATTTCCACGAGAAGTGGGTCAAGATGATCCAGGGCTCGGGTCCGAAGAACTGGTCGACCTACACCTGGTACCAGGTCGGCACCGATCTCGGCGCCGGCGCTTCCGGCATGATCTTCGACGCCGACATTCTCGGCTACTTCATGAACGGCGGCGAGAACAAGGAGCGTGGCAATCTCGGCTACGCGCCATTCGCGGCCAATCCGGCCGCCAAGGCGCCGACGCCGAACGTCTGGATCTGGTCGCTGGCGATGTCGAGCTTCTCCAAGCAGAAGGATGCGGCGTGGACCTTCATGCAGTGGGCGGCTTCCGTCGAGCACGACCTGTTCGGCGCCCGCAAGATGGACTTCGTCAATCCAGTCCGCACCTCGGTGTGGAAGGACAGCGAGTTCCGCGATCGGATCGCCAAGTCCTATCCTGGCTATCTCGAGCAGCATGACCTCTCGGCGCCCGGTGCGAAGATCTACTTCACAGCGCAGCCGCTGTTCTTCGATCTCACGACGGAGTGGGCGGCCTCGCTGCAGAAGATGGTGGCCAAGGAGATCAGCGTCGACGAGGGCCTCGACAAGCTTGCCGAGAGCATCAACCGTCAGTTGAAGCAGGCCGGCCTTGGCTGAGGCCGGGCGACGCTCGTTCCATGACCACCCGCCGGTCCGGCCGCTCCCCCACGGGCGTCCGGACCGGCCCATCCCCGCGCTGATGCGATCACGCTTGTCATGAGCATGGCTGAACTTATCGAGACCCAAGCAGTGCCGCGCCGCACGAAACGCTGGCGCGGGCGATTGCTGCCATACCTGTTGAGCCTGCCGGCCCTGCTGGTCTGCATCGCCATCCTGGTGCCGTTCGTCACCGCGGCCGTCTATTCTCTGCAGCGCTACCGGCTCAATCTGCCATATCTGCGCGGCTTCATCGGCATCGACAACTACATCGATTTCCTGTCCGATCCGGCGTTCTGGAACACGCTGCGGATCTCGCTCGTCTACACCGCGGTAACAGTCGTCGCCGAGCTGCTGCTCGGCCTGGGCATCGCGCTGCTGCTGCTGCGGCCGACGCGCTTCCACAACGCGGTCTCGATCGTGCTGCTGCTACCGCTGATGACGGCGCCGGCGATCGCCGCCTTGATGTGGAAGCTGATGACCAATCCGAGCTTCGGCATCCTGTCCTATCTGGTCGGCCTGTTCGGCGCACATGACTTCAAATGGGCCTCCGATCCGTCGACCGCGCTGTTCACGGTCGTCCTGGTCGACGTCTGGGTCTACACGCCCTTCATCATGATCCTGCTCTTGGCCGGTCTGCGCTCGCTGCCGCGTCAGCCGTTTGAGGCGGCCGCACTCGACGGTGTGCCGGCGAGTTTCGTGTTCTTCCGCATCACCCTGCCGATGCTCGCGCCCTACATCATCACCGCCTCGCTGTTCCGGCTGCTCGATTCGATCCAGCAGTTCGACATCGTCTATGCGATGACGCAAGGCGGCCCCGGCGACCGGCTGATGGTGTTCCAGGTCCAGGCCTATCTCGAGTTCTTCCAGTACACCAATGTCGGACGCTCGGCGGCGCTGCTGATGATCCTGTGGCTGATCACCAACATCCTCTCGAACATCTTCATCAAGAACTGGCTGCGGCTGCGCGCACGCGCCCACGGTCACGCCTGAGGGAGGGACGTCATGGATCACTCCAGCCTGGCTGGACGCATCTTTCGCGGCATTGCGCTCGCGCTGGTGCTCGTGTTCTTCATGTTTCCGATTGTCTGGATCCTCCTGATGTCGTTCCAGACCAACGAGCAGATCCTGCGGATCCCGCCGCGCATCCTGTTCGAGCCGACATTCGCCAATTACGAGGCGCTGATCTCGGGCCAGCTCCGCACCGCGGCCGGCAATCTGCAGATCTCGTTCATGCGCAACCTGATGAACAGCTTCGTGCTGTCGAGCGCCTCGGTGATCCTGGCCTTGCTGCTCGGCGTGCCCGCGGCCTATGCGTTCGCGCGCTTCAAGTTCAGGCTCGGCGAGACCATTGCGTTCACGCTTCTCTCGTTCCGCTTTGCGCCCCCGCTGCTGGTGCTGCTGCCGCTGTCGCTGTACTACCAGCAGCTCGGCCTGAACGACACGTATTTCGGCATCGTCTGGGTCTACCAGCTGATCGCGCTGCCGTTGATCCTGTGGATCGTGCGCGGCTATTTCGAGGACATCAGCCCGGATATCGAGCATGCCTACCGGCTCGCCGGCCATTCCTGGCGCGAGGCGTTCACACGCATCGCGGTGCCGCTGGCAGGGCCGGGGATCGCAGCGGCGGGGCTGTTGTCCTTCATTTTCTGCTGGAACAATTTCGTCTTCGCGCTGATCCTGGCCTCGGCCGACAAGCAGCCGGTGACGGTGGGCGCGCTCGCCTTCGTGACGGCGTCCGGCATCCAGTACGGCCAGATCGCCGCCGCGATCGTGCTGTCGGTTACGCCGACATTGCTGCTGGCGCTCTACGCGCAGCGTTATCTCGTCGAAGGACTGTCGCTCGGTGCGGTCAAGGGTTGAGGATACATGGCGCGTCTCGAACTGAAAGCCGTCGACAAGACCTTTGGCGCCGCCTGCTGCGCGAAAGGCGTGTCGCTGACGGTCGAGCCCGGCGAGATCGTCGCAGTGTTCGGTCCGTCCGGCAGCGGCAAGACCGTGCTGCTGCGCATGATCGCCGGCATGTTCGAGCCTGACGATGGCGACATCCTGGTCGGCGGGCGCTCGATCGTCGATGCCCCGCCGGAGCAGCGCGGCATCGGCATGGCCTTCCAGAATTTTGCGCTGTTTCCGCATATGAGCGCGCGCGACAATATCGCCAGCGGCCTGCGCGCGACGGGGGCGGCCGACACCGCCGCGAAAGTGACGGCGATGAGCCGGCTGTTGAAGATCGAGCACGTGCTCGGCCACAAGCCTCGTGAACTGTCCAACGGCCAGAAGCAGCGCACCGCGCTGGCGCGCGCGCTGATCGGCAACCCTGAGGTGCTGCTGCTCGACGATCCCCTGCGCAACGTCGACGCCAAGCTGCGTTACGAGATGCGCCTCGAGCTGCCGAGCCTGCTGCGCCGCAGCTCGGCGGCGGTGCTCTATGTCACGCAGGACTATCGCGAGGCGATGGCAATCGCCGATCGCATCGCGGTGCTGATCAACGGCCGTCTGGTGCAGGTGGCGCGTCCCGAGGAAATCTACGCGCGGCCTGCCTCGGTCGCGGTGGCGCGGCTGTTCGGCGATCCCAGCATCAATCTTGTCGAGGTCACGCCGGTGGCGGAGCAGGGCCGGCTGACCGCATCTGTCGCCGGGACGCTGATCCGGCTCGATGCGGACGGCTTGCCGACCAATATGCGCGAGCGCTGCTGGCTTGGCGTCCGGCCGGACGATGTCGTGGTGACGCGTGATGGCGGCGAGGGTGCGATCCCGGCGCGGATCGTCGCGGTCACGCCGATCCACGAGCGCGCCGTGGTGCTGCTGCGCTTCGCCGACGGATCCGAGTGGCTGGCTGCGCTGGCGCCCGAGGCGCTGGAGGCAGATGCGGACGAGGACGTGTTCGTGCGGTTCGCGCCCGATGCGGCGCTGTTGTTCGACCACGCGACGGGAGACCGCATTGGCCTCTCGCCGCGGCGGCAGGCGGCGTGAGGACCTGGCATGGGCATGCTCGAAATCCGCAACGTCGACAAGGTCTATCACAGCCGGGGCAAGCCGCCGGTCCATGCCGTGCGCGCGCTCGATATGGAGGTGAAAGCAGGCGAGATCGTTGCGCTGCTCGGCTCTTCCGGCTGCGGCAAGACCTCGACTTTGCGCATGATCGCCGGGTTCGAGAGCGTCAGCTCGGGTTCGATCGCGCTGGCGCAGCGGCCGATCCATGATCTGGCGCCGGCGAAGCGCAAGGTGGCGATGGCGTTCGAAGGCTATTCGCTGTATCCGCCGCTCACGGTGCGCGAGAACATCGGCTTCGCGCTGAAGGCGCAGCAGCTGTCGCGCGCCCAGATCGCGCATCGGGTCGATAGCATCGCCCGCCTGGTCGAGATCGAGGATATCCTCGACAGCCATCCGCGCGCGCTTTCCGGCGGCCAGCAGCAGCGCGTCTCGCTGGCGCGCGCGTTGGTGCGCGACGCCGACCTCTATCTGCTGGACGAGCCGATGGGGCAGCTGGAGCCGCAGCTCCGCGCCGTGCTGCGCGGCCGCATCAAGGGCCTGCTCGCCGAACGTGGCATGACGGCGATCTTCGTCACCCATGACCAGACCGAGGCGAGCGCGCTCGCCGATCGCATCGCTGTCATGGAAGACGGCGTGCTGCAGCAGTTCGCGAGCGAGCGCGAGCTGAAGAACCGCCCGGCCAATCAGTTCGTCGCGAGCTTCATCGGCGAGCCGCCGATGAACCTGCTGGAGACCGCGGTGACACAGGAGGAAGGCGGCTTCCGTCTGTCCGTGGGCTCCGATGTTGCCTTTCACATTCCCGGGCAGACGTTGGACGTGACGGGACAACAGGCGCTGGTGCAGGCCGATCGGATCAAAGTCGGCATCCGGCCGCAGCGGATCGCGATCGGCAGCGGTGAAACGCGGCTGCGCGTCGTCTCCAACCAGTGGCTCGGCGATCAGTCGCACATTGCGGGCGAGTGCGCCGGTCATCTGCTGGTCGCCGTGACGTCGAGCAGGGTCGTGGCGCGGCCGGGCGACGTCGTGCCATGCGCGCTGGAGTCACGCCATCTCCACGTTTTCGACGCCGACGGAGTCTGCGTCCGCCACGCGGAGGCGCGTTGAATATGACCTCCGGAGCGATTCGCGACGTGATCATCGGCATCGACGCCGGGACGTCGGTGATCAAGGCGGTGGCCTTTTCGCGGGATGGCCGCCAGCTCGGGGATTTCGCGATTCCCAACAGCTACACCACCTTGCCGGGCGGCCGAGTCGAGCAGGACATGGAGCGGACCTGGACCGACACCGTTGCGGCCTTGCGCGGCCTCAGCGGCGCGCTGCCGAATCTGGCTCACCGGGTCGCCGCGATCGCCGTGACGGGGCAGGGCGATGGCACCTGGCTGATCGATGCGGATGGCCATCCCGTCGCTCCCGCGCTGCTGTGGCTCGACTCGCGTGCGGCAGGTTTCGTTGAAGCCTTCCGCGGCGGCGAGCGCAATGTCGCGCACTATCAGCGCACCGGATCGGGGCTCAACGCTTGCCAGCAGGGGGCGCAACTGGCCTGGCTGCAGGCCCACGACGAAGAGTTGCTGGGACGCGCGGGCACGGCGTTCCACTGCAAGGACTGGCTCTACTTCAAGCTGACCGGCGAGCGGGTCACAGATCCCTCCGAGGCGACGTTCTCCTGCGGTGATTTTCGCAAGCGCGGCTTCGACGGCGATGCCGCGCGTCTCATCGGCATCGCCGATGCCGCGCGCCTGTTTCCAGATGTCGTCGATGGTGTCGCGACGACGCATGGCTTGACGGCAACGGCTGCGGCCGAGACGGGCTTGCCCGAGGGCGTGCCGGTGTCGCTCGGCTATGTCGACGTGATCTGCAATGCGCTCGGCGGTGGGCTGTATGACCCCACGCCGGAGGTCGGCTGCACCATCATCGGCTCGACCGGCATGCACATGCGGCTGGTGAACGGCGCCGATGCAGTCAGGCTGAATGCCGAGGCGACCGGTTATACGATGCCGTTCCCGGTGCCGGGCCACTATGCGCAGATGCAGTCGACCATGGCCGCGACCTTGAACATCGACTGGCTGCTCGATGTCGCGCGCGGGGTGCTCGCCATGGAAGGCATCGCGCGGTCGCGCAACGATCTGATCCGGCGGCTGGACGAGCGCGTGCTTGCGGCGAAATCGGGCGAGCTGCTGTATCATCCGTTCATTTCCGACGCCGGCGAACGCGGCCCCTTCGTGTCCCATGAAGCTTCTGCGCAACTGATCGGCCTGCGTATCGGTCACGGCTACTGGGATCTGATGCGTGCCGTGATGGAGGGACTGGCCTTCGCTGCACGTGACTGCTACGCGGCGATGGGACCGCTGCCGACGGAAATTCGCCTGACGGGGG
Source organism: Bradyrhizobium sp. SZCCHNR1043 (assembly GCF_032489675.1). Classification (NCBI taxonomy): domain Bacteria; kingdom Pseudomonadati; phylum Pseudomonadota; class Alphaproteobacteria; order Hyphomicrobiales; family Nitrobacteraceae; genus Bradyrhizobium; species Bradyrhizobium sp. SZCCHNR1043. The sequence goes on from NZ_JAUEYN010000019.1 coordinate 19,054, forward strand.
GCGCGGCGCGCAGCCGCGCGCTCGGTGCCATTCTCGGCGCGGCACTCGGCAGCACAATTCGAGTCTGCCGTCGCGAGGAGGCCGGCGCGTCGGGGGCGGCGATGATCGCCGCGGTCGCGACCGGGCTCTACTCGGACATGATGATCTGCGCGGAGGAGTGGGTGAGACCGTATCTGGATGAGCCGCAAGCGCCGGATGCGGCGCTGGCGGAACGCTATGCGCAGCTGTTCCCGGCCTATGTCGAGGCCCGCCTCGCGGCGCGGCCGGTCTGGAAGCAGCTCGCCGCACAACGCGCAGGTGCCGATCATGTCTAGCTCCATCGCCATCATCGGCGACCGCTTCATGCTGCCGTCGGTGTTCGCCGAGCGCATCACCGCCACCTGCGGTGATGGCATCGACATCCGCATGCTCGAGCAGCCCTGGCCGGACGAGCCGATGGAGCATGGCTATGCCGGCTCCAAGCTCGACGGGCTGAAGGAGTTCATGGGCGACCCCGAAGAACTGGCGGACTTCATCGGCGAGGCGTCCCTGCTGGTGACGCATCTGGCTCCGATCTCGCGGGCGATGCTGCAGCGGTTGCCGAGCCTGAAATTCATCGCCGTGTCGCGCGGCGGCCCCGTCAACGTCGACATGCAGGCCGCGCGCGATCACGGCGTGTTGGTCGTCAACACGCCCGGCCGCAACGCGAGCGCGGTGGCCGAATTCACCATCGGCGCGATGCTCGCCGAGACCCGGTTGATCCGTAGCGGCCACGAGTCGATGCGGGGCGGGCAATGGCGCGGCGATCTCTACCGCGCCGACCGCACGGGACGCGAACTCGGCGAAATGACGGTCGGCATCGTCGGCTATGGCGCGATCGGCACTCGTGTGGTCAAGCTCTTGAAGGCGTTCGGCTGCAAGATCCTGGTGACCGACCCCTACGTCCAGCTCAGCGCTGAGGACCGCAACGACGGCGTCGAGCACGTCGCGCTCGCCGACCTCTTGGCGCGCGCCGACGTCGTCAGCCTGCATGCCCGCGTGACGCCGGAAACCACCGGCTTCATCGATCGCGATGCGCTGGCCCGGATCAAGCCCGGCGCGATCCTGATCAACACGGCGCGCGGGCCGCTGGTCGACTATCGCGCGCTCCATGACGCGCTCAGCTCGCAGCGACTGGCCGGTGCGATGCTCGATACGTTCGCCGTCGAGCCGGCGCCGCCGGACTGGCCGCTGTTGCAGCTTCCCAACGTCACGCTGACGCCGCACATCGCCGGCGCGTCCGTGCGCACCGTCACCTTTGCCGCCGACCAGGCGGCCGAAGAGGTTCGCCGCTATCTCGCCGGCGAGCTGCCGCTCAATCCCTGCTGACGACGAAAGGTTTTCGACATGAATCGCGAGGAACGGCTGATCCGCGAGAACATCATCGCCAAATGCCGATGGATGAATGCGTCGGGCTTGAACCAAGGCACCTCGGGCAACATCTCCGCCCGCTACAAGGACCGCATGCTGATCACGCCGTCGGCGACACCTTACGACTCGATGAAGCCGGAGATGATCGCATCGATGCCGCTCGAGGGTGAATACGGATCTTGGGAAGGGCCGCTGAAGCCTTCGACGGAATGGCGCTTTCATCTCGACATCATGCGCGGCCGTCCGGATGTCGGTGGCGTCGTTCACACGCATTCCACCTATGCCACCGTGCTCGCCATCGCGCGCAAGCCGATACCGGCCTGTCACTACATGATGGCGGCGTTCGGCGGCACCGACATCCGCTGCGCCGGCTATGCGCGTTTCGGCACGGCCGAATTGTCCGAACTCGCGCTCGCGGCGCTCGAGGGACGCAACGGCTGCCTGCTCGCCAATCACGGCATGATCGCGGTCGGCGCCAATCTCGACAAGGCGATGTGGCTCGCGGTCGAGCTCGAGACCATCGCCCGGCAATATTATCTGTCGCTCGCGCTGGGCCAGCCGCACATCCTGGGCGACGCCGAGATCGCCGAGACGTCGCAGGGGTTTTCGACCTACGGGCTGCAGGAGCCGAAGGCGAAAGCGGCAAAGCCGGCCAAGGCTGCGACGAAGGCGCGTGCTGCTGCGCGCAGCAAGCCAGAGAAGAAGCGCAGTAGCAAGCGATGAATGCGACGGTCTCACGCAGCGGAACCGATCACGGTCTGTTGGACCTCGCCGTGATCGGCGGCGGCATCAATGGCGCTGGTATCGCCCGTGATGCCGCCGGCCGCGGCCTGAAGGTGCTGTTGTGCGAGAAGGACGATTTCGCCGAGGGCACCTCGTCGCGATCGGGCAAGCTGATTCATGGCGGCTTGCGCTATCTGGAGTACTACGAATTCCGCCTGGTGCGCGAGGCCCTGATCGAGCGCGAGGTGCTGCTGGCCTCGGCGCCGCACATCATCTGGCCGATGCGCTTCGTGTTGCCGCACTCGCCGGAGCAGCGTCCCGCCTGGCTGGTGCGCGCCGGGCTGTTCCTCTACGACCATCTCGGCGGCCGCAAGCAGCTGCCAGCGAGCCGCAACGTCGATCTCGCGCATGAGCCGGAGGGCGCGCCGCTGCGCCCCGAATTCCGGCGCGGCTTCGAATATTCGGACTGCTGGGTCGACGATGCCAGGCTGGTGATCCTCAATCTCGTCGATGCCGCACGCAAGGGCGCGACGATCCTGCCGCGCACCCGCGCCGTGAGCGCACGGCGAGAGAATGGCGTCTGGCGGCTGGAGATGCGCTCCGAGAGCGGCGAGCTGCAGACCGTCAGCGCGCGGGCGCTGGTCAATGCCGCAGGTCCCTGGGTGCAGGACGTGGTGCAGGGCGTCGCCGGGCTCAACTCGGCGCACAATGTGCGGCTCGTGAAAGGCAGCCATCTCGTGGTGCCAAAATTCTGGAGCGGATCGCAGGCCTATCTGCTGCAGAACACAGATCGCCGCGTCATTTTCGTCAATCCTTATGAGACCGATCTGGCGCTGATCGGGACCACTGACATCGTGCATGACGGCCGCGCGGAAGACGTTGCGATCGACGGTGCCGAAGTCGACTATCTGCTCGCCGTGCTCGACCGCTATTTCCGGGCTGCGCCCGGCAAGGGGGATATCATTCACGCCTTCTCGGGGGTGCGGCCGCTCTATGACGACAACGCCGACAATCCGTCGGCGGTGACGCGCGACTACGCGTTCGAGGTACATGGTGCACCCGGGCAGCCGCCGCTGCTGTCGATCTTCGGCGGCAAGATCACGACGTTTCGCCGGCTTGCCGAACAAGCGATGGAGCGCCTCGCGCCATGGTTTCCGCAGCTGGCGTCGGCATGGACGGCGGGCGCGTGTCTTCCGGGCGGCGATCTCGGTGCGCCGTTCGATCAGTTCCTTGCTGATCTCGCCGGCGAGTATCCGGGATTGCCGCCGGCGGTGCTGGCACATTATGCGCGGCTCTACGGCACCCGGGCGCGCGACCTGCTCGGAGCATCCCGCAACGTCGGCGATCTCGGCCGCCATTTCGGTTCCTCCTTTTATGAGCGCGAGCTCGTTTTTCTGCGCGAGCAGGAGTGGGCCGTCACGGCCGCCGACGTCCTCGACCGGCGCACCAAGCACGGCCTGCATCTGAGCCGTGCCGAGCGCGAGGCGTTCGAGCATCAGCTCTGACCGCGTCTTGACGCCTCGAGCCCTTCCGCGACCGCCGCAGCGCTTGGCGGGTGCCGATGACACGCCCCGGCAAACCGTGCTATCGAGCGCCCGCGATATGGATCGCGACGCGCCTGGAGACGCGGAATTCGGCACAATCCGGACCTTTCGCCGATGCTTGACGCGCCGATCGATTCACAATCAAACCGCCCGACGACCTCCTGAATTCGACGCCATGCGGGACCAGATCAAAGCGAGAGCCGACCATCGGCGCGGTCCGCGGCAGGCAGGCATTGTCGACGCCTGGACCAGGGCCGCGTCCGGATCGTGGATGGATCGGCGCTGGACCCCCTGGATCATCGTGCTGAGCGGCCTCGTGCTGGCGCTGCTGTGTGATGCCTTCGTGGCGCACATGCTTTCCGTCAACTATCGGGAGACCTATCGGGCCACCGAGGCCGCCAACGGCGATCTTGCCCGCGCGCTCGAAGAATACATGTTGCGCAACATCCAGGGCGTCGACGTGCTCTTGAACACGACGATCGACAGTCTCAAGCAGGACCCATCGCTGCTCACCGCCGGCAATCCGGCGCTGATCGACGAGCTGAAGCGCAGGGTGGCGCCGTATCCAGCCGCGGGCGGCATCGTCGTGATTGATGCGGACGGCAACCTGCTCGGCGACAGCGCCGGCAACGGAGTTCCCGGCCGCGAGAACAATTTCGCCGATCGGGCCTATTACAAGGTCCAGCGCGATGACCCCGGCCGCGGCCTGTTCATCGACGTGCCGGTGGCCTCGCGTGTGAACAAGGGTCTGTTCATCGCGGTGAGCCGCGCCTTGATGATGCCGGGCGGACGTTTCGCCGGCGTGATCGTCGTGGCCGTCGACTACGAGAATCTGCGGCAGTTCTTTCTGTCGCTGAACGTCGGGCAGCGCGGAACGGTGACGCTCTATCGAGACGATGGCACGATCCTGCTGCGCTCGCCGAACGCCGACGATTTTGCCGGCCGCAACGTTCGGTCCAATCGTCTGTTCAGCCAATATCTCCCGCAGGCGCCTCACGGCAGCTTCGAGGGCAGCGGCATGACGGATGGCACGTCGCGGAGCATCAGCTATCGACGCGTCGCCGGCCTGCCGCTGGTGGTGACCGTGGCGCGCGATCCGGTCGAGTATCTGGCCGGCTGGAAACACAACGCGCTGTACTACAGCGCCATCGCCGCCGGGCTCAATCTGCTGATCTCGGGATTCGGCCTCGTCCTGGCGCGGCAATGGCGGCTGCGCGCGGCATCCGAGCAGGCGCTGCGCGACAATTTCGAGCAGCATCTGCTGGTCACGGAGAACGTGCCCGCGTTGATCGTCCAGGTCGGCGCCGACGGCGACATCCGCTACGCCAATCGTGTCGCACGCGAATGGTACGCGCAGCCGCCCACCGGAGCCGGCCGCAGCCGCAGGATCGACGACTACATCGATCCCGCGCGACGTGGCGAGGTGAGGCCGAAGATCGAGGCCGCGCTGGCCGGCCGCACCGCGGGCGGCGAGGAGAAGATCGCGTTTCCCGACGGCCGTGAACGCTGGTGCCAGACCATTCGGGTGCCGGATCGCAGCCAGGATGGCACGGTGCGCGGCTATTTCGTGCTGTCGGTCGACATCACCGAGCGCAAGCGCATCGAGGACGAATTGCGCCAGGCCCAGAAGATGGAGGCCGTCGGCCAGCTGGCCGGCGGCATCGCGCACGATTCCAACAACATGCTGGCGGCGACGCTCGGCAATCTGGATCTGCTGCTCGACGCCTTGCCGCCCGCCGATGTCTCCTGCCGCAGCATGGTCGAGCGGGCGATCGAGGCGGCGGAGCGGGTCGCCGATCTCAACCGGCGGCTGCTGGCCTTCGCCCGCAAGCAAGCGCTGCAGCCGCAGATCACCGACGTAAATCAGTTGGTCAGCGGGATGACGACGATCCTGCAGCGGACGCTCGGCGAGAACATCGAGATCGAATTGGCGCAGGATCCGATGCTGTGGCACTGCCTGATCGACCCGACGCAATTGCAGAACGCGCTGCTCAATTTGGCGCTCAACGCGCGCGATGCGATGGATGGCGGCGGTCGACTGACGATCACGACGACGAATGCCGTGCTCGACCAGCCGCTCGATGACGGCGACGAGCGCATCATGCCCGGGGACTACGTGACGATCGCGGTGTCGGACATGGGGGCCGGCATGCCGCCCGAGATCGCGCGCCGCGCCTTCGAGCCGTTCTTCACCACCAAGGAGTTCGGCAAGGGCAGCGGCCTCGGCCTCAGCATGGTCTATGGCTTTGCGCGGCAATCGGGCGGCACGGTGCTGATCGACAGCCGGGTGGCGGAGGGCACGTGCGTCACGCTGTATCTGCCGAGCGCGGGGCCGGGCGTCACCGGTCGCGCGCGCGCCGGCGCGGCGCGGCTGGCGCGGCCGCAGACCGGCGAACGGATCCTGGTCGTGGAGGACAATCCGCTGGTGGGCGCGATGGCATCGACCATGCTGACATCGATGGGCTACAGCCTGGTCGTCGTCACCAACGTGGCCGCGGCGATTGCCGAGCTGGAGCGGCCGGACCCGGTCGCGCTGCTGCTGACCGACATTCTCCTGCCGGATGCCCTGACCGGCATCGACCTGGCGCGCGAGGTGCGCCGCAGATGGCCCGATCTGCCCATCGTCTTCATGTCCGGCTTCGCCGACCCCTCGCTGGTGCCGGAAGAATTCCGGGCGACGACCAGGCTTCTCGCCAAGCCGTTCCGGCTGAGCCAATTGTCGGAGGCGATCGTGTCGGCCTTGGCCGGCAGGACAGCGACGTGAGCCCGCAGCGATCATGCGGTGAGCGATCCCTCGTTCGCCCCGATCCACAGCGCCGTCCGGGCGAGCCGTCTCCGCCTCGCGGCGCGTGATGCGTCCGAGCTCTGCCGGTGGTTTCGCCCTCTCGACAACGAGGGGGCGGGGAATGCCGGGCGCTGGCCGCACCCATGGCCCGCCTGCGAAAAAAGTGCAGGCGGCAGGAACCACAGGTTCAGCCGAGACATCCCGGCATTCCCCGCGCGATGGTTGGGCGGCTTATACGTCCTCTCCCCGGGGACCGGCTGTCTTGCCCCCGTCACCCGCGCAACGCGAACGCGTTGTCACGAGCTTGGCCTCAGCACCGGGAGGCCAGGACCCTACGATTTCGCCGGCGCATCGGAATCGTTCGTCCGCATGTCGAGCATGCTGCGACTCGCTACGCCCACCGCATCCCACCCCGCGTGTCGTGACGATCGCGATACGCCCCTCGTGCCGAGGCGGGACGGTGGTAGAAAATCATGATTTTCGGAAAAGCGAAAGAGGAATATTTTTCACGGAACGACTGGACAGGGATGATGTGGTTGAGGGGGCAGACGAAAACAGAGTTTTGGCGCAACCGGGTTTTCTCCCGCGCTGCTCGGGACGGCGTTGAACCATGAGAGCGAGGAGACGTCGTTGCAGCCATGGCGCAACGTCCGACATGAAGAATCCAAGACGGCTGTGCGGACACGCAGCCTCAGCGCAGCGACCGAGACTGGCTCAATGCAAAGCTCTAAGCCCGATCAGGGTCGGCTCCTCGATAGAAGAGCGCTCGTCCCTTCGGTATGAGCTGAAGCAATATGTCGTAGTCGGGGACATTTGCCGTCAGGACCACCAAGCCGAGCTTCTGCGCCTGAAGGAACAGCGCGCAATCCTGGAGAGCGCGGAACTTGCCATCTTTGTCATAACCCTGGGTTCGGCAAAGGATGCCTGACAGGAGTGCTGCGCGTCCAAGAATTTCGGCGTCTGGGATGAAGACGCAATGCGAGGGCGTTGCCTTGATCTGTCGTCCAACCACCGCGATGACGGACGCAGTGCGCGAGTCGGTTGGGTTCAAGGCGCCAACCGTGTGCATCAACTCCTGCACCGCAAGGATCGAGTGGTTGACCTGACGACGCGCGATGACTTCGTCCAGAATGGGAGGTGAGCGGCTCTGCATCTGGTCGATATAGACACAAGTGTCGAGCAAAAGTCCTTGTCCGGCAATCAGGCCGGGTCCGACAAATGGCAGCTCGTCATCGCTCCGCCGTGCCACGTTCCCCGTGGATCGAAACGCGCCCAGCGCCGCGCGCTCTCGAAGTCGAATGCCGCCACGTCAATAGCCGAGCTTCAGTTTCGGATCGACCGTCCCGCGCGATTCCTTGAAGACTTGCGCGAAATTATCCTCGAGCGCGATGGTCGCGAGAGCAAACTCGAAAAGGTCGGTATCCGTTTCGATTCCCGTTTGCCGTTTGGCCTGCCGGACCAACGCGGAGCTCACGCGTCCGCCAATCCGTCCCGCCTTGTCCTTGACGAGTCCGGACCGTTCGGCTGCCCGCATGACCGCCTGGACGCGCGTCTCGCTCGGGACGACGCGTCCAATCGTCGCCTCAACACGAGGCCGGCGCGACATGCCGTGAGCGGTTTGCTTGCCCCGGCGGGAGGGGGATTTGCCGGCAGGTGCCTTGGCCATGATGATCCGGGTTCTGTTGGACAAAAACCTTCTTTGTTCAACATAGCGCGTCTCGCCTCTGCTTCAACGTGCCGCCGACGCGCCCCTCACTCCACCGCATCCTTCTTCGCGATCCGGTGCAGCTGCTCGAACAGATCGGCCTGCTCGCTGGTGCACAGACACACGCCCTGCGCGGAGTCCGTCTCGCCGGCGTTGAGGTAAGCGTGGCCCATGGTGCTGTCGAGATACATGCCGTCGCCTTCGTGCAGGATCTCGGGCGCGTAGAACTCGGTGTGCACGGCGATGGTGCCGCGGGTCACCAGGAAGTATTCCTCGCCGCTGTGGCGGAGCAGGGGGCCGAACTCCTCCAGCGTGCGGGCGCGCACCTCGGCGATCATCGGCACCATGCGCTTTCCGATCAGGTCGGTGCATTGATAGGTGTAGGTGTAGAACCTCGTGTTCACCACTTGGCCCTGGCCGGCGCGGCTGATGCTGCGCCGTGCCGTCACCGGCCGGCCCGGCTCGGGGCGCGGCGTCGTCGGGCTGAACAGCTCGGCGATGTCCATCTGCAGGCCCGAGGTGAGCTGCAGCAGCTTGTCATAGGTCAGGGACATCAGGCCGTTTTCGACCTTGGACAGGGTCGACAGCGCCATGCCGGTCTTTTCGGCGACCTGCTTCAGGGTCAGCCCGCGCGCCTGCCGGGCCGCCTTCAGGCACTGGCCGAGCTGGGAGTGGGGGGCTTCGGCTGAAACGCTGATGGCAGTGTCTGTCAAAGCGATCTCCGGAAAATCCGTTAGCGGATCAGGCGTGCCGATGGCCGGGGCAGGCCGACAATCTCGCCCCAAAGAACAACATATTCAATTGGGTGCCCCGATGTCCGAAGGTCATGCGTGGACAGCGGTGGAACAATGCGTTTTCGGGTCGTGCATTCGATTTCCTATATGCTAAATAGTTTTCCGAAACGGAAAAGAGAAGCCCCGTGGAATCGATTTGCGACACGACCGCCGTCGAGCTGGTCAACCTCCTGAAAACAAAGGCGATCTCGCCGGTTGCGCTGCTCGAATCGTGTCTGGACCGGATTGCGGCGGTGAATCCGGCCGTCAACGCGGTGGTGACCCTGGACGAGCCGGCTGCCCGCGCGGCGGCCAAGGCCGCCGAGGCCGAGATCGTGAGGGGCGAGGACAGGGGGCCGCTGCACGGCCTGCCGGTCCTGATCAAGGATACCCAGGACACCGCCGGGATTCGCTCCACCTATGGCAGCCCGATCCTGGCCGACAATGTTCCGGCCGTCGACCAGGCCTCGGTGGGCCGGCTGCGCGCCGCCGGCGCGATCATCTTCGGCAAGACCAATACGCCGGAATGGGCGGCGGGCGGCAACACCCGCAATCCGGTGTTCGGCGCCACCGGCAATCCGTTCGATCCGATGCGCTCGGCCGCCGGCTCCTCCGGCGGCTCGGCGGTCGCGCTCGCCTGCGGCATGGCCCCGCTGGCCTCCGGCTCGGACACCGGCGGCTCCCTTCGCAATCCGGCCGGCTTCTCCGGCATCGTCGGCATGCGGCCGTCGTACGGCCTCGTCGCCAGCGAGAAGCGCGCCCATGGCTGGTCGTGCCTGTCGACCGATGGGCCGATGGCGCGCGATGTCGGCGATACCGCGCTGATGCTGTCGGTGATGGCGAGCGACGATGCGCGCGATCCGCTCGCCTACACCTTGCCGGGCGAAGCCGTGCGCGGCGCGCCATCGCGCTGGGTGGTGCCGCCGGTGGTCGAACTCAAGACGCTCAGGCTCGCCTTCACCGAGGATTTCGGCTTTGCCCCGACGGAAGCGCTGATCCGCCGCGCCTTCCGCGCGCGCGTGTCGCGCATCGCGCCGCTGTTTGCTGACGCGCACGAGAGCGCGCCCGATTGCAGCGGTGCCGACGAGACCTTCGCGGTGCTGCGCGCCTCGCTGTTCCTCACCCAGCACGGCAAGAATTTTCGCGAGCGGCCCGACATGCTGGGGCCGAACGTGCGCGCCAATGTCGAGGAGGGGCTCGGCTACAGCCTCGACGATTTTTCGCGCGCGAGCGCCAACCAGACCCGCATCTACCGCGCCTATCAGGGCTTCTTCGCAAGCCACGACGTGCTGATCAGTCCGACCATCACCTTGAGCCCGCGGCCGTGGGTCGAGCTGTATCCGGCCGAGATCGACGGCGTGCCGACACGCTCCTACTTCCACTGGCTGGCGCTTGCCTATGCGGTGACGCTCGCCGGCCATCCCGCGCTCAGCCTGCCGCTCGGCCTCGACGACAACGGCCTGCCGTTCGGCCTGCAGATCGTAGGTCCCCGCGGCGGCGATGCGCTGGTGCTCGGCGTCGCCGCGGCGCTGGAAGCCGCCTTTGCCGATGACGCCGAGCTGCGCCGTCCACGGCCGGACCTCGCCAAGCTCGCGTCGCTGCCGCCACTGGCGCAGACGCCGGGCTTCATGGCGTGGGATTGAGGCCGGCCATCATGATCAATACATCCTGGAGCGACTAACGATGTCCGACGCCCCCTCATGGCCGTTTTCGCTGGTGCGCCGCGCCGGCGGCCTGGTGTTCCTGTCCGGCGAAATCCCGGTTGCGGATGACGGCAGCATTCCCGAAGGCATCGCGGCGCAGACCGATCTCGTCTTCAAGCACATCTCGGAGACGCTTGCCGGCGAAGGCCTGACGCTCGACGACGTCGTGTCCTGCATGGTGCACCTCGCCGACAAGGCGGATTTCGCCGCCTACAACGAGGCCTATCGCAGGCACTTCAAGGACCCGCTGCCGGTGCGCACCACGGTGCAGGCCCAGATGATGGCGGATGTGAAGATCGAGGTCACCGTCGTCGCGGCGGCGCGGACCTGAGGCAGGAGTGATGACGATGCAAAGCGCGATCGTTCTCGGTGGCGGCATGGTCGGCGTCGGCACGGCGCTGCACCTGCAGAGCCGCGGCTGGTCAGTGGCGCTGGTCGACCGCAGGGAGCCAGGCCGCGAGACCAGCTACGGCAATGCCGGCATCATCCAGAGCGAGGCCGTCAGGCCCTACGCGATGCCCTATGATCTCGCCGGCGTGCTCGACATTGCGCTCGCGCGCACCAACGACGTGCACTACAGCCTCGCGGCGTTGCCCTATCACGTGCGCCCGCTGCTGCAATACTGGTGGAATTCGTTCCCCGCCCGGCACGAGGTGCTGACGCGGACCTATGCGCAACTGATCGCACGCGCCGCGCCCGAGCACGAGCCGCTGATTCTCGCGGCCGGGGCCGGCAATCTCGTGCGCCGCGACGGCTTTCGCGTGCTGCACCGGACGCAAGCGCAGTTCGACAAGGAGGCGAGGGAGGCCGAGGCGGTCGGCAAGGCGTTCGGCGTCAAGTTCAAGCTGCTCAGCGCCCAGCAGCTCAAGCAGGCCGAGCCCGGGCTGATCGACAGCGGCATCGGCGGCCTGCACTGGCAGGAGCCGTGGACCGTGTCCGACCCCGGCAGCCTCGTCGGCTCCTATGCCGAGCTGTTCACGCGGCGCGGCGGCAAGCTGCTGCGCGGCGACGCGACCACGCTCGCACAGGCGGGCAGCGGCTGGGCCGTCACCACGGCGGAGGGACGCATCGAGGCCGAGGCCGTGGTGGTCGCGCTCGGACCGTGGTCGCCGGAGTTCCTGAAGCAGTTCGGCTACGACATCCCGATGGTGCGCAAGCGCGGCTATCACCGTCACTACAGCGGCGGCGCCCCGCTCGATCTGCCGTTGCGCGATGCGGCGCGCGGCTATCTGATGAACCCGATGGCGCTCGGCGTGCGCATCACGACCGGCGCCGAGCTGTCATCGCCGAATGCGAAGGCGACCCCGGTTCAGCTCGGCAAGGCCGAGGCTGCCGCGCGCCAGCTCATCGACCTCGGCAAGCCGGTGGAGCCCGAGCCGTGGATCGGCACGCGGCCGTGCATGCCCGACATGCTGCCGGTCGTCGGCCAGGCGGCGCGTCACAAGGGCCTGTGGCTGCATTTCGGCCACGGCCACCAGGGCTTCACGCTGGGGCCCGCGACGGGACGCATCCTCGCCGAGCTGATGAGCGGCGAAGCGCCGAGCGTCGACGTCGCCGCCTGCGCGCCGGCGCGATTCGGCGCATAGCTGCGAGAGCTGCTGCAGCCCTGCAATTGCAGGCTGCAGCGGCGCTCTCCGGGCAGTCCCTTGTTTACCAAGCGGGCCTGTTCTGGCGCTGCAAAATTTCCACTTCACGAATTCGCAAGCCCGCTCTCCTAGGGTGACGCCGGTTGAACCAGGACGCGGGGGCGAAACGCGTTTCGTGAGTTCTGTCGTCGGCCAGTGATCCGAACATCATGTGGGGGAGCAGATGAACTTCACGGGCCTCGTGTACCGTTTCATCTCGAATTTCGTATTTCTCGCGGCCGTCTATCTCAGCCTGAACTACATCGAGAAGTACCAGAACCGCGCCGTCCTGGCGCTCGTGGTGCTGATCTATGCCGGCATGCGCGCCGTCACGGTGGTGCGCACCTTCCATTTCTTCGGACGGATCGAGAAGATGGAATCGGACGTCCGCCGGCTGGCCGGCATGCTCGGCGACGGGCCGGTGGGGCAGGTGGTCAGCAGGCAGGTGGTGTCCGACGTCGGATCGCTGCGCAAGGACGGCGAGAAGAAATCCTACATCGACCTGTTCTTCCTGGCCGCCGCCGTCATCCTCTGCGTCAGCAAGCTGGTCTCGAACTGACCGGTCGCACCGCGAGCGGTGTGCATCAGGCCGATCGCCGCGATATCGAGCTCGAGCAGCCGAAGGCGAGGGCGAGCGAATCGTGCCGCATCCCCGCGTGCAACATCTGCGAATGTTCAGCGTCGCCTGAGGCTGGCGAGGCGCAGCGGACGCGGCGCCGGCTTGGCAGTCGCCGCCTTCGGGGCCGGGCTCTCGAGCCGGGCGAGCTGATGCCGCTGCGCCGACAGCGGCGCGACAGGCGGCCATGCGAACAGATTGGGCGCCGGCGCTGCCAAGGCCGGCGCTGCAAGGCGCGGCGCGAGCGGCGGACGCGGCCATGCCGGCTTCTGCGCGCCGTGCGTGACGGCCGCGGGCACGTCGAGAATGCCGAAATCGTCCAGCCTGGCGCGGGCGCGTGTTTCGGCGCCGGCGAGATCGACGGGCGCGATCCTGGGCCAATGCGCCACCGGGGTCTCGTCCGACGGACGATGCACCAGCCAATCCTCGGGCTCGGTCGGCGTCGCCGGCCGGTCCGGCGTTGCCGCCACGACGTGCACGATCTTGTAGTTCTTGGCCTTGAGATCGGCGAGGATCTTCGGCAGCGCCGTGACGGTGCGGGCCTGGATGTCGTGCAGCAGCAGGATGCCCTTGCCGCGCGCCTCCAGCCGCTTCATCGCGAGCTCGTAGACCTTGGCGCCGGAAATGCTTCGCCAGTCGTCGGCCAGGAAATCGGCGCTCCAGACCTGCAGGCCGAGCGAGGCGGCGTAGCTCTCCACGGCGTCACCGCGCAGCAGGCCGGGCACGCGGAAGAACGGCGACAGCGCGGAGGGATCGGTGAGCGCGGCCTTCGTCCAGGCGACGCCCTGATCGACCTCCGGCTGGACCTGTTCGAGCGTCATCTTGTTGAAGCTCAGCGGATGGTTCTGGCTGTGGGTGCCGATGGTGTGGCCGGCGGCCGCGAGCTTCCTCACGCCCTCGGGATCGGCCTTGGCCTGGCGGCCGATGGTGAAGAACGTCGCCTTGACGCATTGGTCGGCGAGAATCTGCAGCACCCGATTGCTGTATTTCGGCAGCGGCCCGTCGTCGAAGGTGATGACGACCTCGTGATCCTTGAGCGGCAGCGTCGCCTTGTACTGCATCGCGCCCAGGCGCGGATGCTCGTGCGGATCGACTACCAGGACGCGCGACGTGCCGAGCGCGTTCGGGTGTCCGGGACAATCGGCCGCCGATGCGGCTGACGATCCGACACTGGAGGCGACGCAGGCGACGGTGCCCAACAGCACTGCGAACCATGTTGGCCGTCCGACGCAAGCCCACTGACGATCACGCATCACGCTGCTCACATTCCCTTCACCGTCCCGGCCCCTTCGGCCAGGGTCTTCGACGCTCGATGATGTGTCGCAGCCGCGCGGGACGGGCAAGCGACCGCCAAGACATAGCAGGGATGTTCGGCTGTCGCGAGATGACATCGTTCCGGGTTCCGGTTTGCACGCGGCTGTTGCCGGATTGCAAGCGGCGGAAATCGCCGTGATCACGGCAGTCGAGCGTAGACAGGGGTCCTGAACGACGGATTAACCACCTTCGTTCGGCGTCGTCGGCGCGGGTGAAGGGCGCTCGCTATGCTGCTCGTGATGCACATCTGCCGGCTGCTTCGGAACCACATGGACCACGCGATAGCCGTGGTTCTTCAGGTAGCGCAGGAACGCGGGCAGCATGGCGACCGTGCGCGGCTGCGGATCGTGCAGCAGGATGATGCCCTTGCGCGCCTGGCTCAGCCGGGTGGTCAGCAGCTTCAGCGTCTGCTGCGGTGACATCGGGTTCCAGTCGCTGGCCCAGAGATCGGCGCCGAACACGACGATGCCGCGCGACTGCAGCAGGTCGAGCGTCGCCGGTGTCGATTCGAAATAGGGAAAGCGGAAGAATGGCGTCGACGGCGTGGTCGTCTCCGCGCCGTTGAGCGCCTTCTCGTCGGCGCCGATGCCGCGATCGATCTCATCGACGGCCTGTCCCGGCGTGATGTGCGCGAGATTCGCATGCGTGAAGGTGTGATGGCCTATGGTGTGGCCTTCGGCCGCGATCTTCCGCACCAGCGCGGCGCGGCGCGACGCAGGCTCGCCGACCAGGAAGAAGGTCGCGCGCACGCATTCCCTGGCGAGCGCGGCGAGCACTTTGTCGGTCATCGGCGGCGACGGACCGTCGTCGAAGGTCAGCACCACCTCGCCGTCGTGCAGCGGCAGCGTGTCCGGGAAGCTCTTCAGGCCGACGCGCGGATGTGTCGCGGGATCGACGGTGAGAATGCGCGACGTGCCGAGCGTACCTTCGCGCGGGCATGCGGCGGGCGCGGCTGCGGCGACGTCAGCCGCAAGCAGCGCCACCACGACGCCGGCCGCGTTTACCCATCCCGTCATCGGTCGCCAAAGCCGCATCTTTTCCCGTTGCGCTCGCTGTTGCCGATTATGTAATGCGTGAAAGCACAAATCAGACCATTTGCTCTGAAATCAAGCGCGTGAGGCACGTCATGAACGAGACATCGGACGTTGCCCATGCTGATGCTACTCTACGCGATCGCGCGCCGATGCGCACCGAATCCGGCGAGATTCGCGCCGAATTCATCGCGGCCATCACGGCGGCGATCGCCGCCGAGGACGAGGCGTTTCTGCGCGCCGAGGTCGCCGAGCTGCACGAGGCCGATCTCGGCGACCTGATCGCGGCGCTCGCGCCGGACGACCGTGTCCGGCTGGTCGAGCTGACCGGCACCGATTTCGACTTCTCCGCGCTGAACGAGGTCGACGACGCGGTCCGCGAGGAGATCCTCGAGGAGCTCGAGCCTGCGACCGTCGCCGAGGGCGTGCGCGAGCTCGAATCCGACGATGCGGTCGAGCTGCTGGAAAGCCTCGACGAGGAGGACAAGGAGGAGATCCTCGAACGCCTGCCGCCGTCGGAGCGCGACGCGCTGGCGCGCAGCCTCGACTATCCCGAGGGCTCGGCCGGCCGCCGCATGCAGAGCGAGGTCATCGCGGTTCCACTGGGCTGGACGGTCGGCGAGGCCATCGACTACATGCGCGAGACGCCGGATCTGCCCGAGCGGTTCTACGAGATCTATGCGGTCGACGACGCACGGCATTGGCAGGGCGCGGTGTCGCTCGATGCGCTGCTGCGCGCCCGCCGTCCGGTTCCGCTGGCCGATCTGATCGACGAGGACCGCCGTCGCGTCACCGTCACCGACGATCTCGCCGAGGTGGCGCGGCTGTTCGGCAAGTACAATCTGGTCGCGGCCCCCGTGGTCGATGCCGATAACCGGCTGGCCGGCGTCATCACCATCGACGACGTGGTCGACGTCATCGAGGAGGAGGCCGACGAGGATTTCAAGGCGCTCGGCGGCGTGTCGGGCGACGAGGAATTGTCCGACAGCGTCTGGACCATCGCCAAGGGCCGCTTCAACTGGCTGCTGATCAATCTCGCCACCGCGTTCCTGGCGTCATCGGTGCTCGGCCTGTTCGAGGGCCAGTTGCAGCAGATGGTGGCGCTCGCCGTGCTCGCGCCGATCGTCGCCAGCCAGGGCGGCAATGCCGCGACCCAGACCATGACGGTCGCGGTGCGCGCGCTGGCGACGCGCGAGCTCGGGCCGAACAATGCGATGCGGGTCGTGATCCGCGAGGGGCTGGTCGGGCTCGTCAATGGTCTGGCCTTCGCGCTCGTCACCGGCATCGCCGCCGTGGCGTGGTTCAAGATGCCCGGGCTCGGCATCGTGATCGGGCTTGCGATGATCTCGAATCTCGTCGCGGGGGCGCTCGGCGGCATCCTGATTCCGATGGTGCTCGAACGCGTCCGCGCCGACCCGGCCGTCGCCTCGGGAACCTTCGTCACGACGGTGACCGACGTCGTCGGTTTCTTCTCGTTTCTCGGCATCGCCACGCTGTGGTTCGGCTTGAAATAAGCGCAATCCCTGAACGACTTATATCGTTAATCCGGCCTTAACGCGGTTCGGCGAGACTGTCGCTCGAGACGGAGTCGGACGATGCAACGCTTGCGGCTGAAGGCAGATGGACGGATCGTGGAGCTGCGTGACGGCGAGGAGATTCCGCTGGCGCCCGCGGCTCCGCTCGAAGTGCGCGACCTCAGGCGGCGGGTGCAGCTGACCCAGCAGGAATTCGCCGCCAAGCTCGGCGTGCCCGTCGAGACCATCCGCAACTGGGAGCAAGGCAAGCGCATGCCGCGCGGCCCGGCGCGCGCGCTGCTCACCGTCATCGCGCACGCGCCCGAGACGGTGTTTGCCGCCTTAGCCAAGACTTAAGCCAAACACGGGTCGTGCGTTGGCAACGCCCAGCGTGTGCCTACATAATGTTGCACGCGCTCTGGAGTGCACGGCCATGCTGATGATCGAGGCCAATGGTGCCGGAATTCCCGCTTTGGGTCTCGGAACCTGGGAGCTGCGCGGGCGCGCCTGCAGCCGCATCGTCGAGCAGGCGCTCACGCTCGGCTACCGGCACATCGACACCGCGCAGGTCTATGAGAACGAGCACGAGGTCGGCGAGGGCCTGCGTGCGTCCCGCGTCCGGCGCAGCGAGGTGTTCCTGACAACCAAGGTGTGGACCACGCATTTCGCGCCGCACGACCTCGAGCGCTCGGCCAAGGAGAGCCTGGTCCGGCTGCGCGTCTCCGAGGTCGACCTGTTGCTGCTGCACTGGCCCAACCCGCACGTGCCGCTGGCCGAGACGCTCGGCGCGCTGGCGCATGCCAAGACGCTCGGGCTCGCACGCCACGTCGGCGTCTCCAATTTCACGGTTGCCTTGCTCGACGAGGCGGTGGCGGCATCGCCCGAGCCGCTGGTGTGCAACCAGGTCGAGTATCATCCCTATCTCGATCAGACCAAGGTCCGCGATGCCTGCGCGCGCCATGGCATCGCGCTTGTCGCCTACAGCCCGATCGCCAAGGGCAAGATCAAGAACGATCCGACCTTGACGCGGATCGGCCGCGCCCATGGCAAGAGCCCGGCGCAGATCTGCCTGCGCTGGCTGGTGCAGCAGAACGTGGTGGCGATCCCGCGCACCTCGAAGATCGAACGGCTGTCCGAGAACCTCGACGTGTTCGATTTCGAGCTGTCCGAGCAGGACATGGCCGACATCTTCGCGATGGGCAGTCCCGAAGGACGGATGACCAACTTCGCCTTTGCGCCGAAATGGGATTGAGGGCGGCGCCCGCGCCGCTATGCTAGACACCGACATGGCAGGCGCGGCCGGCGGGCCGGATGGCGGCTGGCGCTGCAATCCCTGCCAATGATCGGCGAGACCGCGCGCAGCCCAGGCAATCGGTCCGGCGTTCGGTCAGGCGCGGGCGCAAGTGAAGCAGCATGGAACGTTGGCAGTTCATCCGTTGGGGCATCGCCGCATCGGTGCTCGCGCATCTCCTGATCGCCGGTGGGGTCGTGGTCTCGACCACGGTACGTCCCTACGAGATTGCCAGGACTGACGAGGTTGCCGTCGACATCGTCGATGCCGACGACCCGCAGAAGACGCCGGAGCCGGTGCCGTCGCCATCGCCCGAGCTGACGCTGCCGCAGCCGGCGCCGAGCCCGTCGCCGGCGGCCGCCGCGCCGCCTCCGGCGCCTGAGCCGGCGCAGCCACCGGTGCAGGAGGCGAAGGAGATGCCGAAGCCGCCGTCTCCCTCACCGGCGCTGCCGCAGCCTTCGCCGATGCCGCCGTCCAAGGCCGTGAAGACGGCCGCCAAGGCGGAGGCGAAGTCGGCCGCCAAGCCTTTGCCGCCGCCTGTGCCGGCTCCGGCGCCGAGCTATGTACCGCCCGAGCCCGACATCACGGTGAAATACGGCGTCATGCTGGGCCTGCCGGAGCCGCTTTCGCCGCTGCCGCCGGCAATCGGCCCGGACGATGCCAAGGACGCCGGGCCGGCCGCGACGACCAACCTCGCGGCCAATCTGGAGACGGCGCTGCGTCAGCGGGTCAGGAGCTGCGCCCGTCTTTCGGCTTCGATGTCACCGTCCGACCGGGTCATGGTCAGGCTGCGCTTCGCAATGACGCCCGACGGGCGGCTGGCGACGGAGCCGGAGGTGAGGGAGGTGATCGCACCGCTGAAGGCTGCGCAGCTGAAGGAAAGCGCCGTCGAGGCATTGAACGCCTGCCAGCCTTATTCGATGCTGCCGCGGGATCGCTATGACGAGTGGAAGGTGATCGAGATGTCGTTCACGCCGCAGGACTTCACGCGCTGATCGTGTTGCGCGCAAGGGGACGCAAATCGGAGCAAGTCGCTGTCGACGCGGCCGCCGCCGATCCTGTATGCGTCCTGGAAGGCAAGGCTCCCATGGCCGACACGGCGCGGCCCATGCACGCCTGAACACGGAGACGGCTGGACATGACGCTGAAGCTGGTGATCGGCAACAAGAACTATTCCTCATGGTCGATGCGGCCGTGGCTGGCGCTGCGCGGCTGCGACATCGCCTTCGAGGAGATCGTGATCCCGCTCTACACCGACGATCCCGCCGACAAGGCGCGCATCCTTAAGCATTCCCCGGCCGGCAAGGTGCCGATCCTGATCGATGGCGCGATCAGCGTGTGGGATTCGCTCGCGATCATCGAATATCTCGCAGAGCGTTTCCCGCAAGCGGGGCTGTGGCCCGCCGATGCCGCTGCCCGCGCCCACGCGCGATCGGTCTGCGCGGAGATGCACTCCGGCTTCCCGGCCTTGCGCAACGAATGCCCGATGAACCTGCACCGGCCGGTGCGGCCGGTGGAGCTGTCCGCCGATGCCAAGGCCAATATCGCCCGGATCGAGGACATCTGGCGCGACTGCCGTGCCCGCTACGGCAATGGCGGGCCGTTCCTGTTCGGCCGCTTCGGCGCGGCCGATGCCATGTTCGCGCCGGTGGTCACGCGCTTCCACAGCTTCGCCATTCCGGTCGCCGCCGAGACCCGCGCCTACATGGACACGATGATGGCGATGCCGGAGTTCGCGGCGTGGGTGAAGGACGGACTTGCGGAGAGCTGGATCATCGACCGGGTCGAGAAAGTCTGAACGGCGTCGCCTGTTCACGATATGGTCTGCGGTGGACGAGCGAGCCCCGACGCGCTCGTCCAGGAATACCGCCTACGGCGTCATCCCGTTGAAGACTCTCGCAATCTCCGTGTTTGCCATGTCGTGAGGTCGCTGGTCAGGGCGGGCGGCGGCGTGATATAAGCGCGATATTTATAAAGACACGCCGGCCCGGGCAGCGGGACAAGGGGCTCTTGCCGGCACGCGAGCAGGAGAGGGCGTTGAAACACAAGTTCCCCATTGGATCGACCGTCTATTTTACCGCGAGCAACGTCTCGCGTCCGGCCGCCACCGGCACCTACGAGATCATCCGCCAGCTTCCGACGGAAGACGACGACTGCCAGTATCGGATCAAAAGCTCGACGGAAGCCTTTGAGCGGGTTGCCAGAGAGAGCCAATTGGCCTTGTCTTGAGGATGACGTGCCGCGTCGGCGGAGGCGGCCGCCGGAGACGTAGCCGAAGCGAGAGGGGGAGTTGCCACGCGTTCGGGAGCCGTGGCGCGAGACGCTGACGATTGCTGCGCGATCCCTTTGGGGATAGCGGGTAGCTCCACACCATCCGGCGCCCGCAGGCGCATGGAATCGTCCTATTGTCGTGGTGGGGCCGCAATCGATCGGGTGATCATTTGAATTTGATGATCGTTTCACGGCCGTCCCATGTAGGGACGCCATCGGGCCCGCTCTCGCTGGCCCACGTCAGGAACAAGCGCGCATGAACTCGACCTGGCCTTCCTCGTTGGATCAGCTCTTGAACTCACCGGCGTTCCCGATGTGGCTCACCGTTGCCGCGGCGGGTTTCTTTGCACTGATCGTCCTGATGACCCTGCTCAGGGCCGAGAAATCGGTCGCCAACGGCGCGCTGACGGTGATCACGCTGCTGGCGGTCGGGATTGCGGTGGCGTCGATGATGCGGAGCCAGGATGCGAGCCCGCGCGGCGCCAATGGCGATCCTGCGGCGACCGCCTCCGTCAGCTTCTCGCCGCCCGCTCTGGCCTGCGTGGATGATCTCGCCGGCGACCTGGTGCTCGCGAATTGCGAGAAGAGCCTGTTCGGGTCGGCCGAGATGACGGCCGCGGCCGTCAGTTATGCGGCGGGCATGCTGAGCCGGCTGTCCCAGGCGGGCGACGTCGCCAGCGCCAACAAGGTGATGACCGCCGAGCTGCTGGCGCTGCGCCGCGCCGTGGAGCGCGATCGTTATGGCCTGATGGCCTATGTGCTGCTGACGCGCGACCGCTGCACGCCGAGCGATTGCGTGATGTTCCGTGCCGTGGGCGATCGCCAGCAACTGATGAACAACATGGAAGGGCGGACCTATGAGGGGCTGGTGACGCGCTACGCCTCGCAGTGGAATGCGGCCCCGGGCCAGCCCGTCGCTGGAACCTTTGCGGGACTGGCGCCTCCAGGGCAGGCGCCGTCGGCGCCGAGCGGCAAGCCGACGACCGCGGAATTTCCCAGCTCGGCCAATACCCCGCCGGTCAGCATCATGAATCCCGAGCCGACGGCCTCGACGCGTTCGGTCGCACCGGCAGCCGCTGCGCCGAAGCCGCCGACGCAGCTTGCGCCGTCGCCGGCAGCGCCGCCGACAGTGGCTGCCAGCCACGCCCAGGCGCCGCCGGCGGCCAAGAAGGCCGCACCGAAGCCGAAGCCGCCGGCTGCCGCGGCGCCTCAGGCGGCGCCTGACGCCGCCGAGCCGGCCGCCAACAACGAATAGATCCCGCTGGTCGAACCGCCATCATGCCTCTGCACCTGATCAAGCTCGCCGTCGGCTGCGAGTCCGTGAAAGAGCTGAAGGAGTGGATCGCCGAGCGCATGCTCGCGGCCAAGAAGAAGGGCCTGCCGCAGCAGCACGTCCATGTCACGCGGATGACGCCGAAACGAGTCGAGGACATCCTCGCCGGCGGCTCGCTGTACTGGGTGATCCGCGGTGAGGTCGCCGCGCGCGAGAAGATCGTCGGCATCGAGCCGTTCCGCGACGGCGACGGCATCGGGCGGTGCCGCATCATCATGCAGCCGAAGGTGATCGCGGTGTCGCCGCGGCCGATGCGTCCGTTCCAGGGGTGGCGCTATCTGACGACCGAGGATGCGCCGGCCGATCTCGGCAAGTCCAGTGCGGCGGGGGTCGAAGCCATGCCCGAGCCGCTGCGCCGCGAGCTGCGCGATCTCGGCCTGCTGTAGCCGCTCGACGAGTTGCCGGTGTTGCACGTGAGCATCTCACGCCGGGGCGGAAGTTCAGACTCGATCGCAAGGGCAGAGCGTACGCTCTACCCGGCGTCAGTTGCCGCTGCCTCTGCCCTTGCGGGCGAAGGAGCACTCGCGGTCTTGGCGAGCCGCTGATTTCCCGGCGGCTCAGCCGGCGATATTGTCGATCAGTCGCGTGGTTCCGATCTTGGCCGCGACCAGGATGCGTATCGGTCCTGACTCGTTCGGGGCGATGGGGGCCAGCGTCTCGGCGTGGCGGACCTCGAGATAGTCCAAGGCGAAGCCGGCTTGGGTGATCGCGGCGGCGCCGTCCCCAAGCGCCGGCTGCATGTCGTCGCCGGCGCGCAGCCGGGCCGCCAGCTCCTTCAGGACACGGTGCAGCGTCGGCGCCGCCCGCCGCTCGTCTGCAGTGAGGTAGACATTGCGCGACGACATCGCGAGCCCGTCGCGTTCGCGCACCGTACGGGATCCGACGACGCGGACGCCGAGATCGAGGTCGCGCGCCATCTGGGCGACGACGCGGAGCTGCTGATAGTCCTTCTCGCCGAAGATCGCGACGTCCGGCCGGCATTGCGTGAACAGCTTGGCGACCACGGTCGCGACCCCGCCGAAGAAATGCGGACGGAAGCGATCCTCCAGCCCGGCCAATGCCGCGCCTTCCGGCACGACCCGCGTCGCGAACCCGTCCGGATACATCGCCTTCGCGTCGGGATGCCAGATCAGATCGACGCGCTCGGCCGCAAGTTTCGCAACATCCTCCTTCCAGGTCCGGGGGTAGGAACCGAAATCCTCCGTCGGCGCGAACTGAGTCGGGTTGACGAAGATCGAGACGACCACCTTGTCGGCGCGGCGCTTCGCCAGCCTGACCAGCGAGATGTGGCCTTCATGCAGCGCGCCCATGGTCGGCACGAGCGCGATGCTGGCCTTTCTCGCGCGCAAGCTGTCGAGCTCGCGGCGGAGGGCGGAAACGGTGCGGGCGATGCGAGGGCTTCGTGACATTTTTGCTCGATCTCACAGCGAAAAATTGCGGTTGCTCTGTTCGGTCTTGACGCTCGGGCGACCGCCCTTAACAAGGACGCGACACGCCGCTCAGCATACTTGAATACGCCTGTTAGCACGTCTCCGCGTCCGATGCGGAGTTGGTAAACGCGCGCGTCAAGTAGTAGCGGAGGATGCGTCCCCCGTGGGATTCACGATGACGATGCATTTCACTTGACCGCAGACGACCGTGACTCGAAGATGATCGTAAGAGGTCGACAACATGCTGGTGCAGACTAGCCAAGGACAATCGGGCTCGGCCCACGTGGTTGTGCTTGGAAACGAGAAGGGCGGGTCGGGCAAGTCGACCACCGCCCTGCACATCGCCGTGGCACTCCTGAAGGCCGGCCAGCGCGTCGCCACGATCGATCTCGACTGTCGCCAGCAGAGCTTCACCCACTACATCAACAACCGCAGCGCCTGGGCGCGCCGCACCGGCCTGCGCCTCGAGCTGCCCACGCACTACTGCATCCAGCTCGGCCGGACGCTGCAGATCGACGAGAACGAGAACGCCGAGTTCCAGCAGTTCATGGAGGCGGTGAGCGCCGTCGAACGCTCGTTCGATTTCATCGTCATCGATACGCCCGGCAACGACAGCTACCTGATGCGCTTGGCGCATTCGATGGCGGATACGCTGGTCACGCCGATCAACGACAGCTTCCTCGACTTCGACGTGCTGGGAACGGTCGATCCGGCGACCTATGCCGTGACCGGCGAGAGCCACTATGCGGAGATGGTGCGTGACGTCCGGCGCAAGCGCCGCCAGGTGGACGGTGCGATGACCGACTGGATCGTGGTCCGCAACCGGCTGTCGATGCTCGGCTCCCGCAACAAGCAACTGGTCGCCGACGGCCTCAAGGACCTGTCGCTGCGGCTCGGCTTTCGCGCCATCGACGGCTTTGCCGAACGCGTCGTCTATCGCGAGTTCTTCCCGCGCGGACTGACCGCGCTCGACGACATCGACGAAGCGACCCTGGGCACCCGCCCCAATCTCGGCCACGTCACGGCCCGGGAGGAGGTCACCAGCCTGCTGCGGCAGCTCAAGCTGCCGCTGGACGAGCGCGGCCGCCGCCGCGCCGCGAACCGCGCCGAATGGTTCGCCCAGGTCGACAAGCCGCTCGACCTGCACGACATCATCAGCGCCTGAATACCGTCCGCAGTCCGGCGAAGCCGCGCCTGAGACATTGTGCGCGTTGAACGTGCGCCCGCCGCTTGGTTAACAATCCGCGTGACAGGGGGGGACGGCGCGTTCAGCCTGCTTGGGGCGGACGAGGAAGATTTGTCTCAGGTCAACGCCGCGGCCGCCAACTTCGCTAGATTACCGTCAAATTCATGACTGATTTGAACCTGACGTTCAGGGCTCAAGTTACAGAGACGGGCGACGGAACCCGCTATGCTGCACAGCAACTAGGTGCGGCGCACAACGAACGGGCGACCGATACACAACATTTGGTCTTCCTGTCACAGCGCCGTTACATATATTAAACAGAACGGGTCGCGAGAGTCTTACAGGTTCAAAACTACCTTTGATTGTGCTCCCGAGGGACGAACATGAAGCGTGGAATAACCGTTCTTGTGTCTGTCAGCGTGCTGGCGGCCGTCGGCTACTTCACCGCGAGCAAGTGGGCGATCCGGCACGAGACCATCAGGTTCTATGACGCCTCGCGCGACAACCGTCTGGTCGAAGTCGCCGTGGCCGTACGCCGCGACAAGGAGATGCAGGCCGAAGCCGGCATGGTCAAGCTGCCGGTCGCGATCCTCAATCACGGCAACACCGTCAAGTTCACCGAGTACTCGTTCCTGGCCAACGTATTTGCTGCGCGCGGCTACATGGCGGTCAGCATCCAGCACGACCTGCCGACCGATGCGCCGATGGTGACGAAGGTCGGCGAGCCCTATGTCGGCCGCCTGCCGCAGATCCAGCGCGGCGTCGCCAACATCCGGTTCGCCGTCGAGCAGATGCACCAAGTGCAGCCGAACGCCGACTATGATCATCTGACGATGGTTGGTCATTCGATGGGCGGCGACATCTCGATGTATTTCGCCAAGCAGTATCCCGAAGACGTCCGGAAGGTCGTCACGCTCGACAACCTCCGCGTCCCGTTCGTCACCGACGGCAAGTTCAAGATCCTGTCGTTCCGTTCGAAGGACCCGCAATTCAAGACCGATCCCGGCGTGATCCCGAGCGACGACATCTGCGAGAAGGAAGGCATCACGGTCGTCAACACGGACTTCCAGCACAACGACATGCGCGACACCGGACCCGACGACGCCAAGTCGTCGATCCAGGCCATGCTGGACAAGTTCCTCGCCGACAGCGACAGCAGCAGCGACATCGGGCCGGTCAAGACCAAGACACCATTGCTCGATCCGGGGCCCGTCGCGCCTTATGCGCCGGTCGGCAAGACCGCGACGCCGGCCAAGCCACTGACGCATTGAGCGCGCAAGCCGGAGTGCACGCCAGCCTCGCCTGACCCTTGCCGCCCACCACGACGGGCGGAATGAACGGCGTATGCGGCAGATGGGCCGCTGCCGTCATTGACGCTGTTCGTCCGGCTGCCCACATGATGCGCGTCCGAGCAAGGTGCGCGTATGGTCGATCGTCGTACGAAGCCAGGTTCTGCGCCGATGACCTCGGCCGACGATGGCTCGCGCCAGCAACGGTTGCCGGACGATGCGCGCTCCACGGCAGGCGCCGTTGCGGCGTTCGTCGCGCAGGCCAAGGCCATGGCTCCTGCAGCTCAGGGAACCAGAGGTCGTCTCGTCTTTGCGCTTGATGCGACCCTGAGCCGCCAGCCGACCTGGGACATGGCCTGTGCCCTGCAGGCCGACATGTTTCGCGAGGCCGCCGCCCTCGGCAGCCTTGATATCCGCTTGGTGTACTATCGGGGTTTCGATGAATGCCGCGCCACTGGCTGGATCTCCGACAGCGCTGAGCTCGCCCGACTGATGGGCAAGATCGATTGCCGCGGCGGCCAGACCCAGATCGGCAAGGTTCTTGCCGAGGCTCGACGCCATGCGACAGCGTCTGGAATCCGCGCCGTCGTGTTCGTTGGCGACGCGATGGAGGAGAATGTCGACGTGCTCTGCGCAAAGGCCGGCGAGCTCGGGCTGTTGAAGGTCCCGCTGTTCATGTTCCAGGAGGGCAATGAGCCCGCGGCCGAGCAGGCTTTTCGCGAGATGGCGCGGCTGTCAGGGGGAGCATGGTGCCGCTTCGATCCCGGCGCATCCGCGCAGTTGCGCGATCTTCTGCGCGCCGCCGCGGCCTATGCTGCCGGTGGTCGCGCGGCGCTGCTCCGGCTCGCCGGCTCCGAAGCGGGCGCGGCACGCCTGATCGGGCAGATGAAGTAGAGATCGATCTCGGCCGCCGCCAATATCAAGCCCGGCGCACCGGCTCGAGCCTGCCGGTCGCGTACGCAGCCGATCATGCTTTTTGTCCCGACACGCCCTATATTCGGATCATGACACTGATCGCTGGCGCCGTCGCCGTCATCACCCTTTATCTGTTGCTGCAGATGTTCCGGAACGCGAATCCGGCGGCGCTGGCGCGCGCGCTCAAGTTTGCCGGCGGCATCGGCTGCCTTGCGGTGGCAGCCTTCACCGGCCTCCGCGGCGAGCTGGTGGTGGCGATCCCGATCGGGCTGTTCGGGGCGGGATTGCTCGGCTGGTCACCGGGTGGGCTCGGCAATGTCGGCAGCATGTTCGGGCTGGGCGGGCAGCGCTCGTCCGGTCAGAACTCGCGGGTGCGCTCGCAATTCATCGAGATGGTGCTCGATCACGACAGCGGGCAGATGCAGGGCCGTTTCGTCGCCGGCGTCCATGCCGGCCGGTCGCTGGACGAGTTCGATCTGCCGCAGCTCGCCGCGATGACGCCGAGCCTCGATGCCGACAGCGTCGCTCTACTTGAAACTTATCTGGACCGCCGGTTTCCCGCTTGGCGTCAGCACGCGGAGCGCGATGCGGCAGGGCGGCAGGGACGCGCGGCGTCGAGCTCCAAAATGACGGAAGAGGAGGCCTATCAGATCCTTGGCCTGCAGCCGGGCGCGGGGCGAGACGAGATCGGTCGGGCCCACCGTGCGCTCATGAAGAAACTGCATCCCGACCAAGGGGGGTCGACGTACCTCGCCGCCCGGGTGAACGAGGCCAAGGATACTCTGCTTCGTACGCATCACGGCTAACTCCGGCAACGCCACCAACGCCACAACACCGAACCCGCTTTCAACGCAACTTTGTCGACGCCTGCGGCTCTCGCCCTTGCCAGGCACGATCGTTCGTCATGGTGAAAAAGTTCTAGCGGCAAATCCTTGACGAGTGGTTTGCAGCCGTGCGTCCCGTCATCGATCGCATGGTCCGCAAACGAAAAGGCCCGCGCTGTGTCGCGCGGGCCTCATCGGAACAGGATCGGTGCCGGCGTTAGTTGTGCACGGTCATGCAGGAGATGTCGGCGCGCTTCAGCTTCTTGCAGACGGCCTCGGCCTGATCACGATCGAGTCCTGCGAAGCGGGCGCGGATGAGGGTCTTGTCACCCTTCGCGACCGTCTCGGTGAAGGGATCGGCCTTGCTGAGGAGGCCTTGCGCCGAGCTGCGGGCCGCCTCGATCCGCTTCTGGGCCTCGGCCTCGTTGTCCAGCGCACCGACCTGGATGATCCAGCCGCTCCGCGTCACGGAAGGCTTGCTCGGAAGCTCCGCCGCGGCGCTCGCGGAGGCGATCTGCGTCGGTGCCGGCTGGGCCGGAGGCGCCGCATAGGCCATGGCCTGCGACGAGCCTGCCGGCAGGCTGGAGGCAGGCAGCACGCCGAGAATGCCGTTGCCGGTGCCATGGCCCGGCGGCTGCGGCGGCATGTCGGGACGGGGGGCCTCGGCGCGGGTGATCGGCGGCGCCGGCTCGATGGCCTCGACGCGCTGAGCGAAGGGCGCGGGAGCAGGGGCGGCCGGCTGCGGCGCGGCGGTCGCGAGCTTGACCGCGCCGGCCTTGACCTGGACCGTCCTGACCTTGACCGGCTTCATCGGCTCGGTCGAGCCGGGAACGATCGACATCGGCTGGCTCTGGATCACACCGGAGGTCATCGGCGCCGGCTCGACCTTGGCCTCTCGCGGTGCCGCCGGCGGCAGGGCCGCGGTGGCTTCCGAGAGGGTCGAGATGATCTTGGAGGCGCGGCTCGGGGCCGGCGTCTCCGGCGCCGCGGAGGCGAGCTGCACCGTGCCCTGGTTCGGATCGCCGCCGTCGGAGCCGCCGCGCTCGCCGATCGCCGCCACGGTGCGCCGGGTCGCGCCCTTCTCGAGGTTTTCGGCAAGCAGGTTGCGCATGATGGCGTCGCGCGAGCCGCCGCTGCGGCCGCCGAGCACGACGCCGACCAGGTGGCGGTTGCCGCGGCGCAGCGAGGTCACGATGTTGAAGCCGGAGGCGCGGGTATAGCCGGTCTTGATGCCGTCGATGCCCTCGACATTGCCGAGAAGATGATTGTGGTTGCGGATCGACTGGCCGCGATAATTGAACACCACCGTCGAGAAATAGCGATAGTAGCGCGGGAAGCGGTCCTGGATCGCGCGGCCCAGGATCGACTGGTCGCGCGCCGTCGTGATCTGCGCGTCGGCGGGGAGGCCGGAGGCGTTCACATAGGTGGTGCGGCTCATGCCGAGCGAGCGCGCCTTGCGCGTCATCATCTTGGCGAACTCGTCCTCGTCGCCGCCGATCGCCTCCGCGATGACCACGGCGGCGTCGTTGGCCGACCGCGTCACCAGGCCCTTGATCGCGTCCTCGACGCGGATCGTCTGACCGGGGCGCAGGCCGAGCTTGGTCGGCGACTGCTCGGAGGCGTGCTCGGACACCGGCATCTCGGTATCGAGCTTCATCTTGCCGGAATCGAGCCGCTCGAACAGCAAATAGAGCGTCATGATCTTGGTGAGCGAGGCGGGGTGCCGCGAGGCGTCGGGATTGGTCGCCGTCAGCGTCGCGCCGGAATTGCCGTCGACGACGATCGACGCGAACGCCGGGCTGTAGCTGCCCTCGTCATTATGGGGCGAGTGCCGCGCGTGATGCTGCCGATGGCGCCGACGCGCCTCCGCGCTGTCGACCGTGACCACTGCTGCCGTCGCGAGGGTGATCAGTCCGTAGACGCCAACTCGCAACAGGCGCGAGGAAGCCATTTGTTTGCGAAGCATGAAATCCCCGTCCAATTTCTGACGTGATCACCGGCTCGTAAGGCGAAATTGTGCCGAACGCCCCCGTAACCGTGCCTGTCGGACCTCCCGATCGCGCCATGACGCTGCCAAGCATCGAAGGGCTCGAACTGAGGTTTTGTTAAGACGCTGTTTTAGAACAGCTTTACGGTTCGGCCGACGCTGGCCGGGACCACCGGAGAGGTTAGGACGGTCGAGTTGCCAAAGGATTAAAGAAACCTTGCGCCGACGGTCGGTATTTCCGCCGAACTGGCCCGGGTTGGGGCGCCTGACGGTGCATCAAGACCGCAATGCCCGTGATGGTGCATTGCACAAGATTCTTGATTTTTTTGTGCGCTGCACTATATTATGGATGCGTCAGGGAGCCGGGGCTTCCCTGAGGGCGCTCAAAATCAGGGAAAGGAATGCCACATGTTTAAGGTTGAAGACTTTCAGAACTACGGCAAAGAGCAGTTCGAGACCGTCGTGAACTCTGCGACCACCGTGCAGAACGGGCTCCAAGCCATCGCCACCGCGTATGGCGACTACACCAAGAAGTCGTTCGAGGACACCAAGTCGTTCGTCGAGAAGCTCCAGGGCGTGAAGTCGCTCGACAAGGTGCTCGAGGTGCAGACCGAGTTCGCCAAATCGGCCTACGAGACCTTCGTCGCCGATTCGCAGAAGATCGCCGGGCTGTATTCGGATCTCGCCAAGCAGGCGTTCAAGCCGCTGGAAGGCATCGCCGCCAAGTTCACCCCGCCGGCCGCGCACTGACCGTTCGCGCCCTGTAGGGAGCACAAAGCCCGGCTTGCGCCGGGCTTTTTTGTTGGCTGAAGGCGGAGCGCTGTCGGTGCCCGGCGCTTCTGTTATTTGGCAACCCGCAGCTTCGACAATGCGGTGCCGATCGAGTTGAACGTGGTCACGATCTGGCTCGAGCTCGTCAGCATGTAGAACTTGTCGGGACTGCTGGCGCAGTTCTGCAGCACGGCCGAGGTCGGATCGGCGGGCGAGCTCGTGTTCACCTGGATCGTGTAGATCGTGTACATCGCGTTGCCCTTCGAATCCTTGGTGTTCTTCAGGTTCGAGCAGAGCAGGGCCTGGCGCGCGTCGATCGGGTTGCCCGAGGCTTGCGACGAGCCGTTGCCGTATTCGGGCCAGCGGTCCTCGGTGTTCAGGCCGTCCGACAGCAGGATGATGACGCGATTATAGGTGGTGTTGACGTCCTCCGCCGGCGCGGCCAGCACGCCGTTCGGAATCAGCGACTGCACGGCCCAGGCAAGTCCGATCGCCTGATTGGTGCCGCCGGTGGGCTGCATGGCGTTGACGGCGCTCTTCAGCGAGCTCCAATTGTAGCTGAGCGGCACGATCTCCGCGAGCTTGGTCGAGGCCGTGCTGTTGCAGTACTGGGTGCTGTTCTCCATGTGCTGGTTGGCCGGGAACAGCGTCGTCACGTCGGAGGTCGCGGGCGACACGGCATTCGCGTCGTTGGGCTGGGTGCGGTCGGCGACGCAGCCGGTCCAGGTGCTCTTGGTGTTGGCGATCCAGGTGTGCGTGAAGGTGTTGACCTTGCACACCGTGCTGGATCCGCTTCCCGTGCAACTGCACGTGTTGTTCGGAAGATTGCTGCCGCTGGTCGGGCAGCTGCAGTAGCTGCCGGTGCACCAGTTCACCCGCGTGCTGGTCTGCACGCTGTCCCAGCAGCCGTTGTAGTAGCTGTGCGAGGCGGAGTCGTAGCCCGGGCAGATGTACCCGTTGTAGGTCCCGCTCGACGGGATCTTGGAGGCGCTGGAGCTGCCGGTCGCCGGGCCGCTGGTGCAGGAGAAGTAGGGGAAGCCGTTGCCGGACTTGAACGGACAGGAAGATCCCGGTCCCACCATGTCCCATTGGGATTGCGTGAAACTGCCGTTCGGGATTGCGGCCTGATAGGAGCCATTGGCGGGCTGGATCGTGGGCGGATTCTGCCAGTCGGTCCAGTCGATCCAGTCCTTGGCGAAATTGCTGGCGCCGACGTTCACGACCTTGGCGAATGGAACGACCGAGATGTAGACGTCGCCCGGGGTCTTGGCGAGGGCGCTGAGCTGGTCGATCAGCCCGCCGCTGCCGGCCACGGCGTTCTGCAGCGCGGACATCTTGCCGCTGGACGCCATCGAGCCGGTATTGTCGAGCGCGAGCGCCACCCGCATCTTCACGTCGCCCCAGGTCGATGTCGTTTTGACGCCGAAGTCCATGGTCGGAAAGCCGGCGATCTTCATGAACTGGGTGACGATCTGACCGGAGGCCGACAATTGGATGTTGGAGGCCGATGAGCTGGTCGAGGAGGTATAGCTGGCCGTCACGGTGACGTTCTGCGCGTCCGTGCTGGTGTAGAGCGCCTTGAAATAGGCGCTTGCCTTGGTTCCGACGTCGGCTGCGCT
The DNA here is from genome assembly GCF_032489675.1 of Bradyrhizobium sp. SZCCHNR1043. Lineage (NCBI taxonomy): Bacteria > Pseudomonadati > Pseudomonadota > Alphaproteobacteria > Hyphomicrobiales > Nitrobacteraceae > Bradyrhizobium > Bradyrhizobium sp. SZCCHNR1043. The sequence continues at coordinate 50,692 of NZ_JAUEYN010000019.1, forward strand.
GATGGTGCCCTGCGCCAGGTCGCGCGACAGCATCAGCGAGGTGGAGTCGAGCGCGGCCTGCATCGACGACCGCGCGGCGTTCAGCCGGCTGTAGTCGACGCCTGCGCCGACGAAGGCCAGGATAGGGACGAGCGAGATGGCGAACAGCACGGAGATGTTGCCACCGCGGTCGCAGGCAAACCGTCGGGCGGCGCGGCGGCAGAGTCGAATGAAGGAGACATCGGTCATGTCGCTCACCAATTATGGTTTTCTGCAGGTGTTTTCGGTTCGGCTTCGTCAAGGACGGGTAAATCGAAACCGCGAAACACCGGGCCAATGCCCGCAGCGTGGCGCCGCGCCCGCAACCGAGCTGGTTCCCTGTCAATGCCCGCTGAATGGGCTTTGTAAAATGCGGCCGGTTTGATTAACCTTGCACCTCATCGCCGGGGCAGGGAATCGGTCCTGCCGGAGCGTCGGTCCGTCCTGGGCCTGCGCTTGCGGCAAACCGGTCGCTGACCCATATTCCTGGCGTCGGTCCGACCGGACCGGTCGGCTGGGACAGGCGATCTGGAAAGCAGGACCGGGTGGCGGAAAGCGGCCCGGCAGGGGACAGGTCGGGGCAACCCTTATTGAGCAACCCTCCAAGTTGAGCGACCCTCCAAGGGAAACTCTTTATTGGGGGCCTCGCAGCCATATCTAACGCGTGCAAGATGTCGCAGCCAACTTCCAGATTGAACCGATCCGCGCCCAGGATGAGCAATAACGACAACAAGTCCGGTGGCACCGGTGGCCCGGCAACGTCCGTGATCACCAAGGTCAAGCCGAAAACCAAGCGCCCCAACCTCTACCGCGTCCTGATCCTGAACGACGATTACACGCCGATGGAGTTCGTCGTTCACGTCCTGGAGAAGTTCTTCAACAAGGACGTCGAGGCCGCGACCAAGATCATGCTCCACGTGCACCACCACGGCATCGGGGAGTGCGGCGTCTTCACCTACGAGATCGCCGAGACCAAGGTGACGCAGGTGATGGACTTCGCCCGCAAGCACCAGCATCCGTTGCAGTGTGTGATGGAGAAGAAATAGCCGGCTCCCTCCGCGAAGAGAGCCGCCGACGCGTGCAATAGCGAGCCAGAGGCCGGGGGCTCCGGCTGCTCGGGCGCGCCGGAGAAGTGGCGGTGGCGAATCGGAATCGCAAGTCGCCGCAGATGCAAATTGCTGCAGACGAGGTCGGCGCAATCCGGGCAGGTTTCACGTTTCGCCCGAAGAATTACGGCCGCTCCGGTCCCTATCTCTCCGCGCTGGGCCGCCTGCGCCGTTCGGTTGTCGCAAGCCCGATTTGCCGCAATCGGAACGGGTTTTGCATTGACGATCCGGTGAACCCGTAATCGAGCGGCTCGGCCGGTCTTTTGTCGCACTCGGTTATAACTATATTTGACGAAGGTTGTTGTTGCCTGACCGGGCGGCGGCGATCATGATGGCAAGGGGCCACAGAGGACGCGCATGCCGACTTTTTCTCAAAGCCTTGAACAATCCCTGCATCGTGCGCTGGCGATCGCCAACGAGCGTCATCATCAATACGCGACACTGGAACACCTCCTTCTGTCCTTGATCGATGACTCCGATGCAGCGGCCGTGATGCGCGCATGCAGCGTCGACCTCGACAAGCTGCGCGGCAGTCTCGTGAACTACCTCGAAACCGAGTTCGAAAATCTGGTCACGGACGGCAGCGACGACGCCAAGCCGACCGCAGGTTTCCAACGCGTGATCCAGCGCGCCGTGATCCACGTTCAGTCGTCGGGCCGCGAAGAGGTGACCGGCGCCAACGTGCTGATCGCGATCTTCGCCGAGCGTGAGAGCCACGCCGCGTATTTCCTGCAGGAGCAGGACATGACGCGTTACGACGCCGTCAACTACATCAGTCACGGCATCGCCAAGCGGCCCGGCGTGTCCGAGGCCCGCCCCGTGCGCGGCGTCGACGAAGAGACCGAGACCAAGGGCAGTGAGGACTCCAAGAAAAAGGGCGAGGCGCTGGAAACCTATTGCGTCAATCTCAACAAGAAGGCGCGTGACGGCAAGATCGATCCGGTCATCGGCCGCAACTCCGAGATCAACCGCGCCATCCAGGTGCTGTGCCGGCGCCAGAAGAACAACCCGCTGTTCGTCGGCGAAGCCGGCGTCGGCAAGACCGCGATCGCCGAAGGCTTGGCCAAGCGCATCGTCGACAGCGAAGTGCCCGAGGTGCTGGCGGCGGCGACCGTGTTCTCGCTCGACATGGGCACGTTGCTCGCGGGCACGCGCTATCGCGGCGACTTCGAGGAGCGCCTGAAGCAGGTCCTCAAGGAGCTTGAGGCGCATCCGAATGCGATCCTGTTCATCGACGAGATCCACACCGTGATCGGTGCGGGTGCGACGTCGGGCGGCGCCATGGATGCGTCCAACCTGCTCAAGCCGGCGCTGGCCTCGGGCTCGATCCGCTGCATGGGCTCGACGACCTACAAGGAGTATCGCCAGCACTTCGAGAAGGACCGCGCGCTGGTGCGCCGGTTCCAGAAGATCGACGTCAACGAGCCGTCGGTCGAAGATGCGATCGCGATCCTGAAAGGCCTGAAGCCGTATTTCGAGGACTATCACCGGCTGAAATACACCAACGAGGCCATCGAGGCCGCGGTGCAGCTGTCGTCGCGCTACATCCATGACCGCAAGCTGCCGGACAAGGCGATCGACGTGATCGACGAATCCGGCGCGGCGCAGATGCTGCTGGCCGAGAACAAGCGCAAGAAGACGATCGGCATCAAGGAGATCGAGACCACGATCGCCACGATGGCGCGGATCCCGCCGAAGAGCGTGTCGAAGGACGATGCCGAGGTGCTCAAGCATCTCGAGCAGACCCTGAAGCGCGTGGTGTTCGGCCAGGACAAGGCGATCGATTCGCTGTCGGCCTCGATCAAGCTGGCCCGTGCCGGCCTGCGCGAGCCGGAGAAGCCGATCGGCTGCTATCTGTTCTCGGGTCCGACCGGCGTCGGCAAGACCGAGGTCGCCAAGCAGCTCGCCTCGACCCTGGGCGTCGAGCTGCTGCGCTTCGACATGTCGGAGTACATGGAGCGGCACACGGTGTCGCGCCTGATCGGCGCGCCTCCCGGCTATGTCGGCTTCGACCAGGGCGGCCTCTTGACCGACGGCGTCGACCAGCATCCGCATTGCGTGGTGCTGCTGGACGAGATCGAGAAGGCGCATCCGGATCTCTACAATGTGCTGCTGCAGATCATGGATCACGGCCGGCTCACCGACCACAATGGCAAGCAGGTCAACTTCCGCAACGTGATCCTGATCATGACCACGAATGCAGGCGCGGCCGACATGGCCAAGCAGGCGTTCGGCTTCCATCGCTCGAAGCGGGAAGGTGACGACCACGAGGCGATCAACCGGCAGTTCGCGCCGGAATTCCGCAACCGGCTCGACTCCATCGTCTCGTTCGCGCACCTCAACGTCGAGGTGATCGGCATGGTGGTCGAGAAGTTCGTGCTGCAGCTCGAGGCCCAGCTCGCCGACCGCGACGTCACGATCGAGCTGTCGGAGCCGGCCAAGAGCTGGTTGATCCAGCACGGCTATGACGAGCAGATGGGCGCACGGCCGATGGGCCGCGTGATCCAGGAGCACATCAAGAAGCCGCTGGCCGACGAGGTGCTGTTCGGCAAGCTGAAGGGCGGCGGGCATGTCCGTGTCGTCCTCGTCAAGGACGAATCCGGCGTCGAGGAGAAGATCGGCTTCGAGTTCGTCGAGGGCCCCGTCACGCCGAAGTCCGAAGTGCCGGCCGCGCGCAAGCGTAAGCCGAAGTCCGGCGGCGGCTCGAAGGGGCCGGCGCCGAAGGGACCGCTGGTCAAGGCGTAAGCCTGACGCTACGAGATGACTACGAAAGGCCGGCCATCGCGCCGGCCTTTTTCGTTGACGCGAGGTTCTTTGATGCGACGTCCGGCTCAGGCCGGCTTGACGAAGAAATACACCGTCAGGCCGCAGCCGACGGCGATGATGAAGCGGCGCACATGGGCCGGCGGGATGATCTGGCCAAGCCGCGCGCCGACGAAGCCGCCGACCATGGCAGCCCCCATCATCGTCAGCGTCTCCAGCCAATGCACGCGGCCTGAGAACGCAAAGATGGCGGAGGCCGTCATATTCATGAGCGCAGCGAGCAGCACCTTCATGCCGTTCATGGCGCGGATGTCGCGCATGCCGTAGAACACCAGGGCCGCCAGCATCAGGATGCCGATGCCGCCGCCGAAATAGCCGCCATAGATCGCGATCACGAACTGCACCGCCTGGATGGTCAGCGGCCCGAACCAGCGCGCGCCATCCTTCGGCGTGAAGCGCATGCCGAATGCGAACACGCTCGTGGCGAACAGCAATAGCCAGGGGACCAGCCGGCTGAAGGCGGCCGACGGTGTGACCAGGAGCAGCACGGCGCCGAGCGTGCCGCCGATCAGGCTGATGATCGACAGCCGCACGAGGTCGTGGCGCCAGGGCGCCTTTGCGTCGTTCAAGATCTCACGGGAGGCCCAAGCGCTGACGAACTGGCCGGGGCAGAGCGCGACGGTGCTGGAGGCGTTGGCGTCAATCGCGGGAATGCCGGCGGCGAGCAAGGTCGGGAAGGTCAGGAACGCGCCGCCGCCGGCCAGCGCATTGACGATGCCCGAGCCGAAGGCGGCGAGGGCGAGCAGGGCCAGCATCGTCCAGTCCGTCATCGCTGTCACTACTCGCCCTTCAGCCGCTGGCCGTCTTGGACGCGGACGCGCTCGGCGCCGCGGGCGCCGGCCGGCGACAGCCTGAGCATGCTCAGGAACGCGCCGACCAGCGCGAAACCGACGCCGGTCAAGAGCGACAGCCGCGTGCCGTCGGTCGAATCGATCGCGAGAAACATCGCGACCAGCGCCGCACCCGTGGTCTGGCCGAGCAGGCGCGCCGTGCCGAGCATGCCGCTGGCGCCGCCGGCGCGCTCGCGTGGCGCGGCGGCGATCATGGTACGGTTGTTCGGCGTCTGGAACAGGCCGAAGCCGCAGCCGGCCAGCGCCATGCGCCAGACGACATCCCATGCCGACGGCTCGCGCGGCAGCAGGCCGAGCGCACCGAGCCCGCACGCGAAGATCACGAGACCGATGCCGCCGAGCAGCCCGGCTGGTACGCGCTCGACCAGCCGCCCCGCAATCGGCGCGGTCAGGCCGACCGCGATCGGCCACGGCGTGATCAGCAGGCCCATCTGCACCGGCGAATAGCCGAAATGGCTTTCGAGATAGAAGGGGATCGCGACGAAGGCGAGCATCTGTCCGCAGAACGACGAGATCGAGGTCGCGATCGACAGCGCGAACACTGGAATGCGCAGCAGGTCGAGCGGCAGCAGCGGCGAGGCCATGTGGGTCTGGCGCCAGACCAGCCACACGCCGGCCGTGATGGCGACGACGAACTCGATCGCGCAGGTCACCAGCGCCTCGCCATGGCCGAGGCTGTCCACGGCGGCGATCAGGAAGCCGAAGGCGACCGCGCTCAAGGCCGCGCTCTGCCAATCGAACATGTGCGGCGCGCGCGGCGTATGCGGCAGGAAGCGGAAGCCGAAGACGAAGGTGACGATGCCGAGCGGCACGTTGATCGCGAACAGCCACGGCCAGTTGCCGACGGCGAGGATGCCGGCGGCGATGGTCGGACCGAGCGCGGCGGAGACCGCGACCACCATCGCATTGATGCCGATGCCGCGGCCGAGCAGAGCGTGCGGATAGGTGAAACGCACCAGCGCCGAGTTGACGCTGAGGATGCCGGCGGCGCCAAAGCCCTGCAGGATGCGCGCGAGCGTCAGCAGCAGCAGGCTGTCGGCCAGCGCACAGAAGGCGGAGGCAGCCGTGAACAGCACGAGGCCGGCGAGATAGACCCGCCGATAGCCGATGATCTCGCCGAGCGAGGCCAGCGGCAGCAGCGAGATCGTGACCGCGAGCTGATAGCCGTTGACGATCCAGATCGAAAAAGCAGGGCTCGCATTGAGGTCGCGGGCGATCGTCGGCAGCGCCACATTGGCGATCGCGCCGTCGATCACGGCCAGCACGATGCCGAGGGCGATCGTCACGATCGCCCAGGTGCGCTGCGGCAGCGGCAGTCCGTCGGCGTGCAGACCCGTGGTCGTCGGCGTCTTCATGCGGGCTCCGGCCGCAGCCGGGCCGCGGGCAATGGACGGGAACGGGCAACCGCGCCGCACAAGCCCCGTTCCACGCCGGCGGACCGCGCCGCCGCGTCACCGCCGTTTGGGGCGGGCCTGAATGGTCCTGAGATAATTGACCGCGGCTTCCGCCTCGGGCCGCTCGAACTGGAAGCTCGGCATGTCCTTGTGAATGGTCGACAGGCCGGTCTGCAGCCGCTGGGCAAAATCCTCGTCGTAGAGCTTGCTGTCACCGAAGGTCCTGAACGGGGGCGCGTCGGGGTGCCGGCTGGCGCCTGTGAGACCTACCGCATGGCATCGGCTGCAAAGGCTTTGCAAGAGCGCTTTTCCACGCTTCTGCTCGCTGTCCAGCGCATGGCTGGCGGTCGACGCGAACGCCAGCAGCAGGCAGGCGGACCCCATTCGTCGTCTCATGAACTCGTTCTCGCGTGTCTTGCGCCCGGCTACCAGCGGCCCTCGGCCTTGCTATAGGCATATAGGGCGATCAGCCCGATCGTCACCAGGGTCGAGCCGATCAGGACGATCCGGTCCCAGCGCAGCTGTGTCTCGTCGTCCCGCTGCAAGGTCAGCAGGGAGAACAGGGCCTTCATGGCAAAGCGGCGCATCGGATCGATCCCGGCAGCGGCCGCACATTCCGATGACGTGGGCCGGCCGCAGCTTAGCCTGCCCAATCGTTGCGCCGCCATGGCGAACATCTTGGGTCTGATGTCCGGCTTCCGGAGGGGATCGGAAGCCGGATGCTCGAACTACCCAGCCTGTCCCATCACGACGTCTGCAACCGCCCGCGCGACTTTCGCGATCGTTGCGTTGCGATCCTCGGGAGACGCCTGTGAACCAGTCAGATAGGCCGTGACCAGAACCGGTTTGCGGCCCGGGGGCCAGAGAATGCCGACGTCGTTGGTCGTGCCGCGGTCCCCAGCGCCCGTTTTGTCGGCGACGCGCCAGTCACGCGGCACACCGGCGCGAAGCCGAGTGTCGCCGGTCTTGTTGGCGATCATCCAGTCCGTCAATCGCTGGCGCATATTCGTCGACAAGACCTCGCCAAGGAGCACGCGGCGCAGGTTCTGTAGCATGGCGGCCGGACTGGTCGTGTCGCGAGGGTCGTCGGCCAGCGCCTCGTTGAGCTCAACTTCCCAGCGGTCCAGGCGGCTGATCTCGTCGCCGATCGATCGGGCAAAACGCGTCAGACCCGCAGGACCGCCGATCTGCCGCAACAGGAGATTTCCCGCGGTGTTGTCGCTCTGGGTGAGCGCGGCTTCGCAGAGCTCGGCGAGTGTCATGCCGCGGCCGACGTGCTCCTTGGTCACCGGCGAATATGTTACGAGATCCTTCGCCTCGAACGGGACGCGCGTGTCGAGATGCAGTTCGCCGGCGTCGACGCGCTTCAGGACAGCCGCGGAAGCCAGACACTTGAACGTGCTGCACATCGGAAAGCGCTCGGCCGAGCGCAGGCCCGCCTCGAACCCGCTTTCGGAGTCGAGGACGGCGATGCCGAGCCGTCCGAGGCTCTCGCGCTCGATGCGGGCGAGTTCCCCTTCCAGATGCGCCCTTCGGTCGGCCGCCGCCTTCGCCGCAGGTGATGGCAGCCCGCTCGCCGCAGCCGCTATCCCGAGGATTCCAAGACCCAGATGCCGTCTCGTCAGCATGTTCATTCTCCAGTGACTGCGCGAACCTGCCGAACGAGGTGACGACTGACAAACGATCATTTATTCGTCGAGCCATGAGCAGAACTTGGTCATCATGCCCATCCGCAGCCATCTCCCTTTGAACGCCTTGCGGGCCTTCGAAGCATCCGCCCGGCATCTGAGCTTCACCAAGGCAGGCTTGGAGCTCAGGGTCACGCAGACCGCGATCAGTCACCAGGTGAAACAGCTCGAGCAGATGTTGGGCGCTCACCTGTTCCGGCGCCTGCCGCGTGGCCTCACGTTGACCGACGAAGCCCTGGCTCTGTTTCCCGTCCTCAACGATGCGTTCAGTCGCATCAGCGGCGCGATCGATCGCATCGAAGCGAAGGGAACCCGCGAGGTCGTGACCGTCGGCTGTGTCGGCACCTTTGCAACGGGATGGCTGTTGCAACGCCTCGACGGCTTTCGAGATACGCACCCCCATATCGACCTGCGCCTCCTCACCAACAACAACCGCATCGATATCGCCGGAGACGGGCTCGACATCGCGCTTCGCTTCGGCGACGGCTCCTGGCACGGCACTGAGGCCATCCATCTGATGTCTGCCCCGCTGTCGCCCGTCTGTCATCCCGATGTGGCGAGTCGTCTGCGCGCGCCGTCGGACCTCGCGGGCGAAAATCTCCTGCGGTCGTATCGCGCCGAGGAATGGCCATTATGGTTTGCAGTCGCGGGCGCTCCATGCCCGATGATCCAGGGGCCGATCTTCGACAGCTCCGTCGCGATGGCCGAAGCGGCCGCGCGCGGCGTCGGCGTTGGCCTGGTTCCGATCGCCATGTTCAACTGCGAGCTCGAGACGGGGCGGCTGGTCCGGCCGTTTGCGGCTGAGGTCGCCGCCGGTTCTTATTGGCTGACCTGGTTGAAGTCGAAAGAACCGACGTTCGGGATGCGTGCCTTTCGTGACTGGCTGGTTGATGCCTTGCGCGCTGATCCGCCGCGCTGACGGCCGGTCGCCACCGCGCACAAGCCGAGGGCGCGAACAGCGCCACGAGCGCGTGAGGCGGGCGCGTTGCGGCCAGCTCAGCGCTTTACGGCGCTGCGCCGCCACTCGCGCGGCGACAGGCCGAACTGCTCGCGGAACACGCGGCCGAAATGCGAGAGATCGTTGAAGCCCCAGGACAAGGCGATTTCGCTGATCTGACGATGCGCCAGCATCGGCGAGCCGAGATCGCGCCGGCACTGCTTGAGCCGCTCGGCCAGCACGAAGCGCTGGAACGACGTCTCCTCGTCCGAGAACAGATCGTTGACGTAGCGCGCCGATAGCCCGAGCTCGCGTGCGATCTCCGGCAGTGAGAGGTCGGCGTCGGGCAGCCGGGTGCGGATGTGCGCCTTGATGCGATAAAGCAGCGCTGCGCGATGGCTCGAGGCGGGCAGGGGCTGTGTGCGCAGCCGCTCGGCCAAGGTCATGGCGAGCAGGTCGGCAGCCTGGTCGGCCAGAGGTTCGGCATGCTCGGGGCCGATGTGCTCGGCGCGTTCGCAGAGCCTGACGATGAAATCATGGGCGAGCGGCTGGAGCGGGCTATCGGGGCCGAAGCTGATCGCCGTCACGGTCTCCGTCGGGCCGATCCGGCGCTGCAGCATCTCGCGCGGGAGCTTGAACACGATCTGCTTGAACGCGGCGTCGAACTGCAGCTCGTAGGGGCGGGTCGTGTCGTAGATCGCGAACTCGCCGGGCCGGATCACGGTGTCGCGGCCATCCTGAACGACGCCGCCGATTCCCTCTCGCCCGAGTGCGACGAGGACGAAGTCGGCATCCGCCCGGGAGATGCGCTGCGAGGTCCGGTGCACGCGCTGCCGGTCCGAGGCGACCTCGGAGCAGACGGCCCGTCCCAACGCGGTGTGGGTCACCGAGCCCCGAAACGCGCTGCCGAGATCAGACGTGCAGTCGAGCCCGACATAGACGTCGCAGACGATGTCCTGCCACAGCGCCAGCCGGCGGTGGCCCGGGCTTCCTTCCGTGGTGAACAGGACCGGCATCGCTCCGTCTCCCTCCGCCTCTGTGTCGCGTGGATCGTCGGAAATGCAGCAAGTTCTGGGCCGGCTGGTCTCTCCCTGGCGGCCGCAGTCGAGTTTTCGTTCCCTCCAAGACGAGCGCGAATGATCGCCGAGGTCAATACTCCCCAGCGAATGCGGCGCGCGGCGCCGCCGATCCGGAAGAGGGGAGACGCGGGATGGGACTGGCACATCCGAAATACAAGGTGGCGGTGGTGCAGGCGGCGCCGGCCTGGCTCGACCTGGACGCCTCGATCAAGAAGACTATCGGCCTGATCGAGGAGGCGGCCGACAAAGGTGCCAAGCTGATCGCGTTTCCGGAGGTCTTCATCCCCGGCTATCCCTGGCACATCTGGATGGACTCGCCGGCCTGGTGCATCGGCCGTGGCTTCGTGCAGCGCTATTTCGACAATTCGCTGGCCTATGACAGCCCGCAGGCCGAGGCGCTGCGCGCCGCCGTGCGCAAGGCCAGGCTCACGGCCGTGCTGGGACTGTCCGAGCGCGACGGCGGCAGCCTCTACATCGCGCAATGGCTGATCGGCCCGGACGGCGAGACCATCGCCCGGCGCCGCAAGCTGCGGCCGACCCATGCCGAGCGCACCGTCTATGGCGAGGGCGACGGCAGCGATCTCGCCGTGCACGACCGGCCTGACATTGGCCGGATCGGTGCGCTGTGCTGCTGGGAGCATCTGCAGCCGCTGTCGAAATACGCGATGTATGCCCAGAACGAGCAGGTGCATGTCGCGGCGTGGCCGAGCTTCTCGCTGTACGATCCGTTCGCGCCGGCGCTCGGCGCCGAGGTCAACAACGCCGCCTCGCGCGTCTATGCCGTCGAGGGCTCGTGCTTCGTGCTGGCGCCGTGCGCCACCGTCTCGCAGGCGATGATCGACGAGCTGTGTGACCGGCCCGACAAGCACGCGCTGCTGCATGTCGGCGGCGGCCACGCCGCGATCTTCGGTCCAGACGGCTCTTCGCTTGCGGAGAAGCTGCCGCCGGAGCAGGAGGGGTTGCTGATCGCCGAGATCGATCTCGGCATGATCGGCATCGCCAAGAACGCCGCCGATCCGGCGGGACACTATTCTCGCCCCGACGTGACCCGGCTGCTGCTCAACAAGAAGCCGCTCAACCGGGTCGAGGCCTTCGCGCTGCCGGTCGACGCGGTCACGCCCGGCGAGGCGCAATCGGCGGCTGGCTGACAGGCTTGGCGAGCGCTAGGTCCCGGCCTCCGGTTGTGCCGGCGGCGGGGCCGACCGCCGCGGCGGCCGCTGCGCACGGCCTGCCGGCGCCGCCATGCGCGGCTGCAAGGTGACGATCACCGGGTTTGGCTTGTGGTCGGTCGCCGCGCCAGTCGCGGCGTCCACACCCATGCCGATCAGGCCGCCCGCTAAGATGTTGCCGGCGAAGCCGGCCGCGCCGGTCGCCGGGATGTCCTTGGTCAACGGGATGATCTGGGTCTCGTAGCCCGGCTTTTCGATGGTGACGGAGATGTCGGCATTGCGCTTGGCGACGAACGAGCAGGGCGTCGTGCAGGTCATCGGCGCTTCGAGACCGGCGATCGTGGCCTCGGCCCCGGACGGCGTCGACGCGACACTGATCGTCTCGGTTGTACCCCGCGTTACGGACGCGCAACCTCCCAGCGCGGCGCACAGTGCTACGAACGCTACAACTCTCATTTGGTACTGCCCCCTTGAAACCCAAGGGAACTCAAGCGCAACTGGAGCGGGACGGCAAGCGCAATCAGCATTATCCGAAGAAATTCCCGGGCGAGTTTCACGCGAGTGTGGCTTTCACACCTGCTTTCCACGAACCTGCCGCGCGATCGCCTTCTGCGCATCGAATTCGGCGCGCCGCCGCGCCAGCTCTTCCGGCGCGAGCATGGCCGGATTGCTGTAGTCGCGCTTCCAGCCGTGATCGTCGCTCCACTGCAAAGGCGATTGCACGGTCGTCCGTGCGGCTGGTGAACTCTCGAGGACACGCAAGGCGAGCTCGAGCGTGAAGGCCTGTGAGGCCGCGTCGTGCGGCTTGCCGACGGAATTGCCGAGCGGAAAATCCGAGAACAGGAAGCGCGGTGCTGCGGCGTGCTCGACGATGTCCTTGGCGCAGCCCATGACGACGGTCGCGATGCCGTTCGCTTCGAGATGCCGGGCCACCAGGCTCACGGTCTGGTGGCACACCGGACAGTTCGGCACCAGCACGACGGCGTCGATCTCGTCGGCGCGGCAGCGCGCAAGAATCTCCGGCGCATCGGTCTCGATCGTCACGCGCTGGCTGCGATTGGTCGGCGCGCCGAAAAAGCGCGGTCCGACCGCGCCGATGCGGCCCTCACGCGCCAGCCTGATGAGCTGTGGTAGCGGAAACCAGGTGCCGGAATCCTCGGCCGAGGTGTGCGCGCGATCATAGGCAATGTGGGAAATGCGCAGGTCGTGCTGCGCCGACGTGTCGCCGTCATAGACGGAGTAGAACTTGGCGCCGCCATTGTAGGGCGCGCCGGGGCCTTGATCGCCTTTGGCGGGATCGAACGGCGCGGCCGTGGTGACAACGGTGACGCGCGACTGCGCGAGCGGCTTGCGCAAGGGATGGAACGGCGCCGACGTGTAGTGAGCCCAGCGATAGGGCGTGTCATAGCCGATCGCGAGATAATAGTCGCGCGTGCGCGCCATGTAGGACAAGGGCGCATCGCTTTCGGGCGCGAGGCCGAGTCTGTCGTCGGTCGGTGCGGTCATCCGTCGCGCTCCCTGCAGGATTTTCGGATTGCTAGCCGGCTCATTCGCTGTGTCAAGGCGCCGCGCGGTGGAACCCCGCATGGTCCTGGGCTTTGTCTGTCGACAGAATTCCAACCATTGCACCGCGCTCACGATGCTTTCCATGGTTTCGATTGCTCGCATTGCCTGTCTCGGCCTTGCCTTGATGCTGACCATGCCCTTGTCCGGCGTGGCGGCGGAGCAGGGCTCAGACCGTGACGTTGCCGTGCCGGCTGATCCGAAGGGCGGCGCGCAGCAGGACGCGCCGCACGAGACTGCGAAGCCTGCAGAGCCTGCGGCAGAGGGCTCGGAGATCAAGGCCGAGGAGTCCAAGGAGAGCGGCACCCGCGAGGCGATCTGCCTGATGATCGAATCCGCAGCCAAGGCGAATGATCTGCCGCTCGAATTCTTCGCCCGCGTGATCTGGCAGGAAAGCCGCTTTCAGAGCGACGCAGTCGGGCCGGTCACGCGCAACGGCCAGCGCGCGCAGGGAATTGCGCAGTTCATGCCGGGCACGGCGAACCAGCGCCAGTTGCTCGATCCGTTCGATCCGGTTCAGGCGCTGCCGAAGTCGGCGCAGTTCCTGGCCGAGCTGCGCGACCAGTTCGGCAATCTCGGGCTCGCGGCGGCGGCCTACAATGCGGGGCCGCGCCGGGTGCAGGACTGGCTCACCGGCAAGGGGCAGTTGCCCTGGGAGACCCGCAACTACGTTTCGGCCATCACGGGCGCCACGATCGATGAGTGGGCGGCCGCCGCCGGCAGCGGCGGCAAGACGCCGCCGAGCCCGCCGCCGACCTCGTGTCGTCAGCTGATGGCGATGTTGAAGCGCGCGCCGAATCCGTTCGTCACGGAGCTCGAGCAGCATGTGGCGCTGTCGGCCGCGAAACCATGGGGCGTCCAACTGGCTGCAGGCTTCGACCGCAACAAGGCGCTCGCGATGTATTCGCGGGCGATCAAGGGGCTTGGCCCGGTCATCGGCGACCGCGACCCGAGCCTGCTGTCGTCGGTGATGCGCTCGCGCGGCAACCACGCCTTCTACCAGGTGCGGATCGGCGCCGAGACACGGGCCGAGGCCGACGCGCTCTGCAGCCGGATCCGCGGAGCCGGTGGCGCCTGCTTCGTGCTGCGCAATCGCTCCGGATAGAGCTGCCGCAGCGCGGCGTGTGGGGAATGGCTGCGCCGGACGCAGACCCGCGCGCGCCTGATGGCGGTTGACGCGAGCGGCTTTCGCCAGCCTTATCGCGGTTCGTTCCGCTGGGCCGCCCGTGACACTTCCTCCGCTCGATTCGCCGCAATGGCATGGTTCACTGCGCGCCTTCGGCTGGGGGCTGCGCGCGACGTCAGCGACCATCCTGTCACTGGTGCTGTTCGTCACCTTCATCGGCATCGGCGCGCTCGCCCACGATACCCGTTTCAGCATGCTCTGGGCGATCCTGAGCACGGTGCTGGTGTGGGCCGGGCCGGCGCAGATCATCCTGGTCTCCACGCTCGGCTCCGGCCAGACCATTCTGCAGTCGGCGATCGCGGTCACGATGAGCGCGATCCGGCTGTTTCCGATGGTGGTGGCGGTGCTGCCGCTGATCCGCTCCCCCCAGACCAAGCGGCGGCACCTGGTGCTGATCGCGCATTTCACCGCGGTGACCCTGTGGGTCGAATGCTATCGTTTCCTGCCGCATGTGCCGCGCGAGCGCCGCATCGCCTTCGTGCATGGGCTCGGTACCGGCCTGATGGGGATTGCGCTGATCGCGACCATCATCGGCTATCTTCTCGCCGCCAACCTGTCGCAGACCTTCGGCGCCGCGGTGCTCTTGCTGACGCCGCTGGCGTTTCTGTTCTCGACCCTGCGCAACGCCAGGGAGCTGGCCGACGTGCTCGCGCTCGGCCTTGGCCTCGTGCTGTATCCCCTGGCCGCCCAGCTCAACAGCGGCGTCGACATCCTGGTCAGCGGCGTCGTCGCCGGAACGCTCGCGTTCGGCGCGCACAAATGGCGCGAGCGGCAGGGGCCGGCATGAGCGACTTCATCGGCGATTGGCATGCGCTCGTGGTGCTGCTGGTGGCGGGCGTGATCCCCAACCAGATCTGGCGCCTGCTCGGGCTGTGGTTCGGCAGCGGGCTCGACGAGGGCTCGGACCTGCTGATGTGGGTCAAGGCGGTCGCGACCGCCATCTTGGCGGGGGTCATCGCCCAGATCCTGGTGCAGCCGCCGGGCGCGCTCGCCAGCGTGCCATGGGGCCTGCGCTACGGTGCGGTCGTTGCCGGCCTTGCGGCCTTCATGGCGAGCCGCCGCTCGATCTTTGCTGGTGTCGTCTGCGGCGAGGCCGTCATGCTGGCCGGCAAATGGTGGCTCGGCTGAGTTACGCGATCTTGCGCAACCGCAATTGCGGTGAGCCGAGGTTCGGATAGATTGCCGGGAAGACCCAAGGACTCCGCAATGACCACTGATACCGATCTCCGCCCGGGAGAAGTCGCCGTCGACGCGCCCCAGCCGCGCGACGCCACGCTGTATTTCATCGGCCGCATCCGCACGCCCTGGACCTCGCGGCTCGAGACGCCGCGGCAGGGTAGCTTCGAGGGGCCGGTGTGCCGGCTCGAGATCTTCGAGCCCTGGGTGCCGGCGCTGCAGGGCATCGATCGTTTCAGCCATCTCCAGGTGCTGTACTGGCTCAACCGGGCGCGCCGGGATCTCGTCAAGCAGAGCCCGCGCCATCATGACGGCGAGACCCGGGGCACCTTCGCGCTGCGCTCGCCGGTGCGTCCCAATCCGATCGGCGTGTCGACCGTCCGCTTCGTCGCGTTGGAAGGCAACACCGTGCTGGTACGCGGCCTCGACTGCCTCGACGAGACGCCGCTGATCGACCTGAAGCCGGATCATTGCGCGTTCACGCCGGCGGCGGCTGGTGAGGATGACAAATAGGACCGACGGATCCGGATGTCGAAGGTGAACAAGCGGCCGCAGAAGACGGTGACAGCTCAGGATGCGATCACGGCGGACCTCGTCGCCGTGCTGGTGGCGGTGACCGACGGCCATCCGAAGATCATGACGATCGAGCACGCTGCGGCGCTGCCGAGCGGACCGTTTCAGTTCGCGCACCGCTCGCTGCAGATGGGCCTGCGCGCCTGGGTCAAGGCGCAGACCGGCCATCCGCTCGGCTATGTCGAGCAGCTCTACACCTTCGCCGACCGCGGTCGCGGCGGCGATCCCGACGCGCCGCATCGTATCTCCATCAGCTATCTCGGCCTGACACGCGAGGAAGAGGGGCGCGAGGGCGCGGATGCGCAATGGTCGTCATGGTACGACTACTTCCCGTGGGAGGATCATCGCGACGGACCGCCGACGATCCTGGCCAAGATCATCGCGCCGAAGCTGAAGGCCTGGGCGCGAGCCGCCGACCAGCCGGCGCTGCAGAAGACAAGGTGGCAGCGCGCCGCGATCACTTTCGGTCTCGATGGCCGCGAGTGGAACGAGGAATTGGCGCTGCAGCGCTATGAGCTGCTGTACGAGGCTGCGCTGATTCCCGAGAGTACGCGCGAGAAGGAGGCCCGCCAGGCGGAGGTGCCCGGCCGCGCCATGATCGGTGATCACCGTCGGATTCTCGCTACCGGCATTGCCCGTCTGCGCGCCAAGATCAAATACCGGCCGGTCGTGTTCGAGTTGATGCCGGAAGAATTTACACTGCTGCAATTGCAGCGCAGCGTCGAGGCACTGGCCGGCCGGCTCGTGCACAAGCAGAACTTCCGCCGCCTCATCGAGCAGCAGGAACTGGTTGAAGAGACAGGCGCAATTGCTGCCGACACGATCGGTCGGCCGGCCAAGCTGTTTCGCTTCAGGCAGGGCGTTCTGGCCGAGCGGGCGGTGGTCGGAACCAAGCTGCCGCTCTCGCGGTCTTGATCTCCCGCTCTTGACAAGGCTTATGCTCAGGATAAGTATAAGGCATCTTATGCTCACGGAGAGTATAAATGGCCGAGCTTGTCCTGCCTGCCGTCGCGCCGAATACACCGCTTGCTGAGCGTCTGAGGCGGGTGATCCCGCCGCCGGAATGGGCCGTCTTCGAGGACGACGTCGAAGCCATTCTGGCGCTGAAGCGCCAGCGCAATGCCGTGGTGCTGGCGCACAACTATCAGACGCCCGAGATCTATCACGGCGTCGCCGACATCGTCGGCGACAGCCTGCTGCTGGCGCGCGAAGCGACCAAGGTCGATGCCGAGGTGATCGTGCTCGCCGGCGTCCACTTCATGGCCGAGACCGCCAAGCTGCTCAATCCTGACAAGACGGTGTTGATCCCCGACGTAAAGGCGGGCTGCTCATTGGCGGAATCGATCACCGCCGACGACGTGCGGCTGATGCGCGCGCGCCACCCGGGCGTGCCGGTGGTCGCCTATGTCAACACGTCGGTGGCGGTGAAGGCCGAGTCCGACGTCTGCTGCACGTCCGGCAACGCACGCGCGGTCGTCGAGTCGCTC
Source organism: Bradyrhizobium sp. SZCCHNR1043 (assembly GCF_032489675.1). NCBI lineage: Bacteria > Pseudomonadati > Pseudomonadota > Alphaproteobacteria > Hyphomicrobiales > Nitrobacteraceae > Bradyrhizobium > Bradyrhizobium sp. SZCCHNR1043. Next base: position 67,742 of record NZ_JAUEYN010000019.1, read on the forward strand.
GGCGTCGATCACGTCATCATGCTGCCGGATGAATATCTCGCGCGGAACGTCGCCGCACAGACAAAGGTCAGGATCACGGCCTGGAAGGGGCATTGCGAGGTGCATGAGCGCTTCAGCGCCGATGACGTCCGCACGCTGCGCGACAACCATCCTGGTGTCACCGTGCTCGCGCATCCGGAGTGTCCGCCCGAGGTCGTGGCGGAGGCGGACTTCGCCGGCTCGACCGCGGCGATGTCGGACTTCGTCGGAGCAAGGAGGCCGGCCCGCGTGGTGCTGCTGACGGAATGTTCGATGAGCGACAATGTCGCCGTGCTCCATCCCGACATCGAGTTCATCCGCCCCTGCAATCTGTGCCCGCACATGAAGCGGATCACCCTGAAGAACATCCGCCACGCGCTCGAGACCAACACGCACGAGGTCACGATCGATCCCGCGATGGCCGAGCGCGCGCGGCGCGCAGTGGAAAGGATGCTGGCATCATGAGCATCGATGTTTCGAAGTTGATCGGCCGTCCCGTGATCATCGGCGGCGGTGCCGCGGGTCTGATGACGGCGCTGCAGCTTGCGCCCGAGCCGGTCGTGCTGTTGTCGAAGTCGCCGCTCGGCGCGGAGGCGTCGAGCATGTGGGCGCAGGGTGGCCTCGCCGCGGCGGTTGGCGATGACGATGATCCGGGGCTGCATCTGAAGGACACGCTCGCCGCCGGAGCCGGATTGTGCGACGAGCCCGCCGCGCGCCGCATCATCGATGCGGCGCCGGCCGCGGTCGAGCGCCTCGCGCAGCTTGGCGTTGCGTTCGACCGAGGTGCGGATGGACGTTGGCGTCTGGGCCTGGAGGCCGCACACAGCCGCAACCGGATCGTGCATGCGACGGGCGACGGCACGGGACGCGAGATCATGCGCACGCTGATCGCGGCTGTCAGGCGTTGTGCTTCGGTGACCTTGTTCGAAGGCGTCGAGGCGCGCCGGCTGATCGTCAATGACAGCGCGATCCAGGGCGTGGCTGCGGCGCGCGGCGATGAGGCTCTGATCCTCGCCACGACACGCGTCGTGATCGCAACCGGCGGCATCGGCGGCCTGTTCCTCGACAGCACCAATCCGGCCGGCTGTTTCGGCCAGGGCCTCGCGCTCGCGGCGCGGGCTGGTGCGGTGCTGTCCGACCTCGAATTCGTGCAGTTTCACCCGACGGCGTTCGACGGGCCGTCGCGGCCGCTGCCGCTGCTCACCGAGGCGATCCGCGGCGATGGCGCCGTCCTGATCGACGACACCGGCACGCGCTTCATGGCCGACGAGCCTGGCGCTGAGCTGGCGCCGCGCGACGTGGTGGCGCGGGCGGTATGGCGCCGCCGTGCGCAAGGCCACCGCGTGTTCCTCGATGCGCGCGAGAAGCCGGGCAAGGATTTCGCCGCCCGCTATCCCGTGATCAGCGCGTTCTGCCGCATGGCGGGCATCGATCCCGCGCGCGATCCGATCCCGGTGCGGCCGGCCGTGCACTATCATATGGGCGGCATCGCTGTTGACGCGATGGGACGCAGCTCGGTCGAGGGCTTGTGGGCCTGTGGCGAAGCCAGCCGCACCGGCCTGCACGGCGCCAACCGGCTCGCCAGCAACTCGCTGATGGAGGCGATCGTCTGCGCGCAATGGGTGGCCGAAAGCGTGGCCGGCGCGCCGCAGCGTGCAGGCAAGCCGTGCGAGGTGGCGGCAATTCCGCCGGCGTCCGATCCCTCGGCCGTACGGCCGCTGCTGTCGCACGCGCTCGGCGTGATGCGCGAGCGTCGCACGATCGCGGATGCCGTCAGCAGCCTGCTTCCGCTGGCAGAGCAGGCCGGGCCCATGGCTGATCCGGCGCTGGTCGGCCTGATGCTTGCGGTCGCGGCCCATGCCCGTGAGGAGAGCCGCGGCGCGCATTTCCGCAGCGATCGTCCGGACACGCTGCGCGTCGCGCAGCCGTCCAGCTTCACTCTGTCCGAGGCGGTCGCCGTTGCACGCGACATTGTCGAGGCGGAGCAGACGCCGTTCAGGAGCGCAGTGCCATGACTCTCAATCCTCTCTCGCCCTTGCTCTACGAGCCGCTGGTGCGCATGGCTCTGCTCGAGGATCTCGGCCGCGCCGGCGACATCACCACCGATGCCATCGTCCCCGCCGAGCAGCGCGCCTCGCTGAAGCTGCGGGCGCGCCAGCACGGGGTGATCGCAGGTCTCGATGTGGCGCGCTGCGCCTTCCAGACCGTCTCGCCGGACGTGCGCATGGAGATCGTGCGACCGGACGGCAGCGTCGTGACGCCGGGAGACGCGATCGCGACCATCAGCGGCCCGGCACGGGCGCTCCTGACCGGCGAGCGCGTCGCGCTCAACTTCCTCTGCCGTTTGAGCGGGGTCGCCAGCGCGACGGCGTCCCTGGTCGCCGCGGTGAAAGGGACCAAGGCGCAGATCGTCTGCACCAGGAAGACCACGCCGGGCCTGCGCGCGCTGGAGAAATATGCGGTGCGCGCGGGTGGCGGCGGCAATCACCGCTTCGGGCTCGATGACGCGGTGCTGATCAAGGACAACCACATCGCCATCGCCGGCGGCATCAAGGCTGCCATCACGCGCGCAAAGGCCCATGCCGGCCATCTCGTCAAGATCGAGGTCGAGGTCGATACTCTGGCGCAGCTCGAGCAGGCGCTGACGCTGGGCGTCGATGCGGTGCTGCTCGACAACATGACGCCGGCGGAGCTCGAAGCCGCCGTCGGCATGATCAGCGGCAAAGCCATCGCGGAAGCCTCGGGCCGGATCACCGTGGAGACCGCACCCGCGATCGCCGCGGCCGGCGTCGACCTGATCTCGGTCGGCTGGATCACGCATTCGTCGGCCGCGCTGGACATCGGGCTCGACGAGGCGTGATCAGCCCTTCAGCGCCGCAATCAGCTTCGCGGCGTTCTCCTCCAGCACCTTCGGATCTTCCTTACGGCTCGCGGGCGGCAGCAGGGAATCGCCGTTGTGGCGGGGCATGATGTGGACGTGCAGGTGGAACACCATCTGGCCGCCGGCATGCTCGTTGAACTGCTGCACGGTGATGCCGTCGGCGGCGAACGCGGTCTTGGCGGCGCGGGCGATGGTGCGCACGGCACGGCCGACGTGGAGATAGTCCTCCTCGGTGATGTCGAGGATGTTGCGTGCAGCGGCCTTCGGGATCACCAGGGTGTGGCCGGGCACGCGCGGCATGATGTCGAGGAACGCCAGCACGTGGCCGTTCTCATAGACCTTGGTGCAGGGGAATTCGCCGCGCAGGATCTTCGCGAACGGATTGTTGGGATCGTAGGCGGTCATGGGCAGTCCCTTAAGCAGTTCCTCTTGGTGCGCCTTACTCTCACCGGCACGTGTCGCCGGTCAAGACGGCTCGTCCATCCCTTTCCGGAACGGTCCGGATTCGGCGAGCTCGCGGCCGGCCTGTTCGACATAGGCGCGTTCGCGCTTGAGATAGTCGTCGATGGCCCGGCGCAGGCCGCGGTCGGCGATGTAGTGCGCGGAGTAGGTGGTCTGCGGCAGGTAGCCGCGCGCGATCTTGTGCTCGCCCTGGGCGCCGGCCTCGACCACCCCCAGCTTGTGCTGGATCGCGAAATCGATCGCCTGGTAGTAGCAGACCTCGAAATGCAGGAACGGGTGATGTTCGATGGCGCCCCAGTTGCGGCCGAACAAGGTGTCCGAGCCGATGAAGTTGATGGCGCCGGCGATCCAGCGTCCGTCGCGCTTGGCCATGACCAGCAGCACGTCTTCGGCCATGGTCTCGCCGATCAGCGCGAAGAACTTGCGGGTCAGATACGGCCGGCCCCATTTGCGTGAGCCGGTCTCCATGTAGAAATCGAAGAAGGCGTCCCAGGCATCCTCGGTGATGTCCTTGCCGGTCAGCCAATGGATGCTGATGCCGGAGCTCAGCGCATCGCGGCGCTCGCGCTTGATCGCCTTGCGGTGGCGCGAATTCATCGTCGCCAGGAAATCGTCGAAGCTGGAAAAACCCTGGTTGTGCCAGTGGAACTGCTGGTCGGTGCGCTGCAGGAAACCCTGCGCTGCGAGCAGCTGCCATTCGGATTCCCGGGCGAAGGTGACGTGCACCGACGACGCCTCGCTGATCCCGCACAACGCCTTCAGGCCCTGGGCGAGGGCGTTGCCTATCAACTCCTGGTCCTGGTCGGCGCGGATCAGCAGCCGCGGCCCTGTGGCCGGCGTGAACGGCACCGAGACCTGCAGCTTCGGATAGTAGCGCCCGCCGGCCCGCTCATAGGCATCGGCCCAGCCGCGGTCGAAGACATATTCGCCCTGCGAGTGGGACTTGAGGTAGCACGGCACGACGCCAAGGACCTCGTCGCCCATCTTCGCCACCAGATGGCGCGGCGCCCAGCCGGTGCGCAGGGTGGCCGAGCCGGAGGCTTCGAGTGCCGAGAAAAATGCGTGTGAGATGAACGGATTGTAGCCGCGACCGCAGGCGGGAGATGAGCCGGGACTCACGCGACCGTCCGGATTGGCACAGGCGTCCCATGCTGCAGGCGGGATTTCGCTGACCCCGGGGACGGCTTCGAGCGTGATCTCAGGTGATGCCATCGAGTCCTTGAAAGTCGAGTCCTTAAGAGAACCTAACGAGCGGCGTCCTGGCGGCGACACTCGAATGGCCGGTCCCTCAAGATCGTGCATCGCAGCAGCGAGTTCAAGGCCGGCGTCACGTCTCCGGCGTAAACCCTTCGAAGATCATCTGATCCGCATAGCGGGCTGCGGCGGCGCGCTGCTCGGGGGTGCGGACGGTCCAGGTCAGCAGCGGGCAGCCGAACACGTTGCGCGCGATCCAGGGGGCAGGCGCAGGCAGCTGCTCGACCCAATAGGCGACGAAATGCGGCTGGCTGCTGAAGCCATGCTTGAGATGCAGCATGCTGTCGCGTTGCGCCTGGGTCAGCTTGGCCCAGTAGCCGTCCTCGTAGCTGCGCTGGGCGACGATGCCGCGCGTCAGGTTCGGCATGGTCTCGCGCAGCGCCAGCACCTGGTCCGGATCGAACGACATGCCGACCACCGGCCCGGAATAGGACGCCAGCACCTCGGCCATGCGCCGGACCAGCCGGTGATCGCCCTGGAACGTGCTCTTGACCTCGACGACCAGCGGCACGCGCCCGGCGATCAGGTTGCAGAGGTCGCCGAGCGTCATCATCCGCTCGTCGGTCTGCTTGAACTTGATCGCTTTCAGCTCAGCCGCGGTCTTTTCGATCAGCGGGCCGGTGCCCTCGGTGAGGCGTCCGAGATCATAGTCGTGATGCACCATGGCCTCGCCATCGGCCGACAGCTGGATGTCGCATTCGATGGCGAAGTTGCCGGCCACCGCGCCGCGCGCGGCGGCCGGCATGTTCTCGATGATGCCGCTGACAGCATCATGCAGGCCGCGATGGGCGACGGGGCGGGCCGTCAGCCAGTCAGGTGCGCGCATTCGCCCCGTCCATTTTGCTGGCGCATGATCTCGTCGGAAAACCGTTTCGCACTTTTCCGGATCATGCGCTCTCTCTCACTCAACCTCGAACACGCCTTCGACTTCCACCGCCGCATCGGACGGCAGGGCCGAGACGCCGACGGTGGTGCGGGCGTGGCGGCCCTTGTCGCCGAAAGCGGCGACCATCAGGTCGGAGGCGCCGTTGAGGACCTTCGGCCCGTCGAGGAAGTCCGGCGCCGAATTGACGAAGCCGCCGAGACGGACGACGCGCACGACCTTGTCGAGGTCGCCGATCGCCGCCTTAACCTGCGCCAGCAGGTTGACGCCGCAGCCCTTCGCGGCCGCATAGCCGTCCTCGATCGACACGCCGCCGCCGAGCTTGCCGGAGGCGATCATCTTGCCGTCGGCGCCGAGGCAGACCTGGCCCGACACGAACAGCAGGTTGCCGGTGCGCACGAACGGGACGTAGTTGGCCACCGGCGCCTTTGGTGCCGGCAACGTGATGCCCTGTGCCGTCAGATTCTGTTCAACCGTACCCGCCATCTGAAATCCCCGTTCTGTCGCCTGAAAGCCGATCCCGTGCCGGACCGCGGCCCTGTTTGGCGCAGTTGCTACTGACATGCAAGCAGCCAGCGCCGACGCCAATCCGCCGCTTTGACCGCACGTTTCCGTGAGCCAGCCGCAGTTGCGACGTAATGCAGCGGTCTTTAATGTGACGGTTTAGCGATACGTCCTCCGAGGAAAACTCATGGCTCATTCGTTTCGACTGTCGATGGGAGCGCTCGCCGTCGCGGCGATCACATTCGGTCCGGCGCCGGCCGGGGCGGCCGTGCCGTTCCTGCCGCATCAGGCGCTCTATGACCTGAGCCTGGTCAAGTCGCGCGGATCGAGCCCCGTCAACAGCGCGCGCGGCCGCATCCTCTACAATTTCTCCGGCAACGCCTGCAACGGCTACACCTCGGAATTCCGCCAGGTCTCGGAGCTCGATCTCGGCGAGGGCAAGGTGACCCTGAGCGACCTGCGCTCGACTGCCTGGGAGGACGGCGCCGGCAAGAGCTATCGCTTCAAGATCGACTCGCGCATGAACGATCAGGCCTCCAGCCCGGTCGACGGCATCGCCGAGCGCACCGGCGATCACATCACCGTCAAGCTCAAGCAGCCGGAGGCGAAGACCTTCACGCTCGACGGCTCGACCGTGTTTCCGACCGAGCAGATCCATCGCATCATCGCCGCCGCGCGCGAGGGCAAGTCGCTGCTTGAGCTGACGGTCTACGACGGCTCGGACAATGGCGAGAAGGTCTACAACACGCTGACCGTGATCGGAGCAGCCGTGTCGGCCGACAAGGCGGCCGCCAAGCCCGATGCCTCGACCGACAACGACGAGATGAAGAAGATGACGCGCTGGCCGGTAACGGTCAGCTATTATGACCGCGACGCCAAGCGGGCCGAGGGCGAGCAGACGCCGGTCTACGCGATGTCGTTCGAGCTCTACGAGAACGGCGTCTCGCGCGCGCTCGTGCTCGACTACAATGATTTCGTCATCGCCGGCGCGCTCGGCAAGTTCGACGTCAAGGACGCGAAGGACGGCAAACCCTGCGGCAATTGATCGGGGCATCATTCCGTCTGCTCCGGGCCGTCATAGGCGATGCCGCGGATCACCGCGGCCTGGCCGAACTTCTTGCGTAGCGCATCGATCGCGCGCTCGGCCGAGGCCGAACGGCGATCGAGCATGTCGGTGTCGGAGGCCTCCGAGCCCGGGCGCAGCGCGCTGACGCCGGCGCCCATCAGCCGGAACGCCGTGCCGTCGGTCTCGCGCGCCAGCATCTCCTTGCAGATTGCGAAGATCTTGCCGGCGAGCTGCGTCGGCGCCGCGATCGATTGCGAGCGCGTTCGTTGGCGGAAGTCCGCGGTCTTCAGCTTCAGCGTTATGGTCGACCCGGCGAGCTGGCTCGCCTTCAGCCGTGCCGACACCTTCTCCGACAGCCGCCACAGGGTCTTTTCCAGGGTCGCGTAGTCGCGGATGTCGGTGTCGAAGGTGGTCTCGCTGGAGATCGTCTTGGCGCCGCGATCGGCCACGACCTTGCGGTCGTCGATGCCGCGCGCCAGCCGCCACAGCCTGCGGCCGTCACCGCCGAACTGCTTCATCAGCTCGATCTCGTCGGCACGCTGCAGGTCGGCGATGGTGCGGAAGCCCTGGTTCGCCAGCCGTTGCTGCGTGGCGGGACCGACGCCGAAGATGAAGCCGACCGGCTTGTCGGCCAGCATGTTGCGCGCTTCCTCCTGGTCGAGTGCGGCGAAGCCGCGGGGCTTGTCGAGGTCGGAGGCGATCTTGGCGAGGAACTTGTTGCAGGACAGGCCGACCGAGACGGTGATGCCGATGGTCTGCTCGACCTCACGGGCGAAGCGCGCCAGCACCTTTGCGGGGACCATGCCGTGGACGCGCTCGGTTCCGGAGAGGTCGAGGAACGCCTCGTCGATCGAGAGCGGTTCGACCAGCGGCGTCAGCGCCTGCATCGCCTGGCGGACCTCGCGGCCGACCCGGACGTATTTCGCCATGTCCGGAGGAATGACGACCGCCGAGGGACACAGCTCCAGCGCCTTGAACATCGGCATCGCCGAGCGCACGCCATAGGTGCGGGCGATGTAGCAGGCCGCCGACACCACTCCGCGCTTGCCGCCGCCGACGATGACGGGCCGGTCGGCGACCTCGGGATTGTCGCGTTTCTCGACGGTCGCATAGAACGCGTCGCAATCGATATGGGCCAGCGTCAGCGCGGGCAGGGCGCGATGGCGGACGAGGCGCGGCGAGCCGCAGGCCGTGCAGCGGCGCGCGCTGTCATCCAGATCCGTCAGGCAGTCGCGGCAGAAGCAGGTCGGCCCGCTGACCGCGCGCGACGCTCCTTCTGGCGCGGAAGCGGTCACGGCACGTCGCGCTCCCACTGCCGGTCGCCCAATACCTGCCGCGCCGCCATGATATTGGTCGGATGTAACTTGGAGCTGGCGGCAAAAGCCTTTACCGTCTCGTCGTCGCGCAGCACGAAATCGAGCACGCTGACCAGGAAATTGGGGTCGGCGGCCGAGGATCGCAGCGTCTCCGGCCCAATCCCGGTCTCGGCCAGGAACCGGCCCAGCCGCTCCGGTTCGCCGGCCAGGAAGCCGAGGGCCTGAACTGCAACGATTTCAGCGACTTCGCGCGGATTTCGAACGGGCTTTTTCAACGGCGGATTTGCCTTTCCGTTAACTTGTCGGCTCTACTTTGCGCCCATCATGCCCGAGTCTTCGGAATGGGTTCAAGCAAGTGGAAACCATCTCGGGGAAAGATCGAATACCGACTTAACGGGTTAGAACGAATCTGGGGCTAGTTTGAATTAGATGAGTAGCGGTGGACAGGCGTCCGCCAGAGGGCATGCCGGTGTCAGTGATTCGGAGGGGCGGATGGGCAAGACCGTCCTGATCGTGGAGGACAACGAGCTCAACATGAAGCTCTTCCGCGATCTGTTGGAAGCCCACGGGTACCAGACGTCCGGGACGTCCAGCGGCGTGGAGGCGCTCGACATCGTGCGCCGGACCCGCCCCGATCTGATCCTGATGGACATCCAGCTGCCGCAGGTCTCGGGCCTGGAAGTGACGAAATGGATCAAGGACGATCCGGATTTGCGTGCCATCCCGGTGGTGGCAGTGACGGCCTTTGCCATGAAGGGCGACGAGGAGCGCATCCGCGAGGGTGGCTGCGAAGCCTATCTTTCCAAGCCGATCTCGGTCGGAAAATTCATTGAAACGGTACGCCGCTTTATCGGCTAAGGAGTTTCTGCAGTGTCCGCGCGTATCCTTGTGGTCGACGACGTCCCGGCCAACGTCAAGCTGTTGGAGGCGCGGCTGTCGGCCGAGTATTTCGACGTGCTGACCGCCGCGAACGGCGCCGAGGCGCTGCAGATCTGCCAGCGCGCCGAATGCGACATCATCCTGCTCGACGTCATGATGCCGGACATGGACGGCTTCGAGGTCTGCCGCCGGCTGAAGTCGAATCCGGCCACGCATTTCATTCCGGTGGTCATGGTGACGGCGCTCGACAGCCCGTCCGACCGCGTGCGCGGCCTGGAGGCCGGCGCCGACGACTTCCTGACCAAGCCCGTCTCCGACGTCGTGCTGATCGCGCGCGTGCGCTCGCTGACCCGGCTGAAGATGATGACCGACGAGCTGCGCATGCGCGCGCTGACCTCGCTCGAGATCGGCGTGCAGGCGCCCGAGCGCAACGCTGTCGCCGACGGCGGCAGGGGCGGCAAGGTGCTGCTGGTCGACGACCGGCCGTCGTCCTACGAGCGGCTCGGGCCGATGCTGGCGACCGAGCATGCCGTCGATGTCGAGACCAATCCCGCCGAGGCCGTGTTCAACGCCGCCGAAGGCAATTACGACCTCGTCATCGTCTCGCTCGATCTGAACGACTACGACGGCCTGCGACTGTGCAGCCAGCTGCGCTCGCTGGAGCGCACCCGGCACGTGCCGATCCTCGCCATCGCCGAGGCGGAGAACAATTCGCGGTTGCTGCGCGGCTTGGAAATCGGGGTCAATGACTATCTCTTGCGCCCGGTCGACAAGAACGAGCTGATGGCGCGGGCGCGCACCCAGATCCGCAAGCGCCGTTACACCGACCACCTGCGCGACAACGTGCAGAACTCGATCGAGATGGCGATCACCGACGCGCTGACCGGCCTGCATAATCGCCGCTACATGGAGACGCATCTGGCGACCTTGGCCGACCAGGCGGCGAGCCGCGGCAAACCGCTGGCGCTGATGATGCTCGATATCGACTACTTCAAGTCGATCAACGACAATTACGGCCACGATGCCGGCGACGACGTGCTGCGCGAGTTCGCGATGCGGGTGCGCAAGTCGATCCGTGGCATCGATCTCGCCTGCCGCTATGGCGGCGAGGAGTTCGTGATCGTGATGCCCGAGACCGATCTGCACGTCGCCGGCATGGTCGCCGAGCGGCTGCGGCGCTCGGTCGCCAACGAGCCGTTCTCGGTGCACAAGGGCGAGAAGCGCATCGAGGTCACGACCTCGATCGGGCTGTCGACCCTGGAGCAGAAGGGCGAGCCGATCGCCGACGTCATGAAGCGCGCCGACAATGCGCTCTACCGCGCCAAGAACGAGGGCCGCAACCGCGCGGTGGCGATCGCCCCGGTGCATCAACCGGCGCCGTTCCTGCCGCAAGCCGCCGGCCGCGGCCGCTGAGGGGCAGGGCGGCTCCGATCTTTCTGTCCTCGGCTGAAGCTGCGGCGCATCTGTCCAACGGCCTCCATCTGCCATCGAGTCGCTCCGGGCCTCGTGCTTCGAGACGCGCCGCAAGCGGCGCTCCTCAGCATGAGGGTTGAGAGCTTCGCCAAGATCTCTCAAAGACCGCGCCAAGACCACGGACCTCGTCCTGAGGAGCACGCCGCAGGCCTGCGTCTCGAAGGACGGCCACGCGCGCTGCAGGTTATCGGGCGTGCGTACGACGTCGTTGCGCCAAAGTAACGGCGGGGTCGGACGGCAGGCTTCCGTACATGACATGTCGTCCTCGCCACGCATCCGCGCCCGAGCTTTGCCATTCAAAGCCCTCGTCGAGAACAGAGGGCGCAGGGAAGGCCGGGTGCTGGTCGCACCCATGGTCCGCGTGCAGAAAAAAGCACGCGGCAGAACCACAGGTACGAGCCGGACATCCGGCCCTCCCTGCGCGATGGCTTTACGGCTTACTCCGCGCTCTCCCCGGGGACCGGCGTTCTTGCCCCCGTCGCGAGCGCGCTTCGTCGCAGCGCCCGCTTGGCCTCAGCATCGGGAGGCCAGGACCACACGGCTTGACCGTGCAAACCGGATCGTTCGTCGGCGCGGACAAGCCACGCTGCAACCCGACACGCCCACCGCAGCCCACCTCACGCTCGTGACGATCGCGATGCGCCCCTCGTGGCGAGGTGGGATGGATGGAGAGATAGCATGATTTCTGGAAAAGAGAAAGTAAAAATTGCGCTCTGAATAGCCGGCGAGAGCGACATCGTTGAAAGCGTTCGAGAAGTTAGTCTTTTGGCGCAGGACGGTCTCGGGGCGCTCGGATGGGGAGATCGCTTCCTCATCGCAATGCCTTAGACGGATCCCTGAAGATCAAGCCGATGTTGATCGGACCTACGTACTTCGGGTGTCTCATGCTAGCCTGGTTGCGGCGTTGCTCTCTAGTTGGGGGAAAGGCATGAAGCCGCTTCGCATGGGTGTTTTGGCCGGCGTGCTGATGTTGTGTGGAGTCTTGGTCCTCGAAGCGCTCGGTGTGCAGACCAACCTTTTGGTTTTCATGGTCTTGGGAGGCGTTTCGGGCTCGCTGGCTGACATCTTGGATCGGTTCATGGCGGGGCGCGGTACGTAGCGCTGGTCAGCGCGCAAGGCTGGATGGTTGTAGGCTCATTCGGATGTATCTCGGACGGAGAGAGCGTCTGATGTTTGTGGAGCGTCCCGATGTGGACATTTCAGCTGGTAGTCCGCACTCCGTAGGGCGGATCAGCGCAGCGTGATCCGCCGCTTCACGTTCGCCGTAAATCGGCAGATTGAGCTGACGCCAATCCGCCCGCCGTGCTCGCGCGGTCAATCTACAACAACTCGCCGCCAGGATGTGGGGCGCCAAAATATCCCTTGATGTTGCGTGCGTGCCATGATACCTTACGCGACATGAGCAAATCGGTCCGCATCGTCAACTTCTATCACATGACCCGCTTCGGCTGGGCCGTGGAAGGAGTCGCGCGCTAGGACTTGGACGTTGCGATCGTTTCACCAGGCCCCGCCGGCATCGGACGGGGCCTTTTGTTTGGCCACGCTCCCTGCCGGCATAACAGCAGGAGCACAGGATGCCACCCCATCAGACCAACGCGACGATCGACGCTGCGCACGTGTCAGGGCTCAACGTCGATCTCTCGATCGCATCAGTCACCGGCGCGATCAGCAGCGTGCAGCCATCGACGCAGTCCGAAGCGTCGATCGCAGCCTTGCGAGAGGTGTTGTCGGAAAAGGACGCGGCCGGTCCGCCGGCCACGCCGACTTGGCTGGTCATCCGCCTGATCGGCTGGTGCTGGCGCGCCCTTCAAGAACGGCGACGCCGTAACACCGTGCGGGACAGCCTGTATGAGCTGAGCGAACGCGAACTCACGGATATCGGCATCACGCGTGCCGAGATCGAGCACATCGCCGCGCTGCGGATGCTCGAGAGCCTGAGGGACGACCCGCGATATCTGGGGGACGTCTCGCGGAGGGGAATGTAGTCGGTCGCGGGTTGTGGCGATGCAGGGACGGTCGACCAACAGCGCGAGATGGTCGCCGCGACGTCATTGCGAGCGTCAGCGAAGCAATCCAGGGGCCCGCACACGACGCTGGATTGCTTCGCTGCGCTCGCAATGACGGAGGTGAGATCGCGCTTCCTTCTGGACACTTTCTGCCTGAGACGTCGTGTGCGCGGAGTTCGGCAGAACACAAGCCTCGCATAGGTGCTCATCTGCGAGCGCAGGAACTACATGCCTTGATCTGGCGCAATCATCGTGGTAGCTACAAACCATGATCAATGTCGTGCGCCGCTCCAACCGCAAACATACGACCCGCTGCAGCCGGGCCGTGGGAGGAGTCGTGCGCTAGGTTTTCGACGACACGATCATTCCACCAGGCCCCGCCGGCATCGGACGGGGCCTTTTGTTTGGCCACGCTCCCTGCCGGCACCACACAGCAGGAGCATCCGATGCCGCCCCAGACCAACCTCACTGCCGAGATCGCGCGCGATGGCGCCGCTCCCGGTCTCGATCGTCCCATGGCCGCAGCGACGAACGCTGTGCGTGGCGTGCAAGCCGCGCCGCGACCGTCCGCGTCCATCACGGTGCTGCGTGACGCGGTGTCGGAAAAGGACGCCGCCGGGCCGCCGGGCGCAGCAGCGCCGGGATTGCTCGGCCGGCTGGCGCGCTATTGGCTGGTGTTTCAGGAGGGCCGCCGGCTCAGGCGGATGAGAGTCGATCTGCGTGACCTGAGCGAGGCGCAACTGATTGATATCGGCCTGACCCGAGGCGACATCGACCACATCGCCGCGCACCGCGCTCTCGAACGGTTCAAGCGGAGCACGGCGCATCTGATGATGTCCCGCGGCGTGATGTAGCTGCGCGCGAGCCGGCGCTCGACGTTACGGTGGTCGTCGGAAGGGCGGATCTGCGTGATCCGCCCTCGCGATGCCATGGCTTGTTCCAAAGCGCGGGCTTGCCTGCTCAGCGAGCCGTTGCCACAACGTCCTTGCGCGCGCAGCGACGCAATCCAGAGTCCGTCTGCGGGACGAGCCTGGATTGCTGCGTTCGCAATGAGGGAGGAGAGATCGCGCGTCTCTCGACCATCATCCGCGGAGAATCGCGAGAGGAGGCCATGTCAGGTGACGCAACATGTCGGGATCGTCGGCTGCTCCGCCGAGGGCGCCGCGCTTTGCTATCGCACCATCTGCAAGGAGGGGGCCGGCGTCCTCGGGCCGCATGCGCATCCCGAGGTGTCGATGCACACGCCGTCGCTCGCCGACTACGTGACATGTCTCGATCGCGGCGACCTCGCAGGCGTGGCCGAGCTGATGCTGGCCTCGGCCCGCAAGCTCGCGGCGGCCGGCGCGGATTTCCTGATCTGCCCGGACAACACCATCCACCAGGCGTTGCCGCTCGTGCTGCCGCGCTCGCCGCTGCCGTGGCTGCACATCGCCGATGAGGTCGCCAAGGAGGCGGCGAGGAGAGGCTATCGGCGTGTCGGCATCACCGGCACGAAATGGCTCGTCGACAGCAATGTCTATCCCGACAGCCTGGCCGCGAACGGCCTCGCCTTCGAGCGCCCGGACGAGGCCGACCGTATCACGGCGAACCGCATCATCATGGATGAGCTCGTCTGCGGCCGCTTCGAGCCGTCATCCATCGCCGCGTTTCAGGCGATCATCGTGCGGCTGAAGGCGCGGGGCTGCGACGCGGTCGTGCTCGGCTGCACCGAAATTCCGCTCATCATCGATGACACCAACTCGTCCTTGCCGACGTTGGACTCGACGCGGCTGCTCGCCCGCGCCGCGCTGTCGCGCGCGTGTCCGGTTGCGGTCTGAGGAGCGGACCAGCGCAGGGCGATGCGCGGCCGTTCTCCATCGAACGTCGTCGGAACCGCCCGCCGCCGCAGGCGTTTGTCTGGGCCCCAAGGAGGAGCCCCGATGAAGAAGCTGATGTTTGCGGTTGCCGTGTCGCTGTCCGTTCTGCCGTCATTCGCGCTGGCCCATATGGGCACGCCGCAGGAGCAGAAGGCGTGCGCACCCGACGCCAAGCGCTTCTGCCGCACTCAGCTCGGCGACGACTTCGGGGTCCAGAATTGTCTGACGCAGAATCGGGCCAAGCTGAGCAAGCGCTGCGCGGCGGTGTTCCAGAGCCACGGGATGTAGCATGCCTGGTGCGTCCGGCGGATCAGCCCAGCGTGATCCGCCGATCTTACGGCGCGGAAGAGTGGCTATGACGCTCGCGCTAATGCGCTCGACGCTTCAGCTGAACACGGCTACGCCGCGCGGACCTTGCGCAGGAACTTGTCCAGCTCGTCCTTGAGGTGATCGCTCTCCCGCGACAGCGAGTGCGCGGAGGATAGCACCTGGGACGAGGCGGTGCCGGTGGCGCTGGCCCCCTTGCTGACGTCGTCGATGTTGCCGGCGACGCGCGCGGTGCCGCCGGCGACCTCCTGGACGTTGCGCGAGATCTGCCCCGTCGCCGCGCCCTGCTGCTCGACGGCGGCGGCGATGCCGGCGGCGATCTCCGAGATCTGCTGGATGGTGCCGCCGATCTGCTTGATCGAGGCGACCGAGGACTGCGTCGCGTTCTGGATGCCTTCGATCTGCTGACCGATCTCCTCGGTGGCCTTGGCGGTCTGCGACGCCAGCGCCTTGACCTCGGAGGCAACCACCGCGAAGCCGCGGCCGGCGTCGCCGGCGCGTGCCGCCTCGATGGTGGCGTTCAAGGCGAGCAGGTTGGTCTGGGCGGCGATCGAGGTGATCAGCTTGAGCACGTCGCCGATACGCTCGGCGGTGCGCGACAGCTCGCTGATGCCGACGTCCGTCTGCTCGATCTGGCGCACGGCCTCCTTGGCGATGGTGGTCGATTCCCTGACCTGGCGGCCGATCTCATGGACCGAGGAGGTCATTTCCTCCGCGGCCGAGGCGACCGATTGCACGTTGGTCGAGACCTGGCCCGAGGCGGAAGCGGCGCTGGACGACAGCTGCTGGGTCTGCTCGGCGGTCTTGGTCAGCGTGTTGGCCGAGACCTCGAGCGTGCGCGCGTCGGCATGAACCTTGTTGATGATCTGGCCGACGGTGGCTTCGAACTCGTCGGCCATGCGCTGCATCGCGACGTGCTGCTCCGTCTTGGCCGCATCGAGATAGACCGAGATGGCGAGATCCATGTCGATCATCGCCGCCTTGGTGATCGCAGCCTGCAGTGCGGCCTTCTTCTCGCGCGCCGACTGGCCCCCGAACCAGCCGTCCGCGATCTCCGTCTCGATCGCCTTCTGCAGCCCGGTGACGATCAGCGAATAGCCGGCGATGTACCAGCGCGGCTCCAGCCCCATCCGGTTGTGGGCCATCCCGATCCGGGTCACCGACTTCACATAGGCATCGTCGAACTTCGCGGTCGCCAGCGACATCCAATGATCGTGCTGGGCCTGCTTGGCGTGCCGCATGGCGGCCGGGGTGGAGAACATCTTGGCGAGATGCGGGTACTTGCCGACATGGGCGTAGAACTGCTCCAGCAGCCCAGGCAGCACCTTGCCGATCAGCGGCCGCAGCTCCCGCAGCGCCTCTCTGGTCGCATTGTCGATGCCGATAAAATCGAGACGGGATTGCAAAGTCTGAAGATCGGTCATCGCTGGTCTGCCGGTAAGATAAGGAGGGAGACGCTGCGAGACTCGCGGGTGCGTCGCTACCCCAAAATCGCACAGGTTTGGTTGATGGCTCCTTAAGTCGGGAACGGAGATTCGACCGCGGCGAGTGGACCGATCCGATGCGGGACGGCTCCGGCCGCATCCAGTGGCTGCATCGCGCGCAAAAAAAAACGGGGCCGAAACGGCCCCGTTGAAGTCGCAGCAGACCGCGATCTTACTTGATCTTGGCTTCGCGGAATTCGACGTGCTTGCGCGCAACCGGGTCATACTTCTTCTTGACCATCTTGTCGGTCATGGTGCGCGAGTTCTTCTTGGCAACGTAATAGAAGCCGGTGTCGGCCGTCGACACGAGCTTGACCTTGATGGTGACCGCTTTGGCCATGTCTTGAACCTCTGGAATCGGGATCGGGGGTGGGCACCGGCCAAAGAGGGGGCGCCGTTGGCCGGCAACCTACCCAGCCAGCCCCCAAAGTCAAGGTTTGAGGGCCAGATTCTGGGGGCCCTAGGCCGCGAAGAAGCGGTTTTTCGGTCTGGGCAGGCCGAGATTGTCCCGCAAGGTCGGCCCCTCATACGCCGTCCGGAAGATCCCGCGGCGCTGCAGCTCGGGAATCACCTTGTCGACGAAGTCGTCGAGCCCGGCCGGCAGGAACGGGAACATGATGTTGAAACCGTCCGACCCACGGCTTTCCAGCCACTCCTGCATCTGGTCGGCGATCGTCCTCGCGGTGCCGACGAAGGACAGACCGCCATAGCCGCCGACCCGCAGCGCCAGTTGCCGCACCGTGAGCTTGTCGCGCGCGGCGACATCGACCAGGCGCTGGCGGCCGCTCTTGGAGGCGTTGGTCTCGGGGATATCAGGCAGCGGCCCGTCCGGATCGAAGCCGGAGGCGTCGGTGCCGAGGATGACCGAGAGCGAGGCGATGGCGCTGTCGTAATGCACCTTGCTGTCGAGCAGAGCGCGCTTCTCCCTGGCCTCGTCGACGCTGTCGCCGACCACGACGAAGGCACCGGGCAGGATCTTCAGATGCTCCGGATCGCGGCCGACCTTCTCCATGCGGCCCTTGATGTCGGCGTAGAGTGTCTTTCCGTCAGCGAGGCTGCCGCCGCCGGTAAACACGGCCTCCGCCGTCTCGGCCGCGAGCTGCTTGCCGTCCTCCGAGGCGCCCGCCTGCACGATGACGGGCCAGCCCTGCACGGGACGGGCGATGTTCAGCGGGCCGCGGACTTTCAGATATTTGCCCTTGTGATCGAGCGCATGCATCTTGTCGGGATCGAAGAACAACCCGCTCTCGACATCGCGCACGAAGGCATCGTCGGCGAAGGAGTCCCACAGGCCGGTGACCACGTCGAAGAACTCGCGGGCGCGCTTGTAGCGCTCGGCGTGCTCCATGTGATCGTCGAGGCCGAAATTCAGCGCGGCGTCCGGGTTGGACGTGGTGACGATATTCCAGCCGGCACGGCCGCCGGAGATGTGATCGAGCGAGGCGAAGCGGCGGGCGACGTGATAGGGCTCGTCGAACGTGGTGGAGCCGGTCGCGATCAGGCCGATGTTCTCGGTGACCGCCGACAGCGCCGAGAGCAGCGTGAACGGCTCGAACGAGGTCACGGTGTGGCTGCGCTTCAGCGCATTGATCGGCATGTTCAGCACGGCCAGGTGATCGGCCATGAAGAAGGCGTCGAACTTGCCGGCCTCCAATTTCCGGATCAGCTGCTTCAGATGCGCGAAGTTGAAATTGGCGTCCGGCCAGGCGCCGGGATAGCGCCACGCGCCGGTGTGGATGGAGACCGGGCGCATGAAAGCGCCGAGCTTGAGTTGACGTGGGGCCATGAAGGGTCGTCCGCGGATGGTTGCTGTCTTGGGCAGATAGGAACTCGGCCCATGCGTGTCAGCAATCGGCGGCAGAACACGATTTCGTTTTTGGTGGCGGACGTAGCACGCTCATTCCAATGACGTGCCGAGCAAGCGATCCAAACAACGGTGTCATCCCGGCGAACGCCGGGATCCATACTCCGTGAAGGGAATGTGAGGCACAGTCTCGACCATCCGGGCCGATCGAAAGATTCCGCGGTATGGGTCCCGGCGTTCGCTGGGACGACACTTTGTTGTGGGGGTGGACCGCCCACTCGCCGCGACCAGCATCCACCGAGTATCCTGCTCCTCTGGCAGGGACGAACGGCAACAGTGCCTTTCGCACTCATTCACAAGGGAGCCATCGGCGTGTCAGACCGGCTGAACATCTCCTCAGGCTATCCGTTCGAGGACGTCTATGGCTATGCGCGCGCGGTCCGCGTTGGCGAGCAAATCTTCGTCTCCGGAACGACTGCGCGCGGTCCTGATTTGGATCGCGACGTCTACGCGCAGGCGCAAAGCGTAATCGGCCTTATCGCCGAAGCGCTGCAGAAGGCGGGAGCGGAGCTCCGTCACGTGGTGCGTACGGTCGTGTACTTGACCGACATGGCGGATACCGATGCGGTGGCCCTTGCGCATAGCGAAGCCTTCGGGACGATTCGGCCTGCAAGCACGCTCGTGAAGGTCGCAGGCCTCACGCCTGCGACGGCGCGCGTCGAGATCGAGGTGACCGCGATCATTCACGACCGAGCATCGTAGCGGCGCTATACCGGGGATTGCCTCAACCGCCCAGCACGTCCTTCTGCATCTTGCCGCCGTAGAAATGGAAGAACGGCACCGGCGCGTCGTGGCGGAGCGGGCCGGTGGCGAGGCGGCGGTCGAGCTCGTGGAGAACGTTCCTGGTCATCGGGTGCAGGTCGGCGAGCGGCTTGGAGCCGAGCTCGACCCAGACCAGCTCGACCAGCTCGGCATCGGCGTGGATCACGCCGTCGACGCGGTGGGTGATGGCGGAGGCATCGGCGGTGAAGAAGCGGGTGTCGAAGCGTTTGATGCGGCCGGGCGGGGTGATGGCGCGGGCGATCAGGAACAGGCCGGAGGGATCGGGCAGGAGGCCGGCCTGCGCGAATGGCGCCCAAGGACCTTCAAGCTTCAGTGCGGGGCCGTCGACCCTGCGTCCCAGGCAGAGACCGGTTTCCTCGCAGGCCTCGCGGATCGCGGCGACGGCCAGCGACTTCGCGCGCGACGCCGTCGTCTGTGGCTTGCCCTTGAACAGATTGGCTTCGAGCTCGGCCGGCATGGGCGCTGCGACCGGGATGCGGTGATCCGTCTTGTCGACGCGGCCGCCGGGGAAGACGAACTTGCCCGGCATGAACACGACCTTGTCGTGGCGCTTGCCGACCAGCACCTTCGGCACAGCGCTGCTGCGATCGACCAGGATCAGCGTCGCCGCATCCCTTGGCTTGGTGTAGGGATGGTGGTCCGCTTCCTTCTCGGCGGGCTTGCCCGCCGGCGCGCCGGTCGCCTGTGCCGTCTCGCTCATGTCCTCCCCGCCTTTTTCTTGCTCGTCGATCGGTCGAATGCTCACACCGGTGGAATGCCCTCCACCGGATTGTCGTCGAAGCCGTGCATGCGGAAGGCCCATTGCAGCCCGACGACGGCGCCCTTGACCGGCTGAATCAAGGCGAGCGCGGCGACCAAGGTCACCGGCAGATAGATCGCGAGTTGCAGCGCCACTGGCGGCGCGTAGTTGGTCTCGATCGAGAGCACCAGCGGCACGATGATGTGGCCGACGATGACGATCACGAGATAGGCGGGAAGATCGTCGGCGCGATGGCCGGAAAAATCCTGGCCGCAGCGGTCGCAGTTGTCGGCGACTTTCAGGAAGGCGCGGAACAGCTTGCCCTCACCGCAGCGCGGGCAGCGGCAGCGCAGGCCGCGCTTCATCGCGGTCCAGACGTCGCGCTTCTCGGCGAGGCCGGTGTCACGTGTCCAGGTTTGCGGCATTGCGTGGGGCGTTGAACTCATGGCGTCCATGATCTGCCTTTCTTCGATGTGCCGGGCTTGCGTTTTGCCCCTGCCTTTTGGCTTTTCTTGCGGCTTTTTTCTTCGTGCTTCGGACGAGCCTCGGATTTGGCCCGCTTGGTCGCCTTGCTCTTCGCCTTGACGGTCGTCTTGCTCTTCGACCGGTCGCGGCGGCCATGCCGCGAAACGAGGACATCCGCCTGGGTCAGGAGCTCGAAGCGCAGCGCGCCGGCCACCGGCTGAGCTTCTACCAGACGCACGTCGACGACGTCACCCAGCCGGTGCATGGCACCGCTGCGCTGGCCGATCAGCGCGTGCCGCGTCTCGTCATAGTCGAAATATTCCGTGCCGAGGGTCCTGATCGGAACCAGGCCGTCGGCGCCGGTCTCGTCGAGCTTGATGAACAGGCCCGCGCGGGTGACGCCGGAGATGCGGCCCTGGAAGGTAGCGCCGATGCGGTCGGCCAAGTGATGGGCGATCAGCCGGTCGGCGGTCTCGCGCTCGGCCTTCATCGCGCGCCGCTCGGTGACCGAGATCTGCGCCGCGACCTCGGCGAGATGATCCGGCGTCTCGCTGTCGGGCAGGGCGCCGTCGCCGAGGCCCAGCGCGCGCAGCAGGCCGCGATGCACGACGAGGTCGGCATAGCGGCGAATGGGCGAGGTGAAGTGGGCGTAGCGGCGCAGGTTCAGCCCGAAATGCCCGTAATTGTCGGTCGAATATTCCGCCTGCGCCTGCGAGCGCAGCACGACCTCGTTGACGAGATGCTCGTAGTCCTGGCCGGCGACCAGGGTCAGCACGCGGTTAAACAGCGACGGCCTGAGCGCGCCGCTCTTGGCGAAGGGCACGTCGAGGGTCTTCAGGAACTCCTGCAGCGCATGGATCTTCTCCACCGTCGGCTCGTCATGCACGCGGTAGATCAGGGGCAGCGCCTTCTTCTCCAGCAGTTCGGCCGCGGCGACGTTGGCCGAGATCATGAACTCCTCGATCAGCCTGTGGGCGTCGAGGCGCTCCGGCACGACGACGCGATCGACGGTGCCGTCGGTCTTGAGCAGGATCTTGCGCTCGGGGATGTCGAGGTCGAGCGGATCGCGCGCGTCGCGGCCGCGCTTGGCGACCTCATAGGCCGCATAAAGCGGCGTGAGGATCGGCTCGAGCAGGGGACCGGTGACGTCGTCCGGCTTGCCATCGATCGCGGCCTGCGCCTGCGCATAGGAAAGCTTCGCGGCCGAGCGCATCAGCACGCGGTGGAACGAGTGCGACCGCTTGCGGCCGTCGGCGCCGATCACCATGCGCACGGCGAGCGCGCCGCGCGCCTCGCCCGGCACCAGCGAGCACAGATTGTTGGAGATGCGCTCCGGCAGCATGGGCACCACGCGGTCGGGGAAGTAGACCGAGTTGCCGCGGATCAGCGCGTCGCGATCGAGCGCCGAGCCCGGCCGCACGTAGTAGGCAACGTCGGCGATGGCGACGTGGACAATGAAGCCGCCGACATTGTTCGGATCGGGGTCGGGCGCGGCATGAACGGCGTCGTCGTGGTCCTTGGCATCGGGCGGATCGATCGTGACCAGCGGCAGCTCGCGCCAGTCCTCCCGGCCCTTCAAGGTCGCGGGCAGCGCGGCTTCGGCTTCGGCCACCGCCGCGGCCGAGAAGTCCATCGGGATCTCGTGGGCATGGATCGCGATCAGGCTGATCGCCTTCTCGGTGGCGACCGAGCCGTAGCGCTCCTTCACGCGTCCTGCGGGCAGGCCATAGCCACGGCCACGCAGAAGGTCGACGCTGATGAGATCGCCGTCCTTGGCGTCCTTGGTGTCGGCGGGCGCGATGGAGAGCTCGCGGCCGGCCTGCTTCTTGTCGACCGGAATGAGGCGGCCGCCGCCGCCGGGATTGCTGCGGAAAATGCCGAGCACGCGCGGCCGCGCCTGATCGAGCACCTTGAGTACGCGGCCGCGATAGGCCACGCCTTCGGCATCCTTGATCGGCTCGACCCGCAGCAGCGCGCGGTCACCGACGCCGGCGGCCGAGCCCGGCCCGGCATGACGCGGCGTGTGGATGCGGATGCGCGGCGGCTCGGACTGTTCGGCCTCGTCCCATTCGGCCGGCTTGGCGATCAATTCGCCGTCGCTGTCGCGCCCGGTGATGTCGGCGACCAGCGTGGCCGGCAGTGTCGCGGTCTCGACGACCTTCTTGCGGCCGCTCTTCTTCACCGTGCCGTCGGCGACGAGCTCGCGCAGCAACTGCTTGAGCGCGACGCGATCGGCGTTCTTCAGGCCGAATGCGCGGGCGATGTCCTTGGTGCCAACCTTGCCCGGATTGGCGCGGATGAAGGCGACGATGGCCTCCCGCGAAGGGAAGCCGATGTCGCGCTTTTGGGTCATTTTCTCATCCGCGGGCCTTGCCGGCGCTTTTCTTGGGCGTCGCCTTGGTCGCAGGCTTGGCCGAGGTCTTGGCGGCCTTGGCGACGGGCGCACGCGCCTTGCTGGTGGAGTCTGATTTCGGTTTGGCGGCCGCCTTCTTCGCCACGGCCTTTTTCGCCGGCTTCGGCGTGTCGTCGTCACCGCCGGTCTTCGGCTTGGCCTTGCCGGCAGCCTTGGCCGGCTTCGCAGCCTTGCCCTTGGCCTTCTTGCCGCCGCCCTTGGCGGCGCGCTCGTCGAGCAGCGCAATCGCCTCCGCGAGCGTGATCGTGTCCTTCTCCTTGTCGCCGGGGATGGTGGCGTTGACGCCGCCTGCGGTGACATAGGCGCCGTAGCGACCGGCCTTGACGGCGACGGGGCCGAGCGACGGATGGTCGCCGAGCGCCTTGCCGGGATCGGCGCCGAACCGCTTGCTCGGTCCCTTGGCGATCTTCTCGGCGATCAGCGTGACGGCGCGGTTGAGGCCGATGTCGAACACCTCGTCGCCCGCCTCCAAGCTCGCATAGGTCTTGTCGTGCTTCACGAACGGCCCGAAGCGGCCGAGATTGGCGATGATCGGCAGACCCGTCTCCGGATGGATGCCCACCTCACGTGGCAGCGACAGCAGCTTCAGCGCATAGTCGAGCTCGAGGCTTGCGGGCGACGTCCCTTTCGGGATGCCCGCGCGCTTCGGCTTCTCGCCCTCGGCGTAATCCTTCTGCTCGCCGAGCTGGATGTAGGGGCCGAAGCGGCCGGCCTTGACGACGACGTCTAGGCCGGTGTCCGGATCCTGGCCGAGCACGCGATCGGCCGTCGCCTCGCTGTCGGCGGCGAGCGGGCGGGTGTAGCGGCATTCCGGATAGTTCGAGCAGCCGACGAAGGCGCCGAACTTGCCGGCCTTGAGGTTGAGCCGTCCGGTGCCGCAGGTCGGGCACTGCCGGACATCGCCACCGTCGTCGCGCGGCGGATAGATGTGGGGCCCGAGCATCTCGTCGAGCGCGTCGAGCACCTGCGCCACGCGCAGGTCCTTGATGTCGTCGACGGCGCCGATGAAGCCGGTCCAGAAATCCTTCAGGACCTGCTGCCAGGCGATCTCGTTGTTGGAGATGCGGTCGAGCTGCTCCTCGAGATCCGCCGTGAAATCATACTCGACGTAGCGGCGGAAGAAGTTCTCCAGGAACGCGACGACGACGCGGCCCTTGTCCTCGCCGTGCAGCCGCTTCTTCTCGAGCTTCACATAGCCGCGGTCCTTCAGCACCTGCAGGATCGAGGCATAGGTCGAGGGTCGGCCGATGCCGAGCTCTTCCATGCGCTTGACCAGCGAGGCTTCGGAGAAGCGCGGCGGCGGCTCGGTGAAATGCTGGGTGACCGCGAGATTCTGCCGCTTCAGCGGCTCGCCTGGGCTCATCTGCGGCAGGCGGCGGCCGTCCTCGTCCTCCTCGTCGTCGCGGCCTTCCTGATAGAGGGCGAGGAAGCCGTCGAACTTGATGACCTGGCCCGTCGCGCGCAGCTCCAGGGTGCGGGCGCCCGCCTTGGCGATGATGTCGACGGTGGTGCGCTCCAGCTCGGCGGATTCCATCTGGCTCGCGATCGTACGGGTCCAGATCAGCTCATAGAGCTTGGCCTGGTCGTCATCGAGCCGCTTGCGTAGATCGGCCGGCTTGCGCGACAGGTCGGTCGGGCGGATCGCTTCATGCGCTTCCTGGGCGTTCTTGGCCTTGGCCTGGTACTGGCGCGGGCTCTCCGGCACATATTTGTTGCCGTAGATCTCGCCGATCACCTTGCGGGCCTGGGTGATCGCCGAACCGTCGATCTGCACGCCGTCGGTTCGCATATAGGTGATGAGACCGGTGGTCTCGCCGCCGATGTCGATGCCTTCATAGAGACGCTGCGCGATGCGCATCGTGTGCGCCGGCGCGAAGCCGAGCTTGCGGCTCGCCTCCTGCTGCAGCGTCGAGGTGGTGAAGGGGGCCTGAGGGTTGCGCCGCGCGGGCTTGGCGTCGACGGTCGCGACCGTGTAGCTCGCCGCGTTGAGCGCGGTCTTGAAATCCTCGGCTTCGGCGCCGGTGCCGATGTCGAGCCGCTGGATCTTCTTGCCGTCGGCGCCGACGAGGCGCGCCTCGAAGGTGTCACCGCGCGGCGTCGCCAAGGTCGCGATCAGCGACCAGTATTCGCGCGGGACGAACTTCTCGATCTCGAGCTCGCGATCGCAGACGAGGCGCAGCGCGACCGACTGCACGCGCCCGGCCGAGCGGGCGCCCGGCAGCTTGCGCCACAGCACGGGAGAGAGAGTGAAGCCCACGAGGTAATCGAGTGCGCGGCGCGCCATGTAGGCGTCGACCAGCGCGCCGTCGATCTGGCGCGGATGCTTCATCGCCTCCGAGACGGCCTGCTTGGTGATGGCGTTGAAGACGACGCGCTCGATCTTCTGATCCTTGAGCGCACGCTTCTCCTTCAACACCTCCAGCACATGCCAGGAAATCGCTTCGCCCTCGCGATCAGGGTCGGTGGCGAGAATCAGCCGGTCAGCGCCCTTCAGCGATTTGGCGATATCGTTGAGTCGGCCGGCCGCCTTGGGATCGATCTCCCAGATCATGCGGAAATTCTCGTCCGGATCGACGGAACCGTTCTTGGCCGGAAGGTCGCGGACATGACCGAAAGAGGCCAGAACCTCGTAGGAGGAGCCCAGATACTTATTGATCGTCTTGGCCTTGGCAGGCGACTCCACGATGACGATATTCATGTATTTCCAATGGCTTAGTGGAAGGATTGAAGCTGGCTTCGCGGGATTCGCGCCGGCTGCGTTGACCCGAACATGGGTGGTGAGGGGGTTCCTGTCAAATCGAGGGATGTTGAAAGGCGATTGCGTTCGACCGGCGAAGTACCTATCAGGTTGTACGGAGCACGATGAGAATCGTGCTCTTTTGAGGTTGTTTTTCGTCAAATTCCTTATGCTGGGTGACGGTTGTTGGCCAAGGCAGTGGACAAAAGCGACCCGGACGTCGAGGTGACGGTGGAGGATCCCGACGCCGCGGCGGCGCTGATCGCCGAGGTGACGGCCAGCCTGTCGCATCTGGCGCAGCGCCATCACCTCGACATGCTCGACTACCTGCTGCGCATGGCGAACCTGGAGGCCGAGGAGCATCTCAGGCTGCGCAGCCGCCACAGGCTCTGCTGACGGCCGGCCGCGCTCAGCGCGGGGCGAGAGCGGTTTCCTCCGGCGCCAGCGTCCGGCCGTCCTCCGCAGTCAGCAGCAGCTTGCGAACCGGCCTGCGGTTCGCGCGGTCGACGAGCGCGGTGGCGATCTCGTCCGGGTGCTCGTCGAATTCCTCGCTCCACTGTCGCAGTGCGACCAGGATCGGAAACAGGCCGCGGCCTTTCGGCGTCAGCACGTAGTCGCGATAGGAGCTGCCATCCGCGGCCGGCTCGGTGGTCAGGATGCCACGATCGACCAGCGCCCGCAGTCGCACCGTAAGGATGTTCTTCGCCATGCCGAGGCTGCGCTGAAATGCGCTGAAGCGGCGCACGCCGAGAAAGGCATCGCGGATGATCAGCAGCGACCACCAGTCGCCGATCGCATCCAGCGACCGCGCGATCGGGCAGGCGTCGCCTTCCAGACTGGTGCGCTTGACCATCACGTCATCCTTGTCCTGTCACCCGCGGGGCGCGGCTGGTACCCCGGCGCGCCCGCGTCAGGTCACGCCCTTGTGTGGTTGCATTATAAAACCGACCGGCCTATGTCGTCTATTGGTTTAATTATGCAACCATATGGAGGCGGGCGTGAGGCTTGCAAACAAGACGGCACTGATTACCGGCGGCAGTAGCGGCATCGGGCTTGCGACCGCCCGGCGCTTCGTCGCGGAAGGCGCCAGGATAGCGATCACTGGGCGAGATGCCGGGCGGCTGGAGGCTGCGGCGCGCGAGCTCGGGCCGAACGCGCTGGCGCTGGTGGCCGATGCCACCGACATCGCCGCGACCGAGGCCGCGGCCGCCCGCGCCGCAGAGCGCTTCGGCAAGCTCGACATCCTGTTCGCCAATGCCGGCATCCCCGGCGCGACCCCGGCCGGAGCAACCAGGCCCGAGGTGTTCGAGCAGGTGATCCGCACCAATCTGACGGGCGTGTTCTTCACCGTTCAGGCGGCGCTGCCTCATCTCAAGGACGGCGCCTCGATCATCCTCAATGGCTCCGTGATCTCGGTGCTGGGCAATCCCGGCTATTCGGCCTACGCTGCGAGCAAGGCTGGGGTGCGCGCGATGGCCCGGGTGCTGGCGTCGGAGCTGTCGCCGCGCGGCATCCGCGTCAACGTGGTTGCGCCGGGCGCGATCCGGACGCCGATCTGGGGCGCCGCGGTCGCGACGCCCGAGGCTGAGAAGACGTTCGAGGCAAGGATCGCGGCGACCACGCCGCTCGGCCATATCGGCGAGCCGGAGAATATCGCCAGCACCGTGCTGTTCCTGGCGTCGGACGATGCCGCGCACATCCAGGGGCAGGAGCTGTTCGTCGATGGCGGCGCCACGAGCTCACCGGCCGGTGCGCCGATCTATCGGGGATAGGCGCCAGAGAGCAGCCTGTGGCGAGGCCTCGTCACGGTGAGAGACGGTGGCTGCCGGCGGCAGCCACCGTCTCGATCAGGCAGCGAGATCGCCGGCCGTCTGAAGCGCCGTCGCGAGCGCCTGCTCGCGCTGCTCCGGCCCGATCTGGACACCATCGGCCGCGATGAATGTGAGATCCTTGACGCCGATGAAGCTGAAGACCCCGCGCAAATAGGTCTCCAGATGTTCGAAGGCGGCCATCGGCGTATCCGCGCCATAACGGCCGCCGCGCGAGATTGCGATGATCACGCGCTTGTCGCCGGCGAGCCCTTCCGGGCCGTTCGGGCCATATTTGAAGGTCTTGCCCGCGACCGCGATGCGGTCGATCCATGCCTTGAGCTGGCTCGGGATGGAGAAATTGTACATCGGAGCCCCGATCACGACGGTATCGGCGCGGAGAAATTCGTCCAGGACAGCCTGACCGGACGTGATGTCCGCCTCGATGGCTGGATCCGCTGCCGCTCCTCCGCGCATGGTCGCGACATGCGCGCCAGACAGATGCAACAGCGGTTCTGCGGCGACATCCCGATAGGTGACCTCGAGGTCCGGCGTCAGCTGGCGGAGCCGCGCGACGATTGCGGCGGACACCTGACGGCTGACGGAGTGGGGGCCGAGCACGCTGGAGTCGACATGAAGGAGTTGGGTCATCGGTCAGTCACCTTGGTATTGGTTTGTAACTGGCGCACTATGAGTGACTGTGCTGTAACTCCACAAGAACGCACATTTTTGAAACTCGGGCACAGCCATGACACCTGCGAACAGCCCTGATCCTGACCTGCCGGCGGAGCCGGAGCACAATGATTGCCGGGGCGTCGCCTCGATCCTGGCGCGCGTCGGCGACAAATGGAGCGTGTTCGTCATCATGATGCTGCAGGACGGGCCGAAGCGCTTCAACGAGCTCAAGCGCCTCGTGGGCGGCATTTCCCAGCGCATGCTGACCCTGACCCTGCGCGGCCTCGAACGCGACGGGCTGGTGACGCGCACGGTGTTTCCGACCATCCCGCCGCGGGTCGACTATGAATTGACCGATCTCGGCCGCGGCCTGTCGCAGCCCGTGCAGGCGCTCGGGCACTGGGCCATCCAGCACCAGGAGCAGATCGAGCGGGCACGCACGCACTTCGACGCACGCAAGGATGCCGACTGAGCGCTAGGTGAGCGACACCATCCCGCCGCCGTGGCGCTCCAGGCGGCCGGCCAGCTCGAGCTCGAGCAGCACCATGCGCAGCACGGCGGGTGACAGACCGCTGATCCGGATCAGGTCGTCGATCGAGACGGGCGTCGGGCCGAGCAGGGCTGTGATCTGCGCGCGGTCGTGGCTTTCGGGATCGGGGGCGAACAACTCCTCGTCCGGCTCGCGCAGCGAAAAGGGCAGCGGCCGCTCCATGATCGGGCCGACGGCCTGGATGATGTCGGTGGCTTCGGTGACGAGCGCGGCGCCCTGCTTGATGAGATCGTTGGTGCCCGCGCAGCGGGGATCGAGCGGCGAGCCCGGGACGGCGAAGACCTCGCGGCCCTGTTCGCCGGCCATGCGCGCCGTGATCAGCGAGCCCGAGCGATGCGCGGCCTCGACGACGACGACGCCGAGCGAGGCGCCGGAGATCAGCCGGTTGCGGCGGGGAAAGTCGCGGGCGCGCGGCTCGTGGCCGAGCGGCATCTCGGAGATTGCGGCGCCGCTGCCACTGATGATGGCGCCGAGCAGGTCGACGTGCTCCGGCGGATAGATCCGGTCGTGGCCGCCGGCGAGCACCGCGACCGTGCCGCTGCCGAGGCTCGCGCGATGGGCGGCCTGATCGATGCCACGGGCGAGGCCGGAGATGATGACGAAGCCGGCCTGACCGAGCTCATGGGTGATCTGGCCGGCGAATTTGAGTCCGGCGGCGGAAGCGTTGCGCGAGCCGACGATGGCGATCATCGGGCGCATCAACGTCTCGCGGGCGCCGCGCACTGCGAGCAGCGGAGGCGCATCCTCGCAGGTGGCGAGGCGGGGCGGATAGCCGTCCTCGTTCGGCGCCCGCAGTTCGACGCCTTGCCGTTTGCAGGTTTCGAGTTCGGCCTCGGCTTCGCCGACCGTGCAGATCCGGCCGGCTCCGGCCGCGCCGCCGCGGCGTGCCAGACCGGGCAGCCGGTCGAGCGCTACGCGCGCGGTGCCGAAATGGTCGAGCAGCGAGCGGAAGGTGCGCGGGCCGACATTGTCGGACCGGATCAGGCGCAGCCGGTCGCGCCGCTCGGTGTCGCTCAGCTCGATCGTCGTGTTGATGGCATCCACGCAAAGCCCCCTTTACCGGGGACTAGAATGGAGCAACCCGAGGACGCAGGGAAGAGGGCGCGCTACGCCGGCGCGACGTCGCGCACATCCTCGGACGCGGATATCGGAGACGACAGCGCCGGCTGATCGCCCTGGATGGCCGGCGTGGTGCCGACCGGAGCCTCGCGCAGCCAGCGCTCGGCGGCGTCGCGTCCGCGCTGGTACAGCAGCTCGATGAAGCTGCTGCCGAGATCGGTCGCATCGCGCTGAGCCAGGGCCTCGATCTCGTCCTCGGCGGCAAGCCGATGAACGCGCGGCGGATGCAGGCCGTCGCTGCGCGCCCATTCGAGCGCGGCGAGCTCGGCGTTCAGGACCGCATTGCCGGCGATCTGGTCGAGACGGCGATCGATCGCGGCCGAGGTCATCGGGACATTGCCGTCGCGCGCGGGCGTGACCTGAACGACCAGCAGGTCGGCGGCGCTGGACTCATGCGCGATCTGGATCAGCGGCGGATTGGTGACGTAGCCGCCGTCCCAATACGCCTCGCCCTCGATGTCGACAGCGGCGTGCAGTTGCGCGGGACAGGTGGAGGCAAGCAGTGCATCCGGCGTGATGCCGGCATTGCGGAAGATCTGCGGCAGGCCGTCACGGGCCCGGGTCGCCGCGATCAGCAGGCGGGGCGCGGCCGGGCCCTGCACGGCGTCGAAGTCGATCGTCTCGAGGAGGATGTCGCGGAGCGGGTCGAGATCGAGCGGGTCGGCGCGTCCGCCGCGCAGCCCCGCGCCGAACGACACCGAGCTGCTCGCCGGCGAGTACGCGCCGATCACCAACAGCGATCGGAACGACGCCTCCTCCATCAGCCGGGTCCAGAACAAAGCGAGCCGGTTGCGGGCTTCGTCGCGGCCGCCCTTGGCGAGCCCGCTCGCGAGCAGCGAGGCGTTGACCGCGCCGGCGCTGGCGCCACTTATGGTGTCGAAATCGCAACCGGGTTCCTCGAGCAGACGATCCAGCACGCCCCAGGTGAAGGCCGAGAACGTTCCGCCGCCCTGCAGGGCCAGCGACAGCTTGCGCGGCGGCCACGTCCGGGGTGGTGGCGGCAGCGTGACCGTTGCGATCGTCTCCGCAAGCGTTCGCTCGGGCGTCTCTGCAGCTTTGGTGTCGCTGATCACGGGCGCGCTCGTGGCCGTCATGATCATCTCGGTAACGGCCGGCGCGACATCGGCTCGTTCCGGCGCAGGGTGCGGTTCGGATGCTTCGGTGGATGGTGCCACGTTCGGCATGACCGGCGCAGCGGGCGCGATCGCCTCAGGCGTGGGCGCCGGGTCTGTAGCGGCCGTGATGCCGGTCGACCAGATCTCGGCGGCCGAGAGCAGCAGGCTGGCGTTCGATCGGGCCGGGGCCGCCTTCTGCTGCGCCGGAGCCTGATCAGTACGGTCATCGTGCGTGGCCGACGAACCGCTGGAATTGGTCTTGCGTAACCACATGCAGGAATCATGACAGGCAATCATGATTCACGCCAGAGTCCCGCGTTAACTTATTAGCTGATGAATCGCCGGTGTTGCTGTGCAGCCGCTGTGAAATCAGGGCGTAACACAGGTTTTCCGTATTTGTCCGGAGTGATTACTTCTTCGTCCCGATCTTGCTCTCGGTGCCCGACTGCAATCGCTTGATGTTTTCGCGATGCATGTAAACGAGCAACAGTGTGAGCAAGGTGAACAAGGCGGCCAGCGCGGTGTGACCGAAAGCCCACAGCACGATCGGCGTCAGCACGCTGGCGACGAGTGCCGCGAGCGATGAGTAGCGGAGCGCGAACGCGGTGGTGAGCCACACCAGGCAGAAGAAGATGGCGCCGGGCCAGAACAGGCCAATCAGAATACCGATGTAGACCGCCACGCCCTTGCCGCCGTGGAACTTCAGCCACACCGGGAACAAGTGGCCGAGGAAGGCGCCGAGGCCCGCGATCATCGCGGCATTCGGGCCGCCGAGATAGCCGGAGATGATGACCGCGGCCGTGCCCTTCAGCGCGTCGCCGAGCAGGGTTGCTGCCGCGAGCCCCTTGCGTCCGGTGCGCAGCACGTTGGTGGCGCCGATATTGCCGGAGCCGATGCTGCGCAGATCCTGCGTGCCGGCCAGCTTGGTCAGGATCAGGCCGAACGGGATGGACCCCAGGAGATAGCCGATGATGAGAGCGAGGGGCAGGAAGGCTTCGGAACCCATCACACCACTCCTTCCGAGCTTGGCCTTGCGTCAGACATGTTCGAACACGGTGCGGCCGCCGACGATGGTGCGGACCACGCGACCGGTGAAGCGGGCTTCGTCGAACGGCGTGTTCTTGCACAGCGATTTGAGGTCGGCCGGATCGAGGATCCAGGGCACGTCGGGATCGATCACGATGATGTCGGCCGGCGCGCCCGCTCGCAGGGTGCCGCCGGGCAGGCCGAGCAGCTCGGCGGGCCGGGTCGACATCGCGCGGATCAGGGTCGTCCAGCTCAGCTCGCCATTGTGTACGAGCCGCAGCGCCGCCGGCAGCATGGTCTCAAGGCCGACCGCGCCGCTCGCGGCTTCCGCGAACGGCAGCCGCTTGACCTCGACGTCCTGCGGCGTGTGGTCCGACATGATGACGTCGATCAGGCCCGAGGCCAGCGCCTCGACCAGCGCGCGGCGGTCGACCTCGGTGCGCAGCGGCGGCGTCAGTTTCAGGAAGGTGCGGTAGGGGCCGATGTCGTTCTCGTTCAGGGTGACGTGGTTGATCGAGACCGACGCGCTCACCGTGAGGCCTGCCTCGCGGGCGCGCCTGAGGATGTCGAGCGAGTCGATCGAGCTCAGCGCGGCCGCGTGATAGCGTCCCTTGCTGAGCGCCACCAGGCGCATGTCGCGTTCGAGCACGACGGCTTCCGCTGCGGGCGGAATGCCGTAGAGGCCGAGCCGCGAGGCGAACTCGCCTTCGTTCATGACGCCTTCGCCGACGAGATTGGGATCCTCGGTGTGGTGCACGATCAGGGCGTCGAAATCCCGCGCGTAGGTCAGCGTGCGGCGCATCACCTGCGCGTTCATCACGCTGGTATGGCCATTGGAGAAGGCGACCGCGCCGGCAGCGCGCAGCAGCCCGATCTCGGTCATCTCCTCGCCGCGCAGGCCCTTGGTCAATGCCGCCATCGGCTGGATGTTGACGATGGCGGTGTCGCGCGCGCGGCGCAGCACGAAGTCGACGGTCGCCGAGTTGTCGATGACCGGCTCGGTGCCGGGCTGGCAGATGATGGTGGTGATGCCGCCGGTCGCGGCGGCCTGGCTGGCGCTGGCGAAGGTCTCGCGATGGCCCAGACCCGGCTCGCCGACGAAGGCGCACATGTCGATCAGGCCGGGGGCGACGATCTTGCCGGCGCAGTTGATGACGTCGGTGCCCTCGGGCACGCCGGCCGCGCCGATGCCGCGCTTGAGGTCGCGGATGACGCCGTCGGCGATCAGCACGTCGCCGGGGCCGTCGAAGTCGCGGGAGGGATCGATCACGCGCGCATTGGCGAGCAGGATCGGACGGCGGTCGGTCAGCATGGCGTTTTGTCCCGACTTCTGTATCACGCGTTGGGCAGGTTGCGGGCCAGTGCTTCGAGCACGGCCATGCGCACAGCAACCCCCATTTCGACCTGTTCCCGGATCAGCGATTGTGCGCCATCGGCAACGATGGACTCGATCTCGACGCCGCGGTTCATCGGTCCCGGATGCATGACCAGCGCGTCTGGCTTGGCGTAAGCGAGCTTCTTCTGATCGAGCCCGAAATACTGGAAATATTCCGACGACGACGGCACGAACGAGCCGTTCATGCGCTCGCGCTGCAGGCGCAGCATCATCACGATGTCGGCGCCGTTGAGGCCCTCGCGCATGTCGCGCGCGACCTCGACGCCCATCCGCTCGATGCCGGGCGGCAGCAGCGTGGAGGGCGCGACGATGCGGACGCGGGCGCCCATCGTATTCAGCAGCAGGATGTTGGAGCGCGCGACGCGCGAATGCAGCACGTCGCCGCAGATCGCGATCACCAGCCCCTCGATGCGGCCCTTGTTGCGGCGGATCGTGAGCGCGTCGAGCAGCGCCTGGGTCGGATGCTCATGCGCGCCGTCACCTGCATTGATCACGGAGCCGTCAACCTTGCGCGCGAGCAGCTCGACCGCGCCGGAGGCGTGGTGACGGACCACCAGGATGTCCGGATGCATCGCGTTGAGCGTGACCGCGGTGTCCATCAGGGTCTCGCCCTTGCGCATGGACGAGGACGACACCGACATGTTCATGACGTCGGCGCCGAGCCGCTTGCCCGCGATCTCGAACGAGGACTGCGTCCGCGTCGACGCCTCGAAGAACAGGTTGACCTGGGTCCGGCCGCGCAGCACGGTGCGCTTCTTGTCGACCTGACGATTCAGTTCGACATACTCCTCGGACAGATCGAGGAGACCGGTGATGTCGTGGGCGGAAAGGCCCTCGATTCCCAGCAAATGCCGGTGCCCGAGGACGAAAGTCGATTTCGGAGAGGTTGCCATTAAAGCCAGAGCTATAGGCGCGGTTTCCGCAGGGGGCAAGGCCGAAAGCCGGGGTTCCGAGTTATCCCCCGTTCCGTCTTTCGAGCCTCTCAGGGCGCTCCAAACCGGCGGCTGGCGAGCCATCGCCAGACGAGGTCCGCTCCGATATGCCCTGATCCTGCTGGCAGCGATCGTGCCGGCCTGTGCGGCCGCGTTGCCGTTCGATTTCGTCTATCTCCGCGACATCGACCCGACGATCCTCCAGGACATCCGTTATGCCGGCAGCAACAATTTCGTCGGCCGCCCTTTGCCGGGCTACGAGGCGGCCGAATGCGTCGTGACGCGTGACGTGGCGCGGCGGCTGCAGGCCATCCAAGCCGAGCTGCGGCCGCGCGGCCTGTCGCTGAAGATGCTCGACTGCTACCGGCCGGTGCGTGCCGTGGCGGAGATGCTGGCTTGGTCGCAGGACGGCGTCGAGACCACGGCCGGTCGCCGTTACACTCCGCGCATTGCCAAGCAGGACCTGTTCCGTCTCGGCTATATCGCCGTGCGTTCGAGCCATTCGACCGGTGCCGCGCTCGATCTCACGCTGGTCGAGCTGGCTGCGGACAATTCTGCGGTGTTCGATCCGGCCAAGGACTATCCGGACTGCACCGCGCCCGCAGCGCTACGCGCGCCCGAGGGCAGCGTCGACATGGGAACCGGCTACGACTGTCTAGATCCCAAGGCGCATACCGCCGCGCAAGGATTGGCGCCCGAGCAGCGGCGCTGGCGCAATGAGCTGCTCTCGGCCATGGCGCGGCAAGGTTTTGTGAACTATGCCAAGGAGTGGTGGCACTTTTCGCTGCCGGGCGCTGGCGCGACCACTTATGTTTTTCCCATTCGGCCGCGCCGATGATCGATCTGTAGCAGGGCACGGCCATGACGCAGTCTTCCTTCGCGACCCATGAGGTCTTCAACCAGTCGCCGCCATTCGAGGACGTCAACCTGTTCACGGCAGACCAGCCGCTGGTCGACGCGGTGAAGACCAATGGCGGTGCTGGCGCCGAGCAGGAGCTGTCTGCGTTCGGTGCGCTGTGGGGCTCGGCCGAGATGGCCGAGCAGGGCCGGCTCGCCAACGAGAACACGCCGAAGCTGCGCAGCTTCGACGCCAAGGGCTTTCGGCGAGACGTCGTCGAATTTCATCCGGCCTACCATGCGATGATGTCGCGCTCGGCCGCGGCCGGCCTGCACAATTCGACATGGACGGCAGAAGGCCGGCCCGTCGGCGGCTGCTCGGAGGTGGTGCGCGCCGCGAAGTTCTACATCGCCTCGCAGGTCGAGAGCGGCCACCTCTGTCCGATCACCATGACGCGGGCCTCGGTGGCGGCGCTGGCCGCCCAACCTGATCTGCTGGCAAGAGCGATGCCGGTCATCGCGACCGATGACTACGATCCGGCGTTTGCGCCGTGGTGGCAAAAGCGCGGCATGACGCTCGGCATGGGCATGACCGAGAAGCAGGGCGGGACCGACGTGCGCGCCAACATGACGCGCGCTGAGCGCACGGCCGATGGCTATCGCATCACGGGGCACAAATGGTTCATGTCGGCGCCGATGTGCGACGCCTTCCTGGTGCTGGCGCAGGCCGATGCCGGCCTGACCTGCTTCTTCATGCCGCGCTTCAAGCCGGATGGCTCGGTGAACGCGATCCAGTTTCAACGCTTGAAGGACAAGCTCGGCAACCGCTCCAATGCCTCGTCGGAGGTGGAGTTCGTCGGCGCCTATGCGGAGCGGGTCGGCGACGAGGGCAGGGGCATCAGCACCATCATCCAGATGGTGCAATTGACGCGGCAGGATTGCGCGATCTCGTCGGCCGGCCTGATGCGCTCGGGGCTCGCGCACGCGC
Source organism: Bradyrhizobium sp. SZCCHNR1043 (assembly GCF_032489675.1). Taxonomy (NCBI): domain Bacteria; kingdom Pseudomonadati; phylum Pseudomonadota; class Alphaproteobacteria; order Hyphomicrobiales; family Nitrobacteraceae; genus Bradyrhizobium; species Bradyrhizobium sp. SZCCHNR1043. The sequence continues at coordinate 103,598 of NZ_JAUEYN010000019.1, forward strand.
TGCATCACGCGCGCCACCGCAGCGTGTTCCAGAAGCATCTCGCCGACCAGCCGCTGATGCAGGCGGTGCTCGCCGACATGGCCGTCCATGTCGAGGCGACGGTGGCGCTGGTGATGCGGCTGTGCCGTGCGTTCGATCGCGCGCATGATGATGCGACGGAGGCCGCCTACATGCGGCTGCTGACGCCCGCGATCAAATACTGGGTGTGCAAGAGCGCGCCGCCGTTCCTGTATGAGGCGATGGAATGCCTCGGCGGCAACGGCTATGTCGAGGACGGCATTCTCGCGCGCCATTTCCGGGAGTCGCCGGTCAATGCGATCTGGGAGGGCTCGGGCAACGTGATGTGCCTCGACGTGCTGCGGGCGCTGACGCGCGAGGCGGAGGCGGCCGCGCACGTGCTGATGCAACTGAAGGCAGAGACCAGCGGGCTTCCCGGCGCGGCGGAGGCGCTCGCTTTCATCGAGACCGGCTTCCGCCGGCCGGATTCCGAGCGCGTTGCCCGGCTTGCGGTCGAGAAGCTGGCGCTGCTCGCCGCCTGCGCCGCGCTCAACGTGGTCATGCCTCGCCATGCCGAACTGTTCGCCGCCACGCGGCTCGCCGCCGTGCATCCGAGCATGTATGGCGCGGTCGATCTCGATCCCGCCGATATCCGTGCCTTGCTGGAGCGCGCCCTGCCTTGACCGATTCTCCTGAAGCCGCCGTCGCGGACTCGCTCGATCCGGCCAATCCACCGCAACAGGTCGCGCCTGCGAAACACCAGCCGCGCACGCTCGGCTTCTGGTGGACCGCGCTGTGGGGCTTCGTGATCTTCATCGCGCTGTTCGCCGGCCAGGCTGCGGTGGTCGGCTATTTTCTGCTGATGCGGGACGGGCCGACCGACGCCGCTGCGCTGGTTCACATCGCCAGCCGCGGGCTGACCTTGTCGCTGTCGGTGATCATGGGCCTGCCGGCCGTGCTGCTGGCGGTCTCTTTCGCCGTCCGTCATACCCGCACGCCCTTCGCCGAATATCTCGGCCTGCGCTGGACGTCGTGGAAGTATGTCGGCATCGGCATCGTGGGCATGGTGGTGATCGTCGTCGCCTGGGACCTGATGTCACGGGCGACGGGGCGCGAGGTCTCGCCGGGCTTCATGTTGGACGTCCTGAAGACGGCCAAGGGCGACGGCACGGTCTGGCTGATGGTGCTCGCCTTCTGCGTCGCGGCGCCGCTGTCCGAGGAATTGTTCGCGCGCGGCTTCCTCTATCGCGGCTGGTCGGATTCGTTTCTGCGGGTGCCGGGCGCGATCGTCCTGTCGTCGCTGGTCTGGACCGCGATGCATCTGCAGTACGACTGGTACTTCTTCCTCGAGGTGCTCGCGCTCGGCCTGTGGTTCGGCTATCTGCGCTCGGTCAGCCATTCGACCTGGCTGACCGTCGTGCTGCATGGCCTCAACAACCTCGCCGCCACCGTGCAGACCATGTGGCTCGCCAGCGGCCACTCCTGAGCGGCGGTGTTCAGCCGGCCCAGGCGATCGCGAGCGGCATGGTCAGCGCCGCCAGCACGGTCTGCAGTGAGATGATCTGCGCCAGCAGCGGCGCGTCGCCGCCCATCTGCTTGGCCAGCACATAGGCGCTCGGCGAGGTCGGCACCGCCGCGCAGATCGCGACCACCACGAGGCTCGGGCCGGTGACGCCGAACCATCCGGCGAGCCCGATCGCGAGGAGGGGCATCAAGACCAGCTTGAGCACGACGCCGAGCGCGGCGGCCGGGCCGGCGCGACGCAAGCCTTCGAAGTGCAGGCCGGCGCCGGTCACCAGGAGGCCGATCGGCAGCGACGCCTGGCCGAGCGCGTCGGCGGCATCATGCCAGAGTTTAGGCAGTGGCACCCGCGCGACGTTGAGCGCGAGGCCGAGGACGCAGGCCCAGATCAGCGGATTGCGCACGATGGTGGCGAGAATCTCGCGGAGCGGGCGGCGGTTCGGCGAGGCATAATGGGCGAGCACCGCGACGCTGAACACGTTGACCATCGGGATGATCGCGATCATCGCGACCGACGCCACCGCAAGGCCGGTGGGGCCGAACAGGCTGCCCGATACGCTGAGCGCGACGTAGGTCTGCCAGCGCGTCGCGCCCTGGAAGATCGAGGTGAAGGCCGGTCCGTCGACGCCGGCGCGCGCGAGCAGCGGCCGCAGGGCGAGGCAGAGCGCGGACATCGCCAGCATCGCCAGGAACAGCGCACCGCCGATGCCGGCCACCGGCACCTTGCTGAGATCCGCCTTGACGAGGCTCTGCAGCAGCAGGACGGGGAACAGCACGTAGTAGGTCAATCGCTCCAGCCCGTGCCACTGGGTATCGAGCCGCATCAGACTGCGCCGCAGGCCAAAGCCGACCACGATCAGCAGGAACACCGGCGCCAGCGCCGCGATGACGGGGCCCATGCGACTACTGACCCGAGCGGCGCAGCGTCGTCAGCCGGTCGAGCGCGCCCTGCAGGATGAAGATCGCCGCATGCGTATCGATCACCTCGGCGCGTTTGGCGCGGCTGACATCCATGCCGATCAACTCGCGCTCGACCGCCGCCGTCGACAGCCGCTCGTCCCACAGGCCGATCGGCAAGTCGGTAAGGCCGGCGAGATTGCGCGCGAACGCCCGGGTCGATTGCGCCCGCGGCCCCTCGCTGCCATCCATGTTGATGGGAAGGCCGAGCACGAAGCCGACCACCTTGCGCTCGGCGCAAATGGCAAGCAGCCTGATGGCATCGGCCTTGAAGGCCTTGCGCTGGATCGTCTCGACGCCGGTGGCGAGCCGGCGATCGGGATCGGACACGGCGACGCCGATGGTCTTGGTGCCGAGATCGAGGCCGACGAGCGCGCCGCGCTCGGGCCAGCGGCCGGCGGCTTCGACAAGGGGGAGAATGGGGGCGGGCATGGCAATGCGCTTAACACGCAGGCGCGTGGCGAGCCAGCAGGTGAGGGCGTGCATCGCTTCGCCGCCCCGATGAAGCTCGCGCACGCGAGTCGACCGGCCCAGATGTCGAGCGTTGCAGTCTTTCCCGGATGCGCCGGCTTCGGATCATCAAGCGAAGCTGGTGGAGCGCGAGAGCTTGTTCCAGGCACTCACTTCGGCTTTCATGCCCTCGATCTTCTGCTCGACCAGGGCCAGCGCGTCCTCACCGAGGAACAGCCGTACAGGCGGTTTTTCGGCTTCCACGAGGGCAAGCAATGCCTGTGCGGCCTTCGCGGGATCGCCGGGTTGGTTTCCGCTCTTGGCCAATCGGGCGGCGCGAATCGGATCCATGACGGCGTCGTAGTCGGAAATGCTGCGTGGCGTGCGATCCATGGACCGTCCCGCCCAATCGGTCCGAAACTGACCGGGCGCGAGCGCAATGACGCGGATGCCGAAGGCGGCCACTTCCTTGCCGAGCGCCTCCGAGATGCCCTCCAGCGCGAACTTGCTGCCGCAATAGAAGCTGATCCCGGGCATGGTGATGAAGCCGCCCATGGAGGTCACATTGACGATATGGCCGCGCCGCCTCGCGCGCATCCCCGGCAACACGGCCTTCATCATCGCGACAGGGCCGAACACGTTGGCGGCGAACTGCCGCTGCAGATCGTCGAGCGAGGACTCCTCCAGCGTGCCCTCGTGACCGTAGCCGGCATTGTTCACCAGTACGTCGATCGCGCCAATCTGCTTCTCGGCCTCTGCCACAGCAGCCGGGATTGCATCGAAATCCGTAACGTCGATCACGAGAGGATGAGCCTTGCCCGCTGCAAGCGCGGCAAAAGCCTCGGCATCGCCGACCCTTCGCACGGTCCCGATCACCCGATGGCCGGCGGCAAGCGCGCCCTTTGCGAACGCTCGGCCCAAGCCCGAGCTGACGCCAGTGATGAGGAAAATCTTCGAATCGGCAGCCGCCATCGTACAACTCCGCATGACAAGGTTATCTATATCATGATATAGATACTGCATGGCACGTGGCAAGACCGAACATTCATCCAGTGGCATGAGAGGCGAGCCGCTTCGTCGGCACGTCCTCGATGCCGCAGAGCGGCTTCTTCGTCAGGGCAGGGCCGATTTCTCGATGCGGGACCTTGCCGCTGAGGCGGGGGTCAGCTTCGCGACGCCGTTCAATCAGTTCGGCAACAAGGCCGCGATCATGCAGGCTCTCTCCATACGTCGGATCGACACCATGGAGGTGCGGTACGCCGCCGCGCCACCATCGAGAGATGCGAATACCCGCGTGCTATTGGCTATTGATACGGCGGTGGCAGTGATGTTGGAGAATCCAGACGTGAACCGGACCGTGATGGGATGGCTGGGTGCCGCCCAGGCTTCGCCCGGTCAGACGCTGTCCCGATCCACTGCCTTCTGGGCACTGGCCTTGGGGAAGGGAGAGGGACTGAGGGCCGGCCGGCGAGAACAAGCCCTGCGCTGCCTTCCAGAGCAACTCGCCTTCAGTTTCCGCGGCGTGTTGTCCTTCTGGACTGCGGGCGAATTGTCGGATGCGGCGCTCGCCCCGCGTGCGCGAGACATGGCGAGCGCCTTGTTGCTCGCCTACGTCCATTGACGTCCGATAGGGGCGGCTTGATCGACTGATCCACCGATCCCAGGTCTCTGTCGGCCAGCTTCAGGCGCGCCTGCGGCGGGCTCCTTGTCCAAGGCTTGCTTTCGCAGGACGATTCCCGACTCCTCGTGAGGACGCGGCGCTCCCGGGATGCCCTCACGAGGAGATCGGCGGAGCTTAACGGATCGCGATCGGGTTGATCATGCCCTGGACGCCGCCGCGCCAGCGTGGCTGGCCGAGCACGAACAGGAACTCGTAGCCCTTGTCCTTGGCCAGTTCCGCCGTGTCCATGTTCTCCAGGATGTAGGTCCCGTTCATGGCGAGCAGGATCTGGTGCACCTCGAACAGGTTCGACGACTCGAACGGGATCGCCTCCACCGCCCAGTTGTCGGCGCCGACTGCGACCACACCCTTCGATGTCAGGTATTTGGCGCCTTCGACGCCGAGACCGGGTTCGCCGGCGCCGTAACGCTTATCGTCCTTGCCGATCAAACCAAGCCAGCCGGTGTGGAAGATCACGATATCGCCCTGGCGGATCTCGACGCCCTGCTTCTTGGCAGCTTCCTCGATCTCCTTGACGTTGAACGCCGTGCCTTCCTTGACCACGTCGGTGTTGTAATAGGCGGCCATGTCGAGCAGCACGCCGCGCGCCACCAATGGCGGCACCTTCTCGATGCCGAGCTTCTTCAGGCCGGTCGGATCGGCGAAGTCGAGCAGCTTGTTGCCGTTGTAATAGACGTGCTCGATGCCGAGATGGCCGAGCCCGTCGATCTGGCTGCCGACGCCTACCCAGCCTTCGACGATGTCGTCATTGTAGGTCGCCTTGTTCGGGCCGAGGCCGGGAATTCCGGCCTGGCCCGGCTGCACCACGGTGATCTTGAACGAACGCGGCGGATAGGCCGGCGTCTTGGAATCGACGATCATGCCGAGTGGGTAGGTCTTGCCGGTCTTCACCAGCGAGGCGGCTTTGACAACGAGCTCCGGCGTGATGTAGTTGGCCGCGCCGATCTCGTCCTGTGGGCCCCATTTCGATTTCGTCCAATCCGGGGTCTTGTCCTGGGCATTGGCCGTCCCGATCGCACCCATCATGGCAATCGAGCAGCACAACACGAACGCGTTGCGCATCGCATTTCCTCCGACATGTTGACGTTTGTTGTGTTTCGCGCTGGCCAGCGCCACATCCTAACGTAGTAGAGGATGGCGCGACAAAATTATTTTCGCGCGCGTGCGCTGCACAGCGCCCGAAAGTCGCATCGGTCGAAATGGCCGCGTTTCATGGTCGAGAACGTCATTTCGCGCAATGGAATGTGACGCTCGCCGGCAACGTTCAGTACAATCTCCGGGTGAATCCGCTCAAGCCGCGATGTCGTGATCCCGGCCGGCGAGGCCGGCCATGAAGGCCGAGAGCGCGCTGCTGCGATGCGCCGCGCGGCGATGGATGAACAGTGTTTCGACCTTTGCATGAACTGCATCGAGCGTGTGCAGGCTGACGCTGCCGATCATCTCGTTGCGCGTCAATACGGCGCGTGGCAACAGCGCGACGCCCATGCCGGCGGTGACGCAGCCGATCATACCGTCGAGCGTGCCGAGCTCGATGCGCGCTGCCGCGGGCCAGCCGAAATCGTTGAAGACCTGCTCCAGCCGCTGCCGGTAGGTGCAGCCGGCCCTGAACACCAGCGCCGTCGGACCGGACGCCGTTGTCGCCGCACGCAGAGCCGGCAGGCTTTCGAAGCGCCGGGCCGTCACCAGCACCAGCTCTTCCTCGAAGGCGATGATGCCCGAGAGATCGGGATGGTCGATCGGGCCGGCCACGAAGGCACCCTCGAGCGTCCCGTCGAGCACTGCGGCCACCAGCTCGGCAGTTGGCGCCGTGCGCAGGCCGAGGGCGACCGCCGGGAAGCGTCGATGAAAATCCGCGAGCAGCGTCGGCAGCCGCACGGCGGCGGTCGTTTCCATCGAGCCGATCATCAGCGGTCCCTTGGGATCGCCGTCGTCGCGCGCCGCGAGCAGCGCTTCGCGCGACAGCGCCGCGATCCGGTCGGCATAAGGCAGCAGGCGCAGTCCGGCATTGGTCAGGGTCATGCCGCGGCTGTGCCGCTCGAACAATGCGGTGCCGACCTCGGCCTCCAGCGCCTTGATCCGCTGGGTCACGTTGGACTGCACCGTGTTGAGGGCTTCCGCCGCGCGCGTGATGCCGCCGGTGCGCGCAACAGCCGCGAAAGTCTGGAGGTCGCTCAGCTCCACGGCCAATCTCCGTTTTGAATCTGCGATGGCAGAGTTCTCAAGTATTCATTTTGAGAGAATGTTAGCCGCGCCTAAACTCGCCGTCCAGAGATGAGGAGACTGTGATGCCGCTACGGACGGCGCTGACAGAAGGGCTCGGCATCAGCCATCCGATCCTGCTGGCGCCGATGGATGGGATTGCCGATGCGCGGCTGGTGCGCTCGGTCAGCGGCGCCGGCGGCTTTGGCATTCTGGGCGGCGGCTACGGCAATCGGACGTGGCTCGCGCATGAAATTGCGGAGCTCGAAGGCCTGCGCGCGCCGTTCGGCATCGGCTTCATCACCTGGTCGCTGGCCAAGCAGCCCGATCTGCTCGACATCGCGCTCGCCGCGCGGCCTGCGGCGATCATGCTGTCGTTCGGCGATCCCGCGCGCTTTGCGCCTGATATCAAGTGTGCCGGTGCGCTGCTGATCTGCCAGGTGCAGAGTGAGGTGATGGCGGAGCAGGCGATTGCGGCCGGGGCTGACATCCTGATCGCGCAAGGAACCGAGGCGGGTGGTCATGGCGCGTCGCGGACCACGCTCGATCTCGTGCCGGCGATCGTCGACCTCGCGGCCGGCCGCTTGCCTGTGGTGGCTGCGGGCGGTCTCGCCGATGGCCGCGGCCTTGCGGCGATGCTGATGCTGGGGGCGGAGGGCGTGCTGCTCGGCACGCGCTTTTATGCCAGCCGGGAGGCTGCCGGCGCCGACGAGGCCAAGCGGCGGATCTGCGCGGCAAAATCCGGCGAGACCGTGCGCGGCATCATCTTTGATCTGTCGCGCAACAATGTCTGGCCAGCGCCGTTCACCGGCCGCTGCCTGGTCAACGATCATGCGCGCCGCTGGATGGGGCGCGAGGTCGATCTGCTGCAGCAGGTCGAGACCGTCTCGGCCGACTATATGAAGGCACGCGCCAACGGCAATTTCGACATTGCAGCGGTCATCGCCGGCGAGGCGGTCGGTCTGATCCATGATATCCCACCGGCCGGCGAGATCGTCGCGCGCATCGTCAGCGAGGCCGAGCACATTCTTCAGGGACGGCGCAATTCATCCGCCGTCTCAGCCGAGCAATAGGAGCAGACCATGTGGCCCGATCGCCGTTTCGCTGATCTCGTCAAGACCGACCATCCGATCGTGCTCGCCCCGATGGCGGGCGTGGCCGACGCCGAGCTTGCGATCGCTGTGGCCGAAGGCGGCGGGTTGGGGTCGCTGGCGTGTGCGATGATCTCTGCCGACAAGATGCGCGAGCAGGTCAACATCTTCCGCCAGCGCATTGCCGCGCCGATCAATGTGAATTTCTTCTGCCACACCGCGGTCGAGGCCGATGCGATCAGCGAGGCCGGCTGGAGGCGGCGGCTGGCCTCCTACTACCGCGAGTACGGCATCGATCCCGATGCGGAGGTCCAGGCGGCCAATCGCGCGCCGTTCGATGAAGCGATGTGCCTTGCCGTCGAGGAGCTGAAGCCGGAGATCGTCAGCTTCCATTTCGGCCTGCCTGAGCCCGGGCTGCTCGCGCGCGTGAAGGCGACCGGCGCGGTCGTGCTGGCGTCGGCGACCGTCGTGCGCGAGGCGGTCTGGCTGGAGCGGAACGGCGCCGACATCATCATTGCGCAAGGTGCCGAGGCGGGCGGCCATCGCGGCATGTTCTTGACAGACAAGCTCGCCGAGCAGGTCGGCACGTTTGCTCTCGTGCCGCAGATCGTGGACGCCGTGAAGTTGCCGGTGATCGCGGCCGGCGGCATCGCCGATGCGCGCGGCATTGCCGCTGCGTTCGCACTCGGCGCCTCCGGCGTGCAGATCGGCAGCGCTTTTCTGCGCAGTCCCGAATCCAAGGTCAGCGTGGCGGCGCGCGCGGTGCTGGCCGCCGCCAGCGACGAATCGACCGTCATCACCAACGTGATGACCGGTCGGCTCGCCCGCGGCGTCGCCAACCGGGTGATGCGCGAGGTCGGGCCGATCTCGCCGGATGCGCCGGCGTTTCCGCATGCCGCGACCGCGCTCGGTCCGCTCAAGGCCGCGGCAGAGAAGCAGGGCAGGGTGGATTTCACCAATCTCTGGGCCGGCCAGGCGCTGCCGTTGGGGCGCGAGGTGCCGGCCGCCGAGCTGACGCGGAGCCTGGCCGAACAGGCTCTGGCGCGGCTGCGGAGCATGGCGGGCTGACACCTCGGGCGGGATGTTGCCCCAGGAAAGTCCAACGGCTGCCGGTTGCGGCGCGAAAGCGGGCTCTGCTATAGGGCGGGTTCACCTTGTCCCGTGAGGCCCTATATAATGTCGGTCGATGCCGCCACCGTCCGCCGGATCGCGCAATTGGCGCGGATCGCTGTCACTGACGCCGAGGTCCCGCATCTGCAGGGCGAACTCAATGCGATGCTGGATTTCGTCGAGCAGCTGTCGGAGGTCAATGTCGAGGGCGTCGAGCCGATGACCTCGGTGACGCCGATGGCGATGAAGAAGCGTCAGGACGTCGTCAATGACGGCGAGATCGCCGACGACATCGTCAAGAACGCGCCGGCGACCGAGAACCACTTCTTCCTCGTGCCGAAGGTCGTGGAATAGCCAAGGGGTTGGATTGGTCGCTGCTCCGGCGCGATCGACCCGAGCCGTAACCGACAAGCGAGCCAACGCCATGTGCCTGCTCTGCGACGATGAAGCGGCCTACAAGGCCTATATGGACTATCTCGACGCGATGGAGCGGCAGGGCAAGGCCGCTGATCCGGACAAGGCCGTGAACGAGATTCTCGACCAGCTCGAAGCGGCCGCCAATATCAAGAAAGCCGAGCCCAAGAAGAACAAGTTCTTCGCGGACGACCCGGCCGACGACAAGACGCTTTCTCCGTTCTTCTGCAGCCCGATCAACAAATGACCGATTTGACTTCGCTGACGCTCGCCGAGGCCCGCAAGGGGCTCGCGAGCAAGACCTTCACGTCGCTCGAGCTGACCGACGCTCATCTCAAGGCCATCGAGGACGCGCGCGCCCTCAACGCCTTCGTGATGGAGACGCCGGATCAGGCGCGCGCGATGGCGCGCGATGCCGACGCCAGGATCAATAAGGGCGAAGGCGGGCCGCTGGCCGGCATTCCGCTGGGGATCAAGGATCTGTTCGCCACCAAGGACGTCCGCACCACGGCGTGCTCGAAGATCCTCGGCAATTTCGTGCCGCCTTACGAGTCGACCGTGACCTCGCAGCTCTGGCGCGACGGTGCGGTCATGCTCGGCAAGCTCAACAATGACGAGTTCGCCATGGGCTCGTCGAACGAGACCTCGTGCTTCGGCCCGGTCGGCAACCCGTGGCGCCGCGAGGGCTCCAACACCACCTTGGTGCCGGGCGGCTCGTCCGGCGGCTCGGCTTCGGCGGTGGCCGCGCTGCTCTGCATGGGCGCGACCGCAACCGACACCGGCGGCTCGATCCGCCAGCCGGCGGCGTTCACCGCCACCGTCGGCATCAAGCCGACCTATGGCCGCTGCTCGCGCTGGGGCATCGTCGCCTTTGCCTCGTCGCTCGACCAGGCCGGGCCGATCGCGCGCACGACCCGGGATGCGGCGATCCTGCTGCGCTCGATGGCCGGCCACGATCCGAAGGATACGACCTCGGTCGACATCCCCGTGCCGGACTACGAGGCGGCGATCGGCAGGTCGGTGAAGGGCATGAAGATCGGCATTCCCAAGGAGTACCGGCTGGACGGCATGCCGGCCGAGATCGAGAAGCTCTGGAGCGAGGGCGCGGCGTGGCTGAAGGCGGCCGGTGCCGAGCTGGTCGAGGTGTCGCTGCCGCACACCAAATACGCGCTGCCGGCCTATTACATCGTGGCGCCGGCCGAGGCGTCCTCGAACCTCGCCCGCTACGACGGCGTCCGCTATGGCCTGCGCGTGCCGGGGAAGTCCATCGGCGAGATGTACGAGAACACCAGGGCCGAAGGGTTTGGCGCCGAGGTCCGCCGCCGCGTCATGATCGGAACCTATGTGCTGTCGGCCGGCTATTACGACGCCTATTATCTGCGCGCGCAGAAGGTCCGCACCCTCATCAAGAAGGATTTCGAGGACTGCTTCGCCAAGGGCGTCAACGCCATCCTGACCCCTGCGACGCCGTCGGCCGCCTTCGGCATCGGCGAGAAGGGCGGCGCCGACCCGATCGAGATGTATCTTAACGACATCTTCACGGTGACCGTGAACATGGCGGGACTGCCAGGCATCGCCGTGCCCGCCGGCAAGGACAGTCAGGGGCTGCCGCTCGGGCTGCAGCTGATCGGCCGTCCGTTCGACGAGGAGACGCTGTTCTCGCTCGGCGAGGTCATCGAGCAGGCGGCGGGACGCTTCACGCCGGTCCGGTGGTGGTAAGCGTCGCCGATTTCAAGACGAGCCTCGCGGGCGACGCGCCCGCGACCGGACTGTCGCCCGTGCTGACCGGCCTGTGGTGGCTGGCGAAGGGCGACTGGGACCGCTCGCACAAGATCATTCAGGACGAGACCGGCCGCGACGCGGCCTGGGTGCACGCGCATCTGCATCGCGTCGAAGGCGATCTCGGCAATGCCGCCTACTGGTATCGGCAGGCCGGGCAGCCCGTCGCCAAGGATGCATTGGATATCGAATTTGAGCGGATCGTCTCCGCGCTGATGGGGAGTTGAGGGCCATGACGGCAACCAGCGGCAAGCTGATGAAGGGCGCCACCGGCGACTGGGAGGTCGTGATCGGCATGGAGATCCATGCCCAGGTCACCTCGAAGTCGAAGCTGTTCTCGGGCGCCTCGACCGCGTTCGGCGGCGATCCCAACAGCCACGTCTCGCTGGTCGACGTGGCGATGCCGGGCATGCTGCCGGTCATCAACGAGGAGTGCGTGCGGCAGGCCGTGCGCACCGGGCTCGGGCTCAATGCCAAGATCAACCTGCGCTCGGTGTTCGACCGCAAGAACTATTTCTACCCCGACCTGCCGCAGGGCTATCAGATCAGCCAGTACAAGGACCCGATTGTGGGCGAGGGCGAGGTCGCGGTCGAGCTCGACGGCGGCAAGACCGCCACGATCGGCATCGAGCGCCTGCACCTCGAGCAGGATCCCGGGAAGATGCTGCACGACCAGTCGCCGTCGCTGTCCTATATCGACTTCAACCGCTGTGGCGTGGCGCTGATGGAGATCGTCTCCAAGCCGGACATCCGCGATGCCGAGCAGGCCAAGGCCTATGTGAGCAAGCTGCGCTCGATCCTGCGCTATCTCGGCACCTGCGACGGCGACATGGAGAAGGGAAGCCTGCGCGCCGACGTCAACGTCTCCGTGCGCAAGCCGGGCGGCCCGCTCGGCACCCGCTGCGAGATCAAGAACATCAACTCGATCAATTTCATCGGCCAGGCGGTCGAGGCCGAGGCGCGGCGCCAGATCGAGATCATCGAGGACGGCGGCGCGATCGAGCAGGAAACCCGGAGGTTCGATCCCGACAAGGGCGAGACGCGCTCGATGCGGTCCAAGGAGGAGGCGCACGACTACCGTTACTTCCCGGATCCGGACCTGTTGCCGCTGGAGTTCAGCCAGGCCTTCGTCGACGAGCTGAAGGCGGCACTGCCGGAGCTGCCGGATCAGAAGAAGGCGCGCTTCATCGCCGATGTCGGCCTCTCGCCCTATGACGCCTCGGTGCTGGTGGCCGAGCGCGAGAGCGCGGCGTTCTATGAGAGCGTGCTGGAGGCGCTGTCCGACCGGGCGCGCGACGGCAAGCTCGCCGCCAACTGGGTGATCAACGAGCTGTTCGGCCGGCTCAACAAGGAAGGCCGCGACATCGCGTCCTCGCCGGTGTCGGCAAGCCAGCTCGCCGCCATCGTCGCGCTGATCGGCGACGGCACGATCTCCGGCAAGATCGCCAAGGACCTGTTCGAGATCGTCTGGAGCGAGGGCGGCGATCCGCGCGAGCTGGTCGAGAGCCGCGGCATGAAGCAGGTGACCGACCTCGGCGCGATCGAGAAGGTGGTCGACGAGATCATCGCCGCCAATCCGGACAAGGTGGCGCAGGCGAAAGCGAAGCCGCAGCTGGCCGGCTGGTTCGTCGGTCAGGTGATGAAGTCGTCGGGCGGCAAGGCCAATCCGCAGGCGGTCAACGACATCCTGAAGAGCAAGCTCGGCATCTGAAACGGCGATCGCTCGTCTTCGTTCCAGCGGCGCGCACACGGTGCGCGCCGTTTTGTTTGACCCGACGACTTCGCGAATCGCTGCGCGCGATTCGCAAAAAAGCCACCATTGCCGAGCGTTCGAACGCACACGAGGGCGTGTGCAATGAAAATTTTTTCGTTGCCAAAATTTACGACTCAGAGTCCGCGCGCCGCCTTCATCGTGCGAGTCCGCGCCTTGCGATGTGCACGCCGCCGCTTTCGCGCTGTCATGTAGCAGTTCAGAAAATGCTTGCAGCGTAGGCTTTTCCTGCAATGTCTATCAGTAGCGCGCTTGGCGTCGCGCGCAGCCGCGTGCGCGTTTGCGATGTCGAACCTCGCACTGCTTCGCGCGTTGCGTCAGCCGCGTGCGCGCGCGCCTGTCAACACTTCCTTAAGCCGGAAGCTGTTTTTTTTCACTCGTTGGTGTATCGATGAGGAGTGCAGCTCGATTCCCGAGTGCACGCATCGACTAAGCCATCTCACATCGGAGGGCAACATGGCCAAGAAAGCGAAGAAGGCGAAGAAGGCAGTGAAGAAGGTCGCGAAGACCGCGGCGAAGAAGACTGCCAAGAAGACCAAGAAGGTCGCCAAGAAGAAGTAACTCTCGCAGTCCTTGCGAGATGAGTCCGGCAGCTGATGCCGGCACGTCGTTGGAACGCAGGTCGGCATAGCTCCTCGCGAGCCGGGCAGATCTCCTGAAGCTCCAACAGACGATAGAGGGTGTCGGCGAGACATCAGGTCAACGGTCGGATCGAACTCGAGAGCGGCTTCGCTCGCGGTGCGGTCCGGCAGAAGAAACAGGATTTCTTCGTTCGGTGCAGATCGCGTTTCCGGTCTGCAATCTCACGAGCGGCTATCAGCCAGAGTGGGATCTGATCCTGACGTGTTCGCCGACGCCCTCGATCCCTGAGCACCGCGCCTCCGGCGACTGCGTGCCTCCCAGTCTCCCATAGACGAACGACCTTATTAGCAACTCGGTGCGCGCGTACTCGTGCTGCAGTGCGCTACGCAATCTCCCGCACCCTGTGTCAAGACGTGTCCGGTCCCAGTGCGGCTGTTGACCGCCTGCGTGGTGCGCTCCGCCCCGGCGCGGTGAAGCGCTTTCGCGGATGGTTAGGGGTTTGCCAAACAGAACGGTAAACCGCTCTTTGCCGAGTTGAAGAATCCATTTCGAATCAATGCATTGAAGCCGTCCCGGGAAAATGCGGGGTTCCGCGTTCAGGGCTCGTTCAGCACGATGTTTAAACTGCCTTTCAAACTTGATCGGTCATCCTTCGCGCATAAGCCGCGAGACGGCATGGGGATAACCAGGCGTTGAACAGTTGGACGGGGGCGTGCTCGGGTGACCGGCCGCCTCCTCGGGCGAAGGAGAGCGACGATGTTTCAGGGACAACTCAATTTTGATGATGTGACCACCGCGGAGCAGGGCGCCAGCGGCGATGTCCTGTTCGAGCTCGGCATGCTCTATGCGAGCGGTCGCGACGGTGCGGTCGATCTGATCGCCGCGCACAAATGGTTCAATCTCGCCGCCCTCAGGGGGCGCGTCGACGCCGTGGCAATGCGCCGCGAGGTCGCCGAGCAGATGTCGGATGCCGAGATCGCGACCGCGCAGCGCGAGGCGCGCGCCTGGATGACTGCGCACTGAGCGAGCTAGGCCGCGACTTGGCGGATCTCGCTTTCGGTGCGAACCATGCCGCACGAGCCAGTTCGCCGGCCGCGAACCGGGAGCGCTGGGGTGACCCGCGCTCGATCGTTCATTCTCGTGGGAAGCGGGCCTCGCCGCGCGCCTATGAATCTCCTATCTGTCGTCCGATGTGACGCAGGCAAGCGGGATTGACGGCATGGGCCAGGCACGGCGACAGGCGCGGCGGCAAGAGCTGATCGACTGCCATGACTGCGGCAGCGGCGTCTCCTTCAGCGCAGTGGCGTGCCCGCATTGCGGATCGACCGAGCCGGCCGGGCCCGCGGTGCAGAGCCGGCGGGAGTTGAAGCGTCTGCGGGTCGAGGCCCACAATGACCGCTGCCTCGTCGTGGTGACCGTGCTCTGTGCGGGCCTCGGCGCCATCTACGGTGCCGTGATGGGAGCAGGAGGCGCGGCGTCATGGTGGGCTGCGCTGGGCTATGGCTTCGTCGGCACCGTCATCGGCGTGCCCGCCGCCTTCGTGATCAATATCAGCCGTGGCCTGTTCGATTGAGCCCGCGCGTGATCGCGCGGCAACCGTGATCACGGCGGCCACGGTCCGTTGCGATCCGGCAGGTGCGTGAACGGCTCGGCTTTGATGCGGATGATCAGGGGTAGGGGGCTGCTGGCCGCGCCGACGGGCGGCTGGCGGAGACGGAGGGATTCGAACCCTCGATAGGGCTTTACAACCCTATAACGGTTTAGCAAACCGCCGCCTTCAGCCACTCGGCCACGTCTCCAGCGAGGGTCGGTATGCCCGACGCCGCGCTGAGCCGCAAGCGGCAGATTGCATGCGGTTTCGAAATCCTCACAGGGCTGCGTCTTCGCCGGATCGGCCCCGGACGGTGATCTCCACCGTTGGCGATCGATCCGAGCTGAGCCTGCCGTTTGATCGGACGCGGCACGGCATGGAAGTCGACGGGCGGCGCAGGCCCTCTCGATGGTCCCTGATATAGAGCGTCACCAATATAGAGGGTCGCCTGGAACGACGGGCCGGTGGCAGGGGCGCAGAGGGCATCGTCCTCCGGTCCGATTCTCGTTCAGCGCGTTGGCTGGATTCGTGGCCCCGGTGCCTGACTTGGGGCGGGTTCCTGGCGGGCGAGTGCTCGCGGCCCTGAACACCCAAAATTGCGTTGTGACAAAACGATAACATAAACAGCAAGTTAGGTGTTCCCGCAGAACCACGGTCGCGTGCCTTTTGTGCAACACCAGTCCGAAAAGGCGCCGCCTGGGCGCCGCAATGATGGTTCCTTTGTTGCGTGTGCAAAGGCCTTCGGTAATTCTGCTCGCACGACGAAGGGGGGCATCCCGACGTCGTCCCGTTTAGGTCGTTCGCTCAAGTCCCTCGCGTTCATGCGGGTGTGTCCCATAGCGCGAAGCGGCTGAGCGACGGGTCGAAGAGGGATAACGGTACCAACCCCAAGGGTGTCTCTCACCCAGCGGAGGCGGAACCTTCCCTGACTGAGCAACTTGGAGGTTTAACATTATGAACACGATCAAGAGCCTTGTCCTGGGCTCGGCGGCCGCTCTCGTCGCCATGTCCGGGGCTCAGGCAGCTGACCTTCCGATCAAGGCCAAGGCGGTCGAGTATGTGAAGGTCTGCTCGCTTTACGGCGCTGGCTTCTACTACATCCCCGGCACCGACACCTGCATCAAGCTCGGCGGCTACGTCCGCGCCGAGACCTCGTTCGCCAGCAACGGCCAGTACAACAACGCTGTGAACGGCGTCTCCGGTGGCAACAACCGCCACAGCAACTACTACTACAGCCGCGCTCGTCAGGACCTCAACATCGACACGCGCACCGCGACCGAGTACGGCGTGGTTCGTACCTATGCCGATCTGACGTTCACCTGGACCAGCGGCACCTACGCCGGCTCGGGTTCGGCGACCGGCGCAACCGCCTACTCGACGGCCGGCGCTCCTGGCGCACAGGCCGACGGCAACATCGCGCAGGGTGGCCTGGGCGTGTACTACGCCTTCATCCAGTTCGCTGGCTTCACCATGGGTAAGGCCGTGTCGCAGTTCGACGCGCCCTGGACCAACTACCCGGGCAACAACTTCGACGGCCTGTGGGGCGGCGGCGGCACCGTGACCGGTGTCAACCAGTTCAGCTACACCGCCGACTTCGGCTCGGGCATCACGGCGGCGATCTCGGCGCAGGACGCGACCCAGTACTACACCACTAACCTGTGGAACGTGTCGGGCATCACTGCCGCCAGCATCGTCGGCGGCTCCTACGGCACCAACTCGTTCGGCGGCAACGTTGCTCCGGACATCGTCGGCATGGTCCGCGTCGACCAGGCCTGGGGTCTGTTCCAGGCGTCGTTCGCGGCGCATGACAACCACACCGGCTACTACGGCGCCACCGAGCTCACCGGTCACCCGGCTGACAAGTGGGGCTGGGCGGCTCAGCTGGCCTTGTCGATCAAGAACATCCCGACCGGCCCCGGCGACACCATCAACATCCAGGGCGTCTACACCAACGGTGCGAGCCGTTACAACGCTCAGAGCCTGGTGCCGACCACCTACGCGATGTACGGCGGCAGCAGCACGGCTGGTGTCTACGGCACGCTCGGCTTCGCTGGCGTCAGCGACTCGGTCTTCGTGACCGGCGGTGAGCAGCAGCTGACCACGACCTACGGCTTCCGTGGTGCTTACACCCACAACTGGAGCCCGACCTGGAACTCGGCGATCTACGGTTCGTGGGCTGCCGTGAGCTACAACAACACTGCCAAGGGCCTGATCTGCGGCAGCGCGGCGATGGGTGCGATCGCGGGCGCAGGCTTCACCTGCAACCCCGACTTCAACATCTCCTCGCTCGGCTTGATCACCCGCTGGACCCCGGTCAAGAACCTGACCTTCTCGGCCGACGTGGCCTGGACCAACCTGGACCAGAAGTACTCGGGCAACATCGCGTACCCGGGTTCGGCCACGGTTTCCAAGCCGGCGGCGACCTACCAGCTCAAGGACCAGAACTCGGTGTCCTTGCTGCTCCGCGCTCAGCGCAACTTCTGATCCTGATCGTCTGATCGGGATTCAAGAGCCCCCGGCAGGAAACTGCCGGGGGTTTTTGCTGTTTGTGGCAGCGCATTCCGGCCCAGCACCCGAGTCAGGCTCGCTCGAAGATCGATGCAAGATCGGCAACTGAGACAAATCAAAATCGGCGGCTGAGGCAATGAGGAGGATTCCGAACGCCTCGTTGATCGAAAATCAGTTTCTTTTCAGTAACTTGACAGTCTGTCGGTATTTTTTTAAATTGGTGTTGAAAACAGATGAGTTGATAAGCTAATTTTGTCACGCGCTGATAGCGATCCCTCCTCAAGAGGACACTGCCGATCCAAGTTCGACGATCCTATGATGTTAGACTCCACGAAACCTCTGGCGATGCCCCGCCGGAGGTTTCTTCATTTCAGGATCTCCTCGTCGCCCGGTTCCTGAGGTTGGCTTTCGGTTGCAACGTACCGGTGCAACCGCTGCGCGTCAGCGCAAAGCATCCATCGTAGACCAAAGGTCGGAGCAAAATTCCTTGCGCATCGGCTTGACCGGGAAATCCCGGGTGGTCACGATGACCGCCAGATGACGGGGCCACACCGTCACGCCAGCGAGGAATCAGTCCAAGATGAGTTCGGAAGGCTCTGTGGGAGTGCTGCGTCCGTGGTCCGAGCAAGACGATCTGGCGGGCGCCATCACGCGGTTGCTGGAGGCGCGGCCGGAGGGCCGGGCCGAGCTTGCGGAATGTCTGGCGGTTGCGCAGCGGATCGACGCCAGCGACGACGAGTCCTGGTATCGCGAGTGGATGCATTGCGCGGATGCAATGAAGGCTGCCGCCGCCGACGCTGTGAGCAGCGGCCGTCCCGAGCTGGCGTTTCGCAAATGGTCGCGCGCGGTCGATTGTTATGAGGCTGCGGCCTGTCCGTTCAGCAGCTCACGCTCCCGCCAGGCCGTCGTGCTGTCCCGCATGCGCGAATGTGCGCGCGAATTCCTGCGCTGCGCCGATCCGCCAGGAGAGGTCGTCACGATTCCCTGGCGCGCGGACTATTCGCTCGAAGCCTATTTCCTGCCGGCGCGCTGCGAGGCAGGCAGGGCGCCCACCGTCATCTGCATCGGTGAGCCCGGCCGTCGCAAGGAAACGTCCCTGTTCAAGCTTGCAGCCCATGCGGAGCAGCGCGGCTTGGCGTTGCTGGTGGTCGATCTGCTGGGCAGCGGACCGGACTGCCGCTTCGAGGAGATCGTCGGCGGTCGCGATCTCGAATCAGCCATCGCGAGCGTGACGGACTACGTGACGTCCCGTGATGACGTGGACGAAGGCCGGATCGCGATCCTGGCCGACGACTGGAGCTCGTCCTTTGTCGCGCGCGGCATCGCACTCGATCCGCGGTATGCTGCGGCGGTCTGCGACGCCGGCTTGTGGGACATTCACGAGCGCGTCTTCCTGTCGCGCCGACCCGGTGCGGGCGAGCGGGGCAGGCTGTCGATCGCGGCCGATGGGCTGGCGGCGCGGCAGATCATGTGTCCGCTGCTGGTGACGGTGCCGGAGCGTGGCTGGCTTCGAGCCGACATCGCAACCCGGCTGATCGCGCAGATCAAGCGCGAGCACCCGGACATCACCCTGAAGATCGTCTCCAGCGCGGGCGCCGATTGGCTCGAAGCCGATGCCTTCGTCTTCGACTGGATCGCCAAGCGTCTGGCGGGGTCTCCGCGGCCTCCAGGCTGACGCGACCGCATGTCTGCGCTCGCTGCCTGTAAGAGGCGGTTGGGCCGTGACCGCCTCGGGGGGCCTCAGAGCCCCATCGTGAGTCGCGCGCTGGCCTTTTCGAAACGGTCCTTGAGGCCAGCCAGCTTGTCCGTGAAGGTCGCGAGCTCACGAGCGTCGAATTCCTCGAAGATGAAGCCGAAGATCTGCGCTTGCTGAGCTTCCAGCTCGGCGAACTGCTCCGATGTCTTGGCGGTGAGCGACATCCGGACCACGCGCGCATCGTTGGGGGCGGGCTTGCGTTCCATGAAGCCCTTCTTCTCGAGCAGCTTCGACTGCGTCGTGACGAAGGAGGGGTCGACGTGCAGCCGCTTGGCCGCCGCATTCACGGCAACTCCCTCGCCTTGATCCAGTTCGGAGATCGCCATCAGGATCATCCATTGCGGGCCACTGATGCCGATTCTCTTGGCCCAGAAGTACCTCAGCTCCTCCAGATGGACGTTGATCGTGGAGATCTCCCTGGCGAAGCGAAGAATGGCGTCGCGATTCTTCGGCAGATGTTCGGCAGTCTTCGGTTGCGCGTCCGCTTCCACAGGTGCGGCAGACATGTTCTTCAAGGGCGCCATTGCTCAGGAGTTCCGGTACGAAGCTTGACCCTAAAGAAAAAAAATCCGCAACAAAATCACTTATCTAGGAGGACATCCGTCGTCCCCCGTGCGCTGCACAACAAGCTGCCATTGTGTTGCCCTTAAGACACATTTCGGCTTCATTCAATTACCTGACTGCATAAACTATTTTGCTTACCGAATGAGCGAAGGCATAGTTCCTGGCGACGGTGGGGGGTTACTCGATCGTCCCGTGACAGGTGGTTCGCTTAAGTCCCTCGCGTGATGCGGGTGTGTCCGATGGCGCGAAGCGGCTGAAGCGGTTTTTCGGGAGCGGAGGAAGCGGATCGTCCTGGGGGATCTTGGTCCGGTTCTTTCTCAAAAGAGCAACTTGGAGGTTTAAATGAAGACGGTTAAGAGCCTTGTCCTCGGCTCGGCGGCAGCTCTGCTCGCCATGTCCGCGGCTCAGGCGGCCGACCTTCCGATCAAGGCCAAAGCGGTCGAGTATGTGAAGGTTTGCTCCCTGTATGGTGCGGGCTTCTACTACATCCCCGGCACCGACACCTGTATCAAGCTGGGTGGCTACCTGCGCGCCGAAGTGGTCGCCGGCAGCAACAGCATCTTCAACGGAACGTTCAGCGGCCAGGGCGGCGCACACAACCGCCTCAGCAACTACTACACCTCTCGTGCTCGTGAAGATCTGAACATCGACACCCGCACGGCGACCGAATACGGCGTGGTCCGCACCTTCGCCGACCTGACCTTCAGCTGGACCTCGGGCGGCTATGCCGGCACGGGTTCGGCCACCGGTGCGACCGCCTACTCGACGGCGGGTGCGCCTGGCGCTCAGGCCGACGGCAACATCGCGCAGGGCTCGCTCGGCGTGTACTATGCCTTCATCCAGTTCGCCGGCTTCACGATGGGTAAGGCCGTGTCGCAGTTCGACACGCCCTGGACCAACTATCCGGGCAACAACTTCGACGGTCTCGCTGGCGGCGGCGGCACGGTCACCGGCGTCAATCAGCTGAGCTACACCGCTGACTTCGGCTCCGGCATCACGGCCACGGTTTCGGCCCAGGATGCGACTGCCTACTACCAGAACAACCTCTGGAACGTGGCTGGTTCGACGGCGGCTGGCGTGATCGGTGGTGCTTACGGCACCAGCGCCTACGGCGGCAACGTTGCTCCGGACTTCGTCGGTATGGTCCGCGTCGACCAGGCCTGGGGTCTGTTCCAGGCGTCGTTCGCGGCGCATGACAACCATGTCGCTTACTACGGCGCGTCCGAGACCTCCGGCCACCCGGCCGACAAGTGGGGTTGGGCGGCTCAGCTGGCCCTGTCGATCAAGAACATCCCGACCGGACCTGGTGACACGATCAACGTGCAGGGCGTCTACACCAATGGTGCGAGCCGCTACAACATCCAGAGCCTGATGCCGAACAACTACTCGATGTACGGCAGCACGGGTCTGGCTGGCGCCTATCAGAGCATCGGCTTTGCGGGCGTGGGCGACTCGGTCTTCACGACCGGCGGTGAGCAGCAGCTGACCACGACCTACGGTATCCGTGGTGCTTATACGCACAACTGGAACCCGGCCTGGAACACTGCGATCTACGGGTCTTGGGCTGCCGTCCGTTACAACGGCACTGCCAAGGGCCTGATCTGCACCAGCCCCGGCGTTGTCGCGGCCTTCAACGCGGGTTCGACCTGTAATCCGGACTTCGATCTGGCCACCATCGGCCTGATCACGCGCTGGACCCCGGTCAAGAACCTGACCTTCTCGGCCGACTTCGCCTACTCCTGGCTCGACCAGAAGCACTCTGGTTCGGTGACCTCGCCGGCGGTTGCTGCCGTCGCGAAGCCGGCCGCTGTGTACGAGATCAAGGATCAGCAGTCGGCTGTGCTGCTGCTCCGCGCTCAGCGCAACTGGTGATCCAGACCGTCTCATGACGGTTTGACCAGCCCCCGGCAGGCAACTGCCGGGGGTTTTTCTTTGCCTGGCCAGCTCGTGCTCCAGCGCCGAGACCCGCATTCCTCGCCGCTCCGCTCCGTCGCTGACAAACATGCTGCAGACCCGCCCGAGAACCACACCGCGCGGCCACGCGACGCAATGTAATCTGGATGGAATTTCGCGACCGACTCGTGGCCAGCCGGCTCAAACATCCGTGAGAGGCGGTCGCCGGGTTCGTTCGGTTCGACCGCACGTTTGAGCCAAGCTTGGCCTGCGTGACCTCGGGCAGGCGAGGGCGGGTGCCGCGATGGTCAGGCCGGAGAACTGGGAGACTCGCGCTCGCCGCCCTTCTCGGCGCCCGTCCTGCTGCATTCCCGCCACGACCGCGACATGCATTCGGCGGCGAAAGTCTTCCCCGACACATTACTCTTGGAGATTTGGCAGCCGTGCGCCGTGCCGCGGCCGCGCCACATGCGTGATCCGGCCGGTCACGAGAATGGTCCGATAAAGCACCAAGTCCGCCTCTCGATCGTTCCGACTGCAACGCTATGCGCGAGCACTGTGGTGCAGCTGGAGACGGGCTGACCGTGGGGGCGGTCGTTCGATGTCGAGCCGGGCCGGTCTGAACTGAGCAATTTGGAGGTTAGTATGAAGACTGTGAGGAGCCTTGTTCTGGGCTCAGGGGCGGCGTTGCTCGCCATGGGTGGGGCTCAGGCCGCCGACCTTCCGATCAAGGCCAAAGCGGTCGAGTATGTGAGGGTCTGCTCCATGTACGGAGCGGGATTCTTCTACATTCCGGGCACCGACACCTGCATCAAGCTGGGCGGCTTTCTGCGTGCCGAAGCAGGCTTCGGTACGAATACGATCTTCCAGAATGCCGTGAACGGCGTCGCCGGCGGGCGAAATCGTCTCAGCAACTACTACACGACGCGTTCGCGTGCCGACCTCAACATCGACACCCGCACCGCGACCGAATATGGCGTCGTGCGCACCTTCTTCGATGGTGTCTTCCAGTGGACCGGGGGCAGCTACGCGGGGACCGGCTCGCCCACGGGCGCGACTGCCTATTCGACGGCGGGCGCGCCTGGAGCCCAGGCCGATGGCAACATCGCGCAAGGCGGGCTCGGTGTCTTCTACGCCTTCATCCAGTTTGCCGGATTCACGATGGGCAAGGCCGTGTCGCAGTTTGACGCGCCCTGGGCCAACTATCCCGGCAACAATTTCGACGGTTTGACCGGCGGCGGCGGCACCATCACCGGCGTCAACCAGTTCACCTACACCGCCGACTTCGGCTCGGGCATTACGGCCGCGATCTCGGCCCAGGATGCGACGCAGTATTCGCAGTCGCAGATCTGGAATACGGCGGGACAGACGGCCGCCGGCGTGCTCACCGGCAGCTATGGCACGTCGAATTTCGGCGGCAACGTCGCGCCCGACATCGTCGGCATGGTGCGCGTCGATCAGGCCTGGGGTCTGTTCCAGGCGTCGTTCGCGGCGCATGACAATCACGCCGCCTTCTTCGGTGCCAACGAGACGACCGGCCACCCGGCCGACAAATGGGGCTATGCGGGTCAGCTCGCCCTGTCGATCAAGAACATCCCGACCGGCGCCGGCGACACCATCAATCTGCAGGGCGTCTACACCAACGGCGCCAGCCGCTACAATTTCCAGAGCCTCGCGCCGATCAACTACGCGATGTATGGCGGCAGCAACATGGCCGGCGCTTTCCAGAGCCTGGGCTTCGCGGGCGTGTCAGATTCGGTGTTCGGGGCGAATACGCAGCAGCAGTTGACCACCACCTACGGCTTCCGCGGGGCCTTCACCCACAACTGGGATCCGTTCTGGAATACGGCGGTCTACGGCTCCTGGAGCGGTGTCAGATACAACAACACCGCGAAGGGACTGATCTGCAACGGTGCAGGCATGGTCGCTCTCGGTATCACGCCTGCGAATTGCAACCCCGACTTCAACATTTCGACGGTGGGTGTGATCACGCGCTGGACGCCGGTCAAGAATCTGACCTTCTCTGCTGACGTCGCTTGGACCAGGCTGGACCAGAAGTTCACCGGCGTGGTGAACGCACCGGCGGTCGCGGCCGTTGCCAAGCCGGCCACGACCTACCAGTTGAAGGACCAGGACTCGGTCTCGCTGCTGGTGCGTGCCCAGCGCAACTGGTAAGTGCGGGCGAATGGCGAATAGGGAGTAGAGAATAGCGGTTGACGACGGAGCGGAGCCCAGGCTTCGCTACTCGCTACTCGCTACTCGCTACTCGCTACTCGCTACTCGCTACTCGCTACTCGCTACTCGCTACTCGCTACTCGCTAC
>NZ_JAUEYN010000020.1:0-113488 GCF_032489675.1 Bradyrhizobium sp. SZCCHNR1043
CGGGCCGCGGCGCCGCTGCCGGGGGAGGCGGCGGGGGAGCAGGACGAGGCGGAGCCGCCGCGGGTGGCGGCGGAGCTGCAGGCGGTGCCTGGTGGGGCGGTGCAGCGGCCGGCGGCGGGCCACCCGGCCGCTGCGGCGGGCCTGGCGGTTGACCCTGCGGCGGTTGCTTGGGCCGACCGTCCGGGCCGACCTCGCCGCCGGGGCCGCCTGGACCCTGCGCCATGATCATCGGCGCGCTCTGCGCGCGGGAGCCGGAGCTCATTAGTTGCATCGCCGACAGCGCAGTCGTCGCCAGCAGCAGGACGCGAAGTTTGCTCATGTGTCTTGTTTTCCCGGAACGATCTTTTTCAAGCACGGAGAGATCAACGAGTATGCGTTAGGCCGGATTGTGGCGCAGTTCAAATCCGCAGGCGGATTTATTTCGACGCGAAACCACCCCCGCAGGGCCGCCATTCAGGTTTCATTCAGTCTTGATTTTCAAGGGCTTGGCCCAATCGCCGAAATGCGGGACCGGCGCACGGCCAGCCCCTTCGCAGGCGATCATCATGACCACTCAATCGCGGTCAATCCGTGGCCGGATTGGGCGTGGTCGGGCCGAGCGGCCCTCGGCCGGGGATTTCGTCTGGCGTCTGCCCGGGCAGCTCGCGCGGCGGCGCCGGCGAATCGGGTTCGTAAACCGGCGGCGGAATGTCGGGCTGCGGATTGCCAACCGGATCCTCCGGCGGCGGTTCGGCCGGGCGGCCCGGCGTCGCCGGCGGAATCTCTGGCGGTTCGATCGGCATCACATCGCAACCTTTCGATGGTCGCCGAGGTCGGGACGCGTGCCGCTGACGGCGGCCGCCGCCATCTTGACGTAGCGCACGATGGTGCCGGGCGAGTCCCAGAACTCGGCGTCGTCGGGCGTGATCTTCAAAAGGCGGATGTTCGGATCCTCGGCGCTGTCCCACCAGGCCTTGGCCGGCGTCGAGAACAGCTCTCGGATCTTGCCGCGATCGTTGGAAATGGCCGCGGTGCCCGTCAGCGACACGTATTTCTGGCTGCCGACGTCTGCGAACGACAGGTTGACCTGGGGCGATCGCGCGATCTCCTCGTCCTTGTGATGCCGCGCGTCGGTGAGAAAGTAGATCATGTTCTCGTCGCGCGCGAGATAGGCGCTCATCGGCCGTGCCCGCAGCCTGTCACCGTCGCGGGTGACCAGCATCGCGAAGCCGATCTTCTTCATCAGGTCCCAAACGCGACCCTGGTCGCGCGCGTCGTCGTTGCTCATGGCCGGCTCCCTCAATGTCAGGAGCGACAACGCCGCGTGGGGCGCCGATGTTCCGGACGTATTGGGGACGGCGACAGAATGCCGATTCAGCCGCGCAGCAACAGCGTGTTGCTGCGCGTGCGGCCGCATTCGCGGTAGCCGCGACCGAGCATGTCGGCGAGACAATCGTTCTGCCATTCGTCGCGCGACAGGTGTTCGATGACAACGGCCCGCGGCCACAACGCGGCAGGCGCGTCACGGAAGAAGCAGGTCAGCACGCGGTCCTCGAAGCCTTCCACGTCGATCTTCAGCGCATCGACCCTGGTCGCTCCGGCCTGTTCGAGGATGGTCTGCAGCCGCAACGACGGGACCTTGAATGCTTCAGCACCCGCCTCTCCGGTCACGATGTGGCTGGCGCCGAGATTGTCGCCATCGGTCTCGATCATCACCTCGCCGTCGCTCTCGCCTGCCGCCGCCGCGACGAGCCTGACCTGGGACAGCGCGGACGCATCGCGATTGAAGCTCAGCCGCGCATGTGTGACCGGATGCGGCTCCACTGCGATCACGAGACCGCTCGGCCCGACGTGACGCGCGAGCGGCAAGGCAAACGTTCCGACATTGGCGCCGACATCCACCACCACGCCGCCCGGCGGAACGTGGCTGCGCAGGAAATCCAGCTCCTCACGATTGTAGTCGGGATTGAACAGCGCACCACGTTCGGTCGCACTGACCTGATGATAGAAGCGGAAATTGGCGCCCTGATAGCCGACATCCAGAGGACCTGCCCCCAGCACGTTGACGACGCGCGTCAACATCGGCCGGAACGCGCCGCGCTTCAGGCCGGAGCCGTGCGCCAGCCGGATCACCAGTGCCTGGGCGGCATTCGGAGCGAAGGCACCAAAGGAGGGCGGAGAAGGATCGTTGTCGGGCGTCAAGGTCGCGTCCTGGGCTGAGGGCGACGTGTGATAGCCGGTTTCGCCGCGATCTCCAATGCAGGCGGCGTGGCCGCATTGTGTCGTCACCAGGACCGCGCTGAGGCAACACCCGAGCCGCTCAGGCCGCCTTGCGCTGACGCAGGAAACGGCCGATCAGGCGACGCCGTCCCTTGCGCGGAATGAGATCAATGTCGCTGACGAGCTTGGCGCCGCCCTTGCGCCGCTCGAGCACGATCTTGCGGCTGTGGAAGGCCTCCAGCTCGGCACGATGCGCCACGCTGACGATGGTGGCCTTCGGCAGCTCGCTCGTCACGATCTCCATCATCCGGTCCTGGCTCTTCTCATCGAGCGCGGAGGTGGCTTCATCGAGCACGACGATGTCGGGGCTGTGCAGCAGCAGGCGCGCGAAGGCGAGACGCTGCTTCTCGCCGCCGGAGAGCGTCTGATCCCAGGGCGCGTCCTCCTCGATCTTGTCCTTGAGATGGTCGAGACCGACCTTGTGCAGGGCTTCGCCGACCTGCGCCACGCTCCAATCCTCGGCAGCCCCGGGATAGGCGACGGCCCGGCGCAGGGTGCCCGATGGCACGTAGGGCCGCTGCGGCAGCATGAACAGCTTGCGGTCGGGGTGGAAGTTGATGCTGCCGCCGCCCCACGGCCACAGCCCGGCGATGGCGCGCACGAGCGTGCTCTTGCCGGTGCCGGATTCGCCCGCGACGAGCAGGCGCTCGCCGGGATCGACCACGACCTCGGTCTCGCCGACCACGGCGGTACCGTCGTCGAGCGTCACCTGCAGATCATTCAGACTGAGCATCGCGTCGCCGGTGGTCTCGCCGCGCTTGATGCGGCCGACGCCGTCGCCTCTCTCGGCACGTTCCAGCGCATCGAGCGACATCATCAGCGAGGCGATGCGGCGGGCGCAGGCATTCCAATCCGCGAGCCGCGGATAGTTGTCGACCAGCCAGCCGAACGCGGTCTGCACGATCGTGAACGCGCTCGCCGCCTGCATCACCTGCCCGAGCGTCATGCTGCCGTCGAGAAATTTCGGCGCGCACAGCAGCAGCGGCACGACAGGGGCGATGAGGCTGGAGCCCTGCGACACCAGGGTGGTGCGCATGTGCTGGCCGGCGAGCCGCGCCCATTGCTGCAGCACGTTGCCGAACGTCCGGTCGATGCCGGCGCGCTCTTCGGTCTCGCCGCCGAGCAGGGCGATGCTCTCGCCGTTTTCGCGGACGCGGGTCAGGGTGTAGCGGAAATCGGCCTCCGCCTGGTTCTTGTCCTCGGAGACCTGCACGAAGCGGCGGCCGATCGTCATGATCGAGCCCGAGGCGATGGCGGCGTAGGCGATCGCGGCGATGACCAGAAAGCCGGGAATGGTGATCTCAGTTGCGCCGAGATGCAGCGTCAGCGCGCCGCCGATGGTCCAGAGCACGACGATGAAGGTCGCAGCCGACAGCAGCGCCGAGGTCACGCCGGCGATGAAGTCGACCGGCGAATCGGTCGCGATGCGTAGGTCCTCGGCGATCCGGTATTCCGGATTCTTGTGGTCGCCGCTGACGAGATTGAGCTGATAGTAGCGCCCGCTGGTCAGCCAGCGGGTGATGACGCTGTTGGTCAGCCAGGCGCGCCAGCGCCGCTGGATCGCCATGCGCGCATAGACCTGGGCGACGCCGAGCATGACGCTGCCGATCGCCAGCGGGAAGAAGATCGCGGTGAGATGAAAGACGGTCGCCGAATCGCGCTTCTCGATCGCATCGAAGATCGACCGATTCCAGACGTTGATGCCGTACTGAAATCCGACAGTCGCAACGATCAGGAACAGCAGCCCGAGCGTGAACGCCCACGCCAGACCGTCGCCGCTCTTGCCCCAATAGCCGCGGGCGCTGATCCAGAACCGGGTCAGCAGATAGCGCTTACGCAGTTGCTCGGCCTCTTCGGGCGACAGCTCCGGATCGGGCTCCACCAATTCGGGCGGCGGCGGCTCGACCTGGGTGCCATTCTCAGCGGCGATCTCGATGATCGGCGCCTTCTCCGACGCCTGTGCCCCCGGCCGCGCGATGTCCTGAACCTGTCCCATTCCGCGATAACAGCAACGCAACCAGAAGGTTCCCACCCGGGTTCCCGCGCAATTCGCGCCGCTTTCAGGGCACCTGCGTATTCGGCGCCATCGGTGGGGCGCGATACAGCGGCACGGGAACGACCTTGTGCAGCACGCGCGACAATTCTTCGATCGAATAGGGCTTGCGCAGCAGCTCGAAACCGTGCGTGCCCTGCTGCACCAGCACATGGCTGTAACCGCTCGCCAGCACGACCGGCACGTTGAGCTCGAGCCGCCTGATTTCCTCGGCAAGCTCCAGCCCGGTCATGCCGGGCATCACGACATCGGTGAAGACGACGTCGAACCGGCTGGTGCCGCCGATCAGCTCCTCCAGCGCGTCTCTGGCGTTGTCGACCAGCGTGGTGCGATAGCCGAGTTCGGCCAGCGCTTCGGTCGCCGATCTGCCGACGTCGATGTTGTCCTCGACCACCAGCACCGACATGCCTCGACCGCCGATCGGCTCCGCATGGCTGCCGTCCTCGCCACGCTGCACTTGGGCTGGAGCGACGCGCGGCAGATAGAGCGTGAACGTCGCGCCGCGCCCCTTTTCGCTCGTGACCCCGATTTCGCCGCCGGACTGCTTGGCGAAGCCAAACACTTGCGAGAGACCGAGGCCGGTGCCCCGGCCGATGGTCTTGGTCGTAAAGAATGGCTCGAAGATGCGTCCGAAATGCTCCGACGGGATGCCGACGCCGGTGTCCTGGACGGTGATGGCGACATAGCCCAGCGGCGGACGGTCGTGCGGCGCCGACGGCGTCGGCAGCGCCGCTGCTGGGGCGACGGTGATGCTGAGACGTCCCTGGCCGGCCATCGCATCGCGGGCATTGACGGCCAGGTTGATCAGTGCCGTCTCGAACTGGCCGGCGTCGGAATTAACGTAGCACGGCTCGTCGGGAACGGAGACCACGACCTCGACGCGCGACCCGACCAGGGTCTTGGTCATGTCGCGCAGGGCGACGACGCTGCGGCCGATGTCGAAGACCTCCGGCTTCAGCGTCTGGCGCCGGGCGAACGCGAGGAGCTGCGACGTGAGCTTCGATGCGCGCGCCACCGTATCCGAGATCGCGTCGATATAGCGCTGCCGCCGCTCATCAGCCAGATTCGGCCGGCGCAACAGATCGGCCGAGGCCCGGATCACGGTCAGCAGATTGTTGAAGTCGTGCGCGACGCCGCCGGTCAGTTGTCCCAGCGCCTCCATGCGCTGACCGTGCTTGAGCGCATCCTCGGCTTCGAGGCGGCGGGCGGCCTCGACATGCAGGCGCTCGGTCCGCCGCCGGGCAAGGGCCAGGAAGACGATGAGCAGCGCGGTTGCCGGGATGCCGAAGATGAGGTGCCGGCCGATCGTGCCGAGCCAGCGGTTGCGGATGGTCGACGTCGCCAGCCCTGCCGAGACGTAGACGGGATAGCCACCGAGCCGCTGATAGCCGACGAGACGCTCAACGCCATCGACCGGCGAGATCTCGGTCACGAGCTGCTCCGTATCTGCGGCCCCGGCGGGGACGTCGCTGGGGTCCGCGGCCGTGCTTCTCCCGGCGGCCGGGAAGCGCGCCAGAATGAGGCCATCGAAGCGGCGCAGCGCGAAGTAGCTGCCGGGCGCCCGGCCGATCCGGGCATAGAAGTGCTCGAAATAATCCGGAAGCACCGAAGCCTGGATGATGCCGGTGAAGCTGCCGTCGTCGCTCTGGCGGCGGCGGCTGATGCTGAAAAACGGCGCGCCCTGATAGGGCGGCCGCGGCGTCAACTGCGCGCCGATGAAGGTGCCGATGCTGTCCTTGACGTGGGCACTAAAGTAGTCGCGGTCGAGGAACGTCATGTCCGGCGCCGGATAGATCATGCTGTTGACCAGCGGCCGGCCATTGGCGTCGAACACCCAGGCGGACTTCATCTGCGGCAGCGCATCCGATAATTGCCGCAACCGGGCATGCAGCACCTGCTCGCGCGCCTTGATATCGGCATCCGACAGGTCGCGGACGACCTCGTCGATCTCCGAGAGGCTGCGTTCGATGGTCTCGAACACCTTCAGCGCGTGCTCGTGGACGATTTCGAGCGAGCGGCGGATCTCGCGATCGGCCTCCTCATATGTCGTGCCGTGGGATACGTAGGCCGCGATCACGAACAGCGCGACGGGAAGCGCGAGGGACGCGACCATCATCCAGCGCAGCATCGTCAGCGATTTGCGTTGTGCGGTCTGCACGGTCGCTCCGGCTTCAAAGGGCCACGAGCTTAACGCAATCGACGGCAGCTACAAACTAGCCGCGCCCGGAACTTGCACCAGTTTCGGGCGCGGAAGGTCAGATCGAAAGTGGTCGGCCCGGCTAGATCTGCCGCTCGACCAGCTTGAGCTTCAGCTCCGCGATCGCCTCGGCCGGGTTGAGCCCCTTCGGGCAGGCCTTGGCGCAGTTCATGATGGTGTGGCAGCGATACAGCCGGAACGGATCCTCGAGGTTGTCGAGCCGCTCGCCGGTCGCCTCGTCGCGGCTGTCCTTGACCCAGCGGTTGGCCTGCAGCAGCGCCGCCGGACCGAGATAGCGCTCGCTGTTCCACCAGTAGCTCGGGCACGAGGTCGAGCAACAGGCGCACAGGATGCACTCGTAGAGGCCGTCGAGCTTCTCGCGATCCTCGTGGCTCTGCCGCCATTCCTTCTGCGGCGTCGGCGAGGTCGTCTTCAGCCAGGGCTCGATCGAGGCATATTGCGCGTAGAAGTTGGTGAGGTCCGGCACCAGGTCCTTCACGACAGGCTGATGCGGCAGCGGATTGATCTTGACCGCGCCGTCCTTCACGTCGTGCATCGACTTGGTGCAGGCCAGGGTGTTCTGGCCGTCGATGTTCATCGCGCAGGAGCCGCACACGCCCTCGCGGCAGGAGCGGCGGAAGGTCAGCGACGGATCGATGTGGTTCTTGATCCAGATCAGCCCGTCCAGCACCATCGGGCCGCAATCTTTGACGTCGACGTAATAGGTATCGACGCTCGGATTCTTGCCGTCGTCCGGATTCCAGCGATAGACCTTGAACTCGCGGACCTCGGCGGCGCCGGCCGGCTTGGGCCAGGTCTTGCCGCCGGTGATCTGAGAATTCTTCGGAAGTGCGAACTCAGCCATTTCGGAAGGCCTTCTTGGGTTTGACGGACGGGCTCAGGTCACACGCGATCAGTACACGCGCGCCTTCGGCTGAATGTACTGCACGTCGTTGGTCATGGTGTAGTTGTGCACCGGACGGTAATCGATCGTGGTCTTGCCATCCTTGCTGTCGATCCACGCCAGCGTGTGCTTCATCCAGTTCGTGTCGTCGCGATCCGGGAAGTCCTCGCGTGCATGGGCGCCGCGGCTCTCGGTCCGGTTCGCCGCCGAGTCCATCGTCACGACCGCCTGCGCGATCAGATTGTCGAACTCCAGCGTCTCGATCAGGTCGGAATTCCACACCAGCGAGCGGTCGGACACTGCGATGTCACCGATGCCGCCATACACCTTGTGGATCAGGTTGTGGCCTTCCTGCAGCACCTCGCCGGTGCGGAACACGGCACAGTTGGTCTGCATCACGTTCTGCATGCTCTCGCGAAGCTTCGCGGTCGGCGTGCCGCCGGAGGCGTGGCGATAATGATCGAGCCGGGTCAGCGCCTTATCGGCGGAGTCCTTGGGCAGGTCCGGCTGCTTGCCGTTCGGCGTCAGCTTCTCGGCCAGCCGCAGCGCCGCCGCGCGGCCGAACACCACGAGGTCGATCAGCGAGTTCGAGCCGAGCCGGTTGGCGCCGTGCACGGAGACGCAGGCCGCCTCGCCCACCGCCATCAGGCCGGGCACGATCGCGTTGTCGTCGCCGTCCTTCTTGGTCAGCACCTCGGCGCGATAGTTGGTCGGGATGCCGCCCATGTTGTAGTGCGCGGTCGGCACGATCGGGATCGGCTCGCGCGTGACGTCGACATTGGCGAAGATCTTGGCGGATTCGGAGATGCCGGGCAGGCGCTCCTGCAGCACCTTCGGATCGAGATGGTCGAGATGCAGGAAGATGTGGTCCTTCTTCCGGCCGACGCCGCGGCCTTCGCGGATCTCGACGGTCATCGCGCGGGAAACGACGTCGCGCGAGGCGAGGTCCTTTGCGGACGGCGCATAGCGCTCCATGAAGCGCTCGCCCTCGGCGTTGACGAGATAGCCGCCCTCGCCGCGTGCACCTTCGGTGACAAGACAGCCCGAGCCATAGATGCCGGTCGGGTGGAACTGCACGAACTCCATGTCCTGCAGCGGCAGGCCGGCGCGCAGCGCCATGCCGCCGCCGTCACCGGTGCAGGTGTGCGCCGAGGTGCAGGAGGCGTAGGCACGGCCGTAGCCGCCGGTCGCCAGGATCGTGGTCTGGGCGCGGAAGCGGTGCAACGTGCCGTCATCGAGCTTGAGCGCGATGACGCCACGGCAGACGCCCTGGTCGTCCATGATCAGGTCGATGGCGAAGAACTCGATGAAGAACTCCGCGGCGTGCCGCAGCGACTGGCCATACATAGTGTGCAGCATGGCGTGGCCGGTGCGGTCGGCGGCGGCGCAGGTGCGCTGCGCCTGGCCCTTGCCGTAGTCCAGGGTCATGCCGCCGAACGGCCGCTGGTAGATCTTGCCGTCCTCGGTGCGCGAGAACGGCACGCCCCAATGCTCGAGCTCGTAGACCGCCTCGGGCGCGTTGCGCACCATGTATTCGATCGCGTCCTGGTCGCCGAGCCAGTCCGACCCCTTGACGGTGTCGTACATGTGCCAGCGCCAGTCGTCCTGATGCATGTTGCCGAGCGAGGCCGAGATGCCGCCCTGTGCCGCCACCGTATGCGAGCGGGTCGGGAACACCTTGGTGATGCAGGCGGTGCGCAAGCCCGCCTCGCTGCAGCCGACGACCGCGCGCAGGCCGGCGCCGCCGGCGCCGACCACGACGACGTCATAGGTGTGGTCCTCGATCGGATATGCTTTTCCGTTCGTCGCGGGCGCGCCGTTCGCGCTGCCATTTGCTCCGCCGGCCATGGCCTAGACTCCAGTGGACAGTTTGATGAGGGCGTAGATCGAGGCGAGCGCCACGGTCACCGCGAAGAAGTTGTTGGCCATGATCGCGACGAGCTTGAGCGGCTCGCTGTGCACGTAGTCCTCGATCACGACCTGCATACCGATCTTCATGTGCCAGCAGCTCGCGATCACGAACAGCAGCATAATCACGGCAATCGGAATCGAGCCCAGGATCTGCGCCGCGCCGGCCTGGTTGCGGCCGAGCAGCATGATCACCACGATCACGACCGGCACGATCAACAGGGTCATCGCGACCGCGGTGATGCGCTG
Source organism: Bradyrhizobium sp. SZCCHNR1043 (assembly GCF_032489675.1). Classification (NCBI taxonomy): domain Bacteria; kingdom Pseudomonadati; phylum Pseudomonadota; class Alphaproteobacteria; order Hyphomicrobiales; family Nitrobacteraceae; genus Bradyrhizobium; species Bradyrhizobium sp. SZCCHNR1043. The sequence goes on from NZ_JAUEYN010000020.1 coordinate 9,571, forward strand.
GCGCCAGAAATCACCGGTGCCCGAATGGGCCGCGCCGAGGTTGCGGACGCGGCCGAGCGGGGTGCGCATCGACTTCGCGCGTGCGTTGCTCATCGGCCGCCTCCCACTGCGTAAGCCACGATCCAGACCAGGACAGTCAACGTGATGCCCCCGATCAGGGCGCCCCAGGTGAGCGTCTCGCGCTCATTGGGCTTGAAGCCGTAGCCGAGGTCCCAGACGAAGTGGCGGATGCCGGACAAGAGATGGTGCAGCAGCGCCCAGGTGTAGCCGAACACGATCAGGCGGCCGAGGAAGCTGCCCATGAACCCCTGGACGTAGGAGTAGGCGCTGGGACCAGACGCGGCGGCGATCAACCACCAGGCCAGCAGCAGCGTCCCGAAATATAGTGCAACCCCGGTGGCTCGATGGACGATCGAGAGGATCATCGTCAGCGTCCAGCGGTAGGTTTGCAGATGCGGCGAAAGCGGTCGTTCGATCCTGGCTGTCATTGGTTGCTTTGATGATTTCTTGTGGGCCGTGAACGGAAGGGGCTTGCGGCCATGTGGATCGGCAAGGCGGGCTTTATTTACGGAGAAGGAACAGGCGTTGCAACGAACAAATCGCCCAAAACCGAACGACGATTCAGTACTAGGCGACCGGTGGGAAAAGGGCCAATGGCCGCCGTGGTATACCAGAAACCGTTCATGGCCGGATGCGGCGAACTATTGTTCATTCCTACCTCCTCAGCAAGGCCGCGCCCAACGCGGCAAGACTGTTGAATGGCACGGAATGTCGAGCATTGATTCACCGCTTAACCACGGTCCTGAGAGCGCCCGTTTCGCGACAAGAGCCAGCGCCATCTGATGATTCTGCAAACCTGCCCAGAGCGATTCGCGGAGCAACAACCCGCACCGCGACCGCCTGCGCTGGCGCAAATCCCCCTCGATCTCCCCCGTTCCTGGCAACGCCGCGCAGCCCTCCGCCGGTCGTTTTTGCCGCATATCGCCGCCGGGCGAAGCAGCTTAGTCTGAGCGAGGTACAACAGACGCGGTGCAGGGAGCCTCGATGCCGCTGCCGACGGTCCGACCGACAACCACCGAACGCCCGGCGGCACTGCCGGCGCGCAAGGTGTCGTCGCACGAGCCCGTCGAGGAGCCCCTGACCTGCGTGCTCGGCTTCACCGCCTCCGGCCTGTTCGCCGCCTGTCTCGCATTCGCCATCCAGCACGAGATCGCCTCGCTCGCCGTGCTCGAGTTCGTGCTGATCTGCGCCGCGCCGCCGCTGGCCGCGCTGGCCGGCCTCGCGATCGGACGACGGCGCTAGGCCGCCGTCACTTCGTATAGATGTCCTTGTACTGATCACGCAGCACGTTCTTCTGCACCTTGCTCATCGCATTGCGCGGCAGCTCGTCGACCACGAACACGCGCTTGGGCATCTTGAATTTCGCCAATCGGCCGTCGAGGCCCTTGAGCACCCCGGCCTCGCTGACATCAGCCCCCGGATGGCGCACCACGACCGCGGTGACACCTTCGCCGAAATCAGGATGCGGCACACCGATGACGGCGGACTCGACCACGCCCGGCATGGCGTCGATCTCGCTCTCGATCTCCTTCGGGTAGACGTTGAAGCCGCCGGAGATCACGAGATCCTTGCCGCGCCCGACGATGTGGACGTAGCCTTCCTTGTCGATCTTGCCGAGGTCGCCGGTGATGAAGAAACCATCGTCGCGGAATTCCGACTTGGTCTTCTCCGGCATCCGCCAATAGCCCTTGAACACGTTCGGGCCCTTGACCTCGATCATCCCGATCTCGTCGCGCGCGAGCTCCTTGGCCGTTTCCGGATCGGTGACGCGCACCGACACGCCGGGCAGCGGGAAGCCGACCGCGCCGGGCACGCGCTCGCCGTCATACGGGTTCGACGTATTCATGTTGGTCTCGGTCATGCCGTAGCGCTCGAGCACGGCATGGCCGGTGCGCGCGAACCACTCGCGATGGGTGTCGGCGAGCAGCGGCGCCGAGCCGGAGATGAAGAGCCGCATGTGGCTGGTCGTCTCCTTCGACAGCCGCGGGTTCTGCAACAGGCGCGTGTAGAACGTCGGCACACCCATCAGCACTGTGGCGCGCGCCATCAGGTTGATGATCAGGTCCGGATCGAGCTTGGGCAGGAAGATCATCGACGCCCGCGCGAACAGCGTGACGTTGCTGGCCACGAACAGGCCATGGGTGTGATAGATCGGCAGCGCGTGGATCAGCACGTCGTCCTTGGTGAAGCGCCAGTAGTCGATCAGGGTCAGCGAGTTCGAGGCGAGATTGTCGTGAGACAGCATCGCGCCCTTGGAGCGGCCGGTGGTGCCCGACGTATAGAGAATGGCGGCGAGATCGTCGGCGCCGCGCGGCACGGTGGTGAAGGCGGAGCCGGCCTTGTCGGCGGCTTCCGTCAGCGAGCCCGTGCCTGACGCATCGAGCGTTTCCACCTTGGCGCCGACCTTGGCCGCCAGCGCGCCGATGCCTTCGGCCTTCGCGGGATCGCACACCACGACGGTCGGCTCGGCGTCGCCGATGAAATAGTCGAGCTCGTTGAGCGTATAGGCGGTGTTGAGCGGCAGATAGACGCCGCCGGCGCGCACCGTGGCAAGATAGAGCACGAGGCCGGACACCGACTTCTCGGTCTGCGCCGCGACGCGATCACCCGGCTTCACACCGCGGGCCACCAGCACGTTCGCCATCTGGCCTGCCCGCGCGATCAAATCGCCATAGGTGATGCGCTGGCCGTCGTGGGTCTCGATCGCCAGGCGGTTGGGATCGTCGAGGCCATCGAACAGGCGGGAGAACAGATTGGCGTTGGCGGCTTGGTTCATGCAACATTCCCCTGGGAGCATCGGCAGGCCGGCAGTGCCAGCCGGCGGAACATCATGCTCGACGAAGACGAAAAGGGCCGGGACAGCGAACAAGACCGGTGACATCGCAGTCACCACGGTCGCCATCTCTGATCGAGGCTGCTCTAGCAAAAACGCCCTTTCGAAGGCAACCGGGAGACGCTGGGATATGGTCAAGGGAAAACGGATCGCGTGGATCACCGGCGGCGGCACCGGAATCGGCGAGGCCGGCGCACTGGCGCTCGCGGCCGAGGGCTGGACGGTGATCGCCTCGGGCCGGCGCACGGCCGCGCTCCAGGCCGTGGTGGCCCAGATTGCCGCGGCGGGCGGCACGGCCGAGGCCGTGCCGCTCGACGTCGCCAAGGCCGCCGACGTGCAGGCCGCGACCGATGCCATCCTGGCGCGGCACGGGCGCATCGATCTGCTGGTCAACTCCGCCGGCGTCAACGTGCCGAAGCGGCGCTGGGACGACATGACGATCGAGGGCTGGAACCAGCTGGTCGAGATCAACCTCAACGGTGTGCTCTACTGCATGAAGGCGGTGCTGCCGGCGATGCGGGCGCAGCAGGACGGCACCATCATCAACGTCTCGTCCTGGGCCGGCCGCCATGTCTCGAAGATGCCGGGACCGGCCTACACCTCGACCAAGCACGCGGTGCTGGCGCTGACGCACTCGTTCAACATGGAGGAATGCGTCAACGGCCTGCGCGCCTGCTGCCTGATGCCCGGCGAGGTCGCCACGCCGATCCTGGAGCAGCGCCCGGTCGTGCCGAGCGCCGCGGAGCAGGCGCGGATGCTGCAGCCTGAGGATCTCGGCCGCACCATCGCCTTCGTCGCGAACATGCCGCCGCGGGTGTGCGTCAACGAGATCCTGATCAGTCCGACGTGGAATCGCGGGTTCATTCAGACGCCGGGCAACAGGGATTGAGGAGCGCTTAATATCAAGCACGGCGAGCGCGCCTACAGCCCAGGACTTGGTCGTACGCGACCAGGTCCGCAACTTCGGTTCGGGCAAATACCCGGCAATGTCCTGACCGTTCAGGGGCCCCAGCGCAAGCTGGGGCCCCTCTCTTTATCATTGAGATCGTGAGGGCCAAGCGCGCGCCAAATAACCGGCGTCGTCCCTGCGAACGGGACCCATACCGCATGGTGTTTGTAAGGGGCAGGCTGCGAGTCCCGTGCAAGACAACTGAACCCTGTGGTTATGGATCCCGGGTCGGCGCGCTTCGCGCTTGCCCGGGACGACAGCTGTGGTTGGCGCGCCCGGCGTTGCCTCCGAGAAGCAGCTCGAAGGCGAACGATCTCGTTCTCGCGACACGATGCGCCCGAGCTGTGCTGAAACTCACCGCCCTCGAATCATGAGGGCGCGGGGAAGGCCGGGCGCTGGCCGCGCCCGTGGCCCGCCTGCGAAAGAAAATGCAGGCGGCAGGTACCACAGGTCTGGCCGAGAACACCCGGCCTTCCCCGCGCAACGGTTTTAACGGCTGCTTCGCGTTCTCCCTGGTGCGCCGGGCTTGTTGGCCACCATCACGAGCGCGACACGTTAGCATCAGCACCCGCTTGATATCAGCATCGGGATATCAGGACCGCGCGACTTGACCGTGCGCGTGTCGCTGTTCGTCCGCGTGGCGACCACGCTGCAGCAACACACGCCCATCGCATCCCACTGCCAACGGTTCGTGACGGTCGCGAAACGCCCCTCATGCGGCAGCAGGGACGTGCGGAAATGTGCAGGTGATTTGCCCGACGATGCAACGCCGGCAGCGTGCGACAAAGTAGCTCGACGGGCAATTTGCGCATGGGAGGAATGCTGACGGCGTCTTCTGCGCGATACGATCTCTTTCCCCTTGGACAGTCGGCTCCCCTCCCCCTTGCGGGGAGGGGTTGGGGGTGGGGGTCCGCGGGCGCTGACTTCAGTGGCGTGAACGCCGGGCGAACAGCAAGCGGCGCTATCGCCGATATCAGGGCATGGGCTTTGACTCTCATGTCGAGCATGATTCGTGGACCCCCACCCCCGACCCCTCCCCGCAAGGGGGAGGGGAGCGCACCGCCGCTGGCGTCAAGGCGAGATTCCAACGCTCGCAGATCAATCAAGCCTGCTTCATCCGCACTCAGAACGACGTGCCGCCGCCGAACCTGAACTCCTGGACGGTGTCGTATTTGCCCTTGGACAGCGGCACCGCGTAGTCGAAGCGGAGCGGGCCGAAGGGCGAGGCCCAGATCAGGCCGACGCCGACGGAGGAGCGCACCACCTTGCTGTCATCGTACAGCAGGCCGCATTTGCAGGTCGCGGTGTTGACCTCGCCGGTCGCCGCCCAGGAGGTCGGGCCCTGATAGCCCCACAGCGAACCGGCATCGGCATAGACGGCGCCCTTCAAGCCCACTTCCTTCGGCAGGAACCAGAACGGCATCTGCAGCTCCGCCGAGGCGCCCCAATATTTGGTGCCCCCGAGCGCGTCGCCAGTCGCGCCGAGGCTCGCATAAGTGATGTCGCGCGCCCCGATTCCGTTCGAGGCGAAGCCACGCACCAGGCTCGGTCCCATCTGGAAGTGGTCGAGCATCCGCAGATCCTTGTCGCCGATCTTGTTCAGCATGCCGCCCTGCAGGTGGATGATGCCGACGATATCGGCCACCAGCGGCGAGTAATACTTCGCATCGACCGCCGACTTGAGGTAGCTGACGTTGCCGCCGACGCCGGCGAAATCCTGCTTCCAGTCGATCAGCAGACCATCCGTCGGGTTCTTGTTGTTGTCGAGCGTGTTGTAGCTGAGCGTGTAGCCGAGCGCGGAGGTCAGCGCGGCGCCGTCGCTCAGCTCCTTGCGGACCGGCAGGCTCGATTCGCCATCGCCGTAGCAGCCCCAGCCATAATAGCCCGAGCTGGTCGAATTGGTCGGATCGACGCCGCCGAGCACGCTCTTGATGTACGCCGGGGTCGGGTTGAAGGCGAGCAGGCTGTTGGCGGTATTGTTGTTGCAGTTCTTATAGTAGGACGGCAGCGATATCTCCTGGCGATAGAGCGAGTATCGCAGCTGGAGCGAGAGGTCTTCGCGCAACTGGAAGCCGAGCCGCGGGCTGAAGCCGATCGTCGTCACGCCATAGCTCGTATAGCTGTTCGCCAGCTGCTGCTTGTAGTAGACATCCAGGCCGAGCGCGATCCGGTTGTCGAGCAGATAGGGCTCGACGAAGGACAGCGAGACGCCTCTGCTGTATTGGCCGTAGCTCACGGACGCCTTGGCGTACAGACCGCGGCCGAGGAAGTTGCGCTCCGAAATCGAGACCTCACCCAGCGCGCCATCGGTGGTCGAATAGCCGCCGGAAACGGAGAGGTCGCCGGTCGACTTCTCCTCCAGATTGACCACGAGGATGACGCGGTCGCTCGACGAGCCCGGCTCGGCCGTGATCTTCACCTCTTTGAAGAAGTCGAGGTTCTTCAGCCGGCGCTCGGCGCGGTCGACCAGCGCGCGGTTGTAGGCGTCGCCCTCGGACAGATCGAACTCGCGCCGGATCACGTAGTCGCGGGTGCGGGTGTTGCCGCGGATGGTGATGCGCTCGATATAGGTGCGCGGACCCTCGTCGACCTGGAACACGATCGCCACCGTGTGGGCTTCCAGATTGCGGTCGCCGCGCGGACGCACGACGGCGAAGGCAAAGCCGCGACGCGAGGCCTCGATCTGCATCTCCTCGACCGACTTCTCGAGCTGCTCGACGTTGTAGAGCGCGCCGACATTGACGCGCGAATAGCCGCGCAGCGTGTTGGCGTCGAGCGCCGCGACGCTCGACTGGAACTGCACCGAGCTGACGCGGTATTGCTGGCCCTCCTCGATCTGGAACGTGACCAGGAAGCCCTTCTGGTCCGGGTCATATTCGCTGAGCGCCGCGACGACCTGAACGTCGGCATAGCCGTTCTTCAGATAGAAGCGGCGGATGAGGTCGCGGTCGGCCTCGACGCGATCGGGGTCGTAGACGTCGTTGTTGCCGAGGAAGCTGAGCCAGTTCGTTGCGTGCGTCTTGATGACGTCGCGCAGGCGCGCGGCGGAATAGGTGTTGTTGCCGACGAAGCTGATCGACTTCACGCCCGTCTTGACGCCCTCTTCGATGGTGAAGACGAGGTCGACGCGGTTGTTGGGCTGCTCGATGATCTCCGGCGTGACGCGCACGTCGTAGCGGCCGGAGCGGCGATAGATCTCGGCGATGCGCTGCGCGTCCGACTGCACCATCGGACGGGACAGCGTGCCACGCGGCTTCGACTGCACTTCCGCCGTGAGCTGTTCGTCCTTGACCTTCTTGTTGCCCTCGAAGGCGACGCGGCCGATCACGGGATTCTCGACCACGCGCACGATCAGCCGGCCGCCCTGCCGGTCGATCTTCACGTCGGCGAACAGGCCGGTCTGGACCAGGGCCTTGAGGCCGTCGTCGACCTGGCCGGCATCGAGCGTGCCGGTGGGACCCGGCTTGAAATAGGAGCGGATGGTGTCGGATTCGACGCGCCTGTTACCCTCGACGGTGATCGCGCTGGCGACGGCGGGTGCCGCCGCGGCCATGCGGGGCAGCGAGGAAACGGGCATGGCCAGCAGCATCAGGGCAAGCACGCCCGGCAGTCTCAGACGCATCATCGACGCTCTTTCGAAAGTCAGAGTCCTCGGCGCGCAGACGTTCGTCGGCACGCCACCGGAATCGCTGATGCCCGTCAAAGATGGTCGCGATGCGCCGATCTCGTTTCGTGAAATGTCTGATGATGCTGGATGTGACTGAGTGTTTCCGGTCAGACAAGATTCTCGGGCCAACCGAGCGGCAGAGGGCATGAGCAGCTAATAAGTGCGTCGCCCGCGCTGCGACCGGAAAGCCACGGCCGAGACGGACATCTCCGTTAAGCAATCGGCCCGGCCGCGCCGCATTCGGTGGCTTCCGAAATCAAATTCTACAAATCTTCGGAAGTTGGCAATACGAGGGAAAACCGAGGGTGCTAATTGATCGTCATCCGAACTAAGCCCCCAAGTAGTTCGGCCAAGGCCCGGTGCGCGTAGATTCCCATTGATATTCCGGCGCACCGGGCCGCCCGTTTTCCCTCGCGCGCGAGCCGATGGCCCGTAGGATGGGCAGAAGCGCGGCGGTGCCGCGGCTCCATCCGAGGTCGCGGCAGCGCCATGCCCACGGTCTGACCGCGAATGCGCTGCTCGGCGGTCGCCTTGCCCTCCTACGGTTCCCGCCGCCCCACCCGAATCACCATAATGTCCGCCGCTGTTGCGAAATTGCCTCTGGATCGGGCCGGAAAAACCGATCAAAACGGGCGGCAGCGCCGATGGTTAATCGCGTCTTAACCTCGCCCCACCTATGGTGACCACAAAGGCACCGGTTCATGGGCGATCGGCGGCTTCCACTGGTTTGGCGCGCGTTTTACGTATGGCAATGACCGCTTCATCCCCCGCGCCCGCTGGCGCCAGCCATTCGGAGAGCGAACGCTCGCCGTTTGCGCGGCTGAACGAGCTGCTCGCCCCCTACAAGCCGGGCAAGCCGATGATCACGCTCGCCGTTGGCGAGCCGCAGCATCCGGTGCCGGACTTCGTCGGGCCTGTATTGGCCCAGCACGTCGCCGAGTTCGGCCGCTACCCGGCCGCCAAGGGCATCGAGCCGTTCCGCAAGGCGGCCGCCGGCTGGCTGGCGCGGCGATTCGCACTGCCGCGCGCGATCGATCCCGAGCACGAGGTTCTCGTCCTGAACGGCAGCCGCGAGGGCCTGTTCTTCGCCGCCCATGCCGCGCTCCGCCATGTCGGCCCGCGCCGCGGACGGCCCGCGATCCTGATGCCGAACCCGTTCTATCCGGTGTATGGCGTCGGCGCCCGCACCGCCGGCTGCGACTCCATCTATCTGCCGACCACGCGCGACAACGGCTTCCTGCCCGACCTCGATGCGATCGACGAGGCGACCTTGGCGCGCACCGTCGCCTTCTACATCGCCACGCCAGCCAACCCACAAGGCTCGGTGGCCAGCCCGGACTACATGCGCAAGCTGGTCCGGCTCGCCGACCGCTGGGGCTTTCTGATCTTCAGCGACGAGTGCTATTCGGAGATCTACACGCGACAGGCGCCCGGCAGCATGCTCGAGCATGCCGGGCCCGACTACACCAACGTCGTCGCGTTCCAATCGCTGTCGAAGCGCTCCAACGTGCCGGGCATGCGCATCGGCTTCGCCGCCGGCGACCGCAAATTCCTCGCCGCCTTCCACGAGCTGCGCAACGTCGCGGCGCCGCAGGTGCCGGTGCCGCTGCAGCATGTCGCGGTGGCCGCCTATGGCGACGAGGCACATGTCGAGGACAACCGGCGGCTGTACCGCGCCAAGTTCGACCTCGCCGACCAGATCATCGGCAACCGTTATGGCTACAGGCGGCCCGATGGCGGCTTCTGCGTCTGGCTCGACGTCGCCGATCGCGGCGGCGACGAGGAGGTGACGCTGCGGCTGTATCGCGACGCCGGCGTGCGGGTTGTGCCCGGCAGCTACCTGGCGCGGCCGCAAGCCGACGGCTTCAATCCAGGCGTCGGCTATATCCGGCTGGCGCTGGTGGCCGATGCCGACTCCACCGGTGAGGCGTTGCACCGGCTGGTCGAGGTCCTGGGATAATCGCGGGGCTGATGCAGATGCCGGCGATCGAACGAGTCATTCCCCTGGTCAACCACCTGCCGACGTCGCTGCGCGACGCACTGGTGCGGCGGCTGCGCGAGCTCGCGGGCCTCGCGCTGATCGGCCTGTCCGGCATCGCCGCGGCAGCGCTGATGACCTGGTCGGTGCAGGACCCGAGCCTGAGCCACGCCACCTCGCGCGCGATCCGCAACATCGTCGGCTATCCCGGCGCGATCGGCGCCGATCTCCTGATGCAGATCTTCGGCCTCGGCGCCATCATGGTCATCCTGCCGATCGCGATCCGCGGCTGGCGCATGATGACGCACCGGCCGTTCGATCGCGAGGCGCTGCGCTTCGGCGCCTGGGTGCTCGGCGCCGTCATCGCCGCCGGACTTGCCAGTTGCTGGCCGCGCTCGCACGCTTGGCCGCTGCCGACCGGTCTCGGCGGCGTGGTCGGCGACGCCCTGCTGCGCGCACCAGCCGTGGTGTTCGGTCCGCCCGGTATGATCTATCGGCTGGCGCTCGGCGCCCTTCTTCTGGTTGCGATGATCGGCTGCCTGCTGGTAGCCGGCGGCATGGGCGCGAAGGAAGCCGATCCGAGCCTGCTCGCGGATGAGGACGACGACACGCCGCTGGCCGACCCCGAGGACGACGACGACCGCAAGGCGATCCGGCTCGGCTGGGTGTTCCACGCCATCATGAGCGCGAAGGCGCAGGTCGTCTGGTTCCTGAGCACGGCCTACCGCGCGCTGGTGTCATCAGGCCCGCAGCCGCGCGCCGCCGCCGCAAGCCGGCAGGAGCCGAGCCTGGGCCGCGGCCAGGGCAAGCCGACGCTCGCGCCCGAGATGGACGAGCACGGCGGCGACGAGGACGAGGCCGACGAAGGCGAGGACGAAGAAGAGGAGGAGGAGCCCGCTCCCCGCGCCCGCAAGAAGCCCGCGGCCAAGACGCCGGCGCGCAAGTCCAACGACAAATACGACCTGCCCTCGGTCTCGATGCTGGCGGCGCCGAAATCCTCCGACCGCCAGCCGCTGTCGAAGAGCGAGCTGGAGGCCAATTCGCGCGCGCTGGAAGGCGTGCTGCAGGATTTCGGCGTGCGCGGCGAGATCGTCAAGGCGCATCCCGGTCCGGTCGTCACGCTGTACGAGCTGGAGCCGGCACCGGGCATCAAATCGTCGCGCGTCATCGGCCTCGCCGACGACATCGCCCGCTCGATGAGCGCGCTGTCGGCGCGCGTCGCCGTCGTGCCCGGCCGCAATGCCATCGGCATCGAGCTGCCCAACGCGCATCGCGAGAAGGTGTACCTGCGCGAGTTGCTCGTCGCCAAGGAGGCGACCGAGAGCGTCGCCAAACTGCCGCTGTGCCTCGGCAAGAACATCGGCGGCGAGTCCATCATCATCGACCTCGCCCGCACCCCGCACATGCTGATCGCCGGCACCACCGGCTCGGGCAAATCGGTCGCCATCAACACCATGATCCTGAGCCTGGTCTACCGGCTCCGGCCGGACCAGTGCCGGCTGATCATGGTCGACCCGAAGATGCTCGAACTGTCGGTCTATGACGGCATTCCGCATCTCCTCACGCCGGTCGTGACCGATCCGAAGAAGGCCGTCGTCGCGCTGAAATGGGCCGTGCGCGAGATGGAAGAGCGCTACAAGAAGATGGCCAAGCTCGGCGTGCGCAACATCGACGGCTACAATGCCCGTCTCGGCGAAGCGCGCGCCAAGGGCGAGGAGCTGACGCGCACCGTCCATACCGGATTCGACAAGGAGACCGGCAAGGCGATCTACGAGGAGGAGAAGCTCGACCTCGATCCCCTGCCCTACATCGTCATCATCGTCGACGAGATGGCCGACCTGATGATGGTCGCCGGCAAGGACATCGAGGGCACGGTGCAGCGCCTCGCCCAGATGGCGCGCGCCGCCGGCCTTCACGTCATCCTGGCGACGCAGCGCCCGTCGGTCGATGTCATCACCGGCACCATCAAGGCGAACTTCCCGACCCGCATCTCCTTCCAGGTCACGTCGAAGATCGACAGCCGCACCATCCTCGGCGAGATGGGCGCCGAGCAGCTGCTCGGCCAGGGCGACATGCTCTACATGGCCGGCGGCGGCCGCATCAGCCGCGTGCACGGCCCGTTCTGCTCCGACGAGGAGGTCGAGAAGGTCGTCAAGCATCTCAAGGCACAGGGCTCGCCGGAATATCTCGAGGCGGTCACCGCCGAGGAGCCGAGCGAGGAGGATGGCGCCGTGTTCGATGCCACCGGCATGGGCGGCGGCGGTGGCGACGACCTGTTCTCCCAGGCGGTCGCCGTGGTCAAGCGCGACCGCAAGGCCTCGACCAGCTACATTCAACGCCGGCTGCAGATCGGCTATAACAAGGCCGCTTCGCTGATGGAGCGGATGGAACAGGAAGGCATCGTCGGCCAGGCCAACCACGCCGGCAAGCGCGAGATCCTGGTGCCCGAGGAGGAAGGCGGATTCTGACGGCCCCGATGGCCGCAGAAACGCCGCTTCGGTGCCCGATCTTCACGCGATTACGATCACGCTGCCCGCCCGATCCGGGATAGAACGCGTAAAACTCAGGACGTCGTTTTGAAAAGCTCCTTGTTGAACAGCACGTTTTCGTATCACGCAGCTTCGCGCGGGCGCCGGATCTGCGCCTGGCTGGTCGCCTGCGCCGTGACGACATGCTCTGTCGCCGGTGCGTCCGGTCACGCCGCCGCGCAGGGCACGCCGGCTCCGAAATCAGGCCCGAAGAGCGGCTCCCAGCTCAGCGCCTCCGACCAGCAGCGCTCGGGCCAGAGTCCCTCGACCACCCAGACCGCCCCGCCCAACCCGATCATTCCCGATCCCCGGCGCAACGTGCCGGCCAGCATCTTCACCTCGTTCGACGCCAACCAGAAGGCGCAGGCGGCCAAGGTCAGCGCCTATCTGTCGTCGCTGCAGACGCTGGTCGGGAACTTCGTCCAGGTCGGCCCGGACGGCAGCAAGACCAAGGGCGATTTCTACATCCAGAAGCCGGGCAAGGTCCGCTTCGAATACGAGCCGCCGACGCCGATCGACATCATCGCCGACGGCTCCTCGCTGGTGGTGCGCGACCGCAAGCTCGCGACCCAGGACGTCTATCCGCTGTCGCAGACGCCGCTGCGCTATCTGCTGTCGGACCGCATCGACCTGCTCAAGGACACCAACGTGATCGCGGTCGCGGCCGACGACCTCTACGTCACGATCACGATCGAGGAGAAGCAGGCGCTGATCGGCACCAGCCGGCTGATGCTGATGCTCGGCACCAAGGACGGCCAGCTCAAGCAGTGGACCGTGACCGATCCGCAGGGCTACGACACCACGATCGCGGTCTACAATCTCGATACGACCAAGAAGCTCGATCCGGCGATGTTCAAGATCGACTTCACGGCCTATCCGAGCACGCCGCCGGGCTGACGCCGCCTCTCGCGCTCGCTCAGCGCGATTCGAGCCCGCGCACCTTCCATTGCGCTTCGGACAGTGCAAGCTTCTCGAAGCGCTTGCGCGCCTCCTCGAGGTCATCGGCCGGAAGCGCGTCGCAGCCGGGCCGGCCGCGCAGGATCATCGACGTCGTCGCCCAGCTCAGCCGCGCCGCCTTGCAGGCCAGCAGCAGATCCGTGAGACGATCCTCCTCCAGCAGCGCTTCGATCGTCTCGATGGTGACGACACAGAGCAGCGCCAGCGCTGCGATCACGGCAGGGAAATCGCCGGTGGCGCAGAAGCGGTTGACGGCGGAGTCGCCGAGCTTGCCGGTGCGGCTGAGGGCGGCAACCTCGGCCTTGACCTGCTGATAATCCCAGATCGCGCGCATTGCCGCGCCGGGCGATCGGGTCGGCGTTGCCTGCAGGGTGGCGCGGGTCGCCGGCGGTGCGGCCTTGATGAAGCGGGCGCGGGCGCCCTCGCTCGCCGCAGCGACGAAGGCCCGCGACAGCTTGGCCGGCAGATCTGTGCGCAGCGCCAGCTTCTCGGCGAGATCCTCGTCGCGCTCGGCGATCTTGAACAGGCTGCGATAGCCATCCTCGGACAGCCGGGCGGAGAGGTTCTGTACCAGCGCCATGCGCACCGCCGGAAAGCCGCGTGCGATCAGCTGCGTCGTGAGGCTCTCGCCAATGCCCCTGCGGCTGGCGAGCGCGACGAGATGCGCAGGGCTGCCGGTGCGGATGAACTCGGCGAGGTCGCGCTCGGTCAGCACCGCCGCCTTGGCCAGCATCGGTCCGGCGACGCGCAATTCGGGGTGAACGGCGAGCAGCCGCGCGGTGGCGTAAGGCGCACGCTCCACGCCGGCGAGCGCCATGCTCAGCTCGGCCAGCAGCTCGGTCGCGACCTGCGGCATCAGCCGGGCGAACATTTGATCGTAGAGATCGAGCTGCTCGGCCGACGCGGGCCGCGGACCGGCCAGGAACAGGCTGGTGGTCCGGCGCAGCATGTCGGTGGCGAGCTCGGACACCGTCCGCGCATCACCGGCGGGCGTCTTGGCGGTCGGAGCTGCCGCAGGCGCTGGAGGCATCGCACGTCCCTCGTTGGGCGCCTCCCTCGGCTTTTGACGGAGGCGCGGGTCGATCATCAATTGAGGAAGAATGCGAAGGCCGGACTAAAGGGGCGTTAAGCCCGGCGGACGGAGCTGAAACCCCACGCGGCTGTCGTTAATGGATTGCGGCAGAGCGCGGCAACGACAGTGTTCCCGTATTGTTCTTGCGAACAATGCCGGCATCCGCTAGCCTCCTTGCCCGGGAGGGGCATCATGGTCCAGCGCGTTTCCACCGTCGCCTTCGAGGGGATCGAGGCCCGCGCAGTCGACGTGCAGGTCCAGGTCGCGCCCGGACTGCCGGCGTTCGCGATCGTCGGCCTGCCGGACAAGGCGGTGTCGGAAGCGCGCGAGCGGGTGCGCTCGGCGCTGATCGCCTCGGGCCTGGCGCTGCCGGCGCGGCGCATCACCGTGAACCTCGCGCCGGCCGACGTGCCCAAGGAAGGCAGCCATTACGACCTGCCGATCGCGCTGGGGCTGATGGCCGCGATCGGCGCCATTCCGCCGGATGCCCTCGGCGGCTTCACGGTGCTCGGCGAGCTCGGGCTCGACGGCTCGATTGCGCCGGTCGCCGGCGTGCTGCCGGCAGCGATCGGCGCCAATGGCCGCGAGGAAGGGCTGATCTGCCCGGCCGCCTGCGGCGCCGAGGCGGCATGGGCGAGCCCGGACTTGCAGATCATCGCGGCGAGCTCGCTGATCCAGATCGCCAACCATTTCAAGGGCACGCAGGTGCTGTCGCGGCCGCAGCCGAAGATCCAGGAGGCACCCGCAAGCCTGCTCGACCTGCGCGACATCAAGGGCCAGGAGAGCGGCAAGCGCGCGCTCGAGATCGCCGCTGCCGGCGGGCATCATCTGCTGATGATCGGCTCGCCCGGCGCCGGCAAGTCGATGCTGGCGGCGCGGCTGCCCTCGATCCTGCCGCCGCTGTCGCCGGCGGAGCTGCTGGAAGTCTCGATGATCGCCTCGGTCGCCGGCGAGATCGAGGGCGGCGCGCTGACGTCGCGGCGACCGTTCCGCAGCCCGCACCATTCCGCCAGCATGGCGGCGCTGACCGGCGGCGGCCTGCGCGCCCGCCCCGGCGAGATCTCGCTGGCGCATCAGGGCGTGCTGTTCCTCGACGAGCTGCCGGAGTTCGATCCGCGCGTGCTGGATTCGCTGCGCCAGCCGCTGGAGAATGGCGAGGTCTCGATCTCCCGCGCCAACCATCGCGTCACCTACCCTGCCCGCTTCATGCTGGTCGCGGCGATGAATCCGTGCCGTTGCGGCAACGCCTTCGAGCCCGGCTATGCCTGCAAGCGCGGCCGCATCGACCGCTGCACCGCCGACTACCAGATGCGCATCTCCGGCCCGCTGATGGACCGCATCGACCTGCGCATCGAGGTGCCCGCGGTGACCGCCGCCGACCTGATCCTGCCGCCGTCCAAGGAAGGCTCGGCCGAGGTCGCGGCCCGCGTCGCGGCCGCGCGCGACCTGCAGCGCGCCCGCTACGCCAAAGCCGGCCTGCCGCACATCCGTACCAACGCCGAGGCGCCGGCCGCCGTGCTCGACGAGATCGCCAGGCTCGATGCGCCCGGCCAGAAGCTGCTGCGCGAAGCCGCCGAGACGATGCGGCTGTCCGCCCGCGGCTATCACCGCGTGCTGCGCGTGGCGCGGACGCTCGCCGATCTCGACCACGCCGAGGCGATCGGCCGGCTGCATCTGGCCGAGGCGCTGTCGTATCGCGCGCTGGCGGAGGACAATCGCCATGCGGCGTAAAGGCGCCCCTCCCCCTCAACACTCTGGTAACGACTTCTCTTTACGCTCCGACAACCATAGGGCCCGCGTTCCGTCATCAGGCCTTCCGCGTCGGTGCGTATCATGTTGCGTTTCAAGGTCCTCGTTTTGGCCGTGCCGCTGATCGCGGCGGCGGTCATCGCCAGACTCGAATTGGCGCCCTCCCCGCAGCCCTGCATTGCCGTCGGTGCCGACAGCGTCTCGCTCGGCTCCGCGCCCTTTCACGCCGATCTCCATGTCGACTTCACCGATGATCCCGCGCGCGCAACCACGCCTCATCACCGACCGATCCGGTTCTGTGAGCCGGGCTAACGCCCGGTTCACCATCTCTGCACGGCAGAATCGCGCGTGCACGACCTTTCAAAGTCTCAGCAATACCGACGCCGCATGGTGCGGGCCGGCCATGACATTGGGATCGAAATCGTCGGGGGTGATCGAGATGGGACCGATTTTTCGCTTCAGGCTGCGCCTGCGCCGGTTCATGCGCCGTCACCGCACCATCTTCGCGATCCTGCGCTCGCTGATGATCTTCTCCGCCGGCTTCGGCGGCGCGTACGGCTTCATCAAGGCCAGCATTTCCGACAACTCCGGCTATAACCCGCACACGTTCGCGATCGGCGCCAGCTTCCTGTTCGCGCTCGCCTGCGTCGGCCTGGCCACGCTCAGCATGCGGCTGCGCTTCGTCGCCAGGAAGATGCACAAGATTGCGCTCCACAACGAGGTGCTGGCGGACCGGAACTGGGAGCTGCAGGAAGCCGAGCAGCGCGCCCGCAATCTGTTCGAGCAGCAGGGCGACCTCATCGTCATGCGCGCGCGCGACGGCAGCATCATCTTCGTCAACGACGCCTATTGCCGGATGGCGGGCCTCGACCGCGACAACCTGCTCGGCAGCGCGTTCACCTTCGAGCTGATCGAGCAGGGCGACAGCGCGCTGGAGCCGAACGGCACGCGCGTCCACGACCAGCGCATCGAGAGCGCGATCGGTCCGCGCTGGATCGCGTGGCGCGAGGCACTGGTGCGTTCCGACGCCGGCCAGCCCGCCGTACTGCAATGTGTCGGCCGCGACGTCACCGACCGCACCGAGACCGAGCGCGCGCTGGCGGAGGCGCGCGACCAGGCCAATGCCGCGAACCGTGCCAAGTCGCGGTTCCTGGCAATGGCGAGCCACGAGATCCGCACGCCGCTGAACGGCATCCTCGGCATGAGCGGGCTGCTGCTCGAGACGCAGCTGACGCCGGAGCAGACCACCTACGCCAAGGCGGTTCGCACCTCGGGTGAAGCCTTGATGTCGCTGATCGACGAGCTGCTCGACTATTCCAAGATCGAGGCCGGCAAGCTCGCGCTGGAGGCGCAGCCCTTCTCGCTGGCGACGCTGATCGAGGAGATCACCGAGCTGCTGGCGCCGCGGGCGCAGGCCAAGCAATTGGAGATCGCGGCCTATCTCGACGAGCGGCTGCCGACCTGGGTGACCGGCGACGCCGCGCGGCTGCGCCAGGTGCTGCTCAACCTCGCCGGCAACGCCATCAAGTTCACGGCTTCGGGCGGCGTCGCGCTGATCGCCGAGCCCGGGATCTGGCCGAACGAGATCAGCTTCCAGGTGCGCGATACCGGCATCGGCATCGCAGCCGACGCCCAGGAGCGCATCTTCCGAGAATTCGAGCAGGCCGATGACAGCGTCGCGCGCAGCTTCGGCGGCACCGGCCTTGGCCTGGCGATCTCGGACCGGATCGTCAAGCGCATGGGCGGCCGCATCGCGCTGCAGAGCCGGCTCGGCGCCGGCTCGACCTTCGAGGTGTCGGTGCCGCTGCCGCCGGCGCTGGAGCGCGGCGAGCAGAACAGCTTCCGCGGCCCCGACCTCGCGGGACAGTCGGTCATGCTGGTCGCGCCGGCCGGGCTGCAGGCCGAGCTGATCGAACGGCGCCTGCAGAACTGGGGCGCGCAGACGTGCCTGGTCGCCGAGGCCGAGGTGGCGGAAGCCCTGCTGCCCGAACGCGCCTGGCACGCCGTGCTGGTCGACGACGCCATCGGCAGCGACGCGTCGCTCCGTCTGGGCGGGGCCGCGCAACATCACACGACACGGCTGATCGTGCTGGTCACGCCGGCGAGCCGCCACGAGCTGACACCAGCGGCGCCGTTCAACGGCTATCTGGTCAAGCCGCTGCGGGCCGCCTCGCTCGCCGCGCGCGTGAGCTTCGACACCGATGGCACGGTTCCGGCACTCGCTGACGATCCAATCCCGACGATCGCTCCGCCGATTGCGGTTCAGGCCGGCGGGAGCCTGTCCATCCTCGTCGCCGAGGACAACGACATCAACGCGCTGCTGATGCGCTCGCTGCTGACCAAGCTCGGCCACCACGCCGACATCGCCGTGCATGGCGAAGCCGCGCTGGACTCCTGGCTCGCGGCGCGCTCGGCCGGCGCGCCCTATGATCTGATCCTGATGGATGTGCAGATGCCGAAGCTCGACGGCATTGCCGCCGCCAAGCGCATCCGCGCCATCGAGGCCAGCGAGCCGGGCCGGCGCACGCCGATCCTGGCGCTCACGGCCAATGCCCTGGTCGAGGACCGCTACGCCTGCTTCGAGGCCGGCATGGATGGCTTCCTGGTCAAGCCGATCGATCGCGACAAGCTGGACGAGGCGCTGGCGAATCTGGCGGCGGCGCGACAGGTGGCGGCGTAAGTAATTAGTTGGAGCGGATCAGTTCAGCGCTACGCTCGCGGGCCACGCTCACAACCGCCTGAGCGCCACCGTCTCGACCTCGTGGTCCGCGCCCTTCTTCAGGATCAGCGTCGCGCGCGGCCTTGTCGGCAGGATGTTGTCCTCGAGATTGGCCAGGTTGGTGCGCTCCCAGATGGCGATCGCAGTGGCGATGGCCTCCTCGTCCGACAGCAGCGCGTAGCGGTTAAAGTAGGACCGGGGATCATGGAACGCCGTGTCGCGCAGCGACAGGAAGCGCTTGACGTACCATTTGCGCAGGATCGCCTCGTCGGCATCGATATAAACCGAGAAGTCGAAGAAGTCGGAGACGACCGGCACGGCCTTGCCGTCGCGCGGCAGCGGCCCGGTCTGCAGCACGTTGACGCCTTCGACGATGAGGATGTCCGGCTGGTCGATCTCGACCCACTGATGGGGGACGATGTCGTAGGTGAGATGCGAGTAGACCGGCGCGCGCACCTGATGCCGGCCGGCCTTGATGTCGGAGAGGAAGCCCAGCAGCCGCGGCAGGTCGTAGCTTTCCGGAAAGCCCTTCTTCTGCATCAGGCCCTGCCGCTCCAGGACCGCGTTCGGATAGAGGAAACCGTCGGTGGTGATGAGATCGACCTTCGGCCGCGGCGACCAGCGCGCCAGCAGGGCCTGCAGCACGCGCGCGGTGGTGGACTTGCCGACCGACACCGAGCCGGCAACGCCGATGATGTAGGGCATCTTGCGGTCGCGGATGCCGAGGAACTGGCGCTGCGCGTAGTACAGCCGCTGCGCCGCGTCGACATACATCGACAGCAGTCGCGACAACGGCAGATAGATGTCCTCGACCTCCTTGAGATCGAGGCGATCGTGCATCGACCGCAGCTTGGAGAACTCGCCGGGCTCCAAGGTCATCGGCGTGTCGTTGCGCAGCTCGGCCCATTGCTCGCGGGTGAAGACGCGGTACGGATTATATTGTTGTTCGGTGGTGCGCATATCCATGACGCTGCCCTTCGTTTCCCCGGCCGACGCGCCCTACTCCGTCTTGCGCGACGCCTTTTCTTCCAGCCCCGACTGACCGGTGCGCTTGCCGAGCGCCGCCTCGACCTCCTCGAGCCGGACGTCGCGCGACTTCAACAACACCAACAGATGAAACAGCAGATCGGCGCTTTCGGAGATCAGATGCTCGCGGTCGGTGCCAACAGCGGCGATGACCGTCTCGACCGCCTCCTCGCCCATCTTCTTGGCGCATTGCGCCGGGCCCTTGTCGAGCAGCTTGCGCGTATACGACGCCTCGCCGCCCGCCGCGGCGCGCGCGTCGATGATGGCAGCGAGATCGTGAAGCGTGAAACGGGACATCAGCCGGTACTCGGAACGCCTGCCCGAACCACGGCGGCCGGACCAGCGTTCATCTAACATTTTTGCGGCGCAATGTCGTCAGGGATCGAGCCGCATCGGCAGGCCCTGGCGCGCCATGTGCTCCTTGGCCTGCCGGATGGTAAATTCCCCGAAATGGAAGATCGAGGCGGCCAGAACCGCAGTCGCGCGGCCCTCGCGGATGCCGTCGACCAGATGGTCGAGATTGCCGACGCCGCCAGATGCGATCACCGGCACCGGGACGCTGTCGGCGACCGCCCGGGTCAGCGGCAGGTCAAAGCCCTGGCGCGTTCCGTCGCGGTCCATCGACGTCAGCAGGATCTCGCCGGCACCGAGCGCGACCACCTCCTGGGCGTATTCCAGCGCGTCGATCCCGGTCGATTTGCGTCCGCCATGGGTGAAGATCTCCCAGCGGCTGCCGCCGCCAGGCCGCGACACGGACTTGGCGTCGATCGCCACCACGATGCACTGCTCGCCGAACTTCTCGGCCGCCTCCTTGACGAATTCGCGCCTGCTCACCGCGGCCGAATTGATCGAGACCTTGTCGGCGCCGGAGCGCAGCAGGGTCTTGATGTCGTCGATGGTGCGCACGCCGCCGCCAACCGTGACCGGCATGAAGCAGGCCTCCGCCGTGCGCCGGACGACGTCCAGCATGATGCCGCGGTTCTCATGGGTGGCGGTGATGTCGAGGAAGCAGAGCTCGTCGGCGCCGGCGGCGTCATAGGCGATCGCGGCCTCGACCGGATCGCCGGCGTCGCGCAGATTGACGAAGTTGACACCCTTGACGACCCGTCCGTCCTTGACGTCGAGGCAGGGAATGACACGGACTTTGAACATCCTGTTCTCTCCTACGCGCGCGCGGCGCGGATCAGCGCCAGCGCCTCTGCCGGGTCGAGCCGGCCGTCATAGAGCGCGCGGCCAGCGATGGCGCCTTCGAGCTTTTTCGCACGCGGTGTCAGCATCGCCCTGACGTCCTCGATCGAGGCAAGGCCGCCGGAGGCGATCACGGGAATCGAGATGGCGTCGCCGAGCGCGATCGTGGCGTCGAGGTTGAGGCCCTTGAGCAGGCCGTCGCGGGCGATGTCGGTGAAGATGATCGCGGCGACGCCGGCGTCCTCGAAGCGTTTGGCGATGTCGAGCGCGGTGACCTCGGACGTCTCCGCCCAGCCTTCGACCGCGACCTTGCCGTCGCGGGCATCGAGGCCGACGGCGACGCGGCCGGGAAAGGCTTTGGCTGCGGTCTTCACCAGCTCGGGATCGCGCACCGCGGCGGTGCCGATGATGACGCGGGCGATGCCCTTGCCGAGCCAGGCCTCGACCGTCTTGAGATCGCGAATGCCGCCGCCGAGCTGCACCGGCATCTTGACGACCTCCAGCATCGCCTCGACGGCTTGCGCGTTCATCGGCTTGCCGGCGAAGGCGCCGTCGAGGTCGACGACGTGGAGATATTCAAAGCCCTGGTCGGCGAAGCTCTTGGCCTGCGCGGCGGGATCGAGGTTGAACACGGTGGCGCGCGCCATGTCGCCCTGCTCCAGGCGCACGCACTGGCCGTTCTTCAGATCGATGGCGGGAAACAGGATCATATCAGTTGTCTTTCAAGAGCGCGCCCTGTCCGCCTCTTGCGGCGAACAGGACGGAAGCGCTCACGGCTTCCATTTCAGGAAGTTGGAAATGAGGGCGAGACCGAAACGCTGGCTCTTCTCGGGATGGAATTGGGTGCCGATCGCGGTGTCCTTGCCGACGATCGCCGTGATCGGACCGCCGTAATCGGCGCGCGCCAGCACATCGTTCTCGTTGACCGCATTCAAGTGATAGGAGTGCACGAAATAGGCGTGCAAGCCCTTCGGCCCGAGCGGCAGCCGCTCCAGGACCGGATGCTCCTGCACCAGGTCGAGCGTGTTCCAGCCCATGTGCGGGATTTTCAGGCTCTCGTCACGAGGCGCGATCTTCTCGACGTCGCCGGCGATCCAGTCGAAGCCATCGGTGGTGACATGCTCCTTGCCGCGCGTTGCCATCAATTGCATGCCGACGCAGATGCCGAAGAACGGCCGCGCCTTGTGGCGGACGGCTTCGGTCATCGCCTCCAGCATGCCGTTGACGGAGTCGAGGCCGCGGCGGCAATCGGCGAAGGCGCCGACGCCGGGCAGCACGATGCGGTCGGCGCGATACACGGTGTCGGGATCGCGCGTGACGACGACCTTCTGCGGATCCGCCATGCCGCGCGCGGCGCGCTCGAACGCCTTGGCGGCGGAATGCAGATTGCCGGAGCCGTAATCGATGATTGCAACACTCATCGTCCACCTCCGGGTTCGGGAAACAAGCCAATGATGCTGGCGTGCGGCAGCGGCGGCGGGTGCAGCCCATTGCCGTTGTCGCGCGTCGGCGGCGCCGCGCCGCGATCGACGGTATGATTGTCGTAGCCGAGCGTGCTGCGCCGGGCGGCCCAGCGCTCGAAGAAGCGGCGCTCGGCGGCATCGAGATCATCGGCGACGACGACGTCGAGCTGGCGCCAATTGCCGCGCGAGTAGCTCCAGCGCTTCAGGCTGGAGGCTTCGAGCCCGAGCAGGATCGCGAACAACAGATCGATGCCGGCAATCGCACCGCCGTTGACGCCGACGCGCACCAGGATCACGTCGAGCGCGATCATCAGCACGGCCCAGACGAGCATCGCAAGCCAGAGGCGATGCCAGGCCAGCCAGACGGCGCCGAGCACCGCGGCCCAGAAATGGAAGCCGTCGCGGATGAAGACGAAGCGATCGGTCGAACGCAGATCGACCCCGGCGGCCAGGGGAGCGTGAACCGTATAGACGGGCATGTCGATAATCCCTTGGACGGGGAGGTCAGCCGCCGAGCTGACCCTTGGTGGATGGCACTTCGCCCTGATTGCGCGGATCGATCGAAAGCGCTGTCCGCAGCGCCCGCGCCAGACCCTTGAAGCAGGATTCGGCGATATGATGGGCGTTCTCGCCGTACAGCGTCTCGACGTGCAAGGTGATGCCGGCGTTCATGGCAAACGCATTGAACCACTCGCGCACCAGCTCTGTGTCGAACTCGCCGATCTTGTCGCGCGCGAAGGTCGTGCGGAACACCAGCATCGGCCGGCCCGACACGTCGATCACGACGCGCGTCAAGGTCTCGTCCATCGGCATGTGGATCGAGGCATAGCGGGTGATGCCGGCCATGTCGCCGAGCGCCTGCCGCACCGCTTGGCCGAGCGCGATGCCGACATCCTCGGTGGTGTGGTGAAAGTCGATATGCAGGTCGCCGACCGCCTTGACCGTCATGTCGATGCGGGAATGCCGGGCAAGCAGATCCAGCATGTGATCGAAGAAGCCGATACCGGTCGCGATGTTCACGACGCCGGTGCCGTCGAGGTTCACGGACACCTCGATGTCGGTCTCTTTGGTCTTGCGCTTGATGGTCGCGCTACGCATGGGGTCAGCTTTCCCTTGAAAACGCGGCTCTTTTATCAGGCGGATGTCGGCTTAGCTACTGCGGGATAGCGCCCCGTACGCCTGATCTCGGGCCATGGTGAGCGGATTTCAAGACCGGGTCGGGCAGGGCAGGGACCCGGTAATTGTATCCCGACGCCTGAGCGCCTAAATCAGGGCATGAACCAGGGATCCCCAATGCACGCATCCTCGAACGAGCCCACCGTCTGGCACGGCACCACGATTCTGACCGTCCGCAAGGGGGGCAGGGTGGTGATCGGTGGCGACGGCCAGGTCTCGATCGGCCAGACCGTGATCAAGTCCAATGCCAAGAAGGTGCGCAAGCTCGGCAAGGGCGACGTCATCGGCGGCTTCGCCGGGGCCACCGCCGACGCCTTCACCCTGTTCGAGCGGCTGGAGAGCAAGCTGGAGCAGTATCCGGGGCAGCTGACCCGGGCGGCGGTCGAACTCGCCAAGGACTGGCGCACCGACCGCTACCTGCGGCGGCTCGAAGCCATGATGATCGTCGCCGACAAGGACGTCTCGCTGGTGCTGACCGGGACGGGCGACGTGCTGGAACCGGAGTCCGGCGTGATGGCGATCGGCTCCGGCGGCAACTATGCGCTTGCGGCTGCGCGTGCGCTGATCGACACCGACAAGGACGCCGAGAGCATCGTCCGCCGCTCGCTCGACATCGCCGCCGACATCTGCGTCTACACCAACCGCAACATCACCATCGAAGCATTGTCGGCCGAGTAGACCATGACCGCGGACGAGATCGGCGCCCCGTCCCGGCAGTCGTCCGGACCCTGGCTCATCCCGGTGCTCTGTCTGCTTTCGCTGCAGGCCGCACTGTTGTTCGCGATGGGCCGGCTGCCGATCTGCGCCTGCGGCACCGTCAAGCTGTGGCATGGCGTGGTGCAGAGCTCGGAGAACTCCCAGCATCTCACCGACTGGTACACGTTCTCCCACATCATTCACGGCTTCTTGTTCTATGCGCTGACCACGCTGGTGGTGCCGCGGCTGCCCTGGCAGGGGCGGCTGATCCTGGCGATGCTGATCGAGGGCGCCTGGGAGCTGGTCGAGAACTCCAGCTTCATCATCGAGCGCTATCGTGCCGCCACGATCTCGCTGGACTATTTCGGCGACAGCATCGTGAACTCCGTCGGCGATACGCTGGCGATGATGACCGGCTTCCTGCTGGCGCGGGTGCTGCCGGTCTGGCTGACCGTCGTGATTGCAGTCGCGCTCGAGATCGGGGTGGGCCTGCACATCCGTGACAACCTGACCCTGAACATCTTGATGCTGATCTATCCAACCGAGGCGATCCGGCAGTGGCAGGCCGGACCGCCGCTCCTGTGACGGCGGAATCCGGCTTGCCCTCATCCCCGTCCGACCCTAGCTAGAGCCTCATGACAGACTTTTCACCCCGCGAAATCGTCTCCGAACTCGACCGCTACATCGTCGGCCAGGCCGACGCCAAGCGGGCGGTGTCCATTGCGTTGCGCAACCGCTGGCGCCGGTTGCAGCTCGATGCAGGCCTGCGCGAGGAGGTGCTGCCGAAGAACATCCTGATGATCGGGCCGACCGGCGTCGGCAAGACCGAGATCGCGCGGCGGCTGGCCAAGCTCGCGGGCGCGCCGTTCCTGAAGGTCGAGGCGACCAAGTTCACCGAGGTCGGCTATGTCGGCCGCGACGTCGAGCAGATCATCCGCGATCTCGTCGAGGTCGCGATCGTCCAGGTGCGCGAGCGCAAGCGCAAGGACGTCGCCGCCCGGGCCCAGCTTGCCGCCGAGGAGCGCGTGCTCGATGCGCTGGTCGGCGCCAGCTCCAGCGCCGCCACCCGCGACTCGTTCCGCCGCAAGCTGCGCGCCGGCGAGCTGAACGACAAGGAGATCGAGATCGAGACGCAGTCGTCCGGCGGCGGCCTTCCGATGTTCGAGATCCCGGGCATGCCGGGGGCGCAGATGGGCGCGATCTCCATCGGCGACATCTTCGGCAAACTCGGCGGCCGCACCAAGACGCGGCGCGTCACGGTCGAAGCCTCGCACGACATCCTGATCGCGGAAGAGTCCGACAAGCTGCTCGACAGCGACCAGCTGGTGCAGGAGGCGATCAGCGTGGTCGAGAACAACGGCATCGTGTTCCTCGACGAGATCGACAAGATCTGCGTGCGCGAGAACCGCGCAGGCGGCGACGTCTCCCGCGAGGGCGTGCAGCGCGACCTGCTGCCGCTGATCGAGGGCACCACGGTCTCGACCAAGCATGGCGCTGTGAAGACCGATCACATCCTGTTCATCGCGTCGGGCGCGTTCCACATCGCCAAGCCATCGGACCTCTTGCCGGAGTTGCAGGGCCGGCTGCCGATCCGCGTCGAGCTGCAGGCGCTGACGCGCGACGACATGCGCCGCATCCTGACCGAGCCGGAGGCGTCGCTGATCAAGCAATATGTCGCGCTGATGAAGACCGAGGGCGTGACGCTCGACATCACCGACGATGCGATCGACGCGCTCGCCGACATCGCGGTCGCGGTCAACTCCACGGTCGAGAACATCGGCGCGCGTCGGCTGCAGACCGTGATGGAGCGCGTCCTCGACGACATCTCCTTCACGGCCTCCGACCGCAGCGGCGAGACCATGCGGGTCGACGCCGCCTTCGTGCAGCAGCACATTGGCGATCTCGCCAAGAACACTGATCTCAGCCGGTTCATTTTGTAGCGGCTACCCGTATGGGTCGAGGCCGAGCTACAAATTCCGCCGTCGTCCCCGCGAAAGCGGGGACCCATGACCACCAAAGCCAATTGTGACTCTCGATGGCGGCTCCAGCCTTGCCTCAGCATGGACGGCGGTGGCTATGGGTCCCGGCTCAAGGCCGGGACGACAGTGGTGGATGTGGCGGCGACCTCGTCTCCGCCAGCCATCGCTCGGTCATGGCATGACCGGCGCCTACAACAAACACTGGCGGGCGATGCTCGCCGTCAACGCCGCCGTCATGCTTGGCGTCTTCCTGCACAAGCTCACGCTGCCGCCCTACATCCCCTACATCCACCTGCTGGTCGACTATCACCACGGCTTCATCAAGCGCGCGCTGGTCGGCGCCATCGTCGGACTGTTCACGGCGAAGGTGCCGGTGTGGCTGGTGTTCGCAATCGGCGGCAGCGTCTGGCTGATCACGCTCGCTCTGTACCTGAAGCTGTTCCGACGCACCTTTGGTCTTGATCGCGCGCAGCTGCCGCTGTTCGTCTTCACGGCGGGGTCGCCGTTCGTCTTCAAGAACTTCCTGTTCACGCTCGGTCATTTCGACATCTATGGCTGTCTCGGCGTCATCATCCTGTTGCTGGTCCCGGCGAGCTCACTCGGCTACGTCCTGCTCGCCACGCTCATCTCGGCGGTGCTGGTGCTGATCCATCACATCCATCTGCTGATGTATGTGCCCACCATCGTCGCCATCGTCGTGCTGCGCTGCTATCTGGCCCGCCCCATCGCCCGGCTCGATCTTGCCGTGGGCGCAAGCGCGCTGCTGGGCCTCGGCATCCTGTTCCTGGCCGCGCAATTCCTCGGAACCATGCCGCTGCCCGAAGCCGATTTCGTAAGTTACTTGCAGACACGAATGGCCGATCCATCGCGCACCGAGCTGCTTCAGTTCGCCTATGTCTGGTACCAGCCGCTGTCCAAGGAAGTGCAGGACACCTGGGCGCACATGGCGTCCAATCTGCTCGGCGTGCCCGTATATGCGCTGCTGCTCTGGCTGCATGCACCGCTATGGAGCTACTACAGAGATCTTGTCGGCGCATTGGAAGAGCGGCGCCATCGCCAGATCGTCATCGCCGCGCTGATCTTCATCAGCCTTGCCTACGTCGTGATGTTCGCGATGGTGTTCGACTATTCGCGCTGGATCTCGAGCTGGGTCGTTTGCATGGTGATGATGCTGCACGCGGTGAAGACGCTTCCCGCGACCAAGCCGATTGCACCGATTGATCCCGACGATCGCAGGACCACGATCCTGGGCTGGATCGTCACCGCCGTACCGCGCGTCGGCATCATCCGGCCGTTCTGAGCCTCAGCCTCTTGGGCGCCTGATACGGACGTAGAGCGCGCCGGCGCCGCCATGTCCGACATGGGCCTCCTCGAAGCCGACGATCAGCGAGCGGAATTCCGGCAGGCTCAGCCAATGTGGCACTTGGCGCCGGAGCACGCCGCGTTCAGGGTCCGCGCCGATGGTGCCCTTGCCGGTGATGACGAGCACGAAGGTCAGCCCATCATGCTGGGCGCGATGCAGGAAATGATGCAGCGCTTGGTGCGCCCGGCTCTGGGTCATGCCGTGCAAATCGAGCCGCGCATCGATCTCATTGCGGCCGCGCGACAGTTTCGAACGCTCCCTCCGGCCGAGCGAAACCAGCGGCGGAATCGCCGGCCGGACGGGTTTCGGCGCGGCAACCGGCGCGACCGGCCGCTGCGTCATCGCGGGTTTGTCCGGCTGCGGTTCGGACGTCGTCATCGGTGGATGCAGCCGCACCGGACGCTGTGTCTTGCGCAGCGGCTTGACCTGGCGCGCCACCGTCTCCCACAGCATGCGCTCGTCCTCGGAGAGGCCGCGCTTGCGACGGCCACGGGGCGGCTCGGGATCATGCGACATGGAAACGGCTTGTCATCGGCGGTTGCGGTGGCGTCTGCCATAGCGCAATCGGCGGATATTGCGATCACTTTCGAGTCGCGGTCGGGCCTCGGGCAGGGGCACTGGCTGCGGGGCCACCACGTTCTGCGCCACGGTGGTCGCGGATTTTGCGACGGCGATCGCGGAGCTAGCCGCGACGGGAGCAGCGGCCTTTGAATCCTTCGCCGCGGAGGGCGCCGCCGCCGTCGTGGCCTGGTCCTGCTCCTTCGCTTGATCTTTGGCAGCCTCCTTCGCTGCCTGCTTCGGCAGCACTTGCGGAAACAGCTTGGCGATCTTCTCCGACGGACGCGCATCCGGCAGCGGCATCTTGCGGCCACGCGCGACCGGATCGAGGCTCTTCGGCACCAGCATCACGAACTGGATGCTGTGCTTGAGGCGGCCGGAGACCTTGCCGGCGTCCTGTCCCGCGCCGAAGTAGAGATCGGCGCGCGCAGGTCCGACGATCGCCGAGCCCGTATCCTGGGCAATCATCAGCCGGTGGAAAGCCGTCTTCGACTTCTCGGATTCGATCGGCAACTCGCCGGTGATGAAGAACGGCGTGCCATAGACGTGCAGCGACTTGTCGACCGCGATCGAGCGGCCCGGAGTCAGCGGGATGCCCTGGGCGCCGACGGCCTCGTCCTTCTCCGACAGCTGCACCTCGCGGAAGAAGATGTAGGAGCGGTTGGTCCGCCGCAGTTCGTTGGCACCTTCCGGGTTCTGCTCCATCCAGTCGCGGATGCGCTGCATCGACATCTGCTCGCGCGGAATGATGCCGCGCTCGATCAGGACACGACCGACCGGCGTATAGGGATGACCATTATAGGCATCGTAGTTGATGCGGATGGTCGAGCCGTCGTCGAGACTGATGCGCGCGGATCCCTGGATCTGGGCAAACAGCAGGTCCGTCTGGTTCCTGAGCCACGCGATCTCCAGGCCGCGGCCCTCGATGGCGCCGTCCTCGATCTCCGCGCGGTCGTAATAGGGGACCAGCTTGCGCCGTCCGATCTTCCGGTAGACGGGACCCTTGTTGGGCAGACTCGTCGCGTCCTGCTTGAAGCCGCGAACGAACAGATTGGAGGGGCGGCGATAGACCGGAACGTTGTAGACCTCGTTCTGGGTCCGCGAGCCGTCGATCACGGGTTCGTAGTAGCCGGTGACGAAGCCGTCGGCATCGCCGAGCTTGGAGATCTTCAGCGGCTCGAAGTGCCGTTCGAAGAACGCCCTTGCCGCGGCATTGTCGGCGAGATCGGCGGCCCGGGCGTCGCGGCAAGGATCACGCAGGGAATCGCCTAGCGCCTTGGCGTCCGGCGTGACATCCGTCTTGGCGGCGATCGGCTTGCAACTGGCGCGGAACGTCCGGTACGCCGCGAGCTGATCATCGTCGTTCCAGCCGGGCACGTCGTTCCAGGCCAATGGCAGGTACTGGCTGTTGTTGATTTCGAGCGGCCAGTCGAGCTGGGGGTAGGGCAGGTGGCGCACCGATGCCGCCGGGATCCGGTGGCGCGAGCGCACCGCCTCGGCCGCGTAAGGGGCGAGCGCCACGGCAACGACGCTCAAGGCGAGCGCCGATGTCCAGTACTTCACGCGATGAGCGGCGAAACCCCGCTTCCAAATTTCGCGAACCATGCTTGCACCATCAAAGTACCACTCAACGCGAAATTCGGAAAAAACGGGATTCTAAAAAATCGACGTCACAATTCAAGAATGCGCCTCGTCGTCCTCCTGACGCAGCCGGCCGACACCGAGAGCGGTGCCCTCCAACGTAACGCCGGCGGCGGCAACCTATTCCATCAATGGCTGCCAGTGCCGACCAGCTTCCAGTTCGGATCGCGCGAGCCGGTGTCGCGGGCGAAAGTCCAGATGTCGGTGATGTCGGCCACCTTGTCCGGATTGCCGTCGACGATGTTGCCCATCTTGTCGCGTGTCACCGAGATCATCTGCGAGACGAAGCGGACCGTGACCTGCGCGGTGCGGTCGCGCAGCTCGGCACCGACCAGCTCGGCGGTATCGATGGAGACGAAGCGGGTTTCGGTCTTCTGCTCCTGCTTCTCGCGCTCCTTGATGACGGCGTCGAAGCTCTCATAGACCTCGGACGACAGCAGGTCGCGCAACGCGCGGCGATCGCCATTGGCAAACGCCAGCACGATCATCTCGTAGGCGCTGCGCGCACCGGTCAGGAAATGGCGCGGGTCAAACGATGAGTCATCGGCGACGATCGCGTCGAGGCCGCGCGCGAGCGGCGTGCCCGGCTCGGCCAAGCCGCGCCAGCGATCGCCCGCCGCCGGCATCTCGCCGCCGGGGACCGAAGCCGAGGGGTCGACGGGCTTGTTGGGAACCGGCATGACGTGGTTGTCCGGCGCACCCTGGACCGCGTTTCTGGCGGCGTGATCGAACGGCGTGCGCTCGCTTCCGGTGCGCTGCCCGAGCACGGCGCGCAGGCGCACGAAGATGAAGACCGCCAACGCCAGGAAGATGATGGTATAAATGTCCACGTCGTGTTCGCTTTCTGACCTGTCGAGCCGAACGCGGAGCCCGGCCACCGGACACCCGTTCTACAGGATCCAGGTAAAGACCCGTGAATCCCTCGGTCGACCCGGATGTAGTCATCGAATTGGGCCCGGCCAATGGCACATTGTGGCGTAGCGATCCTAACCCTTTTCCTTCTCAAGGGGAAATCCGATCGACCCCTGATTGGAACGGGGTAGGCCGGTCGCTGGTTCCGCCCGGGGGTCGATGCGACAAATAGAGGCATGCCGGCCGGATCAATCCTTTGTCTCGGCCTTTTGCGGCGTCCGTGGCTCGTCCTTGTGGAACAAGCCGGCCCTATGGTAGCCACGCGCCGCAACGACCCGCCCTTTTTGCCTGGAGAACACTGCGATGACCAACGGTAACGGCGCCACTCCCGAGGCGGCTGCTCCTCCTCAACTCAACGTGCTGGCCCAATACATCAAGGATCTCTCGTTCGAGAATCCGAACGCTCCGCAGTCCCTGGCACCGCAGGGCCAGCCGCCGCAGATCAATATCCAGATCAATGTCGGCGCCAACGCGCTGAATGACACGGAATACGAGGTGACGCTGACGATCGAGGGCAAGGCCGAGAGCGGCAGCCAGGTGATGTTCAGCTTCGAGCTGGTGTATGGCGGCGTGTTCCGGCTGGTCAACATTCCGCGCGAAAACCTGTCGCCGATGCTGCTCATCGAATGCCCGCGCCTCTTGTTCCCGTTCGCCCGCGAGATCGTCGCCAACTCGGTGCGCGACGGCGGCTTCCCGCCGCTGATGCTGGACCCGGTCGATTTCGTTGGCCTGTACCGCCAGAACATGGAGCGCCAGGCAGCGGCCCAGGGCGGCCAGGTGCTGTCGAGCTGATCTGGTTCAGCTTTACGATTGATGTTTGCAGGGCGTGATCCGCTGCCGATCCGGCGGATCACGTGCCGGCGAGAAACTCCATCCAGATCGGCTTGTCGCCGAGGGTGGCGATGAAGGCGCGATGCGCCTCTCGCTCCGCATCCGTGACCCGTGGCAGAAGCGGCTGCTCGCGCTGACGGCGCGGCGTATCGCCGGCCCCCCCGATGCGGATCTCCTGGCTGTCCTGGGTCAGGATCAGCTGCGACTGCCGCGCCCCGACGAGATCGACATAGACCTCCGCCAGCAGTTCGGCGTCGAGCAACGCGCCGTGCTTGGTGCGGCGTGAGTTGTCGATCGCATAGCGTGAGCAGAGGTCGTCGAGGCGGTTCGACACGCCAGGATGCTTGCGACGTGCGAGCAGCAGCGTATCGACCAGACGATCCCTGGGAATGGCCGCGCGCTTGATCCGGTCGAGCTCGGCATTGATGAAGCCGATGTCGAACGAGGCGTTGTGGATCACCAGCGGGGCATCGCCGATGAATTCCAGGAACTCCTCCACGATCTCGTGAAACAGCGGCTTGTCCGCCAGGAACTCGCTCGACAGTCCGTGAACCGCGAACGCCTCCGCCGGCATGTCGCGTTCGGGGTTGATGTAGCGGTGGTAGACTTGGCCGGTGGGCATACGGTTGATGATCTCGACACAGCCGATCTCGACCAGGCGGTCGCCGCGCAGGGCGTCGAGGCCGGTGGTTTCGGTATCGAGAACGATCTCACGCATCTGATCTGATCCGTCGAATTCCGCGCCGCCGGCGTTCGCGAATCAGCCCCGGCGCTGCGGCATTCTAACGACCTCCGCCAGGATGTCGCGGATGCGTGCCCGCACCGGATCGAGCCCGTGCGAGGTATCCACGACGAAATCGGCGCGCTTGCGCTTCTCGGCATCCGGCATCTGCCGTGCGAGCAGCGCATCGAGCGCTTCTTCCGTCATCGTGCCGCGCGCCAGGATGCGTTGGCGCTGGATCTCGGGCGCGGTCGACACCACCACCACGGCATCGACGCGCTTGTCGCCGCCGGTCTCGAACAGCAAGGGGACATCGACGACGGCAACGGGCACGCCGGACTGCTCGGCGTCGTCGAGAAACTTCTGATGATAGGAGCGCAGCATCGGATGCACGATCGCTTCGAGCCGGCGGATCGCGGCGGGATCGCCGACGACCTTGGCCGAGAGCCTGGCCCGATCCACCTTGCCGTCCACCGTGGTCCCAGGAAATTCGGCTTCGATCGCTGGCGCGGCTTCGCCTTCATAGACCTTATGAACGGTCGCGTCGGCGTCGTAGACCGGCACGCCGGCTTCCGCGAACAGCTTTGCGGTCGTCGACTTGCCCATGCCCATCGAGCCGGTCAGACCCAGCACTCTCATCCGCGGTCACTCCCCCTTACGCGTGGCTGCGGTCGGCATCAGATCCTGAGCAGCTTCGCTTCGCGAAAATAGGCGAGCAGCGGCAACAGCGGCAGGCCGAGTATGGTGAAGTGATCGCCGTCGATCCGGTCGAACAGGTGCACACCGAGCCCTTCCAGCTGATAGGCGCCGACGCTGGATGTGACGGCTTCGCCGGCGACATCGAGATAGGCTGCGATCTCGGTTTCGGTGAGGGCGCGCATCGTCATCCAGGCAATTGCGACATGCGAGAACAGCACCTCACCGTTGCGGACCACGGCAATGGCCGAGTGCAGCGCATGGGTGCGCCCGCCCAGCGCCAACAGTTGTTGCATGGCATGCTGGCGGCCGGCTGGCTTGTTGAACATGCGCTCACCCAATGCGAGCGTCTGATCCGCGCCCACCACATATGAATTGGGCCTGCTTGCCGAGACCGCAGCGGCCTTTGCGTTGGCAAGGTGTAACGCGATCTCGTAGGGCGCCACCAGGCCGGCTTCGGCCTGCACCGCGCGTTCGTCGATATCGGCCGGAAGGGCCTCGCACGCGAGGCCTGCGTTCGCGAGCAGCATCCGCCGCGCGCGGCTTTGCGATGCCAGAATGAGAGGCTCGTCACTGCACCAGATGGACATTGATCCGCTCACTAGTCCGGAAGCCGCTGCCGCTGCCGGTCGGTATAGAGTTTCAGGATCGCGGCGGCCGTCTCCTCGATCGAGCGCCGCGTCACGTCGAGCATGACCCAGTTGAACTTCGCACTCAGCTTGCGTGCATAGGCGACCTCGTCCGTCACCGACTGCTTGTCGACATAATTCTCATTGCCGGATTCCGCACCCATGCTGAGCAGGCGATTCTGCCGCACCTGGATCAGCCGCTCCGGGGTCGCATGCAGGCTGACGACCAGCGGCTTCTTCAATGTCTCGAGCTGATGCGGGATCGGAATGCCCGGGACCAGCGGCACGTTGGCGGTGCGCACGCCGCGGTTGGCGAGATAGATCGAGGTCGGAGTCTTCGACGTCCGGCTGACGCCCACCAGCACCACTTCGGCGTCTTCGAGGCCGTCGACCATCTGCCCGTCATCGTGGAGCATCGTGTAGTTCAGCGCATCGATGCGGGCGAAATATTCGGCATTGAGCACATGCTGCGCACCGACGCGGCCGGCGGTCGATGCGCCAAGATAGGCCTCAAACAGCTGCATCACCGGACCGATGATCGACAGGCTCGGGATGTTGATCTGCTGGCACTTGCCTTCGAGCCGGCTGACCAGGTCCTTCTCGAGCAGGGTGAACAGCACGATGCCGGGGGCTTCCTCGATCTCGTCGAGCACACGGTCGAGCTGCTTCTGGCTGCGAACCAGCGGGTACACGTGCTCGACGGGGGTCACGTTGGTGTACTGCGCGGCGACCGCTCGCGCGACCGTGATCAAGGTTTCGCCCGTCGAATCGGAAACCAGATGCAGGTGAAAGTAATTGCCGGTGGTGGGCATCAAATCCTTAACGATCTGTGAATCCCTGTGAAGGATGGGACCAAAAAGCGGCCTCGGACCGCTCCCTTTGTATAACCCCGATAGTTCTGCACATGGTCGCCGTCCGGGACGGCGCCAGGCAGCAGCGCGATGATATCGGGACGAGGTCGGTTTGTCTCTGGATAAGCTGTCGAAGGATTTCGGCAAGCGTTTGAATCACATTGAACTCTGCGGCGATCCGGCGTGTGCAGCTCACATGTTGAGGGATGTGAACAAGCTGCGGGCACACTGCGGATGACATTGCATGAGTCCAATCCACCGCTACCTAGACTCAAACCTTAAGATTCTAAAATTATTTGGTTTGGAGGGGACTGAGCGAGCGGATATGTCTCGGCACGCAAGCTGATCACCAGCCGAGAGGATCACGAGTCTCCGATGTATGAGTGGATCAAGGCCCTGCACGTCATCGCCGTCATCGCGTGGATGGCCGGCATGCTGTATCTGCCGCGGCTGTTCGTCTATCATTGCGACGCCGAGATCGGCTCGAAGCAGTCCGAGACGTTCAAGGTCATGGAGCGGCGCCTGCTCAAGGCGATCATCAATCCGGCGATGACCGTGACGTGGCTTGCCGGGCTCTATCTGGTCTGGGCCGGCCACTGGTATACCAGCGGTTGGTTTCATGCCAAATTTCTGCTGGTGCTGATCATGTCCGGAGTCCACGGACTGTTTACCCGCTGGGTCAGGGAATTCGGCGCCGACAAGAACACCCGCAGCCAGAAATTCTACCGCTATATCAATGAGGTACCAACGGTACTAATGATAGGCATCGTGATTCTCGTGATCGTCAAGCCGTTCTGACCGTTTCCCTCGGAATACCGCTGCGCTGCAGACGCCTTGCAGACGCCGGCGCGATTTTCTATATTGTAGATATCCCACCCCACGCAGGCGGATGTGGTTGCGTTCCGGCTTGACCGGCCGCCGCATCAGGTCTGGTGCCTCATCGGCGCCAACCTTGCTCAGACCTGCGGACCTCATTTTCGTCCGCCTTCCCACAGCCACCTCGCATCCCTCCCAAGTCGCTTCCACAGGACCACCCCAATGCGGGAAATCAAACTACAGGACCTCAAGTCAAAGACGCCGGCCGAGCTCGTCTCCTTCGCGGAGGAAAACGGGGTCGAGAACGCCAGCACGATGCGCAAGCAGGAGCTGATGTTCGCCATCCTCAAACAGCTTGCGATCCAGGAAATCGACATCATCGGCGAGGGCGTCGTCGAGGTGCTCTCCGATGGCTTCGGCTTCCTCCGCTCGCCCGATGCCAACTACCTGCCGGGTCCCGATGACATCTACGTCTCGCCCTCGCAGATCCGCCGCTTCGGGCTGCGCACCGGTGACACCATCGAGGGACACATCCGCAGCCCGAAAGAGGGCGAGCGCTATTTCGCGCTGCTCAAGGTCAACACGCTGAACTTCGAGGATCCCGAGAAGTCCAAGCACAAGGTCAATTTCGACAACCTCACGCCGCTGTTTCCGGACGAGCGCTTCCGGCTCGAGCTCGAGGATCCGACCCGCAAGGATCTGTCGCCACGCGTGATCGACATCGTCGCGCCAATCGGCAAGGGCCAGCGTGCGCTGATCGTCGCGCCGCCGCGCACCGGCAAGACGGTGCTGATGCAGAACATCGCGCACTCGATCACGGCCAATCATCCTGAGTGCTACCTGATCGTGCTGCTGATCGACGAGCGTCCGGAAGAAGTCACGGACATGCAGCGCTCGGTGAAGGGCGAGGTCGTGTCCTCGACCTTCGACGAGCCGGCGGCGCGTCACGTCCAGGTCGCGGAGATGGTGATCGAGAAGGCCAAGCGCCTGGTCGAGCACGGCCG
This sequence comes from Bradyrhizobium sp. SZCCHNR1043, assembly GCF_032489675.1. Lineage (NCBI taxonomy): Bacteria > Pseudomonadati > Pseudomonadota > Alphaproteobacteria > Hyphomicrobiales > Nitrobacteraceae > Bradyrhizobium > Bradyrhizobium sp. SZCCHNR1043. The sequence continues at coordinate 45,633 of NZ_JAUEYN010000020.1, forward strand.
CGACGTCGTCATTCTGCTGGACTCGATCACCCGCCTCGGCCGCGCCTACAACACGGTCGTGCCGTCCTCCGGCAAGGTGCTGACCGGCGGTGTCGACGCCAACGCGTTGCAGCGGCCGAAGCGCTTCTTCGGTGCCGCGCGCAACATCGAGGAAGGCGGCTCGTTGACCATCATCGCGACCGCTCTGGTCGATACCGGCAGCCGCATGGACGAGGTCATCTTCGAAGAGTTCAAGGGCACCGGCAACTCCGAGCTCATCCTCGACCGCAAGGTCGCGGACAAGCGGACCTTCCCGGCGATCGACATCGCCCGCTCCGGCACCCGCAAGGAAGAGCTCATCACCGAGCCGCAGAACCTCAAGAAGATGTACGTGCTCCGCCGCATCCTCAATCCGATGGGCACGATGGACGCGATCGACTTCCTGCTCGACAAGCTTCGCAGCACCAAGAGCAATGCCGAGTTCTTCGAATCCATGAACACCTGATCGGCCCACGGTCTCGATTTGGAAAGGGCGCTCTTTGGAGCGCCCTTTTTGTTTGACTTGTTTGTCGCTGCGCCCGGCGAGAAGTCCTCGATGCTTATCCGCCCGTTATGGTTCGTCGGCGTAAAGCATGCCGCTGCAAACCGATTGTCTTTCGCTGCCGGTGAGCCCAACTGAGGATCATGCATCCTCACGACCAGACCATCTTCGCGCTGTCCTCCGGACGCCTGCCGAGTGCGATTGCGATCGTCAGACTCTCCGGGCCTCACGCCGGCATCGCCCTTCAGATGCTTGCGGGGAAACTGCCGCTGCCGAGGATGGCGACGCGCGCCTTGCTGCGGGATGGCAATGGCGAACCGATCGACGATGCCGTCGTGCTGTGGTTTCCCGGCCCGGCCAGTGCCACCGGCGAAGATGTTGCCGAGCTGCATGTCCATGGCAGCCGTGCCGTCGTCGCGACAATGTTCTCGGTGCTGTCGACGATGCCGCAGATGCGCCCTGCTGAGCCGGGCGAGTTCACGCGGCGCGCGTTCGAGAATGGCAAGATCGATCTGACCGAAGCCGAAGGCCTCGACGATCTCATTCATGCCGACACGGATCGGCAGCGGCGCCAGGCGTTGCGCCAGCTGAAGGGCCTGCTCGGCGACAAGGCGCGGGGCTGGCGTGAGCAGATCATCGAAGCTACGGCGCTGATCGAGGCCGGGATCGACTTTGCCGATGAAGGTGACGTGCCAGCCGAGCTGATGGCGTCGGCGCTATCGCGGATTGAACAGCTCCTGGCAGAGATCGAGACCGTGTTGTCGGCGCAGGGCCGGGCCGAGCGGCTACGCGATGGTCTGACGGTCGTCATCGCCGGACCTCCAAACGCGGGCAAGTCGACCTTGATGAACCAGCTGGCCCGACGTGAGGTGGCGATCGTCTCGCCTCATGCCGGCACCACGCGCGACGTCATCGAGATCCAGCTCGATCTCCAGGGCTATCCCGTCACGGTGATCGATACCGCGGGTATCCGGGAGACGGACGACCCCGTGGAGCAGGAGGGTGTGCGCCGGGCCCGGGATCGGGCTGCGCAGGCCGATCTCGTGCTGTGGCTGTCCGAGGATAGTCAGCCGGAGGCAGAGTGTCGAAGCGGGGTGCCTGTCTGGCTGGTCCGGAACAAGATCGATCTGCCGAGACCGCAGGAGACAGCCACGGCGATGGTGCAGGGCGATGCTCCGGTCTTTGCGATCTCGGCCAGAACCGGAGCAGGGGTGGCCGGCCTGTTGGAGGCTCTGATAGGCTTTGCCCGTGACTTCTTCGGATCGACCGAGAATGGCCTGATCACCCGGGAGCGGCAACGAGCCCTGCTCAATGAGACCGTGGCGGCGCTTCGTCGGAGCGTTACGGCTGTTGATCTCGGTGAGGAGCTTGCCGCGGAGGAGCTGCGGATCGCCGCACTGGCGCTTGGGCGTCTGTTGGGGCGGGTCGATGTCGAGGATGTGCTGGACGTGATCTTCCGCGAGTTCTGTATCGGAAAGTAGCGGCGTCAAGAGCCTCGGCGCACGTAGATATGCTTAATGAAATGTTGCTTGGTTAACTGATCGTCAATCGTTTCACGTGAAACAGGGTAGAGCCCTCGTGGACGTTTCACGTGAAACAAGTCCGAGATGGCACCGATGCTGTTTCACGTGAAACATCTCCCTCCCTGCCCGACGGTGGCGAATGTTTCACGTGAAACGTCTTCCGAGCGTTGTCCGCACGCGCTAGATAAGCCTCATGAGCGAGCATCTGACATCCTACGACGTCATCGTCATCGGTGGCGGCCACGCTGGCTGTGAAGCTGCGGCGGGCGCGGCGCGCATGGGTGCCCGAACCGCCCTGATCACGCATCAGTTCGCGACCATCGGCGCCATGTCCTGCAATCCGGCCATAGGTGGGCTGGGGAAGGGACATCTGGTTCGCGAGGTTGATGCTCTCGACGGGCTGATGGGTCGCGTCGCCGATGCTGGCGGTATCCAGTTTCGGGTTCTGAATCGCCGGAAGGGGCCGGCCGTTCGAGGTCCACGCGCCCAAGCCGACCGTAAGCTCTACGCTGCCGCGATGCAGTCGGCGATCCGGGAGACCGCGAATCTCGCCGTCATTGAAGGCGAGGCGGACGAACTGATCGCTACCGGCGGGCGGGTGGCGGGGTTGCGGCTGACTGACGGCAGGACCTTCATCTGTGGCGCCGTCGTTATCACGACCGGCACGTTTCTGCGTGGTCTGATTCACCTGGGTGAGAGGACCTGGCCGGCCGGCCGGGTCGGCGAAGCGCCGGCGCTGGGGCTGTCCCGGTCTCTCGAAGCCATCGGATTTCGGCTTGGGCGGCTCAAGACCGGCACGCCGCCGCGTTTGGATGGATCGACGATCGACTGGACAGCGGTCGAGATGCAGCCCGGCGACGATCCGCCGGAGCCGTTCTCCGTCCTGACCGACAGGATCACCACCCCGCAGATCCAGTGCGGGATTACCCGAACGACGACCGCGACCCATAAGGTGATCCGCGCCAACGTCCATCGCTCGCCGATGTACTCCGGCCAGATCAAGTCGACCGGGCCGCGCTACTGTCCGTCGGTTGAGGACAAGATCGTACGCTTCGGTGATCGCGACGGTCACCAGATTTTCCTGGAGCCGGAAGGGCTCGACGACACCACCGTCTACCCGAACGGTATCTCGACCTCGTTGCCCGAGGAGGTCCAGCTCGCGCTGCTGCCGACCATCCCGGGCCTCGAGCGCGTCCGGATGATCCGACCGGGCTATGCGATCGAGTACGACCACGTCGATCCACGCGAGCTGGAGCCAACGCTCCAGACCAAGCGGATGAGGGGCCTGTTCCTGGCGGGTCAGATCAACGGCACGACCGGCTACGAAGAGGCTGCCGCCCAGGGTCTGGTAGCCGGGCTCAATGCGGCGCTCGCGGCGGGCGGCGGCGAGTCGATCGTGTTCGATCGTGCCGACGGCTATCTCGGCGTGATGATTGATGACCTCGTGACGCGCGGGATCACCGAGCCCTACCGCATGTTCACCTCGCGCGCCGAGTATCGTCTCACGCTGCGGGCGGACAACGCCGATCAGCGTCTCACCGATAAGGGCATCGCGCTCGGCTGCGTCGGTGGCGATCGCGCGCGTTTCCATCGAACCAAGATGGATGCGTTGGAGGCTGCCCGTTCGATGGCGATGTCGCTGACGATCACGCCCAACGAGGCGGCGAAGCATGGCCTCACGCTCAACAAGGATGGCCAGCGCCGCTCGGCCTTCGATCTGATGGCCTATCCGGAGATCGGCTTCTCCGAGGTGAGAGCGATCTGGCCGGAGCTCGGTGCGATCGATCCAGCCATCGCCTTCCACCTGGAGATCGATGCCAAGTATGATGTCTATGTCCGCCGCCAGAGCGAGGACGTCGATGCCTTCCGGCGCGATGAGGGCCTGGTGCTCGGTGGGGTCGATTATGCGCTCGTCCCGGGTCTTTCGAATGAGGCGCGGGCGAAGCTGACGGCAGCCAAGCCGTGGACGATCGGACAGGCGGGCCGGATCGATGGCATGACGCCGGCGGCGCTCGGGATCCTTGCGGCCTATCTCCGTCGGGAAGCGCGTCGCAGCAAGGCCACCGGCTGAGGCGTTTCACGTGAAACAGGCATCGCCAGCGGTGGCATCCAAGATGATCGAATCGGACAAGGCGGCAGCGCTCGCGCTGATTCCCGTTTCACGTGAAACGGAGCATCGCCTCGATCGCTATGTCGCGCTGCTGTTGGAATGGCAGGCGAAAACCAATCTGGTCGCGCCGTCGACCTTGCCCCATCTCTGGACGCGCCACATCGCCGACTCGTTGCAGCTTCTCGATCTCGCGCCCGACGCCAGGATCTGGGTTGATCTGGGCAGCGGCGGCGGCTTTCCCGGCGTCGTACTTGCCTGCGCTTTGGCCGATCGGCCGGATGCACAGATTCACTTGGTCGAGCGCAACGCCAAGAAGGCAGCGTTCCTGCGCGAGGCAATTCGCGTCACCGGCGCTCCGGGGATCGTGCATTTGTCAGAGATCGGGGATATCGTGGAGAAGTGGAGCGGGCGAGTCGATTGCGTGACCGCACGCGCGCTGGCTCCGCTACATCAGCTCATCGGCTTTGCGGAGCCCTTGGTGAAAAAAGGCGCGAAAGCGCTGTTTCTCAAGGGTCAAGATGTAGAAGCGGAATTGACCGAATCTACTAAGTATTGGAAAATTGAGTCGAAACTTCACTCCAGCCGGACGGGCGGGCAGGGCTGGATCGTCGCAATCGATTGCATCGAGCGACAGAGCTGAATTCCGTCAAGACGACAACCAATGGCGATCGCGCATGGCCGTAATTGATCAGATTTATCAAGAAGATAGAGCCCCGCACTCGGAGGGGCATCCGCGCATCCTGGCGCTCGCCAATCAGAAGGGCGGGGTCGGCAAGACCACGACCGCGATCAACCTCGGTACGGCGCTGGCAGCGATCGGCGAGCGGGTGCTGATCGTCGACCTCGATCCGCAGGGCAACGCCTCGACCGGGCTCGGCATTGACCGCGGCAGCCGTAACTGCTCGACCTATGACGTGCTGATCGGCGAGGCCTCGCTGCGCGACGCCATCGTTGCGACGGCCGTGCCGCGGCTGCACATCGCGTCCTCGACGATGGACTTGTCGGGTCTCGAGCTCGAGCTCGGCTCCACCGCCAACCGCGCCTTCCGTCTGCGCGATGCGATCGCCGGCCTCAACAACAACGTCTCGCCAGAGAACGACTACACCTACGTGCTGGTCGACTGTCCGCCGTCGCTGAACCTGCTGACGGTCAATGCAATGGCCGCGTCCGACGCGATCCTGGTGCCGCTGCAGTGCGAGTTCTTCGCGCTCGAAGGTCTGTCGCAGCTGCTGCAAACCGTGGAGCAGGTGCGCTCGACCCTGAACCCGAACCTCTCGATCCACGGCATCGTGCTGACGATGTTCGACTCGCGCAACAACCTGTCGAACCAGGTCGTCGCCGACGTCCGCCAGTTCATGGGATCGAAGGTCTACAACACGATGATCCCGCGCAACGTGCGCATCTCGGAAGCGCCGTCCTACGGCAAGCCGGTGCTGGTCTACGACTTGAAGTGCGTCGGCAGCGAGGCCTATCTCAAGCTCGCGACCGAAGTCATTCAGCGCGAGCGTGACCTGCGCACGAACTGACTTTGCCTCTGCTCCGGGGGACCTCGTCGCCCGGATCTCATTCGAGGACGGCAGCGGATTCCGAAATGAATCCGTTCCCTCGTTCATTGTGCCGACGGGACCGATCGGCAGCAGACGCAAGCGGAGCGTGACGTGAATCCAAAGGAGAAGGCGATGGCCGACGAGTCGCGATCGCGATTGGGCCGGGGTCTCGCAAGTCTGATCGGTGACGTCGGCCGCGAGGCCGGCGCGCCGCCGGAGCGGCCGCGCAACCAGCGCAAGGTGCCCATCGAGTTTCTGAAGCCCAACCCGCGCAATCCGCGCAAGACGTTTTCCGACGGCGAGCTCGCCGAGCTCTCGGCCTCGATCAAGCAGCACGGCGTGATCCAGCCGATCGTGGTGCGTCCGGTGAAGGGCCAGCACGACCGCTACGAGATCATCGCCGGCGAGCGGCGCTGGCGCGCCTCGCAGGCCGCCGGCCTGCACGAGGTGCCGATCGTTCCGGTCGATGTCAGCGACAGCGATGCGCTGGAGCTGGCGATCATCGAGAACGTGCAGCGCGAGGATCTCAATCCGATGGAGGAGGCGCAGGGCTATCACGCGCTCGCCAACGAGTTCAAACGCAACCAGGAAGACATCGCCAAGATCGTCGGCAAGAGCCGCAGCCACGTCGCCAACATGATGCGGCTGACCAAGCTGCCGGCCGAGGTGCAGGGCTTCATCGCGACGGGACAGATCTCGGCCGGTCATGCGCGTGCGCTGATCAACCTGCCGGATCCGATGTCGGCGGCGAAGAAGATCATCGCGGAAGGATTGAACGTCCGCCAGACCGAGGCGCTCGCGCACGAGGAGGGCGTGCCGGAACGCAAGCCGCAGAAGCCACGCAGCTCTGGGGGCAGTGCGCCGGCGGAGAAGAAGGACGCCGACACCATCGCGCTGGAGAAGCGTGTCGGCGATGCGCTCGGCCTTTCGGTGTCGATCAGCCACCGCGACCCCGGCGGCACGGTGCAGATCACCTACCGCAGCCTCGAGCAGCTCGACGAGGTGATGCGGCGGCTGGAGCAGGGTTAGGCTGTTAGGTCGTAATTGCTGTCCCGTTGTCGAGATACGTCCGACGAACTCCCGTCAGCTTTGTTGTGACGTCCTCACCACATCGTCATGGCCGGGCTTGACCCGGCCATCCATCTTTAAGGGTGCTCGCTCCAAGGGGATGGGTGCCCGGGTCAAGCCCGGGCACGACGAGTTACTCATTAGGCGACGGGTACGACCGGTGCTTCCTGGTCACGGTTGACTCTGCGATCTCGAAACACTCCTCCGTCATTCCGGGGAGTGCGCAGCACGAACCCGGAATCCATCTCTCGGCAGATCGCTTGGCCCGATGGATTCCGGGCTCGCCGCGCCGGCGCGCGTCGCCCCGGAATGACGTCGGAGATTGGAGCAAGGCCTCGGGCCCACTCACCCCTTGCGCCGCGCGTTCACCGCGATCGACAGCAGCGTTCGCTGCGCGATGGCTGCGGCGAGGCCCGGCTGCTTGCGCATGTCGAGGGCGGCGGTGGCGAGCTGGTCGATGATCGGCAGCAGCCGCGCCGGAGAGAAATTGCGCAGCGCCGTCTCGGCGCTCGGCTTTCGTGAGAAATGCAGCCGCGGAAAACCGCCTTCGAGAATGGCCGACACGGGCGTGCCGGATGCGACGGCAAGGGCCGATTTGTGCAGCCATGCTGCATGTCGCTGCGCAGCGGAGATGATGACACCGGGATAGGTGCCGGCGATCATCGCCTTGCCGAACTCGGTCTCGACCATTTCGGGCTTGCCGCCGAAGGCGCCGTCGACGATCGGGTCGAGCTTCATCTCCGAGGCGTCGGCGACCACCGCCATCACATGGTCGAGCGTCACCTCGCCCTCGCCATGGGCGAACAATGTCAGCTTGCGCAGCTCGTTGCGCGAGGCCTGGCGGTCGCCGCCCAGCAGGGCCATCAGCGAGGCGCGAGCGTCGGGCGCGATGCGCAGGGCGGCGATGCGCAATTCGTCGTCGATCAGCTTGGCGAGATCGCGCTCGGTGTCCGGGTAGCAGCCGATCGCGACCGCCGTTTTGGCCTTCTCGCAAATCTTGCGCAGTGGCGAATCGGGGCGGATGTCGCCGGCCTCGATGACGATGCGGCAGTCCCGGACATTCATCTCGCTGAGCGTCTCGACGCCGCTGGCGAAATTGCGCGAGCCGGCGCGCACCCGGATGGCCCGCCGGCCGCCGAACAGCGGCACCGTCATGGCTTCGTCGACGAGGCGCGACGGTTCCGCGGAGAGCTCGTCACCGTCGAGCCTGACCACGGAGAAGGGATCATCGGGGTTGTCGACGGCCGACGCGATAAGGGCCTCGGCGCGCTCGCGGACCAGGCCCGTATCCGGGCCGTACAACAGGATCAGCGGCCGGGCGGCGTCCGGTTTAGCCAGGAAGGCATCGATGTCTCGTCCGCGCAGCGCGACCACGGCGATGTCAGCCGAGCGTCAGGTGCCGGCGGTGAAATAGGCTGCGAGCCGCGTCTTGATCTTCTCGGCGACTTCCTCGGAGGCGCGATCCTCGGCATCACGGAAGGCGCGCTGGCGGGCGAAGCGCTGGTATGAGCCGGGGATGTCGTAGGAGGTACGCGCGAAGGTCGTACCGGTCATGACCGACTTGTTGGTCGCCAGCTCGACCAGATTGTACTGCACGTCGACGCCGACATTCTCGGTGGTCGGCAGGCCGGTCGTCTGCGAGACGATCAGCGAGGACCGGCTGGTCTGCAACCGCAGCACCAGCTTGTGGGTCGGGGCCGTGCCGGTCGCGGTGCCGTAGAGCTTGAATGCGAGCGCGTTGCGGATACCGACGCCAATGCGCGCCTCGGGGGAGGCGTTCGGCTTGTCGACCGGCGGCAGCTCGATGCCCATCAGCTTGTCGCGCAGGGCGGGCGTGCCGTCGGCATGCTCCGCGTACATCGGCTGGAAGCAGCCGGCCGTCAGCCCAGCCAAGGCGGCCACGGCAACCAGGCGTGCAGCGATCCGAAACCTAGCCGACGACATTCACGATCCTCTTGGGAACAATGATCACCTTGCGAACGGCCTTGCCGTCCAGCGCTAGTTTTACTGCATCGAGGGCCAAAACGGCAGACTCAATTTCCGGATTCTGCGCGTTGCTGGCGACTGTGACTTCTCCGCGCTTCTTGCCGTTGACCTGGACGACCAGGGTCATGCTGTCCTCAACCAGCAAATCGCGTTCGATTTGCGGCCAGGAGGCCTCCGAGATCAGGCCAGTCTGGCCCAGCACCTGCCAGCATTCCTCGGCCAGATGCGGCATCATCGGCGAGATCAGCTGCACCAGGATGCCAGCGGCCTCGCGAATCGCCCAGGCCAGGTCCGGCGCCGGCGTCGCCGGCCGGCCCAGCACCTCGGCCAGCGCGTTGGCGAATTCGCGGATGTGCGCCAGGCAGACGTTGAAATGCAGCCGCTCGATGCCGCCGGTCACCTTGTCGAGAGCGCCATGCGCGGCCTTGCGCAGCGCCAGCGCGTCTGCGCCGAAGTCGGAGGGACGGGAGGAGGGGGCCTCCTGGCTTGCTGCGACCGATTCGTTGACCAGCCGCCACAGCCGCTGGACGAAGCGCGCCGCGCCCTGCACCCGTTCGTCGCTCCAGATCACGTCGCGATCCGGCGGCGAGTCCGACAGCATGAACCAGCGCGCGACGTCGGCGCCGTAGCTCTCGATGATGTCGTCGGGGTCGACGGTGTTCTTCTTCGACTTCGACATCTTCTCGATCGGGCCGATCGTGATGTCCTCGCCGGTGGCGGCCAGCACCGCGCGGCGGCCGTTGCCGCCGACCTCGATCTTGACCTCGGCGGGATTGACGTAGGTGCCATCGGCCTTCTGGTAGGTCTCGTGGACCACCATGCCCTGCGTGAACATGCCGGCGAACGGCTCGTCCATGGCGACGTGGCCGGTGGCCTTCATCGCGCGGGTGAAGAACCGGCTGTAGAGCAAATGCAGGATCGCGTGCTCGACGCCGCCGATATACTGATCCACCGGCATCATCCGGTTGGCGACCGCAGGTGTCGTCGGCGAGGTCTCGTTCCACGGATCGGTGAAGCGCGCGAAGTACCACGACGAATCCACGAAGGTGTCCATCGTGTCGGTTTCGCGGGTCGCCTTGGCCCCGCATGTCGGGCAGGTGACGTGCCTCCAGCTCGGATGGTGGTCGAGCGCGTTGCCGGGCTTGTCGAAGGTGACGTCATCAGGCAGCACGACCGGCAGGTCCTGCGCCGGCACCGGCACGACATCGCATTTGGGGCAGTGGATCACCGGGATCGGGCAGCCCCAATAGCGCTGGCGCGAGATGCCCCAGTCGCGCAGGCGGAAATTGACCTGGCGCTCGCCGACCGGCGCGCCGCCGCGCGGCTCGCTCTCGAGCCGCCTGGCGACCTCGTCCTTGGCCTGCGCGATCGTCATGCCGTCGAGGAAGCGCGAATTGATCAGGCGGCCGTCGCCGTCGAACGCGGTGTCGGTGATGACGAAGCTCGCTGGGTCCTGGCCCTCGGGGCAGACCACCGGGACATTGCCGAGGCCGTATTTGTTGACGAAGTCGAGGTCGCGCTGGTCATGCGCCGGGCAGCCGAAGATGGCGCCGGTGCCGTACTCCATCAGCACGAAATTGGCGACATAGACCGGCAAGGTCCAGCTCGGATCGAACGGGTGCACGGCGCGGATGCCGGTGTCGAAGCCCTGCTTCTCCGCGGTGTCGATCGCCTCCTGCGCGGTGCCGATCCGCTTGATCTCGGCGATGAACGCGGCGAGCTCCGGGTTCTTCGCCGCCGCGGCCTGGGCCAGCGGGTGGTCGGCCGAGATCGCCATGAACTTGGCGCCGAACAGCGTGTCCGGCCGGGTCGTGAAGATCTTCAATTCGGTCTCGCCCGCAGGCGTCGTCGCCGGATCCAGCGCAAAACGGATCAGCAGGCCTTCCGAGCGGCCGATCCAGTTGCGCTGCATCAGCCGCACCTTGTCGGGCCAGCGGTCGAGACCATCGAGCGCGTCCAGCAGCTCCTGCGAGTACTTCGTGATCTTGAACACCCACTGGTTCATCTCACGCTGTTCGACCACCGCACCGGAGCGCCAGCCGCGACCGTCGATGACCTGCTCGTTGGCGAGCACGGTCATGTCGACCGGATCCCAGTTCACCTTGCGCTTCTCGCGCTCGACCAGCCCCGCCTGCATGAAGTCGAGGAACATCTTCTGCTGGTGCTTGTAGTAGGACGGATCGCAGGTGGCGAACTCGCGCGCCCAGTCGAGCGACAGCCCGATCGAGCGCAGCTGCTTCTTCATCGCGGCGATGTTGTCGTAGGTCCACGCCTTCGGCGCCACCTTGCGCTCGATCGCGGCGTTCTCCGCCGGCAGGCCGAACGCATCCCAGCCCATCGGGTGCAGGACGTTGAAACCCTTGGCGCGCATAAAGCGGGCCAGCACGTCACCGAGCGTATAATTACGGACGTGGCCGATATGGATGCGTCCCGACGGATAGGGAAACATCTCGAGCACGTAGTATTTCGGACGCGGATCGTCGTTCTTCGTGGCGAAGATCGCCTTCTCGTCCCACTGGCGCTGCCAGCGCGGCTCGGCTTCACGGGCGTTGTAGCGTTCGGATGTCATGGAATCGCTTATAATTTTCGAGGATTCGCGTCGTTTGAAGACGGCGGACTAGGCCACAAAAGCGGCAGCCCGGTCAATGGGGCGACAGATGATGATACCATTTTGGGCATCTGCTAAGCGACGGTAATCGTGAGTTTTTTTGCGGGCTCTGCCGGCAGTGTCGAAGGTCCGATTGAGGCACGGTTAAGACTTGAATGGGAGACTGAGTGCATACATCCAGGCATCCGCCCGCATCTGGGGTCACTCCACATCGTGTCCGGCGCTACGTTCGACGAGCTTGACTTCGAGTACGCGACGACGGTCGCGGAAAAGGCCATGAAATCCATGGCTCAACAGCGCGTGCCACCGACGCCTAACAACTTCCATCTGTGGTTCAAGTACTCCCTGGGCTCGGCGTCGGACCTCAAGCGCGCCGTCGACATCCTGGTCAGCAACAAGCGCAAGTTCGACAAGACCACCAACCAGGCGCTGTTCGACACGTACATCGGCCAGCAGGGTACGGAAGCGGCCGTCGTCCACAAAGTCTCGCAGCAGTTGCATGGCGTGATGGACTCCGCCAAAAGTTATCTGACCGCCGCGATCGCCGACAACCGCACGCACATGGCGGCGATCGATGGCGTTGCCGAACGCAGCGAGCAGGGCGTCGATCCGAAGATCCTGATCGAGAACCTGGTCAGCGAGCTCGCCCAGGCGACCGCGCGTGCTGCGAAACTCGAAGTGAGCTTTGCCGAAAAGTCACGCGAGCTCGACACCATCAGGGACTCGCTCAACAAGTCCGAGCAGCGCGCGCGCACCGACACGCTGACCGGATTGCCGAACCGCCGCGCGCTCGAAGAGTTCTTCCGCCACGCGCAGATCGAGGCGATGGAGCGCGACGAGCCGCTCAGCATTCTCCTGATCGACGTCGACCACTTCAAGAAGTTCAACGACAATTACGGCCATGGCGTCGGCGATCAGGTGCTTCGCCTTGTCGCCAAAGCCTTGCGCGAGCGCGTCCGCGACAACGATCTTCCGGCGCGCTATGGCGGCGAGGAACTGATCGCGGTGCTGCCGCAGACCGACCTCGAAGGTTGCACTGTCATCGCGGAGCGGATCCGACGCACCATCGCCGACTGTCAGTTCACGCGTCGCTCGACCGGCGAGGTGTTGCCGCAGATCACGGTGTCGATCGGCGTCGGCCAGTTCCAGTTCGGCGAATCGATGGCTGATCTCATCGACCGTTGCGACCGCGCGCTGTATCTCGCCAAGAAGCTCGGTCGCAACCGCGTCGTCACCGAGCTCGAGCTCGACCGCAAGCTCGCGGTCGGCTGATTGCGGGCCGCGGCCGCAGCGCCCTATCCGGCGCACACCACGCCGCTCCTGTCGTCAGCGAAATCCGCGAAGCCATGTGCAACCACCGTGTTGCGGCCGCGATGCTTGGCCGCATAGAGCGCGGCGTCGGCGGCTTCGATCAGGTCGGAGGGCATCAGCGATTCGTTCGGCCGCGTCGAGGCGACGCCGACGCTCACGGTGACGCATTGATGCGCCGAGGTCGCATGCGGCAGCTCGAGCTCCAGCACCGCGGCGCGCACCTGCTCGCCGATCGCGAGCGCCTCTCTGGCACCCATGCCCGGCAACAACAGGCAGAACTCCTCACCGCCATAGCGGCCGGCGAAAGCCGTCATCGCGCCGGCGATCTGCGACAGCGTCTCGCCGAGACGTGACAGGCAGGCGTCACCCTCGGGGTGACCATAGGTGTCGTTGTAGAGCTTGAAGTGGTCGACATCGATCATCAGCAGCGACAGCTCGGTGCCGGCCTGCTGCGCGCGGCTCCATTCGACGTCGATGCGGTTCTGGAAGCCGCGGCGGTTGGCGAGGCCTGAGAGCATGTCGATCGACGCCATCACCGTCAGCCGGTCATTCGCGGCGACCAGCTCGCGCTCGCGCTGGCCAAGCTTGGCGGCCATCGCATTGAAGGACTTTGCCAGCGGCACGAACTCCGACGGCAGATGCTTGGTGGTGACGCGCGCCGACCAGTGGCCATGGCCGAAGCGCTTGGCGGTCGCGGCGAGCATGCTGACGGGCTTCACGATCAGCTTCTCGGCGGCGATCAGCGCGCCGAGCAGCACGATCAGGCACACGAGGCCGGCCTGCAGATAGGCGTTGCGGATCTCGCGGTCGATGGCGGCGGTGACGCGGGTCTCATCGATGCTGACGATCAGCCGCGATCCGGTGTCGGCGATCCGGGTGAAGGTGATCGCGCGCTTGGATCCATCCGCCGCCGTGAAGCCCATCGTCTCGGTCGGCTTCCCCGAACTCAGCGCGGTCTCGGCAACGGCCGACAACAACGGCACGCTGTCGAGCGGCCGGCCGATCAGCTCGGTGCGGTCGACGGGCGCTGCCAGCACGGTTCCTTCGCTGTCGACCAGCACCGCCGTGATGCCGGGGCGGCCGCCAAGATTGTTCATGATCTTGGACATCCATTCCAGGTTCACGCTCGCCAGCATCACCGCGTCCGGCTCGCCGGTGATGGCGCCGACCGGATAGGCGGCCATGACGATCGGCACGTGCGACGGTTTCGACAGCAGGTAGTCGCTGAACACGAAATCGCGTGATTCCTGGGCGCCACGGAAATACGGCCGGTCGCTGAAATCGAGCCCGACATATTGGTTGTTGGTCGAGCACTGGATGCGGCCGTCGCGGCCGGCGATCATCAGGGTGCGGATCCAGGGCAGGGTCGCCGGCAGGCTGGCGCGCATCATGTCGCAACTGCGGCTCACGCCGGTGCTCGACGCCCGGACATAGGCGGTCGACTTCAGCACCGTCTCGACCGACATGATGACCTCGCGCTGCATGTCGGCGCTTTGCCGGGCGAGGCCGAAGAATTCCTCCGATGCGAGCGCGATCTGCCTTGTCCTGGCGCTTTCCAGGGAGCGCGCGCGTTCCAGCATCAGCGGCGCCACCAGGATCAGGGCGAGCAGCGCCAGTCGGGCGCGGATCCCCATCAGCCGGTTCAGCTTCACTCTATTGCGATTGAAGCGGATGCTTGGCATTTCTTTCCCCTACCCCGACCGTGCAGGGTAAGGAGAAGGGCTCAAGAACCCTTTCTCGAACTCTGTAAAATTGCAGCCAAACCCGCAAATCTAACGACCGACGGACGCCATCGTGCCTGAATTGAACGCCTCATCCCCGTCCTCGCCGTCTGCGCTCGCCGCCGTCGAGCAGGAGATTCTGCGCGCCTGCCGCGATGCCGAGCGCGATCGCGCCTCGGTCACGCTGATCGCCGTGTCGAAGACCTTCGATGCCGAGGCAATCGAGCCGGTGATCGCGGCCGGACAGCGCGTGTTCGGTGAAAATCGCGTTCAGGAAGCCAAAGCCAAGTGGCCGCCACTGATGGCCGCGCATCCGGGACTCGCACTGCACCTGATCGGGCCGCTACAATCCAACAAGGCCAAGGAGGCGGTGGCGCTGTTCGAGGCCATCCATTCGGTGGACCGGCCAAGCCTGTGCGCGGCGCTCGCCAAGGAGATTTCCGCCCAGGGCCGGCATCCGCAGCTATTCGTCCAGATCAATACCGGCGAGGAACCGCAGAAGGCGGGAATCGCACCCGGCGACGCCGACGCCTTCATCGCCGCCTGCCGCAAGGACTACGGGCTCGCGATTTCAGGGCTGATGTGCATTCCGCCGGTAGAGGATGCGCCCGGTCCGCATTTCGCGCTGACCGCCAAGATCGCCGCCCGCAATGGCCTTGCGCATCTGTCGATGGGCATGAGCGCCGACTTCGCCACCGCCATCCAGTTCGGCGCCACGCATGTCCGTGTTGGCTCGGCGATCTTCGGGCATCGCTGAAGGGGGGCGCAATCACGGCCGGCCCCTACTCGAACCGCACCGATACCTGCCCCAGATCGCCGAAATCGGCCTCCATGTGGTCCCCGCTGCCGATCGGCAGCGGCGCATGACAGGTGCCGGTCGTGACCACCTGCCCTGCCCGCGCGGGCACGCCAAGCGCGCTGAGCTCGTTGACCAGCCAGGCCAGCGCTATCAGCGGATCACCAAGCACGTTGCGGCCGTGGCCGATGAAGGTCTCGCCACGCAGCGCGATGCGCGGCCGCTCCGCGATCAGGTCGCGGCTGCGCCAGTCGGCGGTGGTGGCCTCGCCCAGCACGAACAGATGCGCGCAGGCATTGTCGGCGATCAGTTGCGCCTCGCCGGCGCTGACGAAGTCGGCGAACCGCGAATCCGGGATCTCGATCGCGGGATGCAGCGTGTCGACCGCGGCCAGCACCTCTGCGACATCATAGGGTGTCGGCCGCGGCAGCAGGTCCGCTCCCAGGCGGAACGCGAACTCCGGCTCCGCGACCCGCATCGCGTTACCGGCCATCGCTGCGGTGCCACCCGCCGGCAACACCGTCTCGGCCAGGATCCGCCCGGCCATCGGACCGGCGACATTGATATGGCGCTGGCCGGCCTCGCTGGTCGCCGCAATTTTCCAGCCGAATAGTGGCTTGGGCGAGTGGCGCTCGAGCTCGGCCTGGATGGCATAGCCCTCGGCGCGGTCCCTTGGACGCAGCTCCGGCGGCAGCGCTGCGAGCTTCCGGCCTTCGTTCCAATGCTGACGCAGAAGGCCCGCGGCGCTGGCTGGCTCATCCGGTGCGCGCATGCCGTCCTCCCCTTCTCTTGTTATTGGATGACGATCCTGGTGCGCGGGCCGATCCTTTGCAACAGACGCAGCATCGCCGGGCGGGTCATGGCCACGCAGCCTGCGGTCGGGCGGAAGTTCGGTCGCGCCAGATGCAGGAACACGGCACTGCCGCGGCCCGCGATCCGCGGCCGCGTGTTGTGGTCGATCTCGATGATGAAATCGTACAGATGGTCCTGGCGCGCCAGCCGGTCTCCGGGCCGGTCGCCGCGCAGCCGGATCGCCTGGTTGTAATGCCGGTCGGCCGGGTCCTCGCACCAGGCATCCTCCGGACCGATCGGCCGAACCGGCAGGACCGTGTGTGGGCGGGGGTGACGGTCGGCCCGCCACCACAGCCGCCGCGGCCGGAACACGCCTCGTGGCGTACCACCATCGCCTTCGCGCTTGTTGGCCAGGATGCCGCCGCGGCCGAGCGCCACCGGGATGACCTGGCCCCAGACCTGGAGCCAGCCGCGCTGCCGCGACCCGGCTTTGGTGCGAATCGAGATCCGCGATGCTGGCATGCCAAGCTTTACCTTCGATAACGACATGAAACAACGTGCCTTTTCATTGCCATGGATTGCCCGGTAATTGCCTTAATGTCGGCAAATGGTCCGCCGCGAGGGTCGAACAGGACAATCATCTCAATCCCTGCTCAATTCTGGAGTAGAGTCCCGGGCGCTTGTGAATCGGTAACAGCCCCCTACTTCAAGACGGAACAGGGCTGATGAGCCTGTTTGCCCACCGTTTGACGGCGCCACCCATCCGATCCCGCCGGCGCCACCTAGAGGATTGTACAATGGCCAATGCCCGCAAGATCCTGATCGTGGATGACGACACCGATCTGCGCGATGCCCTGATGGAGCAGCTCTCGCTGCATGACGAGTTCGAAGCCCAGGCCGTCGATACCGGCGCCAAAGGCGCCACCGCCGCAAAGGCCAATTCACCCGACCTGGTTCTGATGGACGTTGGCCTGCCCGACACCGATGGCCGCGAAGTGGTGCGGTCCCTGCGCAAGGGCGGCTTCAAGGCGCCGATCATCATGCTGACCGGGCACGATACCGATTCCGATACGATTCTCGGGCTCGAATCCGGCGCCAACGACTATGTCGCCAAGCCCTTCCGCTTCGCCGTGCTGCTGGCCCGCATCCGCGCCCAGCTTCGCCAGCACGAGGCCAGCGAGGACGCGGTGTTCTCGGTCGGCCCCTACAGCTTCCGGCCGGGCTCGAAGATGCTGACGGGCGCCAACGCCCGCAAGGTCCGTCTGACGGAGAAGGAAACGGCGATCCTGCGCTTCCTGTATCGCGCCGGCCAGCAGCCGGTGTCCCGCGAGACCCTGCTCCAGGAGGTCTGGGGCTACAATTCTGGCGTCACCACCCACACGCTGGAAACGCACATTTACCGTCTGCGGCAGAAGATCGAGAAAGATGCCGCGAATCCAGAGATTCTGGTGACGGAGGCCGGTGGCTACAAGTTGGTACCGTGATAGGTTCGGGGATGGCGGTTTCGCCATTTATGATATTGGTTCCATTCCGCCTTCCCCGGGCCCTTGATGTCGATCGAAGACGATATTGCGCTGCTGGAGCGCGTCCCAACATTGCGCCTGCTGGGAAGCGACTCGCTTCGCATGATCGCCATCGGCTCCGAGCAGCGTAACATCCAGAGCGGCGAGACCCTGTTCCGCGAAGGTGACACCGCCGATTGCGGCTATGTCGTCCAGCGCGGGTCATTGCGCATCAGCGACGAGGTCGGTGCCGAGATCGTCGCCACGCCGACCATGCTGATCGGCGAGCTGGCGCTGCTGGTCGAGATGCGGCGCCCGGCGACCGCGACGGCCCTGGAATATTCGACCGTGGTGCGGATTTCGCGCAGCCTGTTTCAGCGTGTGCTCGAGAGCGACGCCATGGCTGCGCGCCGGCTGCGCGACGAGTTCGCCCACCGCGCCAGCCGAATCGCCAATGACATCATGGCGGCCGGGACCAAGCTGACGTCGTGATCTTCTTGTCCGGGCGGGTCAGCTTCGCTTTCGCTACGACACGTCCAGCGTCACCGTGACCGGCACATGATCCGACGGCCGCTCCCAGCTGCGGGCGTCGCGCAGGATCCTGAAGTCGCTGACCCGGTCCTTCAGTGCGCGTGACACCCAGATGTGGTCGAGCCTTCGGCCGCGATCACCGACGGTCCAGTCGGCGGCACGGTAGCTCCACCAGGTGTAGACCTTCTCCGACATCGGGATGCGCTCGCGGGCGACGTCGACCCATTCGCCATGGGCCTGCGCCGCCAACAGCTTCTCGCATTCGACCGGCGTGTGCGACACCACCCTCAGGAGCTGTTTGTGCGACCAGACATCGTGTTCATGCGGCGCGACGTTGAGATCGCCGACCAGGATGTGCCGGTCGTCGCCGCGCGGATGCAGCGGCTCGCACGCCTTCATCTCGTCGAGGAATTGCAGCTTGTGCTCGAATTTCGGGTTGAGCGCGGGGTCGGGAATGTCGCCGCCTGCGGGCACGTAGAAATTGTGCAGCACCAGCGGCTGCGCGAGCTGCGCCTTCTCGCCGAACGCCACCGTGATGTGGCGCGAATCCACCTTGTCGCAGAAGGTGCGGACGTTGGTCTCCTCGAACGGCCATTTCGAGATCACGGCGACGCCGTGATAGCCCTTCTGCCCGTTCAGCGCGACGTGCTCATAGCCGAGCCGCTTGAAACGCTTCAGCGGGAAGGCGTCGTCGATGCACTTGGTCTCCTGCAGGCACAGCACATCGGGCCTGACCTGCTTGATGAGCTTGGCGACGAGGTCGATGCGCAGGCGCACCGAATTGATGTTCCAGGTGGTCAGGACGAGACGCATGAGACCCGCGTCATATCATGAAATGCGTTGATGTCGGCGATTCCGCTCCGCTTCTGACGCATCGGAATGACCGCGTTGGCTGGCCTTATCCCCAGCCATGTGGGACGGTGCCTGATCAGCGCCGCTTGCTCTCGATGACGTCCCATACGCGGGCGGCGATGTCGGGGCCCCCGAGCCGCGAGATCGCGCGGATGCCGGTCGGCGACGTCACGTTGATCTCGGTGAGGTTGCCATCGATGACGTCGATGCCGACCAGCAGCAGGCCGCGCGCGCGCAATTCCGGACCCAGCGTGTCGCAGATCTCGCGCTCACGGGCGCTGAGATCGGTGGCCTGCGCGGCGCCGCCGCGCACCATGTTGGAGCGCAGATCATCCGCCGCCGGCACGCGGTTGACGGCGCCGGCGAACTCGCCGTCGACCAGGATGATGCGCTTGTCGCCATGCTTCACTTCGGGGAGGAAGCGCTGGATCACCCAGGGCTCCTTGAACGTCACCGAGAACATGTCGAACAGCGAGCCGAAATTCATGTCCTGCGGCATGACGCGGAACACCGCCGCGCCGCCATGGCCATGCAGCGGCTTCATCACGACAGCGCCGTGCTGATCGCGGAAGGCGTTGATCTCGTCGAGATCGCGCGAGATCAGGGTCGGCGGCATCAATTGGGGGAAGTTCATCACGAACAGCTTTTCCGGCGCGTTGCGCACGCTGGCGGGATCGTTGATCACCAGCGTCTTCGGATGGATGCGCTCGAGGAAGTGCGTCGAGGTGATGTAGGCGAGATCGAACGGCGGATCCTGGCGCAGCAGCACGACGTCGAACGAGGTCAGCGCCGTCGGCTTGGGCTCGCCGAGCGTGAAGTGGTCGTCGACCTGGTCGCGCACGGTCAGCGCCTGCACCGGCGCGTACAGCTCCTCGCCGCGCAGCGACAGCTTGTCCGGCGTGTAGTAGCACAGGCCATGTCCGCGCCGCTGTGCTTCGAGCAGCATCGCAAAGGTCGAGTCGCCGCGGATGTTGATGCGCGCGATCGGATCCATCTGGACGGCGACATTCAGTTTCATGGGCAGGTCCCTGCTCTCTGCAGTCAGTTCATGTCAGGTGCTGGCGTCGAAGGCCGCCATCAGATGGCGCGGCAGGCTGCGCGGCGCAACCAGAATCGCATCGAAGCGCAGCTCGAATTCGGCATGGTCCGGATGCGCCATCAGCCAGGCCTGGGCGGCATCGATGATGCGCTGCTGCTGGCGAGGCGTCACGGCATAGGCCGCATCGTCGAGCGAGGCGCGCGCCTTGACCTCGACGAAGGCGACCAGGCTGCGCTTGCGCACTATGATGTCGATCTCGCCATGGGGCGTGCGGAAGCGTTTGGCGAGGATGCGGTAGCCCTTGGCGATCAGCAGTGCTGCGGCACGGGCTTCCGCCGACAATCCAGTGCGGAAGGCGGCGACGCGCTCGGGTGCCGCC
Source organism: Bradyrhizobium sp. SZCCHNR1043 (assembly GCF_032489675.1). Lineage (NCBI taxonomy): Bacteria > Pseudomonadati > Pseudomonadota > Alphaproteobacteria > Hyphomicrobiales > Nitrobacteraceae > Bradyrhizobium > Bradyrhizobium sp. SZCCHNR1043. Next base: position 65,918 of record NZ_JAUEYN010000020.1, read on the forward strand.
GTCTTCGCCGGCTTGTCTGGGGAGGCACGCTCAGTCTTTGCCATCGGCCTCCCCCGACCGCGCGCCCTTCGAGAGCTCGAGCGCGCGCGCATACACCTCGCGTCGCGGCCGGCGCGACAGCTCGACGGCATGCATTACGGCGTCCTTGACGCTCGATCGCTGCAACAGATCCCTGAGCACGGCGTCCAGCGCGTCCTGGGTCAGCACCTCGGCATCGCGCGGCGGCGGACCGATCACCAGCACGAATTCGCCGCGCGTTTCGAGATCGCCGGCCCGTGCAGCGAGATCGCCGATTGCCCCGCGCAGCACCTCTTCGTGCAGCTTGGTGAGCTCGCGGCAGATCGCGGCCTGACGCCCAGCCATGGCATCGGCGAGATCGGCCAGCGTCTCCTGCACCCGGCTGCCCGCCTCGAACAGAACCAGCGTCGCCTCGATCCGCGCGAGCTCCGACAGCCGCGTGCGCCGCGCCTGCTGCTTGGCCGGCAGGAATCCCTCGAAGAAGAAGCGGTCGGTCGGCAACGCCGCCACGCTCAGCGCCGCGAGCACGGCGGAAGGTCCCGGCAGCGCGGTGACGGCGTGTCCGGCCTCACAGGCCTCGCGCACCAGCTTGTAGCCGGGATCGGAGATCAGCGGCGTGCCGGCGTCCGACACCAGCGCGATGGCTGCGCCTTGGGCCAGACGTTGCAGGATCCGCGGCCTGACCGCTTCGGCATTGTGCTCATGATAGGCTGCGAGTTCCGCGCCCAGGCCGTAGCGCTCGGTCAGGCGCCGCGTGATTCGCGTGTCCTCGCAGAAGATGATGTCGGCGCCGGCCAGGGTTTCCAGTGCACGCAGCGTGATGTCGCCGAGATTGCCGATCGGCGTTGCCACCAGATGCAATCCAGGCCGTGCCTTGGGTGCCACGACGATTTGACCCGCCACCAGGTAGGTCGACGTGGTGGAAGATTTGCCGTCGTCTGGCGACGTCTTGGGGATTGCCTTCGCGCCCATCGAGGTAATTTAAAGGGCATGCCGCGGGATTGCCACAGGGGAACAACCGCGCAGCAATTTTGAAGTTCCGATCGGCATGGGCGCGTGGCCGTTCATCGAACCTTCAAGTCCGAAACTGCACGTCAATGGGGATGTGTACGAGCGGGGGATAGGCCGTGCAAAACGTCGAATTGATCGGCTTTGTGGCGGTGACAGCCTTTTGTTTTGCTTAACTATTCGTCGACAATATGAGTGAATCAGCACGGCTTGGCGGACGTGCGTTTGGGGAACTTCTGGCCGGTCTTGGCCGAACGAAGAGATGCCATGGTGGGCCCGCGTCATCCCAACTCTCTCGGTCCGGGACCCCATGGGGTCGCCCGGCGAACGGCGCTGGGCCTGATCGTCGGCGCGCCGCTGCTGTCGGCGTGCTCCAACGTCCAGCAGGGCTTCAATCCGTTCGAGCAGCCGACGGCGCCGGCGGGACCGCCGCAGCAGCCGGCGGTTGCCGGTAACGGCCAGGTCAAGGTCGGGCTGATTCTGCCGCTGTCGGCGTCGGGCAATGCCGGCGTGGCTGCGCAATCGATGAAGAACGCGGCCGAGATGGCGCTCGCCGAGTTTCAGAACCCCAACATCCAGCTCCTGATCAAGGACGACGCCGGCAGCCCGCAAGGGGCGCAGCAGGGCGCGCAACAGGCCTGCGACGAAGGCGCCGAGATCATTCTCGGTCCGCTGTTCGCGGGCTCGGTACCGGCGACCGCCCAGGTGGCGCGCGCGCGCAACATCTCGGTCATCGCCTTCTCGACCGATTCGAGCGTGGCGGGGCGCGGCGTCTATCTGCTCAGCTTCCTGCCGGAGTCCGACGCCAGCCGCATCGTCGAATATTCCGCCAGCGTCGGCAAACGCTCGTTCGCGGCGCTGCTGCCCGACAATGCCTATGGCACCGTCGTCGAGGGTGCGTTCAAGACCGCGGTCAGCCGCCGCGGCGGACGCATCGTTGCGTTCGAGAAATATTCCAGCGACCGCGCCGGGCCTGCGCGCACGGTGGCGCAGGCGCTCGGCGGTGCCGATGCGCTGCTGCTTGCCGACGACGGCGAATCGGTCGCGGCGACGGCCGATGCGCTGACCGCTGCCGGCGCCAATCTGCGCAACATTCAGTTGCTCGGCACGGGGCTGTGGGACAATCCGCGCGTTTATGCCAGCGCCAGCCTGCAGGGTGGCCTCTATGCTGCGCCGGATCCCTCCGGCTTCCGCGCCTTCGCCGGTCGCTACCGGACGCGGTTCGGTGGCGATCCCGTGCGCACGGCAACCCTCGCCTACGACGCGGTGGCGCTCGTGGCCGCGTTGGCGCGCACCCAGGGCAACCAGCGCTTCGCGCCCGATGTCCTGACCAATGCATCGGGCTTTGCCGGCATCGATGGGCTGTTCCGGTTCCGCAGCGACGGCACCAATGAGCGCGGGCTTGCCGTGATGCGCGTCGGTTCGGGTGGCGGACAAACGGTCGCCGGCGCGCCGAAGAGCTTCAGCGCGACGTGAGTCGCAGCATCCTTCAGGCGGCGAGATCGGCGACGACCGCGTCGAGCACCGGAAAGCCATCCTGAGTCACGCGCAGCCGTCCATCCGGATCGACCGCGATGGCGCCCTCCTCGCGCAGCAGCGCGATGCGGCGCGGATCGAGCGCACGGCCGGAGATCGCGGCATACCGCCTGGGGTCGATGCCTTCGGCCAAACGCAGCCCCATCAGCAGGAATTCGTCGGCGCGCTCCTCGCGGTTGAGCTCGTCGTCGGTCATCACACCATGACCGTTGGACTCCACCCGCATCAGCCAGGCCTCCGGCCGCTTGTCGGTCGCGGTCGCATGCCTGATGCCGCCGATGTCGAGACGACCATGGGCGCCGGGGCCGATGCCGGCATATTCGTGGCCGCGCCAATAGATCAGATTGTGCCGGCACTCCGCGCCCGGGCGGGCATGATTGGAGATCTCATAGGCCGGCAGTCCGTGACGGCCACAGATCTCCTGCGTGACGTCGTATAAGGTCCGGGCCAGGCCTTCATCCGGCGTCTTCAGCTTGCCTGCGGCGTGCAGGCCGAAGAACGGCGTGCCTTCCTCGATCGTCAGTTGATACAGCGACAGGTGCTCAGCCGCCTCACCGATCGCGCGCGTCAGCTCCTCGGTCCACATCGCCGGCGTCTGGTCGGGCCGGGCGTAGATCAGATCGAACGAATAACGCTCGAACGCATTGCGCGCGATGGCCACCGCCTTCATCGCCTCCTCGGCGGTGTGCAGGCGTCCCAGCATCTTGAGCGACGCATCGTCCATCGCCTGGACGCCGAGCGAGACCCGGTTGACGCCGGCGGCGCGATAGCCGGCAAAGCGTGTCGCCTCGACGCTGGTCGGATTGGCTTCGAGCGACACCTCGACATCGCCAGCGACGTGCCAGTGGCGGCCGATCGCGTCGAGAATCGCGCCGACCGTCTGCGGCTGCATCAGCGACGGCGTGCCGCCGCCGAGAAAGATCGACGTGACGGTGCGCGGCCCGATGCGGGCGGCCGTGGTCGCGATCTCCTGCGCAAAGGCGCGGGCGAAGCGGTCCTGATCGATGGCGGCATGCCGGACATGGCTGTTGAAGTCGCAATACGGACATTTCGACAGGCAGAACGGCCAGTGCACATAGACGCCGAACGCTTCGCTGTCAGCGCTGGTCAAGGCAGATCTCCGCGAGCTTCACGAAGGCGCGCGCCCGGTGCGACAGGCCGAGCCCGAGCGGCGGCAGGCCATGCTTCTCGATGCTGGTCATCTCGCCGAAGGTCCGGTCGTGGCCCTCGGGCAGGAACATCGGGTCGTAGCCGAAGCCCGCCGTGCCGCGCGGCGGCCAGACCAGGGTGCCGTCGACCCGCGCCTCGACCTCCTCGACATGACCGTCCGGCCACGCCACGCACAGCGCCGAGACGAAATGCGCGGTGCGCTTGTCGGCACTCCTCGCGCCCCGCTCCTGCAGCAGGCGCTCGATCCGCGCCATCGCGCTGGTGAAATCCTTGTCCGGTCCGGCCCAGCGCGCCGAATAGATCCCCGGCGCCCCATCGAGCGCATGAACCACGATACCGGAATCGTCGGCAAAGGCAGGAAGCTGCGCGGCCTTGGCCGCGGCGACCGCCTTGATGCGGGCGTTGGCCTGGAAGGTCTCGCCGGTCTCGTCCGGCTCGTCCAGGCCGAGATCGCCGGCCGACACCGCCTCGACGCCATGGGGGGCGAGCAGCTCGCGCATCTCGGCAAGCTTGCCGGGATTGTGGGTCGCGATGACGAGGCGCCCCGTGAGCTTGCGATGACCGCTACTCACGCGACCGCCATCTTCTGCAGGTCGACCAGTCGCGCCACGCCCTTGCGGGCCAGTGCCATCAGCGCCAGGAGCTCGGCCTCGGTGAACGGCGTCTTCTCCGCCGTGCCCTGCACCTCGATGATGCGGCCGTCGCCGGTCATGACGAAATTGGCGTCGGTCTCCGCCTCGGAATCCTCGGCGTAGTCGAGATCCAGCACCGGTGTGCCGTTGTAGATGCCGCACGAGATCGCGGCGACGTTGGTGCGCAGCACCTCGGTCTTGATCATGTTGCGCGACTTCATCCACTTGATGCAGTCGGCCAGCGCCACCCAGGCGCCGGTGATCGACGCCGTGCGCGTGCCGCCGTCGGCCTGCAGCACGTCGCAATCGACCGTGATCTGGCGCTCGCCGAGCGCTTCCAGGTCGATCGCGGTGCGCAGCGAGCGGCCGATCAGACGCTGGATCTCGACGGTGCGACCGGTCTGCTTGCCGGCGGAGGCCTCGCGCCGGGTCCGTTCCAGCGTGGCGCGCGGCAGCATGCCGTATTCGGCCGTGATCCAGCCGCGCCCCTGGCCCTTGAGCCAGGGCGGCAGCCGGTCTTCCAGCGTGGCGGTGACCAGCACATGGGTGTCGCCGAACTTCACCAGGCAGGAGCCCTCGGCGTATTTGACGACGCCGCGTTCCAGGCTCACGGCCCGCAGTTCATCCGGTGCACGGCGGCTCGGCCGCATGATTCTCTCCGTGAAAGCGCGCGAAAGACCGACTTTGACCGGCCTTGTAGGAGCCGCGACCGGCAGCGGCAAGGGCTTATCAAGGGTTTATCATGGCCTCGTCGCGCCCGAGAGCGCGCGACGACCGGCTTGCCACCGAGCCGCCGCATGGACACATTATAGGCAGCTGCGAGGAGAGCATCTGGTGGCCCACCACGATCCGATCAACCTGATGACACCGCCGGCCGGTCTGGCGCAGCTCAACGAGCGCTCGCGCGAGATCTTCCGGCAGATCGTCGAAAGCTATCTGGCGACCGGCGAGCCGGTCGGCTCGCGCAACATTTCGCGGCTGATCGCGGTTCCGCTGTCGCCGGCCTCGGTGCGCAACGTCATGGCCGATCTCGAGCAGCTCGGCCTGATCTACGCGCCGCACACCTCGGCCGGCCGGCTGCCGACCGAGGCCGGCCTGCGTTTCTTCGTCGATGCCCTGATGCAGGTCGGCGACATGACCGAGGCTGAGCAGCAATCGATCCAGAGCCAGCTCGCCGCGGTCGGGCGGGCGCAATCGGTCGAGGCCGCCCTGGACGAGGCGCTGACCCGGCTGTCGGGTCTGACCCGTGCCGCTGCCGTGGTTCTGACCGCCAAATCCAACACCCGGCTGAAGCACATCGAGTTCGTCAGGCTCGAGCCCGAGCGTGCGCTGGTCGTGCTGGTGGGCGAGGACGGGCAGGTCGAGAACCGGGTTCTGGTTCTGCCGCCGGGCGTGCCATCCTCGGCGCTGACTGAGGCGTCGAATTTCCTCAATGCCCGCATCAGAGGCCGGACGCTGGCGGAAGCACGGCTCGAGCTCGAGACGGCGCTGGCGCATGATCGCGCCGAGCTCGACCTGCTGACGCAGAAGGTGATCGCCGCCGGTGTCGCGAGCTGGTCCGGAGGGGACAGCGACGAGCGGCAGCTCATCGTGCGCGGCCACGCCAACCTGCTCGAGGACTTGCATGCGCTCGAAGATCTCGAGCGCGTGCGGCGGCTGTTCGACGATCTCGAGACCAAGCGCGGCGTCGTCGATCTCCTTGGACGGGCAGAGAGCGCGGAAGGTGTCCGCATCTTCATCGGCTCGGAAAACAAGCTGTTCTCGCTGTCGGGCTCGTCGACGATCGTATCGCCCTATTCCGACGCCACGGGTCGCATCGTCGGCGTGCTCGGCGTCATCGGTCCGACCCGGCTCAACTATGCCCGGGTGATCCCGACGGTCGATTATGCCGCGCGTCTGGTCAGCCGGCTGCTGGGCGGCTGACGCGTGACTTGGTTAACCCGCGGACAGCGCCTCCGGGCGCGATGGTCAGGCTGCGCTTGATTTTCGACGCCCAAAGCACGATATCCCGCCCCATATCCCCCAAACCCGTCAGCCGAACTTGCGAGTCTGTCCATGACCGATCCCGACCTGCACAAGAATGATCCGGAAAACCCGGCGCAGGCCAGCGACCCCGTCGTCTCCAAGCCCTACATCATGCCCGACGATCCTGAGACCGGCTCGGCCGAGGCCCTTGTCAAGGAGGCGGCCGACGCGCGCGACAAGATGCTGCGCACGCTGGCGGAGATGGAGAACCTGCGCAAGCGGACGGCCCGTGAAGTCGCCGATGCACGCATGTACGGCATCACCGGCTTCGCGCGCGACGTGCTCGACATCGCCGACAATCTGCAGCGCGCGCTCGATGCCGTGCCGGCCGAGACACGCGCCAATGCCGATGCAGGCCTCAAATCGTTGATCGAGGGCGTCGAGCTGACCGAGCGCTCGCTGCTCAACACGCTGGAGAAGAACGGCGTCAAGAAGTTCGATCCGACGGGACAGAAGTTCGACCCCAACTTCCAGCAGGCGATGTACGAGGTCCCGGATTCGTCGGTGCCGTCGGGCACCGTGGTGCAGGTCGTGCAGGCCGGCTTCATGATCGGCGAGCGCATCCTGCGTCCCGCGCTGGTCGGCGTGTCCAAGGGTGGCGCGAAGGCGGCGCCTGCGCCGAGCAACGATCAATCGAACAGCGCCGCGTGACGGCGAGCATAGGCAGGCCTTCTCCTGCCGTCCTATCAGTCCAACGAAGAAGCCACGGGCGGTGATGCCCGTGGCTTCTTGTTTGTCGGCGCGAGTTTGTAGTTCGTGTCGCGGCAAGTGGACCGCGGCCGATGAGACCGCGGCGTCCGGATACCGAGTTGGGCTTAGCCTCTCGGCTGGATGCCGTCGCGGACGGCGCGGAAGCGCGGGAAGGCTACCGACCACTGATCGCGCGGCGCGCTGCCGATGATCCGCAGCGTATTCGGCCCGCCGAAGCGCAGCCATTGCACCACGGTCACCGGCGTATTGTCCTTGCCGCTGGTGGCTTCGAGCCGGGTCTCGTAGGCCGGCTGGCCGTCGATGCGGATCGGCTCGGACATCGTGATGCGCGCTTCGCGGACGCCCGGAATGGTGGTGGCCGCCTGCTGGGCGACACGCGCGCGGTCGCCCGCCTCCGGGGCCACCCCGGCCACGAGCCCGATCACCACGAAGGGCGCGGCTTCGAAGCCCTTGTCCTCTTCGCCGTCGGCCAGGATCAAGGCACCCGGCCCGAGCGTGCGGATGGTTTTGAACCCGGAGAGCTCGGTCACCTTGAACGGCATCATCGCGAGCTGCTCGTCGACGGGAACGTCCTTGCGGACGACGGCGGAGGCGAACATCTGACGCACGGCATCGTCGGTGTAGATCCGGCTCGCGGTCTCCGGGATCTGCACGGCCACGTAGCCGGAGAAGCCGTTGCCGGGCAGGATCATCGAGTAGCGCCGCACCGGCGTGGCGCCATCCCGACCGTTCTCAACCGTGTAGTAGGCGGTGCCGGCGGCGGTCTCGATGCTCTCCGGCTTGACGCTGCCGGTCCCGGCGGGATTGGCGGTAAACGCATTCTTCACCTCGCCATAGGCGGCCGCCGGCAGTTCGGTCAGCAGCACCTTGACGCTCTGGTCCTCGGTTTCGAAGCCGGAAAACGTCTTGGCCTTGGCGAGCCCCACCAGCGGCGCGAGCCCGATGCGGACGCCGGGCGGAAATATGGCTTCGGCGGCCATGGCGGAGTGCAGCAGCGACATCAGCAGGGTAGCCGCGGCGAAGAGTCGAACGATCATCATCAAACATTGCCTCGTTGACCGAGGCCTCGCGCCGAGGCGGTGGGGGGTCCTCGCCAGCGTGGTCGTCGGCGGCACGCTTTTAGCGGCTTTGCGCCCCCCGCAACAGGCCGGGCGCGCGGTTTTGATCGCCTGCGGCGATCAGCGCGCCCTGCGGGTCGCATTTCCCAGGTCATTTCGCCTCGAAAGGCGGGCTGATGACGGTGCCGTGCTAGCCGCGCTTCAGGATTTCGACGCCATCGACGGTCTGCACCAGCACATAGGGCGCGAGCAGAGCCCTGATCTCGGGGTCGGAACGCGCCCAGTCGCCCCAGTCGCTGTTCTGATTGTCGATCAGGACGACGTCGGGCGGTTGCCTCCGGAAGTCGGCGATGATCCCGGCGCGTTCACGTTCCACATAGGGCGCGAGCCTCTGCGCAGTTTGTGAATCGATGGTTCCGTCTTGTTGCGACCGGCGAACGATTTCCCGGACCCAGAACGCCTCCTGGCGCGAGATCCAGGTGCCATCAAGGGTCCGCACCATGGGGTGCCCGATGACCGCCGCCGCGCTGAGCACCAGCATGCTCGGGCGCGGCCCGAGCCGGGCCACCTGGGCTTCGATCTGCTGGACGTCGACACTACCATTGAACCAGAAGCAGGTCTGCACGAAGAGCACGGCGCCGGCGAGAGCGGTGGCGGCACGCGGCCAGCGTCGCGCGTCGCGGCTGGCGTCGATCGCCGACACGGCAAGGCCGGCGGCAAGCAGCGCCAGCGCCACCATCGGATAGGCATGGTAGCCCCAGCCCTTTTGCTGCGCGACGAATGACACCAGGAACCCGAGTGATGCGGCCAATGTGGTGAACGATGCGGCGTCGCGCTCGTGCTGCGTGCGCTGAAGAATGAGGACGATGACTGCTGCAGCCAGCCACAGGCCCATCGGCAGGGTCACGAGGATGGTCGGCACGGGCGCCTTCAGAAGCAGATAGACGTCGCGGACCAGCGGATAGATGACCGTGAAATATTCGGGAAAGAACAGATAGATGCACGCCGCGTTGATCAGCACCAGGGCCGCGGCGATCCAGTTCTCCAGCGCGAACAGCACGCGCCAGTCGCGCGCCTGAGCCGCGGCGGCGAGTATGCAGAAGCCGACGCTGAAGGCGAAATAAGGCTTGAAGCTCATCGTGAGACCGGCGCTGAGACCGGCGATGAGCATGGCCGCCGGGGCCACCCGCTCGCGCCTGGCGCGCAGGATGTACACCGCGATCGCCGGCAATATCGTGATCAGGGCCAGATGTTCCCGCTGGCCGAAATCATACATCGGCGCGATCAGAAGCAGGGCGGTCGTCCACGCCGCCAGCCTGCCGTCGGCGAGGCGATGGCGCAGGGCCGATGTCCGCAGCAGCAGCCATACCAGCGTCAGGGATGCCGCGGTCAGCACGAAGATCAGGATATTCGTCGCCAGCTCGGGCCTGAGATGGATCGCACGCGCCAGCGCGACGGCCAGCAGATAGACCGACCCAGCCATCGGCGGGTTCGTCTCGAGGATGTCGACGTAGAGCCGCTGTCCATCGAGCATGCGCTCGCTGACGAGGAGCCACCAGCTGACATCGACATTGAGGGGAAGGACGTACCGCAGCCACGCCGCTGCAACCACGATGGCACAGATCAGCAGTCCCGGGAACGTGGCTTGGCCGGCTTCGCGCGCGCGCTGCGGAAAGCCCCAATCGGAGTCGATGACCATGCCTCATTCCCGTCCCAGGAGTGCGGCAGGCTAGGGCCCGTGGGTTAACAACGCATTTCGGTCATTGGGGCAGATCAGCGGTACCGGATGTGTCGCACTTGCCCGCGATCGCACCCTCCTATTTCGCACGGGGCCATTCGACGTGCCGGCAGGTGGATTCGCGCAGTCGCCTCCGGTCCGAGCCGCCGTTTCGCGTCGCCGCCAATTCCGATGGGCCGCTCTGATGTCTCCATGAGGTCGTTCGGCGACGGCCGTGATTTTCGTTGGGTCGAACCCCTGGTCCGGTCCTTGCGGGCCAGTCCCCCCCTCCTATATGACGCTCATCGTCGCAATATCGCGAGCATTTGATCTGAGGGGGTTTTGGATGGGGGCGCCGTCAGGGCCCCACCCAACCTGCCGCAAAAAGAAGGAATATGAGACCATGGGAAAGGTCATCGGGATCGATCTCGGCACCACGAATTCGTGCGTGGCCGTCATGGACGGCAAATCGTCGAAAGTCATCGAGAACGCCGAGGGCATGCGCACGACGCCGTCGATCGTCGCGTTCAGTGACGATGGCGAACGCCTGGTCGGCCAGCCGGCCAAGCGCCAGGCCGTGACCAACCCCGAGCGCACCTTCTTCGCGGTCAAGCGACTGATCGGCCGCCGCTACGACGACCCGATGGTCGAGAAGGACAAGAAGCTCGTCCCCTACAAGATCGTCAAAGCCGGCAACGGCGACGCCTGGGTCGAGGCCGACGGCAAGACCTATTCGCCCTCGCAGGTCTCCGCCTTCATCCTGCAGAAGATGAAGGAGACCGCGGAAGCCCATCTCGGCCAGAAGGTCGATCAGGCCGTCATCACCGTCCCCGCCTACTTCAACGACGCCCAGCGCCAGGCCACCAAGGACGCGGGCAAGATCGCGGGCCTCGAGGTTCTGCGCATCATCAACGAGCCGACCGCGGCTGCGCTCGCCTACGGCCTCGACAAGACGAAGGCCGGCACCATCGCCGTGTACGACCTCGGCGGCGGCACCTTCGACGTCTCGATCCTGGAGATCGGCGACGGCGTGTTCGAGGTGAAGTCGACCAACGGCGACACCTTCCTCGGCGGTGAAGACTTCGACATGCGTCTGGTCAGCTACCTCGCTGACGAATTCCAGAAGGAGCAGGGCATCAACCTGCGCAACGACAAGCTCGCCCTGCAGCGCCTCAAGGAAGCTGCCGAGAAGGCCAAGATCGAGCTGTCGTCGACCACGCAGACCGAGATCAACCTGCCCTTCATCACCGCGGACCAGTCCGGTCCGAAGCATCTGACGATGAAGCTGACCCGTGCCAAGTTCGAGGCGCTGGTGGCCGACCTCGTCGAGAAGACCATCGAGCCGTGCCGCAAGGCGCTGAAGGATGCCGGCCTGACCGCCGGCGAGATCGGCGAAGTGGTGCTGGTCGGCGGCATGACCCGCATGCCGAAGATCCAGGAGATGGTGAAGCAGTTCTTTGGCAAGGAGCCGCATAAGGGCGTCAACCCCGACGAGGTGGTGGCGATCGGTGCGGCGATTCAGGCCGGCGTGCTGCAGGGCGACGTCAAGGACGTGCTGCTGCTCGACGTGACGCCGCTGTCCCTCGGCATCGAAACCTTGGGCGGCGTGTTCACCCGCATCATCGACCGCAACACCACGATCCCGACCAAGAAGAGCCAGGTGTTCTCGACCGCCGAGGACAATCAGAACGCGGTCACCATCCGGGTCTTCCAGGGTGAGCGCGAGATGGCGGCCGACAACAAGATGCTCGGTCAGTTCGACCTGATGGGCATTCCGCCGGCCCCGCGCGGCATGCCGCAGATCGAGGTGACGTTCGACATCGACGCGAACGGCATCGTCAACGTCTCGGCCAAGGACAAGGCCACCGGCAAGGAGCAGCAGATCCGCATCCAGGCCTCGGGTGGTCTGTCGGAAGCCGACATCGACAAGATGGTCAAGGACGCCGAGGCCAATGCCGCGGCGGACAAGAAGCGCCGCGAGGCGGTCGACGCCAAGAACCATGCGGACGCGCTGGTGCACTCCACCGAGAAGGCGCTGGCCGAGCATGGCTCGAAGGTCGCCGACACCGAGCGCCGCGCCATCGAGGATGCCGTCAGCGATCTCAAGGAAGCGCTGAAGGGCGACGATGCCGAGGCGATCAAGGCCAAGACCAACACGCTGGCCCAGGCGTCGATGAAGCTCGGCGAGGCCATGTACAAGCAGCAGGCCGAGACCGATGCGGCCCGCGACGCCGCCAAGGATGACGTGGTCGACGCGGAGTTCACCGAGGTCGACGACGACAAGAAGAAATCTGCTTAACTGAGGCAGAGGTAGTGACCATGACCCCCATGCCAAAGAGCGCACTTTGCGGCTCGTTGGATGGGGGTCATTTTCATTGACCGGAACGCGCGCGGCGATCGCGCCAGCCGTTCCTATTGGGCGAAGTTCGGGCGGGTTTGATTGATGTCCACCAAGCGCTGCTACTACGAGACCCTGGAAGTCGAGCGCGACGCCGACGAGACCAAGCTCAAGGCCGCCTTCCGCAAGCTGGCCATGAAGTGGCATCCGGACAAGAATCCGGGCGATGCCTCCAGCGAAGTGAAATTCAAGGAAATCAACGAGGCCTACGAGGTGCTGCGCGACGCCGACAAGCGCGCCGCCTACGACCGCTATGGCCACGCCGCCTTCGAGCAGGGCGGCATGGGTGGCGCGCACGGCTTCGGCGCCGGCTTTGCCTCCTCGTTCTCTGACATCTTCGAGGACCTGTTCGGCATGGCCGGGCAGCGACGCGGCGGCACCGGGCGCGAGCGCGGCGCCGATCTGCGCTACAACATGGAAATCACCTTGGAAGAGGCGTTCCAGGGCAAGACGGCGCAGATCGAGATTCCGGTCTCGGTGACCTGCGAATCCTGCTCCGGCACCGGCGCCAAGGCCGGCACCAAGCCGAAGACCTGCTCGATGTGCGGCGGCGCCGGCCGCGTGCGGCAGGCGCAGGGCTTCTTCACCCTGGAGCGGACCTGCCCCGGCTGTCACGGCCGTGGCCAGATGATCGAGGACCCCTGTCCGTCCTGCTCCGGCTCCGGCCGCGTCACCCGTGACCGCACGCTGTCCGTCAACATTCCCCAGGGCGTCGAGGACGGCACCCGCATTCGTCTTGCCGGCGAGGGCGAGGCGGGGTTGCGCGGCGGACCACCCGGCGATCTCTACATCTTCCTGTCGCTGACCCAGCACGAGTTCTTCCAGCGCGACGGCGCCGACCTGCATTGTCGGGTGCCGATCTCAATGGTGACGGCGGCGCTTGGCGGCGAGTTCGAGGTGCCGACGATCGACAAGGGCAAGACCAAGGTTAAGATTCCCGCCGGTGCGCAGTCCGGGCGCCGGTTCCGGATCGCGGCCAAGGGCATGCCGGTGCTGCGCTCGCGCCAGACCGGCGACATGTATGTCCAGATCGTGGTCGAGACGCCGCAGAACCTGACCAAGAAGCAGCAAGAGCTGCTGGCCGAGTTCGAGAAGCTGTCCTCGGGAGCGACCCAGCCCGAGGCGGCTGGCTTCTTCACCAAGGTCAAGGATTTCTTCGGCAAGGCGGCGAGCTGAGCCGTGAGTTCAAGCAAGCACGGCCGGGTGGTTTCGCCGAATGACTTCGGGATTCATGTGTCGAGCCAATTTGCTGCTTTGCACATGCAAAAAATTATCGAATGCAACTGTAAGAGCGCGGACCCGCCAGCCTTAATCGTACGTTACGGTTCGGCTTGACCGCCCCGCCTGCGCCCTATACGTCTTTGTGACTCTTTTCTGACATCGCCGTGAAGACGGTCCCGTCTGGTACTGAGATGCCCTTGCAAACGTCCGTGCGTGCGTCGAAAAAGCCTCTCCGTCTGGACGACGAAGTGCGCTTCCTCCGCTCATGGATCGAAAAGCCGCTGCACATGGGCGCCGTCATGCCGTCGAGTCGGCTGCTGGCCCGCACGATGGCGCAGTACGTCGATCCGCACGGGACAGGCCCCGTCATCGAGCTCGGACCGGGCACCGGCGCGATCACCAATGCGCTGGTCGAACATGGGATCGATCAGAAGCGGCTGGTGCTGGTCGAGTACAATCCGAGTTTCTGCGCCCTGCTGCGCGATCGCTACCCGCAGGCCAAGGTGGTCCAGGGCGACGCCTATCGCCTTCGTGACACGCTCTGGAACGTGCTGGGCGCCCCGGCCTCCGCCGTCGTCTCCGGCCTGCCGCTCGTGACCAAGCCGATGCTGACCCGCATGAAGCTGATCCGCGATGCGTTCGCGGCCATGTCGCCGAATGCGCCGTTCGTGCAGTTCACCTATTCCGTCGTGCCGCCGATTCCGAAGTCGCTGCCCGGCGTCACCACGCAGGCATCCGAGCGCATCTGGATGAACCTTCCGCCGGCGCGCGTCTGGGTGTATCGCAAGCCCTGACCGGCGGCCGCGATCCTTCGTGGCGGGTCGTTGACCGACCTCACGATGTCCGCGCTGAAGATCCTCATCATCCCCGGTTCGACGCGGGTCGGCTCGCACAACGCGAAGCTCGCCGCGGCAGCCGCCTATCAGTTCGTGCAGGCCGGCGCCGACGTCACACGCATCTCGCTCGCCGACTTCCCGCTGCCGATCTACGACGCCGACCTCGAGGCGCAATCGGGCATTCCATTTCACGCCGTGAATCTGACGCGCATGATCGGCGTTCATCATGCCGTGCTGCTGGTGACGCCGGAATACAACGCCTCGGTGCCGCCGCTGTTGAGCAACGCCATCACCTGGATCTCGCGCGTCGACGAGCCGCCGGGCAGCCGCGGCGCGGTGTTCCGCAGCCGGCCGTTTGCGATCGCCGCCGCCTCCGAGAACCGCTTCGGCGGCGTGCGTGCACTCTCGGCGTTGCGGCTGATGCTGACTGCCTGCAACGCGACGGTGATCCCGGGCCAGCTTGCGCTGGCCTGCGCCGACAAGGCCTACAACGACATGGACCGGCTCAAACTGCCCGCCGACATCACGGCGCTCGACGCCCTGGTGCGGGAGCTGATCGTTGTCGCGCAACATACGATGTGAGGTGACATGCCGACCGAGATTGCTCCCCGCGACCGCCTGATCGTGGCGCTCGATTTGCCGAGCGTGGCGGATGCCGAAGCCATGATCATCAGGCTCGGCGACGCCGTGACATTCTACAAGATCGGCATGGAGCTGACCTATGCCGGCGGCCTCGGCCTCGCCGAACGGCTTGCGGCCGAGGGCAAGCACGTGTTCATGGACCTCAAGCTGCACGACATCCCGACCACCGTCGAGCGCGCCACCCGCCAGATCGCCAGGCTCGGCGCGCGCTTCCTCACCGTGCACGGCTTCTCCCAGAGCATGAAGGCCGCGCTCGCCGGCGCCGCCGGCTCCAGCCTCGAGCTGCTCGCCGTCACCGTGATGACGTCCTACGACGATGCCGACCTCGCCGCCGCCGGCTACGCCATGGGCGTCAAGGAGCTCGTGGCGCACCGCGCCAGGCAGGCCAAGGAGATCGGCATCCACGGCCTGATCCTGTCGCCCGAGGAGACCCAGCTGGTCCGGCCGCTGGTCGGCCCCGACATGCAGCTCGTGACTCCCGGGATCCGCCCGGCGGGATCAGACGTTGGCGACCAGAAGCGCATCATGACCCCGGCGCTGGCGATCGCCGGCGGCGCCGACCGCCTCGTCGTCGGCCGCCCGGTCACCGCCGCCGCCGATCCGGCAGCGGCCGCCGAGAGCATCGTCGCCGACATCGCCAGCGCCGTCGCGCTGGTCGGCAAGACCAACCGAGCTTGAGCAAGAGGGCCAGAGAGCAAGGAGACGACAGGGATGCCCAAGGCCTATTGGATCGCGCGGATCGACGTGCACAACATGGACGGCTACAAGGACTACGTCGCGCAGAACGGCGCCGTGTTCCACCAGTACGGCGCCAAATTCCTGGTCCGCGGCGGCCAGTACGAGACCAAGGAAGGCACCTCGCGTTCGCGCAACGTCGTGATCGAGTTCAAGGACTACGCGACCGCGCTGGCGTGCTACAATTCCCCTGAATACCAGCGGCTGGTGGCGATGCGCGCGCCGCATTCGCAAGGCGACCTGGTGATCATCGAGGGCTATGACGGACCGCAGCCCTGAGTGCGGCCCGGCTGCCCGCCGGCCTCGGTTGCCGCCGCTATCAGCCCCGGCTATAGCCCTTGAAGGGGCGGAGGAGTCGACATGTCCGAGATGCGCTTGATCGTTGCCGGAGCCGGTGGCCGCATGGGCCGCGCCTTGGTGCGTGCGATCGCCGAGACCGACGGCGCCGTGCTGGCGGGCGCGCTTGAAGCCCCCGGCTCGGAGCTGATCGGCAAGGACGCCGGCGTTCTCGCCGGCCTGCCCGCCAACGGCATCACACTGTCGGGCGATCTCTGGACCATGTCGGCGGAGGCCGACGGCATCCTCGACTTCACCGTCCCGGCCGCGACCATCGCCAACGTCGCGATCGCCGCCGAGCGCGGCATCGTCCACGTCGTCGGCACCACCGGCCTGTCCGCGTCCGACGACGCCGTCATCAAGAGCGTCACCAAGCGCGCCGTCGTCGTGCAGTCCGGCAATATGAGCCTCGGCGTCAACCTGCTGGCGGCACTGGTGAAGCAGGTGGCGAAGTCGCTCGACGCCGGCTTCGACATCGAGATCCTCGAGATGCATCACAAGCACAAGGTCGACGCGCCCTCGGGCACCGCGCTGATGCTCGGCCGCGCCGCCGCCGAGGGCCGCGGCATCGCGCTCGAGGAGCATTCCGCCCGTGGCCGCGACGGCATCACCGGCGAGCGCCGCAGCGGCGACATCGGCTTCGCCTCGCTGCGCGGCGGCACGGCGGCGGGCGATCACAGCGTCATCTTCGCCGGTCCCTCGGAGCGGCTGGTGCTGTCGCACCAGGCCGAGGACCGCATGATCTTCGCCCATGGCGCGCTGAAGGCGGCGCTGTGGGCGCATGGCAAGCCGCCGGGCTACTACACGATGGACGACGTGCTCGGCCTCAAGGACCTTTTCTAGTTCAACGTCGATGGAAGCGAACTGATGAGCGAACGTCTCCTGGTGCTGGTGCGCCACGGCCAGAGCGAGTGGAATCTGAAGAACCTGTTCACCGGCTGGAAGGATCCGGACCTGACCGAGCAGGGCGTGGCCGAGGCCAGGGAGGCCGGCCGCAAGCTGAAGGCCCAGGGCCTGACCTTCGACGTCGCCTTCACCTCGGTGCTGACGCGCGCCCAGCACACGCTCGATCTGATCCTGACCGAGCTCGGCCAGACCGGCCTGCCGACCAGCAAAAACCTCGCGCTCAACGAGCGCGACTATGGCGACCTCTCCGGCCTCAACAAGGACGACGCCCGCGCCAAGTGGGGCGAGGAGCAGGTCCACGTCTGGCGCCGCTCCTACGACGTCCCGCCGCCCGGCGGCGAGAGCCTCAAGGATACGCTGGCCCGCGCGCTGCCCTACTACGTCCAGGAGATCCTCCCCGGCGTCCTCCGCGGCCAGCGCACCCTCGTCGCCGCCCACGGCAACTCGCTCCGCGCGCTGATCATGGTGCTGGAAAAGCTCACGCCGGAGGGCATTCTGAAGCGCGAACTGGCGACGGGCGTGCCGATCATCTACCGGCTGAATGCGGACTCCACGGTGGAGTCGAAGCTCGATCTGGCGGGCTGATCGCGCGCCCAAAGCGTTCCGTCTCCGATGCTCCCGCATCGCCTTGAGAACCATGAGGCCAAGGTCCGGGCCTCGCCCTTCGAGACGCCCGCCTGCGGCGGGCTCCTCAGGGTGAGGGGCGTAAGTTGCTCCGGAGCTCGACCCTTCCATGAGCACGCTGCTCATCGTCAATTCGCAGCTCCGAATGCGAAGCCGCCCCTCATGGTGAGGAGCGTCGCCCTTGCGACGCGTCTCGAACCATGAGGCCCGCGACGATGCGGAGGGAATCGGCCAGTGCGATCACCGGCACGCCGATCTTTCTCCCCGATTCACATCTCAAACAGCCCCGCCCACGGCTCCACGATCTCGCGGCGCATCTCGCCCGAGTCCTGCCGCAACCATGTCCCTCCGAAATCCGAGAGGGCGCGGGGAATGCCGGATGCTGGCCGCACCCATGGCCCGCCTGCAGAAAAAAAGCAGGCGGCAGTCACCACAGGTTCAGCCGGAACAACCGGCATTCCCCGCGCGACGGTCTTAACGCTTATACGCAGTCTCCCTGGTGCGCCGGGCTTGTTGGCCACCATCACCACGCGGCGCGCTTCTAGCGCCCTCGCGGCTTGATACCAGCATCGGGGTATCAGGACCCTGCGACTTCACGTCCGCAGCCAGCCGTTCGTCGGCGCGCCCGAAGACACGCTGCGGCAGATCGCGGCCATCGCTCCCCGCCTCGCGTGTCGTGACGATCGCGCGCAACGCCCCTCTCGTTGAGGCGGGATGCGAGGATAAGATCACAGTTTCGGAAAATAAGCAATATAAATCTGCTTTATCGAAATTGGCGATGAGACATTCGGCGGTTTCGATTATTCCGTCAGAATGCTCCTTCCCCCCTTATGAGCAGCGAGAGCAGGCGATTCCGGTGCGGCGGCGCAGCCTAGAATGCAGAGACTATGGCATCGACGCTCGCAAGGAATTCGTTTGCGGTGCAATGCAGATGCATAGCGGCTGTGTCAGCCGAGATCAGGCGATTCTGAAAACTCCTTGCGACCAGAAGAGCGAATCTTCCTCGCCTCGAGATCGGAGTACTCTTCAGCGGAAACCAGTCGACTGTCAGGTTCTCCCTGCCAATCCAATCGTCTTCGGCCTTTGGCAAATAGGCTACTGACACTCTCGAGGTGTCTACATTGCAAACATTTCCAACATGAAATTTCGCTGCGGTCGCTCCAACACCGAAGGTAGTCATGACCTCGCCGAGAGCATCTACCAGATCGCGACGGCCTGCAACGATACTACGAACAGCGCCGGGTGGAGCGAGGAAGCTAATCGCAAATGCATTGGTACGTATCTCTACTGGGTCACGAGTAGATGCCTTGAAGTAGCGCGCCTCCACGTCGTCGTATTTGTCCACCTTCAACGTGTCGAGACGGGTGTCGGGGTCCCAAAGCAAGTGGCCTAATTCATGCGCCATCGTCATTCGCCGAACCCAAACATTTGAATTTTGTCCAGCCTCATTGACGACGATGCCGCGGTCAGACCTATCAGCCATCGTCGCGCCGGCAAATTTAGGTGCTAATGCCTGTTGAATCACCGGAATTGAAAGGGTCTCTTCCACAAGAGACTTGATACTTAATATCGGCTCGTTTAGCCCGATATTGAGAAGCATCCGTGTCGCTTCGGCGAGCTTGTATCCGCGCTCATACGCCGGAAAAGCATAGTTATTGTCTGGCTTGAATCCGATGTCTGGAAGTGACGCGCGTTTACCCAACAATCTCGATAGGTCGCTTTGCGTACGAATGACCCAAGCAGCCTCTGCTAGCGCCATTACGTCCGAAGGTGAGAAGCGTCGTGTGTCTTTGAGTTCTGCAAACTCACGTAGACGTACACCTAATGCTTCGTTACCTCTCGCGCCGCTTTCGTAACCTAATGTCAGCTCGTTTAGCGCAAGCGCCTGCGCAATGCGTTCCAAATCTCGTATGGGCGATAGCGACCCAGTCAATTCAGCTCTTTGGACCTGCATCTCTGAAATCCCAGCCTTCCGAGCCACCTGCGCGGGGGTAAGGCCAAATGCCACTCGCCGCGCCATCAGAGTGGCGGCAGGTTCGCTTGGCTTGGTCACTAGCGGCGCTGATCCCTCTTCGGCTACGCGTGCGAGGAGATCGAAACCGAATAGACGCAAAGCTTCTTGAGCAGATAGACGGTGCCCCTTGGCCGACTCGCTGTCTTCAGCGATCTGCACTTGGCTTCGTACGAAGAGTTTTTCCGAAGTTGCGGCGCGCTCCTCTTCGGTCGCTCCTTTAGAGGACTTTCCGAAAACGCGCTCAAGCTCCTTCGGGGTTCTGGTCATCATGGCACCCAAATTGGTGTCACACCAATAAACGGAAGCGCACGCGCAGTGTCCGGGTCAAAGCCCATCGACCAAACGTAATAGCCGGAAGCTCTAAACGCTTTGGCAACAGCTGACATCTCGTCACCCGATTGTGGCCCGTAGCGGCCAGAGCAGCCGTTTACAATAATGGTATCGCCACTTAGCAGTATTATTTCACCGGCGCAGTGGGCCGCTCCACCGCCTGTTAAATTACTATGCTTGATAACTCCCGAGGCCAAGGTCTTACCGAAAGCGCAATTCTCCGGGGCATACGGTACCTGCGCGGCTTCTATGGCCCAAAGCGACTTAGCCGCGTCCTGCTCGGGGGTAATCAAAGGAGCTTCGGGCACCGTGCCGTCGTCGGCAAGGGCCGTCCCAGCAGTCCAGATCAACAATCCATCCTCGGCCCGCATGGGCTTGACTTGGTCCGGGTTCGCTATTCGCTCTGGCGGGCAGGGCTTCGCCAAAAATTTGGCGCGGAAATCGTCAAACGGATCGCCGTTTGCTCCGGTTGAGACTGGCGCGGCTATCGCCGCCACGGACGATGCATCCTGGGTCATAATACATGCTGCAATGATCTAACGAGCATTGCACGTAATGGGTGCGCGAGCAACGATGCTCGCCCAGATCGAAACAGCTAGTTTTATAGGTCACCTACCCCATCCCCACCTGCCCAGCCTCCCACCCGAGCATCGCCTGCTTGCGTGTCAGCCCCCAGTGATAGCCCGTCAGCGCGCCGGTCTTGCCGAGCGCGCGATGGCACGGCACGACGAACGAGATCGGGTTCTTGCCGACCGCCGCGCCGACCGCGCGCGAGGCTTTCGGCGACTCCAGCCGCGTCGCGATGTCCGAGTAGCAGACGGCGCGGCCCATCGGGATCTTGAGCAGGGTCTCCCAGACGCGGACCTCGAAATCGGTGCCGATCAGGACGACGCGGAGCGGCTGGTCGGGGCGCCACAGGGTCTTGTCGAAGATGCGCTGGGCGAGGCCGGCGGTGCCGGGGACGTCCTCGACGTAAGTGGCGCGGGGCCAGCGGCTCTTCATGTCGGCGAGCGCGGAGGCCTCCTCGCCGGGATCGGCGAAGGCGAGGCCGGCGAGGCCGCGCGGGGTGGCCATCACCAGCGCGATGCCGAACGGACAGGGGTGGAAGCCGTAACGAAGCGTGGTGCCGGCGCCGCCGGTCTTCCATTCGCCGGGCGACATCGCTTCGTGGGTGACGAACAGGTCGTGCAGGCGGCCGGGGCCTGATAGCCCCGAGTCGAGTGCGGCGTCGAGCACGCTGGCCGAGCCCTTCAGCAGGCCCTTGGCGTGATCGAGCGTCAGCGCCTGCATGAACGCCTTCGGCGTCAGGCCGGCCCAGCGCCGGAACAGATGGTGCAGCTCGTCGGGCGTCAGGCTGGCGGCGTCGGCCATGTCCTCGATGGCCGGCTGCCGGCGCCAATGCTCGGAGATGAAGGCGATCGCGCGGCGCACCGCATCGTAGTCGCGGAGCGCGGCCGATTGGTGCGGGCCCGGCTTGGCCAGGGCGGAGTCGTGAATGGCGAGGGTCATCATGGGCTTGGATGTAGGGCGGCCGGGGCGGGTACTCCACCCGATTTCTGATCGGGGGGCTATGGCGAATGTGATCGGCTGGGCTGATCGTTTCGGGCCTCATGGTTCGAGACGCGCCGCTTGGGCGGCGCTCCTCACCATGAGGGTCAAGCGCCGCAAACGGCCGCTGCACGCAAAACCACGAACACGCCGACAGCGTGTTCATGGCGAGGGAATGGACCACTGCTTCATCTTATCGCCTTGGGGTCTCTTTGCGGGCGAAGGTCTTCCCCCCGAAAGCCGTTCTGCGCGCTGAGAGAGCCTGCAGCGCATCGAGATCGCCGCGGATCAAGGCCTCTTTCTTGGCGCGACTCCATTTCTTCAGGCGGCGTTCGCTTTCGATGGCATCCGTGATCCGCTCGAACCACTGCGAGTAGAGCAGTTTGACGGGACGCCGGGTCAACGTGTACCCGCCGAAGGTCCCGTCATTATGCTGGGCGACCCTCAGCTCCAGCGATGTCCTCGTGGTTCCGACGTACAGGCGTCCGTCGGCGCAGAGCACGATGTAGAGATACGCGCCTTCGGTCATGACGATCCTCGTGCCCTGTCTCTCCTCACCCTGAGGAGCCCGCCGAAGGCGGGCGTCTCGAACGGCGAGGCCCGTGCTGTGGCCTCATGGTGCGAGACCCAAGGACGGCCGCGGGGTTGCTCCTCGTTCCCCAGGGGAGTGCTGGCCGAGATAACGCCCTACAGCGGATTATACACCGGCCCGCGTTTCGCGGCCTGCAACCCCGCCGTCAGCGCCTTGGCGAAGCTGGCCTTTTCCTCCGGCCCCAGGAAGCTCGCGATGGCCACGCGCTGGCCGCGGGCGACGAGGTAGAGGTTTTCGATGCCGAACTCCTCGTGGCTGACCTGGTCGAGCCGCACCCAGAGCGGGTTGAAGCGCCATTCCATGACGTGGCCCTTGTGGCTGACGCGGCGCAGGCGCAGCTCGGTCAGGGTGATCGAGACGTCCTCATAGGCGTTGGCGCGGCGGAAGTTGACCTTGAAGGCCCAGTAGATCGCCAGCGCATCCAGGCCGAAGAAGCCCAGCACGGGCCAGGCGCCCATCAGCAGCGAGGCGAGGCCGCCGATGAAGCTGATGGCGCAGACCACGACCATCAGCACCAGAAACCCGGTGCGGCTGAGCGAGCGATGCGGCGTCAGCCGGGCCGCGAACAGCTCGGGATCAGCGGCGTCGGTGCCGGTCTCCTGATACGCAAAAGCGTTGCCTGGCGTCATGGGGCCTCAGTATACCCGGATCATGGCCAAAATCACCCGCCCCCAACGCGCCAAGCCGGCGCCGGTTCGCAGCCCCTTGAAGAAGGCCGCTCCCAAGGCCGCTTCCAAGGCAGCTCCCAAGGCAGCTCCCAAGTCAGCCCCTAAGGCCGCCTCGAAACGGGCCGCCAAGAAGGCTCCGGCGGCCAAGCCGAAGAGCCCTGCCCGGCCGGTCAAGAAAGCGTTGAGCGCGGCCAGGCCGTGGACCCCGGCCGAGATCCGCGAGGCCTTCAGCCGCTTCGCACAGGCCAATCCGGAGCCGAAGGGCGAGCTCGAGCACCTCAACCCCTACACCCTGCTGGTCGCCGTGGTGCTGTCGGCGCAGGCGACCGACGCCGGCGTCAACAAGGCGACGCGGCCGCTGTTCGCCGTCGCCGACACGCCGCAGAAGATGATCGCGCTCGGCGAGGACAAGCTCCGCGACACCATCAAGACCGTCGGCCTCTACCGCACCAAGGCCAGGAACGTGATCGCGCTGTCGCAGAAGCTGATCAGCGAATTCGGCGGCGAGGTGCCGCGCACGCGCGCGGAGCTGGAGTCGCTGCCCGGCGCCGGCCGCAAGACCGCGAACGTCGTGCTCAACATGGCGTTCGGCGAGCACACGATGGCGGTCGACACCCATGTATTCCGCGTCGGCAACCGCACCGGCTTGGCCCCTGGCAAGACGCCGCTGGAGGTCGAGCTCGGGCTGGAGAAGGTGATCCCGGCCGAGTTCATGCTGCACGCGCATCACTGGCTGATCCTGCACGGCCGCTACACGTGCCTGGCGCGCAAGCCGCGCTGCGAGCTGTGCCTGATCAAGGACCTCTGCCGCTGGCCCGAGAAGACCGCCTGATACGTTGTGCGTGACGAACGGTTTCGCCTGAGAACGCGTTTGACAGTCACTATTGTGTCACGGTGCGACGCCGTCTCACCATGGCCGGGCCACATCGCCGCCCGCATTGGACATAAGATGACACCCATAATCCGGGGCGATGTGAGTGGCGCGTGACGATTCCCGCGTTCTCGGACCTTTCTGCGCCGGGACGTTGAAGGATCAGCCGCATGGACCATACCGCCGCACTCGTGTCGCTCGCGACCTCGGTGCCACCGCATCAGTTCCGCCAGAACGAGGTGATGGAGGCCGCACGCGTGGTGCTGTCGCCGCGCTTTCCGCAGTTCGACACGATGGCGAGCCTGTTCGCCAACACCGGCATCCGCCAGCGCTACGGCGTCAAGCCGATCGAATGGTACATGGAGCGCCGCGGCTGGCCCGAGCGCACCGAGGCCTATCTCGAAGGCGCCGAGGCGCTGTTCATCGATGCGACCAACAAGGCCCTGGCGCAGGCCGATCTCGCAGCCGCCGACATCGATACCATCGTCACCGTGAGCTCGACGGGCATCGCGACGCCGACGCTGGAAGCGCGCGTCGCCGGGCGCCTGGGTTTCCGCGCGGACGTGTCGCGCGTGCCGGTGTTCGGCCTAGGCTGCGCCGGCGGCGTCTCGGGCCTGTCGATCGCCGCGCGGCTGGCGCAGGCCCGGCCCGGCACCAATGTGCTGTTGGTGACCTTCGAATTGTGCACGCTGGCTGTGCGCCATGATGAGTTGACGAAAGCCAACATCGTCGCGCTGAGCCTGTTCGGCGATGGTGCCGCAGCGGCGATCCTGCGCGCCGGCGATGGCGGCGCTATCAGGGTCGAGGCGACCGGCGAGAAGCTGTGGCCGGATACGCTGGATATCATGGGCTGGAGCGTCGATCCCGAAGGCTTCGGCGTGATCTTCCAGCGCACCATTCCTGACTTCGTTACCGAGAACATGGGCCCGGCCGTCAACGAGATCCTGGACCGGATGAAGCTCGCGCCTGCCGACGTCGACCGCTTCGTCTGCCATCCCGGCGGCGCCAAGGTGATCACGGCGCTGGAGCGCGCGCTGTCGCTCGGCCAGGGCACGCTGGATCATGAGCGCGAGATCATCGCCGACTACGGCAACATGTCCGCGCCGACGGTGCTGTTCGTGCTGGAGCGCGCCCGCGCCCGGGGCTTGCCGCCGCGCTCGGTGCTGACTGCGCTCGGACCTGGGTTCACCGCAAGCTGCGTATCATTGAGGAACGCCGCATGACCTTCGCCGCCTTCGTCCTCGCCCTCGTCACCATGCAACGGCTCGGCGAGCTCGTGCTCGCCCGCCACAACACCAAGCGCCTGCGCGCCATGGGCGCGGTCGAGGTCGGGGCGGATCATTATCCGCTGATGATCTCGATGCATGCGGCCTGGCTGGTGTCGCTGTGGCTGCTCGGTGCCGACCAGGAGGTCGACCCGTGGCTGCTGTCGGGCTTCGTGCTGCTGCAGGGGCTGCGCTGGTGGGTGCTGGCGACGCTCGGCCCGCGCTGGACCACGCGCATCATCATCCTGCCCGGTGCGCCGCTGGTGACCGATGGTCCGTATCGTTACATCTCGCATCCGAACTATCTGGTGGTCGCAGCCGAGATCGCGCTGCTGCCGCTGGCGCTGCATCTGCCGCTGATCGCGCTGATCTTCTCCGGCCTGAATGCGGCGGTGCTGTTCATCCGCATCCGCGCCGAATCGGAAGCACTCACCGGCATCGGCGGCGGCCAGACCGCATGAGCGCATCGGCCGCGCCGCAGGATCGTCCGAGCCTCGCCACCTGGCTCGGCTTCATCCTGATGTGCGTCGGCATGTTCATGGCGATCCTGGACATCCAGGTGGTAGCGACGTCGCTGCCGACCATCCAGGAGGCGCTCGGCATCACGCCGGAGGCGATGAGCTGGATCCAGACGGCGTATCTGATCGCCGAGATCATCGCCATTCCGCTCACCGGGCTGCTCACGCGCGTGTTCACGTTGCGCTGGCTGTTCGTCGGCGCCGTTGGCATCTTCACCGCCGCCTCGCTCGGCTGCGCGTTCAGCGGCGATTTTCACACGCTGCTGGCGTTTCGCGTGCTGCAGGGCTTCTTCGGGGGTCTCCTGATCCCCGTCGTGTTCTCCGCCGTGTTCCTGCTGTTTCCACCGCGCCTGCACGCGGTCGCGACGACGATCGGCGGCGTGGTTGCGGTGCTGGCGCCGACCATCGGCCCGGTCGTCGGCGGCTTCATCACCAACACCTGGTCGTGGCCCTGGCTGTTCCTGATCAACATCGTGCCCGGCATCATCGCCGCGTTGATGACGCCAAGCCTGCTGCCGAAGCAGCGCATGGATCTCGCGGAGCTCGACAAGCTCGACCTGTTTGCGCTGTTGCTGCTCGCGGTGTCCCTGGCCAGCCTCGAGCTCGGGCTGAAGGAGGCCCCGAAGGGCGGCTGGCTGTCGTCGAACTGCATTGCATTCCTGGTGCTGAGCGCGTCATGCCTCACTTTGCTGATCCAGCGCCTGCTGGCCTCACCGCATCCGATCCTGCGGCTCGGCAGCTTTCAGCGGCGGTCGTTCACGCTCGGCTGCCTGTCGAGCTTCTGTCTGGGCATCGGGCTGTTCGGCTCGGTCTACCTGATGCCGGTGTTCCTCGCCTTCGTGCGCGGCCACGACGCGTTCGAGATCGGCAAGATCATGCTGGTCACCGGCGTAGCGCAACTGATCGCCGCTCCGCTGGTGACGGCGCTGGACGGCAAGGTCGACGCGCGTCTCCTGACGGCGTTCGGCTTCGTGCTGTTCGGCTTCGGTCTGGCCGCGAGCGCGTTCCAGCCGTCGACCGCGGACTATCAGGAGATGTTCTGGCCGCAGGTGGTGCGCGGCGTCGGCATCATGTTCTGCCTGCTGCCGCCGACGCGGATTGCGCTCGGCGACCTGCCGCAGGCCGAGGTCGCCGATGCCAGCGGGCTGTTCAACCTGATGCGCAATCTCGGCGGCGCCATCGGCATCGCGCTGATCGACACCATCATCTATGGCCGCGTCGCCATGCATGCCCAGGCGTTTCGCGACCGCCTGCTGGCCGGCGATACCGCGGCGGCCAAGGCGATCGGGCTCGCGCCGGAGCTGCTGCGCAACCGGCCGCGCGGCGTCTCGGAGGAGCAGGCGATCGCCTATGTCCGGCCGCTGGTCGAGAAGGCCTCGCTGGCGCTGTGCGTCAACGAGGCGTGGTCGCTGCTCGCCGGTGTCGCGCTGCTCGGCTTCCTGCTGATCCCCTTCGCCCGCAGCAAGGCGGCGAGCCTGTCGCCGCGGATGATGGCGCTAGAGGCTGCGCAGCCGGCGCTCCGGCGACGGCTCGATCAGTTCGGGCCGCGGTCCGGATAGGCGCTTGTGCAGGTGGACCATGAAGGCCATGCCGAACAGCGGCGTCGCCAGGTTCACGATCGGGATGGTGACGAAGGCCGCGATGATCAGCCCCGCGGTGAACACGGTCACCGCATTGTCGCGCCGCATCGCCTTGGCCTCCGCCGGCGGCCGGAAGCGCATCGCGGCCAGCTCGAAATATTCGCGGCCGAGCAGCCACGCGGTGGCGAGGAAGAAGATCACGAAGCCGGCGCCGGCCAGGAACACGAAGGGCAGGGCGACCAGATAGATCAGGATGGTGAGGCCGGCGGCCTTGAGGCCCTCGATGATGGCGACGCCGAAGGGCAGGGCGACGCCGGGGCGCTCGGCTGGATAATGCTCGCGCTCGACGAGGTCCGCGACGTCGTCGACGAACAGGCTCGCGATCACCGAGGTGATCGCCGGCATCAGCATGATGCCGCCGAACACGACGCCGAAGCCGGCGGCGATCGAGATGATCCAGGTGAGCACCTCCAGGGTGCCGTGCGAGTTCGGCCCGAGCATGGCCTCCGCCCAGCCCTCGCCGGCGGTCGCGAGCCAGGTCAAGAGCCGCTGCAGCCCGATCGCGAGCACCGTGACCAGCACCAGCGCCAGCCCGATCGCGCGCCACAGGATCGAGCGCATCGGCGGCGACAAAATCTGCGAAATCGCCTTGATGGCGGCGTCGATCATGGCGGGGTCCCTCGCTGCAAAGCCCGCGGCAGAGGTAGACATGCCGGCGGGCTTCGGCAAGTCCGCCGGCATCGTATCAAAGTTCGGTCGCCCGCAGTCGCAGCGCGTTGCCGACCACGCTGACCGACGACAGCGACATCGCGGCGGCGGCGATGATCGGCGACAGCAGGATGCCGAACAGGGGATAGAGGACGCCCGCGGCGATCGGGATGCCGGCGGCGTTGTAGATGAACGCGAAGAACAGGTTCTGGCGGATGTTGCGCATCGTCGCCGCCGACAGCTTTCGCGCCCGCGCGATACCGCCGAGGTCGCCCTGGAGAAGCGTAATGCCGGCGCTCTCCATGGCGACGTCGGTGCCGGTGCCCATCGCGATGCCGACGTCGGCCGCGGCGAGCGCCGGCGCGTCGTTGACGCCGTCGCCGGCCATCGCGACGATCTTGCCGCTGGCGCGCAGACGCGCGACCACCGCGCTCTTCTGCTCGGGCAGCACCTCGGCCTCGACCTCGGTGATGCCGATCTTGCGCGCGACCGCGGTGGCCGTGGTGCGGTTGTCGCCGGTCAGCATGATCACCTTGATGCCGTCGGCCGCGAGGGCCTTCAGCGCCTCCGGCGTCGAGGCCTTGACCGGATCGGCGATCGCAAACAGCGCTGCCGGCTTGCCGTCGACGGCCATCGTGATCACGGTGGCGCCTTCGCTGCGCAGCCGCTTGCTCTCGACGCCCAGCGTATCGGTGATGATGCCGAGTGAGGCCAGGTAGGTGGCGGTGCCGAGCACGATGGCTTTGCCGTCGACCTCGCCGCGGGCGCCCTTGCCGGTCGGCGCGTCGAAGCCCTTGACGTCGGCGAGCTTGATGTTGCGCTCGGTGGCATGACGGACGACGGCCGCGGCGAGCGGATGTTCGCTGGCGCGCTCCACGCTTGCCGCGAGTCGCAGCGCCTCGGTCTCGTCGAAACCATCGGCGGTGACGATCGCCGTCACCTTCGGCTTGCCCTCGGTCAAGGTGCCGGTCTTGTCGACGACCAGCGTATCGACCTTCTCCATCCGCTCCAGCGCCTCGGCGCTCTTGATCAGCACGCCCGCCTGGGCGCCGCGACCGACGCCGACCATGATCGACATCGGCGTCGCGAGACCGAGTGCGCAGGGACAGGCGATGATCAGCACGCTCACGGCGGCGACGAGGCCGAAGGCGAAGCGCGGATCGGGACCGAACGCGTACCACGCGACGAAGGCGGCAATGGCTGCTGCGATCACCATCGGCACGAACCAGCCCGCGACCTGGTCGGCGAGGCGCTGGATCGGCGCGCGCGAGCGCTGCGCGTCGGCGACCATCTGCACGATCTGCGACAACAGGGTCTCGCGGCCGACCTTGTCGGCGCGCATCACGAAGCTGCCGGTCTGGTTCAAGGTGCCGGCGATGACGCGCTCGCTTTCGGCCTTGGTCACGGGCATCGACTCGCCCGTCACCAACGATTCGTCGAGCGAGGAGCGGCCTTCGAGAATGATGCCGTCGACCGGCACCTTCTCGCCCGGGCGCACGCGCAGGCGATCGCCGACCGCGAGTTCGGCGATCTCCACCTCGTGGTCGTTGCCGTCGGCATCGAGCCGCCGCGCCGTCTTCGGCGCCAGCTGCAGCAGCGCCTTGATCGCGCCCGACGTCGCGTCGCGCGCGCGCAGCTCCAGCACCTGGCCGAGCAGGACGAGAACGGTGATCACGGCGGCCGCCTCGAAATACGCCGCGACCGCGCCGCCGTGGCCGCGGAACGCCGGCGGAAACGCCTGCGGCGCTAGGGTCGCGACCACGCTGTAGACATAGGCGACGCCCGTGCCCATGGCGATCAGGGTAAACATGTTGAGATTGCGGGTCTGGACCGATTGCCAGCCGCGGACAAAGAACGGCCAGCCGGCCCACAGCACGACTGGTGTCGCCAACGCGAGCTGGATCCAGTTCGACAACATCGGATCGACAAAGCCATGGCCGCCGACGAGGTGGCCGCCCATCTCGAGCACGACGACGGGAGCGGCGAGCAAGGTGCCGATCCAGAATCGCCGTGTCATGTCGGCGAGCTCGGGATTGGGCGCGTCGTCGAGGCTGATGACGTCGGGCTCCAGCGCCATGCCGCAGATCGGGCAGGTGCCCGGGCCCACCTGCCGGATCTCGGGATGCATCGGGCAGGTGTAGATCGTGCCTGCCGGCATCGCGGGCGGCGACTCGCGTTCGCCGCGATATTTGTCGGGATCAGCCGCGAACTTGGTGCGGCAGCCGGCCGAGCAGAAATGGAAGGTGTGACCCTCGTGCTCGAAGCGATGCTTCGAGGTCGCGGGATCGACGCTCATGCCGCAGACGGGATCGATGACCTTTGCCTGGTCATGCTGATGCGCATGGTGCTCATGACCGCCACAGCACGACTGCGCGGCTGCAGGTGCGGCTGCGAGATACTTGGCGGGATCGGCGGCGAACTTGGTGCGACACCCGGCCGAGCAGAAATGGAAGGTGTGACCCTGATGCTCGAAGCGATGCGTCGAGGTCGCCGGATCGACCGACATGCCGCAGACCGGATCCGTGACCTTCGCCGGTTCAGGCGCAGCGTGGTCCGAGCCGCCGCAGCAGGCCCCCGAATCGCCGTCAGGCGCCGCGCCGGCACGATCGCTGCAACAGTTGTCCGCGGATGCTTGGTTGTGTCCGGTTTCCACCGCGCGCGCGTGCGATCCACAGCCGCATCCGCCCTCGCCGGCCGCCGCGCTACCATGCTCGTGTTTGGTTTCCGACATCGCCCAGCCTCTTGAAACCTATACCCTGTAGGGGTATATAGGCTCCATGCGCGAGGACATCAAGACATCCTGTCAGAAACGTTTGAGCCGGATCGAAGGGCAGGTCAGGGGCCTGTCGAAGATGGTCGAGGACAACCGCTACTGCATCGACATCGTGACCCAGATCTCCGCTGTGCGGGCGGCGCTGCGCCGGGTCGAGGAGGAGATCCTGCGCGACCACGTCGCCCATTGCGTCGAGCACGCGATCGCCTCTGGCGACAAGGCCGATCAGCGGCAGAAGATCGCGGAGCTGATGGACGTGATCGGCCGGTCGGATCGCTGAGCAGAATGGATGACGATCAAACCGCGACCTTGCGCCGTCGGGCAGCCGCGCGCGGCGCGACCTGCCGCACCGGCTCGGTGACGAGGTAGTGCTCGTTGACGACGAGCCGTTCGCTGACTTCCTCGATCATCATTTCCTCAGCCGGAACCGGCTGCGCCGCCTCTTCGTCAGCCGCCTCAGGAACGAGCGGCGGCGCTGTGACGGAGCCTGGAAACACGGCGAACTCGCCCGCTACCTCCGCGAGCGGCTTCTGCTTGTCGGCCCAGTGCAGCGTCGTGTAGTCGAATCCATTGACGATGGTCGGCTTGATGATCTCGAAATAGGGCGAGATGTCGAAGTCGCGCGGCATGTAGAGCGACGAATCGCGGATGTGCAGGATCTCGCGCTTGGCGCGCCGTGAGGGGGCCCGCGTGATCTTCGGCAGGATCGGATAGCGGACCGCGTCGAACGCCTGCGCGATCAGCGCCGAGCAGATCATCTTGGTCGGATCGCCCGAACCCAGCGCGATCATACGCCGCCGCCAGCGTTGCGGAACCGGCATCGGGATCAGATAGCGCATCAGGTCGATGATGTTCTTGGTGTCGTAGCCGAAGCCGATGCGATTGATGGCGTAGCGGCACACCGTATGCCGGTCCTCATAGGTCAGGCCGACCGGACGGCACACGCGGGTATGATAGGCGAAGTATTTCGACAGCGGCGCCGAGATCACGCCGTCGCCGACATAGGCTTCGACCAGCACATGCGGCTCCCCGTCGGGCTCGACGGCGCCATCGATGGGGCCGACATAGAGCGCGGCGTGCGACCAGGTCGACTGCGTGAGATATTTGATGATGCCGGAGATGCGGCTGTTGCCCTCGACCAGCAGCACGTCGCCGGGCTGGACGTCCTTGCGCAGGTAGTCCGGATCGCTCGGCGTGAACGGCTCATAGCCGGGGATCTCCTTCTGGAGATAGGCGGCAATCAGCTTGCCGATCTGGTCGAGCACGATACCCATAACGCTCCCCGGGCGACCTTGGCCGGTCGCCGGCTTTTCCCTTCTTCCATGATGGTCGATTGCGGTTGCAATTTGGTTCATAGTCGAAGCAGTCCGCACGGTATCGCGTTTACCATCCCGGTTGCCGCAGCGCAGCAGATACGGCAAATTCGGTCGGTATTCGTTTCGTTCAAAGCTTTCGGAAACCATGTCATGAACTTCACGCGCCGCGGCTTCCTCTCCGCTTCCGCGGCGCTGGCCGCGCTGCCCATCTCAGGCCGCGCCGCGCAGGCGGCTGTTCCGCGCGAGGCTGACATTGTCGTGATCGGGGCGGGTGCGGCGGGAATCGCCGCGGCCCGCCGGATCGTGGCCGCCAACCGCAAGGTCGTGGTGCTGGAGGCCGCGCCGCAGATCGGCGGTCGCTGCAGCACGGATGTCGCCACCTTCGGCGTGCCGTTCGATCGCGGCGCCCGCTGGCTGCTCAGCGCCGACAGCAATCCCATCGGAAGGCTCGCGCGCGGCGTCGGACTCGATCTCGTCGCGGCTCCCGTCGGGCAGAAGATCCGGGTCGGCCGGCGCAATGCGCGGCCCGGCGAGACCGAGCAGTTCCTGGCCGGGCTGGTGCGCGCCAATCGCGCCATCGACGAGGCGGCGCGCGGCAAGCTCGATACCTCCTGCGCCGCGGCGCTGCCGAAAGATCTGGGCGACTGGACCAGCACCACCGCGTTCGTGCTCGGCGCCAGCGCGACCGGAAAGGATCTCGCCGATCTCTCCGCGATGGACAAGGCGCGCGCACAGGGTCGCAGCGCTCCGCTGGCCTGCCGGCAGGGGCTGGGCACGTTCCTCGCCAAGCTCGGCGAATCGTTGCCGTCATCGCTGTCGACTCCGGCAACGCGCGTCGTGTGGACCAACCGCGACGTCGCGGTGGAAACGCCGGCGGGGCGAATCGCGACGCGCGCCGTCATCCTCACGGTGTCGACCAACGTGCTGACGTCAGGCGCCATCAAGTTCGCGCCCGAGCTGCCGAAGCGGCAGCTCGACGCCGCCGCCAAGCTCAGCCTCGGCAGCTACGATCACATTGCGCTGATGCTGGCGGGCAATCCGCTCGGCCTGTCGCGGGACGAGGTCATCATCGAGCAGAGCAATTCCAACCGCACGGGTCTGCTGCTTGCCAATATCGGTGGATCGTCGCTTTGTACCGTCGATGTTGCCGGCGCCTTCGGCCGCGAACTATCAGCGCAGGGCGAGGCGGCGATGGCCGACTTCGCCAGGGAGTGGATCGGCAAGCTGTTTGGAAGTGAAGCCGCCGCAGCGGTGAAGTCGTCAGCAGCCACGCGCTGGAACCAGGTGCCGGGCGTGCTCGGCGCGATGTCGGCGGCCACGCCCGGCAGCCAGGGCGCCCGCAAAATTCTGGGCGAACCGTTGGGCCCGCTGTTCCTGGCCGGCGAGGCCACGCACGAAACGCTGTGGGGCACGGTCGACGGCGCCTGGGACTCCGGCGAGCGCGCCGCGGAAGCCGCGCTGCGCCGGATCGGCGCGATCAAGGACGCCGAGCCGGAGCCGAGCAGTGAGCGGCAACGACCGCGCCGTCGCGGCAAGGTGCGCTCGGCCTCGCCGGAGGATTGACCGTCGATCCGCAAACTCATCAGCAAGATGGTGGGCACGGCGCAACTGCGATCTCAAGCGTTGAAATGGCACGGCTGCGCCTTTGCCCACCCTACGGCTGATGCAGGCGAGCTGCCGATTGAAGCACGCCCAGCCTTGGCTACACAGGCAGCTTCAATTCCATCAGGTCTTTCGCGACCACGATGCGGCCCGTGTAGTTCTTCTTCACGTCCCGCGTCCAGTCCTCGTCCGTCACTTCGGGATCATCACCGGGTACGAAGTGGCTGAGCGCCAGCACTTTCACGCCTGCAGCCGCGGCGATGCGTCCGACGTCTTCCGTGGTCGTGTGGCTGTCGAGCAGGTGCTTCTTCAGCGTCGAGCCGTTCTTCGTCTTGGCGACCAGCCGATCGACCGCGGGCACATAGAGGCATTCATGCACGAGCACATCGGCGCCCTTGGCAAACTCTGCAAGCTTCGGGTTATAGGCGGTGTCGCTCGAGAACACGATCGTGCCGTCGGGCGTCTCGAACTTGTACGCGAAGTTGTCGGTGATCGGCGGATGTGGCGTGCGGAACGCGGTTACCGTCACGTTCGCCGTCTTCAGCACGACGCCGTCCGCGTCGATATCCTTCGCGACCAGGAGTGGCCGCGGATCTGGCCGGCCTTCGTCCGCGATGCGGGTGTCGACGTCGAACTTGTTAGTTTCCCAGAAGCTCCTGGTCATCGCCTCCAGGCCCCTCGGTCCGAACGACTGGATCGGCGTCGACAATCCTGCGGCCCAGGCGTTGTAGAACAGGTTGCCGTATTCGAGATTGTGATCGGAATGGTGGTGGCTGATCAGGATGTACTTGATCGATGGGATCGGAACCCCAGCACTGACGAGCTGACGGCTGACGCCCATGCCGCAATCGATCACGAACGGCGTGCCGTTGACGACGACGAGGTTGGCCGGATTTGAAGCGCCCACGCCGACGCGTGGGCCGCCCTTGGTGCCGAGGAAGACGATGCGCGTGCCCGTCTTCGCGCCTTGCGCGAACGCCGCGGGCGCCGCGATGGCGCCGGCCGTTCCCAGCGCGAGCTTGAGCATTGTTCGCCGATGGATCACGGTGGCCTCCCTGTCTGCTTCGTTGCAGGAAGGCTAACCCCGCCCGAGCACGCCGTCGAGGGCCGGCAGGCCGGCGATCACGGCGATTGCGATCAGCGCATAGCAGATGGCGCGAAACACCTGCTCGCTGGCACGGCCGAACAGCGACGCGCCGAACGCGACACCAAGCGCGTAGACCGGACCGATCAGCAGCGAAAGCTTCAGCGAATCCCAGGTGATCAGCCCGCTCATTGCGTAGCTCACCATCGCGAAGAAGTCCGATGCGCCGAAGAACAGCACGATATTCGCTCGCGCGATCTTTGGCGGGATCGGGCGTCCCAGCCAGTAGCCGACGATCGGCGGGCCCCCGGTCTGCGCCAGTCCGCTGCAGAATCCGGAGATATAGCCGACAGCGACCGACAGCGCGGTGTACTCCCTGCCGCGATAGCGCCAGCCGGACAGCAGCAGCGCAAGCAGCGCGATCACGAAACCGGTGATGATCCAGCGTACGGTGACAGGGTCCAGCCGGCTGAGGAAATAGGTGCCCACGGGCACGCCGACCAACGCACCCGCGACGATCACGGCGGTGGCCTTGCGGTCGGCCTCGCGCCAGGCCGGCGCCACCATTGGGGCCATCGATACGAAGTCGATCACCAGCAGCAGCGGCGCGACCAGACGGGGCGTCGCAAAGCTGCTCGCGAGCGGCATGAAGATCAGCGCCGCGCCGAAGCCGGAGAAGCCGCGCGCGGTTGCGGCGATGAAAGCGACGATCGCCAGCGCGACCGCCGCGAACAGGCTGAGATCGGCAGGGATGAGCCCGGACAGGCTCATCCGCGCAACGTGCCGCCGGTCTTCTTGCCAACGTCGGCCGTGATCTTTGCCGCGACGGCGTCGATCTCCTCGTCCGTCATCGTCCTCTCGCGCGGCTGCAGGGTGACGGCGATCGCTACCGACTTCTTGCCGTCCTCGATGCCCTTGCCCTCGTAGACGTCGAACACGGCGACATCGGTGATCAGCTTCTTGTCGACGCCCTGCGCGGCGCGCACGATATCGCCGGCCTTGACCTTGCGATCGACGATGAAGGCGAAGTCGCGCGACACCGGCTGGAATGCGGACAGCTCCAGCACCGGCTTGGCGCGCGTCGGCTTCGCCTTGGCGGCCGGAATGCGATCCAGGATCACCTCGAAGGCGACGAGCGGCCCGTCGGCTTTCAGCGCCTCGAGCGTGCGCGGATGCAGCTCGCCGAAATGGCCGAGCACGTTCTGCGGTCCCATCTGGATCGTGCCGGAGCGTCCCGGATGCATCCAGGCGGGGCCGCCGGCGACGATCTGCAGCGACGCCATCGGCGCGCCGGCGGCCGCCAGCACGGCGAGTGCATCGGCCTTCGCGTCGTAAGCGCTCGCCGCCTGAGATCCCGTCCAATGTCGGCCGAGACCCTTCGCCGACGCGACGCCACGGCGGATGCCGCTCGCCGCCATGAGCTGGTCCGCGGGGCCATCGCCCTTGAAGATCTGCCCGACCTCGAAGATCGCGGCATCGCCGAAGCCACGATCGGCGTTGGCCTGCACGGTTGCGATCAGTCCCGGCAGCAGGCTCGGCCGCATGTCGGAGAGATCGGCGGCAATCGGGTTCGCAAGCGCGAGCTCGGCCTTGCCGCCGCCGAACAGCTCGGCCGCCGGCTTGGAGATGAACGACCAGGTCACGGCCTCGACCATGCCGCGCGCCGCCAGCGCGCGCTTGGCGCGCCGGGTGCGCAGCTGGATCGGCGTCAGCACCGGCTTGCGCGGGGCATCGCCGCGCTCGAACGGCGTCATCGGCACCTTGTCGACGCCGACGATGCGCACGACCTCCTCGACGATGTCGGCCTTGCCATGCACGTCGCTGCGCCAGGAGGGCACCGCGACCTTCACGACCGGGCCGTTGCCGGCGACCACGAAGCCGAGATGCGTCAGGATCCGCCGCATCTCGGTCAGCGGCACCTCGATGCCCGCCAGCCGCTTCACCTCGGTCAGTGGGAAATCGATGATACGGTCATCACCAAACGGATTGCCGACGACGACGGTCTCCGACGGCGTGCCGCCGCAAAGCTCGAGCACGAGCCTGGTCGCCATCTCCAGGCCCGGCACCATGAAGGCCGGATCGACGCCGCGCTCGAAGCGGTAGCGCGCGTCGGAATTGATGCCGAGCTTGCGGCCGGTCTGGGCGATGTTGATCTCGTTCCACAGCGCCGATTCGATCAGCACGTCGGTGGTGCCTTCGTCGCAGCCGGAGGCTTCGCCGCCCATGATGCCGGCGAGCGATTCGACGCCGGAATCGTCGGCGATGACGCACATCGAATGGTCGAGCGTGTAGGTCCGGCCGTCGAGCGCGAGCAGGGTCTCGCCGTCACGCGCGCGGCGGACGACCAGATTGCCCTTCACCTTCTTGGCGTCGAACACGTGCAGCGGACGCGCGCGGTCGAAGGTCATGTAGTTGGTGATGTCGACCAGCGCGTTGATCGGGCGCAGGCCGATCGATGTGAGGCGCTGCTGCAGCCACTTCGGCGACGGGCCGTTCTTGACGCCGCGCACCAGTCGCAGCGCGAAGCCCGGACAAAGCTTCTCGTCCTCGACCGTGACCTTCACCGGGCAGGGGAGCTCGCCCTTCGCCGGCTTGATGCCGGGGTCCTTCAG
Source organism: Bradyrhizobium sp. SZCCHNR1043 (assembly GCF_032489675.1). Classification (NCBI taxonomy): domain Bacteria; kingdom Pseudomonadati; phylum Pseudomonadota; class Alphaproteobacteria; order Hyphomicrobiales; family Nitrobacteraceae; genus Bradyrhizobium; species Bradyrhizobium sp. SZCCHNR1043. The sequence goes on from NZ_JAUEYN010000020.1 coordinate 102,972, forward strand.
CTTGCCCATGTCGGCGGCGGCGAGGTCGCGGGCGATGCCGTGCACGCCGGTGCAGTCCTGGCGGTTCGGCGTCAGGTTGATCTCGAACATGGGATCGCCGAGGCCGGCCCACTCCGCGTAAGGAGTGCCGATCGGCGCATCCGCCGGCAGCTCCATGATGCCGTCGTGATCGTCGGAAATCTGCAGCTCGGCCGCCGAGCACAGCATGCCACGGCTCTCGACGCCGCGGATCGTGCCGACCGAGAGCGTGATGTTCTTGCCGGGGATGTAGGTGCCGGGCGGCGAGAACACCGACACCAGGCCCGCGCGCGCGTTCGGCGCACCGCACACCACCTGCACCGGCGCGCCACCGTCACCGGTGTCGACCATGCAGACGCGTAAGCGGTCGGCGTTCGGGTGCTGCTCGGCGGAAACGACGCGCGCGATTCGATAGGGCGCGAGCAGCTTCGCTTTGTCCTCGAGATGCTCGACCTCGAGGCCGATCATGGTGAGCTTCTCGGCGAGCCTCTCCACCGGCTCATCGGTGTCGAGATGGTCCTTCAGCCAGGACAAAGTGAATTTCATGGCTGCATGCCTCGGATCTTGCTGGTGTTTGTATCGTGTGTGTTGGCTTCGTATGTGCCGTCTTGGCCGCTTGCACAGCTCTCTCCGCTCCCTCCCCCCTTGTGGGGGAGGGTTGGGGAGGGGGGTAAGCCACGGGCGCGGACGGCGAGAGCCTGACGGATGGCTTCAACGACGCCTTCCAAGTTCGAAGTCACCTGCTCGTTGGTGAAGCGGTGGACTTCAAAGCCTTCGGCTGCGAAGAATGCGTCGCGTTGGGCGTCTCTTGCCTGCCGTTCGGCGAAATCATGCGATTCCCCGTCGAGTTCGATGACAAGCTTTGCCGAGAAGCAGACGAAGTCAGCAATGTAGTTACGAAACGGGACTTGGCGGCGAAAGCTGGCGCCATCGATCCGGTTCGCCTTGATGTAGCGCCAGAGCAGTGTCTCGGCGCGCGTCATCGCCTGGCGAAGTTGCTTCGCCCGGCGGCGATGGCGCTCGCTGACAACTGCGTGCGGCATCCGGGGCTACCCCCCTCCCTGACCCTCCCCCACAAGGGGGGAGGGAACGGAGAAACCGGTGGTTGTCGAAGCGCGCGCGCGGGGGATCCAGCTCTCCCCCGCAAGCGGGAGAGGGAGTCCTACCGCCCGAGCGGAGACAGCGAGGCCGGCAACGCTCACGCGCTCAATCCCCCCGCGAGCGTCGGCACATCCAGCGGCTTGAAGCCGTAGTGGGACAGCCAGCGGACGTCGCCTTCGAACAATTGGCGCAGGTCGCTCATGCCGTATTTCAGCATCGCAATGCGGTCGATGCCCATGCCCCAGGCAAAACCCTGGTACTCGTCGGGATCGATGCCACAGGCGCGCAGCACGTTCGGATGCACCATGCCGCAGCCGAGAATCTCCAGCCAGTCCTCGCCTTCGCCGAAGCGGATCTCGCCCTTGTCGCGGCGGCACTGGATATCGACCTCGAGCGACGGCTCGGTGAACGGGAAGAACGACGGCCGGAATTTCATGTTGATGTGGTCGACCTCGAAGAACGCCTTGCAGAACTCGTGCAGGATCCATTTGAGGTGGCCGAGATGCGAGCCCTTGTCGATGACGAGGCCTTCGACCTGGTGGAATTGCGGCGTGTGGGTCGCGTCCGAATCGATGCGGTAGGTGCGGCCCGGGCAGATCACGCGGATCGGCGGCTTCTGGCTCAGCATCGTCCGCACCTGCACCGGCGAGGTGTGGGTCCGCAGCAGCATGCGCGAGCCGTCCGGCTTCGGATTGAAGAAGAACGTGTCGTGCATCTCCCGCGCCGGATGGCCTTCCGGGAAGTTCAGCTTGGTGAAGTTGTAGTCGTCGGTCTCGACATCGGGGCCCTCCGCGATCGAGAAGCCCATGTCGGCGAAAATCGTGGTCAATTCGTCCATCACCTGGCTGAGCGGATGGATGCGGCCGGTCTCGGCCGGCGAATCCTGCAGCGGCAGGGTGACGTCGATGGTCTCGGCCGCGAGCCTCGCGTCCAGCGCTGCGGCCTTGAGCACCTCGCGGCGCGCGGTCAGCGCCTGCGTGACCTTGTCCTTGGCAAGGTTGATTGCCGCGCCTTGCGTCTTGCGCTCGTCGGGAGACATCTTGCCGAGCGTGGCCAGCAGCGCCGAGATCGAGCCCTTCTTGCCGAGGGCTGCGACGCGCACGGCTTCCAGCGCGGCTTCATCGCCGGCGGTGGCGATCTGGTCGAGGATCGAGGTCTCGAGCGAGGCGAGGTCGGACACGGTCAAAATCTCCGCGGGACAAAGGCGGCTGGGTTGTCGCCGCGCGGGCGACAGGGGTCAAGCGAAAGGATCGATGTCGCCGAACAGCAAAAAGCGGCCGAGATCGTCGGCCGCTTTGCAGTCCTCGCGATGAGGAAGGGCGATCAGGCGGCGAGCGCCGCCTTGGCCTTCTCAACGATCGCCTGGAACGCGGCGGGCTCGTTGATCGCGAGATCCGACAGCACCTTGCGGTCGACGGTGATGCCGGACTTGGACAGGCCGTCGATAAATCGGCTGTAGGTCAGCTCGAACGGACGCACAGCGGCGTTCAGGCGCTGGATCCAGAGCGCGCGGAAGGTGCGCTTCTTGCGCTTGCGATCGCGGAACGCATACTGGCCGGCCTTCTCGACGGCCTGCTTGGCGGTGCGGATCGTGTTCTTGCGGCGGCCGTAATAGCCCTTGGCGGCCTTGAAGACTTTCTTGTGCTTGGCGTGGGCGGTCACACCGCGTTTGACGCGAGACATGCCGGGTATCCTTGGATTCAGAGATGGCGATCAGCCGCGGCTTGGAGGCGGCCAGGGTTTCGGAAGCGAGAGGCCGGTCAGGCGTTCGGCAAGAAGTACTTCTTGACGTTGTCGCCGTCGGTCTTGAACAGCACGCGGGTGCCGCGCAGCTGCCGGATCTGCTTCTTCGTCCGCTTGATCATGCCGTGGCGCTTGCCGCGCTGGGCGTGCATCACTTTGCCGGTGGCAGTCACCTTGAAGCGCTTTTTGGCGCCGGATTTGGTCTTCAGCTTGGGCATTTGGCTCTCCTTCATGCCAACGGCAAGCCGCCCGCTAGAGCGGCGCCATCCGGCGAAAATGCTCGTTAGAGCGTTGGTTGTGCTCAGGTTTCGGGTCCAAACGAGGACCCACCCGCACAGGGACATCGCCACGGCAGCCCTTGATCAGCCGGGCGACGAAGGCCGCGCTTATGCCAGAGACGGTGGCTCTTGGCAACGCTGAACCGCCGAATCGGCTCGTCCGAGCCATGGTCAGCCGACATGCGAGCCGCGGGTACAGGTATCCCAGGGCGGCCCTCGGCCACCAGCACCGGCCGGCTCCGTTCGGTGGAGCCGCAAAGGCTCCTCCGGCAGCTGCAGCGGGCGGTGGCAGGTCCTGATCCGCGCCCGCAAAGAGCGGTTCTGACGGGGGCCTCAAGAGAAAAGCCCGCCAGACGTGTGGCGGGCTCGGTTTGGTGCGTCGGTGGCTGGCGACTAGCGCGGGGCCAGAACCATGACCACCTGGCGTCCCTCGAACCGCGCGTCCTGCTCGACCTTGGCGAAAGCCGCGACGTCGGACTTGACCTTGTCGAGCAGCTTGGTGCCGATCTCCTGGTGCGCCATTTCGCGGCCGCGATAGCGCAGCGTGATCTTGACCTTGTCGCCCTCTTCGAAGAAGCGCTGCATCGCCCGCATCTTCACGTCGTAGTCGTGGTCATCGATCATCGGGCGGAGCTTGATCTCCTTGATCTCGACGACCTTCTGCTTCTTGCGGGCCTCGGCGGCCTTCTTCTGCGCCGAATACTTGTACTTCCCGTAGTCCATGATCTTACAGACGGGAGGATTGTTGTTCGGCGAAATCTCGACCAGATCCATGCCGGCATCAGCGGCCATCTTGATCGCAACCACGGTCTCGACAGTGCCGCGGTTGGTACCTTCTGAATCGATCAGCTGGATCTGCGCATTGCGAATCTCATCATTTGTGCGCGGCCCGTCTTTGACGGCAGCGGGCGGGGCTCGATTGGGGCGGCGAATGGGTAGTTCTCCAAGGTTGTGGAAGAAGGCGACTATTTTGAAGGAAGATGCCCTCGCGGGCAAGACAGCTGGCGTCCCGTGCGTCGAATTAACATCCGGCCGTCATGGCTCTTGCGTCGCACGCGCAGGACTTCGGCGCGGCCGTGCATTCCCCCAAAGGGACCACATGGTCAAGAATGGCGATCAAAACCGCACTTTCGAGGCCTCGTGGTTCCGCTCGCGGACATAGAGTGCGCAGGGCCCTTTCGCAAGCGGCAGTGCCCGGTCGAGCGGATTGACGCGACCGGCTGGTTCGCCCACACAGCCCCCGAAATCGAGTAACGATCCATGAACCCTGCTGCAGAAAATGCCGATACGCCCGTCTTCGTCACCGTCGGCGCGGGCGAATCGTCGCGCCGGATCGCGGTGCGGGCGCGGCCAGGCCGCCCGCCCGGGCTGTTCTGGCTCGGTGGCTTCAATTCCGACATGAAAGGCACCAAGGCGCTGGCGCTCGACGCCTGGGCCGCCGAGCGCGGCCGCGCCTGCGTCCGTTTCGACTATTCCGGTCACGGTGAATCCGGCGGCCGCTTCGTCGACGGCACTATCGGCCGCTGGCTCGAGGAGAGTGTTGCGGTGTTCCGGCAATTCTGCCGCGGACCGCAGGTCGTGATCGGTTCCTCGATGGGCGGCTGGATGGCGCTGCTGCTGGCGCGCGAGCTGCTCAAGGACCCGGCAGAGGCGACGCTGGCCGGCCTGGTCCTGATCGCCCCGGCGCCCGATTTCACCGAGGAGCTGATGTGGAAGGGCTTCCCGCCGGTGGTCCGGACCGAGATCGAGTCCAAGGGCGTCTGGATGCGTCCGTCGGAGTATGGCGAGCCCTATCCCATCACCAGGGCGCTGATCGAGGACGGGCGCAATCATCTCCTGCTCGGCGGTGCCATCAAGGTCGGCTGCCCGGTGCGCATCCTGCAGGGCGCGCAGGACCGCGACGTCCCCTGGCAGCATGCGTTCGCACTGACCCACCGCCTGCCGGCCGAAGACGTGGTGCTGACCATGATCCAGGACGGCGACCACCGGCTGTCGCGTCCGCAGGACATCACGCGCATGCTGGCCGCCGTCGGCGAGATGGGCTGACGCGGCCCGCCTCAGCATCGCGCCTGCCATTCCGCGCGGACGCTCTCGTCGGTCTCCGACGTCAGCGCCGCCTCCGCATGTCGCGCGTAAGCAGCCTCGTCGAGCAGCCAAGCGAGCGCCCAGGCGGCGGCACCGCGCACCAGCGGACTCGGATCGGCGGCCAGCCGCTCGGCGGCCGGCGTCAGCGCCGCATCGCCGGAGTTGCCGATCGCGATCAGCACGTTGCGCAGGAAGCGGTCGCGGCCGATGCGCTTGATCGGCGATTTCGTGAACAGTGCGCGAAACGCGGCGTCGTCGAGCGCAGCCAGCTCGGCGAGATCGGGGGACCGCAGCGATTCGCGGGCTGCCAGCTTCGCCTCGCGCCCCGCTTGCGCGAACTTGTTCCACGGGCAGGCGGCGAGGCAGTCGTCGCAGCCGTAGATGCGGTTGCCCAGCGCCCTGCGGAACTCGCGCGGGATCGGCCCCTTGTTCTCGATGGTGAGATACGAGATGCAGCGCCGCGCATCGAGACTGTAGGGGGCCGGGAACGCCGCGGTCGGGCAGCTGTCGAGGCAGGCCCGGCACGAGCCGCAATGATCGCGCTCCGGCGCATCGGCGGGCAGGTCCAGCGTGGTGTAGATGGCGCCGAGGAACAGCCAGGAGCCGAAACCGCGCGACACCAGGTTGGTGTGCTTGCCCTGCCAGCCGAGCCCGGCCGCTTCGGCCAGCGGCTTCTCCATGACGGCCGCGGTGTCGACGAACACCTTCACGTCGCCGCCGGATTGCGCGACCAGCCAGCGGGCGAGCGTCTTGAGGTTCTTCTTGATGACGTCGTGATAGTCGTCGCCGCGGGCATAGACCGAAATCGCAGCGTTGCTGCGCTGGGACAGGACCGCGCGCGGATCCTCGTCGGGGCCGTAATTGACGCCGAGGATGATGATGCTGCGGACCTCGCGCCACAGCGTGGTGGGATCGGTGCGGCGGGACGGCTCGCGCGCCAGCCAGTCCATGTCGCCGTGCTGGCCGGCGGCGAGAAAGCGTTCGAACGCGGCGGCCCGCTCGGCGCTCACGACCGGGGCGGTGATGCCGATGGCATCGAAGCCCAGCCGTTGCGCCTCGACGGTCAGCGCCGCCTTCAACGTCTCCGGCGTGGGCCTATCGGCGCTCAGAAGTCCAGGTCCACATAGGTCCGCGACGCCGGGACGCCCGCCAGCCAGTCGGAGAGCAGCGGCCGGAACGACGGCCGCGACTTCACCCGCGCGTACCACGCCTTCGCTGCGTCGTCCTCGATCCATGGCACGTCGCCCAGATAGTCGATCGCCGACAGATGCGCGGCGGCGGCCAGGTCGGCATAGGTCAGCCGGTCGCCGGCCAGGAAATTGCGCCGCTGCGCCAGCCAGCCGATATAGGCGAGATGATAGCGCACATTGGTCTTGGCGGCGCGAATCACGTCGGTCGACGGCGGCCCGCCGCCATCCTCCTCGCTCATGAAGCGCTTGTAGATGCGCTCGGTGACCAGCAGGTTCGAGGCCTCCTCGAAGAACTTGGTGTTGAACCAGTCCATCAGCCGGCGCACCTCGACGCGCTCGGCCGCCGACGCCGGCATCAGCCGGCGATCGCCCATCTCGGGCCCGCAGGTCTCGTCGATGAACTCGGCGATCACGCCGACACCGGGCACCGGCGGCAGGCCTTCGACCGACAGCACCGGCGTGATGGCCGCGGGATTGAGCACGAGAAACGCCTCGCGGCGCTCCCAGGCGCGTTCCTCCACCAGGCGCAGATCGAGCCCGTATTCGCCGAGCACCAGCCGGACGAAGCGTGAATGCGGGCAGAAGGGATGGTGGTAGAGCGTGTACATGGAGCCTTTCGACGATTCCGCGGCTACGGCGCTTAACGAACAATCAACCATCGGTTCGCACCGACGCCTCGTCCCGATACCGGCGCGCGGGTGCGCTCGCGAATCGGACCATTAGCGCATGGTCGGCGAAAGTGTAAGCAGTAGGGCGACGGGCGGTCATGCGGGAAACGGCGCTTTCGGGAACAGCGATCAGCGCGCCCGATCCGCTGTCCGGCATTGCCTCGTTCTGATTCGCATGGCCGATCACACGCCGGTTCATTCATCGGATGTGGCCGGTTCGAGCGCTTTTTGCAATTGCGGGCGGGAGCCGAATAGGCGAGAAGGGCCGCGTTTTGCCGGCAATCCAGGATCCGATCAATGATGTCAGATACGCTGCGGGCGGTGCTTCTCGGCATAATCGAGGGCGTCACCGAGTTTCTTCCCGTATCCTCGACCGGCCATCTGTTGCTGGCGGAACGCTTCTTCGGGCTCGGCGACGAGGGGTTCTGGAAGAGTTTTGCGATCCTGATCCAGCTCGGCGCCATCCTCGCCATCGTCGCGCTGTACTTCTTCAAGCTGTCGCGCGTCGCCATCGGCGCGATGTCGAACGCTGACGACCGCCGATTCATCATCGGCGTGCTGATCGCCTTCCTGCCCGCCGTCATCATCGGCCTCATCGCCGGCAAGTACATCAAGGCGCTCCTGTTCGATCCCTGGGTCGTGTGCTTCTCGCTGATCGTCGGCGGCGCCATCCTGCTGTGGGTCGATCAGATCGATCTCAAGCCGCGGGAGCACGACGCCACGCGCTATCCGCTCATGATGTATCTGTGGATCGGCGTCGCGCAGTGCTTGGCCATGATCCCAGGCGTGTCGCGCTCCGGCGCCACCATCGTGGCGGCGATGCTGCTCGGCGGCGACAAGCGCTCGGCCGCGGAGTTCTCCTTCTTCCTGGCGATCCCGACCATGGTCGGCGCCTTCGTCTACGACTTCTACAAGAGCCGCGCCGAGATGACGTCCGATCACCTCGGCCTCATCGCGATCGGCTTCGTCGTCTCCTTCATCACCGCCATGATCGTGGTGAAGGCCTTCCTCGGCTACGTCACCCGCCACGGCTTCGTGCTGTTCGCCTGGTGGCGCGTGATCGTCGGCACCCTCGGCCTGATCGCGCTGGCGCTGGGGAAGTGAGCTGAGCCCCAGCTCCATCCACCGTCATTGCGAGCGTAAGCGAAGCAATCCAGTTTGGTGGGCGAGACTCTGGATTGCTTCGTCGCTTCGCTCCTCGCAATGACGTGGAGAGGCCGGTGGCCCCTCACGCGTTCTTGCGCTGGAACTGCCCGGACGGACGGAAGCGCCAGAGATATTGCGGGGCGACCGCCTCGAGCGAGTCCGGCGTGATGCCGAGGCCCTGCAAGGTCAGCCCGGCCGCCTTCGCGGCTTCCGACACCACGTTGTCGTAGCGCAAGAGCTCGACCTGGTCGGGCGTCAGCTTCAGCGGCCCCGGCGCGAACTGCAGGATTGCGGCCTGCAGCTTGGCGAGCCCGAACGGCAGCGGCAGCAGCGCGCGGTCGCGGTCGGTGATGTCGAGGATGATTTTCAGGATCTCCCGGAAGCTCAGCACCTCCGGCCCGCCGAGCTCGTAGGTCGCGCCCGGCTGCGCCTTGCCGTCGACCGCATCGGCCACCGCGGTGGCGACGTCGCCGACATAGACCGGCTGCATCTTCGTCTCGCCGCCGCCGATCAGCGGCAGGAACGGCGAGACCCGCGCGAGCGCCGCAAAGCGGTTGGTGAACTGGTCCTCGGGGCCGAACACGACCGAGGGGCGCATGATCACGGCCTCGGGCACCGCGGCCAGCACGGCGGTCTCGCCGGCCGCCTTGGCGCGGGCATAGCTCGAGGCCGACTCCGCGTCGGCGCCGATCGCTGAGACGTGCACCATGCGGGCGCCAGCGGCGGCCGCCGCCTTGGCGACGGTGGCGGCACCCTCGGCCTGCACGGCCTCGAAGGTCTGCGCGCCGCTCTCGGTCAGGACGCCGACCAGGTTGATCGCGACATGGCTGTCACGCAGCGCTGATGCGACCGAGTCGGGATAGCGCAGATTGGCCTGTACGGCGTGGATCTGGCCGACCCGGCCGAGCGGCTGCAGGTGGCCGGCGAGCTCCGGCCGGCGCACCGCGACACGGATGCGGTAGTCGCGCTTGGCCAGCGCCCGGACCACGTTGCGCCCGACGAAGCCGGAGCCGCCGAAGACGGTAACCAATGTGTCCAGATTCGATGCCATGGAATGAGTCCTGGGATTGCCGGGCGGTCGGTCCGCCCCGGACGAGATAGCTGTCAGCGGCGATTCGCACTCCGCGGCCCGCCATCCTGGGCCGCTGTATAGCCCATCGCCCGCACCGCGGAAAAGGGAGCCGTGTTTTTGCGCATGGCTTCAGAAAAATTGTCATCTTGGGCGTTCAGCGGTTTGACAAGCGCCCGTTCGATCCGTACACAGCGCCCCCATGCCCAGGTGGCGGAATTGGTAGACGCGCTGGCTTCAGGTGCCAGTGGCTTAACGGCCGTGAAGGTTCGAGTCCTTTCCTGGGCACCATTTTGGTGGTGACCTCCCCCGCACAGAACTCTGTGACAGACGACGGCGCTGATGCGCCTCCGGATCTGATTGGGTGGCATCGATTTAGCTGATGTCTTCGGGACATCAGCGACACGCTCGTCCCCGAGCCAGCCGATAATCCTCCTTTCAACGCCCGTGATGTAGCCGCTGCTGCCGGCTGCGAGCCTCCACCCTCCCCTGGAGGGGGAGGGTCGATCGCACGCGAAGCGGGCGAGCGGGGTGGGGTGATCTCTCCACGCACGCCAGCGCCAGAGGAGAGATCACCCCACCCCGCCTCACGTTTCGCTTCGCTCTCCGTGAGGCGACCCTCCCCCTTCAGGGGAGGGTGGGCACCGCCTTCGTGTTGAGTGATCACCATGACCGCCGTGGTCCTTCTCGTTTAGGGCAAGACCTATCAGCCTCGCGGCGCGCTTTGCGCCCGAGCTGTGCCGATCGTCTCGCCCTCGAAATCATGAGGGCGCAGGGAGAGCCGGGTGCCGACCGCACCCATGGCCCGCCAGCGAAGGAAAATGCTGGCGGCAGGAACCACAGGTACGCGCCGGATCATCCGGCCCTCCCTGCGCGATTGGTTTTAACGGCTGCTTCGCGTTCTCCCTGGTGCGCCGGGCTTGTTGGCCACCATCCCCACGCGAAGCGAAAGCTTCGACATGAGTTGATATCAGCATCGGGATATCAGGACCGCGCGACTTGACCGTGCGTGCATCGCCGTTCGTCCGCGCGAACTAATTCACGCTGCGTCGACACACGCCCATCGCATCCCACTGCCAACGATCCGTGACGGTCGCGAAACGCCCCTCATGCGGCAGCAGGGACGCGCGGAAATGTGCAGGTGATTTGCCCGACGAGGCTGGGCAAGAATCCGAATTAGGGGGGTGAGAGGGCTCGGCGCGGTGCAATTTCGAGCCAT